>JADMJV010000100.1 GCA_018780265.1 bacterium
TCAGGCAGGATGCGTGCACCATGCCTGTCGCTTCGCGCCATGCCTGGCGCACCAATGAAAAGGACTCCTTGCGGAGCCCTTTGCCTGCCCTGTGGAAGTGACTATTTGACTTCCTTGTGAATGGTGTGGCGGCGAAGATTGGGATTGTATTTCTTCTTCTCCATCCGGTCTGGATGGGTCTGACGATTCTTGGTGGTGGCATAACGAGAAGGAGTGGCCCCTTCTTTGCGAGCCTCGGTACATTCGAGCGTAATAATCACCCGGGTTTGTTTCTTGGCCATAGGGCCTCCTTCACGTGCTCAAAACTTAGAAACCCTCTTATACCAGATAGATTGTCGACTTGACAAGTGGGAAATTTCCCATGCGGCCGATCAAAAGGGAAAAAGGCGTCCTCTGGGCCATACAACCAGCCATGCTGAAGATTGTTCTGGCCAACGAAAACCGCGGCCGCGGTGGAGCGGAACGCTTCACGATTCAGTTGGGACAGGCCCTTCAGCGGGTCGGTCACCAGGTCCGATTAGCCTGCCGCCAGGATTCCTGGCTGGCCCGGCAGGGATTACCCTTTCTGGCCATCCCCTACCGCGGAGAGATCGACCCCGCATCCTACCTGGCCGCCTACCAGGCCATGGGGGCTGCGCCTCCTCACATCGTCCACTGCCAGGCCACCCGTGACCTGGCCCTCTTTGGTCCCTTGTGTCGTCTCCTTTTGAGGGGCGCAAGCCTGATTAAGTCCGAGCATTCGTTCCTGGATTCGGCCGGGTCGGCCTGGCTGCGCTGGTGCTACCGTCAGTGCCAGACCGTAGTGCCCGTATCCCACGCTCTACAGCGCCAGATGCAAGAAGTACTCACCCCTAACTTACCCTACCAGGTGATATACAACGGGATGGACGTACCTCCCCTGACCCAGGCCATTCCCGAGCAGATGCGCGATCATTACTGGATAGGCTACCTGGGCTCGATGCTGGAGAGTAAACGGGTAAATGACGTCATCCAGGCCTGTGCCCCCCTTTTGCGAACCAGACCGCAGGCACGCCTGCTGCTGGCAGGCGAGGGGCCCGAGCTGCTGGCCTTGCAAGAACTGGCCCAAAATCTAGAAGTGCAAGACAGCATCTGGATGCCCGGCCACATCGATGACCCCCTCCCCTATCTGGCGGGCCTCAAAGTTTTGGTCCAGGCCAGCCCCCGCGAAACCTTTTCGCTGGTGGCCCTGGAGGCGATGGCGCTGGAAGTGCCGGTGGTGGCCTACGCCCGCGAGGGCCTGGCCGAGGTAGTAGCGGACGGCCAAACCGGCCTGCTGTCCTCGACCCTGGAGCACCAGAACCTGACCCTGTCCATCGAGCAATACGCAAACAAGGAAGAACTGCGCAGGCTCCATGGACGGAACGGTCGCCTGAGAGTGCAACAAAATTTTAGTTGGGAAGTGATTCTGCCTCAGTGGGAAGCCCTTTACCGTTCACTTCCCACTGGCCAGGCGGCGCCACAAGGACCAACCGCTGCCCACTAAAAACAAGATACTCACGGCCAGCAGATCGGTCACCCAAATCCCAACGCCCCCCCAGAAGGTACCGTCGTGCAAACGATAAGCCAGTCTAAGCACATCTCGGCGACCTGACTTGGGCGGAGCCCCGGAAGCCTCGGTACCCGGAACCAGCGTCCAATTTTCCTGCACTCTGCGATGCAGGCCCCCGCTGGTCAGCACCGAGAGAGTGCCATCAAATCCCACTTGAAAACTCTGAATGGGTACTTGGGAGGGAAAGTTGACTTTGGTCCAGAGCTTTCCCCCATCAATGCTCGAGAACACCCCGTCCTGACGGAGCACGGCGTAGTAGTGACTGGGCTCGTTGGGATGAAAGGCCACCGCCACCACCTGCCGAGCCGGCACCGGCAAATTGATCGAAGTAAAGGCCTTGCCACCATCCTCGCTGAGAAACAGACCGGAGGCCGTGCCCACCAGCACCTTGTCAGGGTGACTGGCGCAAATCGCATGGGACAGCAAATACTGATCGTAGGGGCCCTTCACGTCTCGCACAGGCGGAAAAAGCGACTCGCGATGATTGATGACCAGCGTTGTCAGAGCTGCAATAAGCAAAAAGACGGAGGCCCCAAGGCCCACCTGGCGGTGCAGAGCACGAAGTTTGGGGGTGGTCATGGCCAGGAGTTACCCAGGCCAGGCCAGCCCCAATCCTGGGGCGCACAGCGGGAATTGTCTGGTGAATAGGCAAGCAGCCGCAATGCGTTGGTGGATCTGGCTGTGGCTGCTCACTTGTGCCTGCTGGGCCCAACCCGTGGAAGTGGCCCTGTTTGAAGGCGGAGAAGGGCTCGAGTATTTTCAACGCTGCGCCCAAGAAATGGGAAATGTGACCCTTTATGGCGACCCACGCATCAGCGAGAAGGTGCGCATCCGCCTGCTCGAGGGGGCGCCACCCGAGGTCAGCAATGCCAACCTGCCCTATGAGCAGTTAATCGCCAAGGGAAAAATCCAGGCCCTGGACTCGTGGTTAGACGGCCCAAACTGGGACGGCAGCGGCCGCTGGCGCGACGATTTTCTGCCCGGCAGCCTGGAGCGCTTCACTGTCCGCGGACATGTCTACGGAATCCCCCTCCAATACACGATTCAAGCCGTTTACTACAACAAGGCCCTGTTTGCAAAAAACGCCTGGCGCCCGCCCGACACCTGGCGGCAATGGGTCCAATTGTGCCAGAAGATCAAGAGCAGCGGCCGGGCACCGCTGGCCTTTCAGGGTCGCTACACCTACTATGCTTCGCCCCTCATTCATCACGCCTACTATTGCCTGGCCGGGCCTCAGGCCTATCGGGAACAGTTGCAACTGAAAGCAGGTAGCTTCGACAACCCGGCCATGATTGAATCGCTCCGCCTTGTCCAGCAACTGGCTCAAGACTATTTTCAGCCAGGCAGCATGGGCATGAGCCATACCGAGGCCCAACTAGAATTTCTCCAGGGGCACGCCGCCATGCTGGTATGCGGATCGTGGTTCAAGAGCGAAATGCGTGGCAAGTTCCCGGTTGACTTTCAGTTGGGAGAATTTCCCATCCCCAACCCCTCCGACCGCCCCCACAGAGCGGTTCAGGTAGGAGCCGGCTACTATTTTGTCTTTGCCCAATCGGCTCATCCTCAGGGCGGAGTCAACTATCTGCGCTACATCACACGCCGCAGTCATGCGCTGCAGTTGGTCAAGACCCAGGACCTGCCGGTGGCGGTGGTAGGGGCAAATCGGGCCCTCTCCCCTGACCTGGAAGGCCTTGCCCGCGTGCTGGAACAGGCCACCTCCAGCTTTGGCGAGGATATGGCCTCGACTCATCCAGGTATGGCCCAGGTGTGGTCCGACGTTCGCTTCGACCTCCTGCACAACCGCGCCACACCCGAGAAACTGGCCCGCCAACTCGAGGTGGGGGCCGCCCGTTTGGGCCGTGACCCCCATCAGGTCGGAGTGCTCTACCCCTGGCGCCCATGGTTGCTGGGCCTGGTGATACTGGTCCTGGTCAGCCTGGGACGGTCCCCCAAACCGAGCCACCAGGCCCTGCGCCAGCTACCCCTACTGGACCTACTGTTGCTGGCCGCCCCTCCGCTGCTGATCTACGCCCTGTTTTTTTTACTGCCCTCGCTGGCCGCCTTGATCGCCTCGGGATGCGAATGGGACGGTCTGGGCCCGCCGTCCTGGGTAGGCACGTTCAACTTTCGCAACCTGCTGCAGGCCTCGCCCCGATTTTGGCGAGCGCTGGGAAACAATCTCTTCTTAATGGCCTGTGTGCCCACGCTGATCACGGCCTGGAGTCTGCTCTTCGCAGTCTTGTTGCAGCCCGACCAACGGCGCCACAAATGGCTGCGGGCCCTCTATTTCTTCCCACACCTGCTGGGTATCGGTTCGATTTTGGTATGGCAGCAACTCTATCATCCTCAGGGGCCACTCAATCAGTTGCTGGTAAAAGTGGGCCTGACCGGTTTTAGCAACTACACCTGGCTCAGCCAGGACCACCTCTACCCCAGCATGCTGCCTCTGGCTCTGTGGAGCGCTGGCGGCTTCCAACTGGTCCTGTGCAGCGCGGCCCTCACCCAGGTGCCTGGCGAACTCTATGAAGCGGCCCGACTGGAGGGCGCAAATCGCTGGCAACAATTCTGGGCGGTCAGTTGGCCCTATTTACGCAGCACCGTCCTGGCTGGCTATTTTCTTCTGCTGATTTCGGCCGTCAAGTCGTTTGAGACGGTCTGGCTTTTCACCAATCAGGAGCCCACCACCCAGGTCCATGTGCTGGGCACACTGCTGATGCAGACCGCCTTTGCCGAACTACGCCTGGGGGAAGCCACCGCCCTGGCGGTGATCCTGCTGGCCCTGGTGCTGGCCCTGCAAGCCGCCCTGAGCCGCTGGGAAGAAGACGACTGATGCGCTGGCTGACACGCATACTGCTGCTGGCGACCGCCCTCTCGGTGTTGTTACCGCTGGGCTGGATCTGCCTGGCAGCCTTTCGCCCGGGCCCCGATGTCTTTCTCGACCCCCTCGGCTGGCCCCGACGGTGGACTCTGAACAACTTCGTGCAGGCCTTTGCCCTGTCCGGCTTTGCCCGCTATTTTTGGAACTCCTTGTGGGTCACCGCCTGGAGCACGGGGCTGACGGTCCTGTTTGGCGCCTCGCTGGCTTTTGCCCTGGCACGCTTCCGGTTGCCGGCCAGCAGCCTGACCCAGGCCGCACTGGCCACCGGTCTGGTTATCCCGCTGCAGTTGGTGGTCTTGCCCCTCTTCTTTCTGCTCAAACAGTTAGGACTGCTGGGCAGCCACTGGGGCCTGATCCTGGTTTACACCGCCAGCGGCATTCCCTACGCCGTGCTGCTACTGCGAGCTTTTTTTGCGCGCCTGCCCCAAGAGCTGTATGAGGCCGCACTGCTCGACGGCTGCACACCGGCCACCGCCTTCTGGACCCTATTTCTGCCGCTGGCCCGGCCCGGACTGAGTACGGTAGCCCTGTTTACCGCTCTGAGTATCTACAACGAGTACTTTCTGGCCTTCATTTTACTCTCCGGTCACGCCAGCGAGAAATTGCGTACCCTGCCGCTGGGGCTGGCCAATCTGACCATCGTCAGCCAGTATCGAGCCGACTTTGGCCAACTGTATGCCGGCATTGTCATCGTCATGCTGCCCAGCATCGCCCTCTATGCCGTGGCCCACAGCCACCTGATGAAAGGCCTCAGCGACGGAGCCGTAAAAGGCTAAAGGGGACCTTCAACGGGTCGTTCTCACCTTGTCCAGTCGACCAGGTGGCTGACGGTGTTGGTGTCAAGCAAATATTTCTTCATTCGCTCCATCCTTCGAAGGGATCAAGAGGGTGCATTGCCTGGTTGCGTTCCTTCTCGTCTAAGAAGTCATCAGGCACATCCGTATCCTTCAGGGCAGAAAAGAAATCATCCCAGTCCGCCGGTCTGCGCGACAACATTACATCGCCCGTTTCCGGGTCCCTGCGAATGAAGACCTGTTTGGTATCGAATCGATAGGCGGCGGGCAGCCGTACCGCCTGACTTCGCCCATTGATAAACAGTTTGGCAACCTGGCTCACGGCGGCGGTGTCCTCTATTCACGATAGATACCATAGTATATACCCATCGACAGGTACTTTCAAGATCGCTCGGACGCAGTCCAAGAGGTCAGCCCGTCGCTCAAAAGGCGATTTCGTTTGCCAATTGCAGCAACACCTCAAACATCACATGGATGCCATTGGCGCATTGTTGTTGGGTAGAAAATTCACGAGGGTTGTGACTGATCCCATCATACTCGCCGGGCACGAAAACCATCGCGGACGGGCAGATGCGGGCAAACTCCTGGGCGTCGTGGCCAGCTCCAGCAATGATCGGCTGGTGGCTGAGGCCGGCGCCCTGAGCAGCTTCGGCGATGCGCTGCTGAAGCGAGGGAGAAAACGCGACCGCCTCGGTGCGAGCCGTCTGCCGCCAGCGAATCTCCACTTTCTCTTCGCTCTGGACCTGCTCATAAAAGGCCAGCAGATCTTGCTCGGATTTGCGCATATGAAGGTCCGAGGGATTGCGCAGGTCGACGGTTGCCTCTACCCGTCCGGGCACAATATTGACAAGACCCGGCTGAGGGGCGATACACCCCATGGTGGCCCTCATCTCGCCGTACTCTCCAGAGGCGATCATGGCACGCAACTGAACGTTGATTCGAGAGGCAGCCAGGCCCGCGTCGGCACGTAAATTCATGGGCGTAGCTCCGGCATGGGCCGATTTTCCCAGGATGGTCAAGGCTTGCCAGGAAATCGCTTGAACGCCCGTCACCACCCCGATGTCCACCCTTTTGGCTCCCAAAATGGGGCCCTGCTCCACGTGACACTCCAGGTACGCGTAGGGAGCAGCCACCTTCTCGTCAGCCTGGCCCAGAAATCCTATCTTTTCCAGCTCGTCACCCAGCCGAAGGCCTTCTCGGTCCCTCAAATCATAGGCCTGCTCCAGAGCCAATCGCCCGGTAGCCACGGCGCTGCCCAGCATGTCGGTACCAAATCGGCAGCCTTCTTCGTCGGTAAAAAAGGCCACCACCACGGGACGCTGGGTTTCCGTCCCCCGTTCATTGAGCGTGCGCACAATCTCGAGGCCACCCAACACACCCAGGCAGCCGTCAAAACGCCCGGCGGTTGGCACCGAATCGATATGCGAACCCACCATCACCGGAGCCAGGTCGGGGCGCAGGCCCGAGCGACGAGCGTAAACGTTGCCAATTCGGTCAACGGTAACCTCCAGGCCCAATTCGCGCATCCAGGAAAGCACCAACCGTCGACCCTCTCCATCTTCGGCGCTCAAGGCCAGACGACAGACGCCTTGCAGGCCTGTCTCCGCATCGGTATAGCGGCCAATCTGGCCCAACGTCTCGAGTGAAGAGTATAGGCGTGTGGCGTTGATCTGACAGGTGGTGGTCTTGGAATTCGGCATGGTCGTCGAATTTCCAGGAACCAGAGGGGAATCCTCCAACTCGCTAGCGCAAGGCCAGCGCGTTTTGCCAACCGCGCTCAAGCAGAGCCTGATGGGCGGTACCCGAGGGCAAAGTGCCAAACTCCATCAGACAGTTGTCGCCCAGGCGAGTGCCGCAGAAAGCCTCGGCAACAAAACTGGGAGAGCGGCGCAGCAGCAGTGAACCCTGCAAAACCAGGGCCATCCGCTCTACCAGACGACGGGCTCTGACTTCGGCTTCCTCGGGCCGCCGCCAGGAGGCCTTGAGATTATCGACCGCTTGATCAAGGCGCCGATCGCCGCCACGAGTGGATTCCACCTCGGCGAAAAACAACTCTAGCGTCTCGGGGGTTTTGTGGACCGCCCGCAGCACGTCCAAACAGATCACATTGCCACTGCCTTCCCAGATGGAGGCCAGCGGCATCTCGCGATAAAGACGAGGCATGACCGATTCCTCTACGTAGCCACTGCCGCCCAGGCACTCCATGGCCTCCTGGGCAAAGCGGGCTCCCCTTTTGCACACCCAGTATTTGGAGACGGCCGTGGCCAGGCGAACGAAGGCAGCTTCGCCGGGATCCTTGACGCTTCCATCAAAGCCCTGAGCCAGACGCAACATCAATTGCAGTGCCGCCTCCCACTCCAGGGTCAGGTCGGCCAGCACGTTTTGCATCAGCGGTTGCTCGACAAGTTTTCGACCAAAAGCCGAGCGGGTGCGACAATGATGCAGAGCCTGCACCAGGGCCGCTCGCATCAGCGAACTGGTACCCACCACGCAATCAAGCCGAGTGTGGTTGACCATTTCAATAATGGTAGGAACTCCTCGCCCTTCCTCCCCTACCCGCCAGGCGATGGCACCGTGATACTCAATTTCACTGGAAGCGTTGGAGCGGTTGCCCACCTTGTCTTTGAGTCGTTGAATGTGAACCCGGTTGCGTTGTCCGTCAGGAAGAATGCGCGGCACCAAAAAGCAGGTGACCCCAGCCGACATCTGGGCCAGGGTAAGAAAGGCGTCACACATAGGGGCGGAACAGAACCATTTGTGGCCCTGTAAACGATAGGTGCCGTCGCCCAGAGCCTCAGCCCGGGTGGTGTTGGCACGCACATCGCTGCCTCCCTGTTTCTCGGTCATGGCCATGCCCATCAGGCACCCCTTCTTGTCCTGGGGGGGACGCAGGCCAAAATCGTACTGTCGCGAGGTGATGCGTGGCACCCACTGGCTGGCCAGTTCCGGTTGCCGGCGCAGAGACGGGACAGCCGCAAAGGTCATGGTAAGCGGGCAGCCTACGCCCGCCTCAATCTGAGTCAACAGGTAGTGAGCCGCCACTCGGGCTTGATGGGCCCCAACCCGCTCCTCCACCCAGGGCAGGCAATGCACGCCCTGCTCCACGCCCAGGCCGATGAGTCGATGCCAGGCGGGATGAAACTCCACCTCGTCAATGCGCTGGCCCTGACGACTGAAAGCCTGCAAAATCGGCTCGTGTCGATTGGCCAGGCGGCCTTGTTCCAGCCAATCGGCCTGGCCGAGGGTCTCCCCAAAACGGCTCAATTGGGTCACCGCCCATGAGGCATTTTCGGCGATGGACTCTGCCAAAACCGGGTCAGATTCAAACAGGTTATAGCCCACCAGGTCGGCGGGTTGGTTGAGTGGCGGAAAGATCTCCATGGGAGAGGTTTCGCCTTTCGGGCACGGGTGACCTATCAATGCAGGGAGGAAAGGGGGTATCAAGGGAAGCCCCATACCATGCTTATCGACCTCTTCAGCGACACCGTCACCCGCCCCACGCAGGCCATGTTGCAAGCCATGCTGGTGGCCCAGGTAGGCGACGAACAGCGGGGCGAAGACCCCACCACCCTGGCTCTAGAACAGCAAGTGGCCCAAACGCTGGGGCAGCAGGCGGCCACCTTTCTGCCCAGCGCCACCATGGCCAACGCGATCGCCATCCAACTGTTCTGCGGGCCCGGAGACGAGGTGCTCTCGGCCGAGAACGGCCACGTTCTCAACTATGAAGCGGGAGGTGCGGCCGTGCACGCGCGGGCCGCCGTGCGCAGTATTCCTACCTGGACCGGCATCTTTGGCAGTAATGCGGTGCTGGCCCGGCTGCGCCAGGACAGCCCGCATGCCCCGCGCCCCCGCCTGGTGGTGGTCGAAAACACCACCAATGCCGGGGGTGGCCGCCCCTGGCCCGTGGAAGAGCTGGACAGCGTGGCGAGCGCCGCTCGACAACACGGGCTCAGCCTGCATCTGGATGGGTCGAGGCTGTTTAACGCCGCTGTGGCCATGGAATTGCCACCCAGTCGCATCGCATCTCCCTTTGACAGCGTCACGGTGTGCCTTTCCAAGGGGCTGGGCTGCCCGGTGGGGGCGGTGCTGGCCCACTCTCAGGCCCGGGCGGGTCAGGTGCGCCGACTCAAACAACTGATGGGAGGCGCCATGCGCCAGAGCGGAATTCTGGCTGCCGCCGGGGTCTATGCGTTGCAGCATCACGTGGACCGCCTGGCCGAAGACCATCGGCGCGCCCGGCAACTGGCTGAAGGCTTGCTGGAACTTCCCCAGTTGGTGGTGGAGCGAGTGCCGCTGCGCACCAACATGGTCTTCTTCGAAGTGCCCGACCGTCACTCACCCGACCAATTAGAGCAAGGACTGGCAGCCGACAATGTCCGCCTGTCGCGTATGCACGCCCGCCGATTTCGAGCCGTCACCCACCTTGACTTTGATGACGAGCAGTTGGAACACGTTCTGCGAGCTTTTCGCCGCTTGATGCCCCAAATCTAAGGCATCAGTCGACTGCGCTGCCAGCCCTCGCCCTCCAAACGGTATTCGATTCGATCGTGATTTCGGTCAGGTCGCCCTTGCCAAAACTCGACCACCGACGGCATCAACCGATACCCCCCCCAGTGTGCGGGCCGAGGCACTTCCTGCCCAGGAAAGCGGTCTTGCACACTGGCCCAGAGATCATCAAGCTCCGACCGAGAGGCCACCGGTCGGCTCTGCTGCGAAGCCCAGGCACCCAACTGCGCGCCTCGGGGCCGGCTTTGGAAGTAGGCGTCGCTGGCTTCAACCTCGAGCCGCTCCACTCGCCCCTCCACACGCACCTGGCGATGCTGATCTGGCCAGTAAAAAACCAGGCAAGCCTGCGGATTTGATTCCAGCTCCACCCCTTTTCGGCTGGCGTAATGGGTGAAGAAAACAAAGCCCCCACGGTCCACTTCTTTGAGCAGAACGATTCGAGCCGAAGGCCGGCCTTGCGCGTCGGCGGTGGCCAGGGTCATGGCGTTGGCTTCATGGGGTTCGCGCTCGATGGCCGAGGCAAACCAGCGCTGAAATTCTACCAACGGGTCGGGGTCCATGTGACTGCGGCGCAGGGGCGCCGTCAGATAGTCGCGGCGGAGTTTGGCAATATCTTGATTCATACCTGAAATCTGCCCAGCCTCGTCGACTGGTAACCCTCTGTTCACACTTTGGAGAGCCGGTGCGCATAGTTTGTAAGCATGCAGATCAGCTACCTCCCGTCCCGGCCACCGCAGCGACCCCGCCCCCTGAGCAACCCCAACCACAAACCTCCACAGGGCCCTCAGGACGGCTTCAAGCCATCACCCAAACCTGAGCGTAGCTTTGTCCACAGTGCTGTCAAATTCACCAAAATTGCCCTGCCGGTGGCTGCCGGTATTTATGCCGGTGTGGCCGGAGGCACTTTGGCCGCCGTGGCCGGAGCCGTAGCTGCCACCCCCGGAGCCGCCGCCCTGGGCGCCCTGGCAGGCGGACTGCTGGCAGAAAATGTCTTTGGAACCAGCGAAGCAGGCACGGTAGCAGCGGCTCTCACAGGAGGCCTGGTTGGAGGCGCCGCGGGCCTGGCCGGAGGGGCCTATCTGGGAGCGGCCGCCGGTTCCACAATGGCGGCTGTAGGCTTGGGCGCACTGGGCTGCGTCAGCGCCGGACTGATCTTTCTCAACCAGCGCGAACGCTAGACTCTCGGGTCCTCCAAAATTTGGGCCCGATTTCTACTAGGATTCTGTCAAAAGTGAACCGAAGGCCGCCTCCTTCTTTGTTGAGAACAAAATAATCAACCGTTAACAAGCGGGAGGGAACCACTTTGGATTTCATTTTCAAACTTGGGCTGGGAGGATTTCTCGTCGGGGGGTCCGTCTTTGCGGCCGTCATCGCCGTCTTCGTCCTGGCCCGTATGCGCAAATTCGTGGAGCAAGGCCAGGCCCTCATCATCAAGGGCAAGCACGACAAGCCCGAAGTCCATTTTACCAGTGGTCTCGTCTACCCCATTTTCAACCGCTACGAGATTATGGATATCTCGGTGCACGCCATGGAGATATCCCGGTCCGGCAAAGAGGGCCTGATCTGCAAAGACAACATTCGCGCTGACATCAAGGTGACATTCTTCGTCCACATCAATCGAACGGCAGACGACGTCATCAAGGTGGCCCAGTCGATCGGAACCGAACGGGCTTCCGACCCGAACACCGTCAGCAAGCTTTTTGACGCCAAGTTCTCTGAAGCCCTCAAGACGGTTGGCAAACAACTGGAGTTTATCGAACTCTACACGCACCGGGAACAGTTTCGCTCCGAGATCATCAAGGTCATCGGCGAAGACCTGAGCGGCTACAAACTGGAGGACGTAGCTATCGACTTTCTCGAGCAGACGCCCATGAATACGCTCGACCCCAAGAACATTCTGGACGCTCAAGGTATCAAAAAAATTACCGAACTGACTGCCAAAGAGCAGATCATGACCAACGAAATTCAGCGAGACCGCGAAAAAGAGATACTCCAAAAAGACACCAATACGGCCCAACAGATGGGCGCTATGGAGCGCGACAAGGCCGACGCTCAACTGAAGTATCGACGCGAAATCGAAAACATGACGGCCCGCGAGAATGCCGAAATCGAGAAGGTCAAGGCCGAAGAGCACATGCGCTTCGAGAAAGCCCGCATCGCCGCCGAGCAAGAGTTGTCGATCGACAACGTGCGCAAGAATCAAGAGGTTCAACTGGCCGAGCTGAACACGCAGCGCTTGATGGCCGTGGAAAAAGAAAAAGTAGAGCAGGACCGGGCCCTGCAGCAAGTGCAACGCGAACGCGAAGTACAACTGGCCGGTATCGCCAAAGAACGAGATTTAGAAGAACAGCGCAAGCTGATTCAGGACGTCATCCGTGAGCGCATCGCGGTGGAAAAAACCGTGGCCGAAGAAGAAGAGCGCATCAAGACGCTGCGCCTGGTAGAAGAAGCCAAGCGCCAAAAGGAAGCCTTGATCATTGCGGCCCAGGCCGATGCCGATAAGGACTCCGTCAAAGTGCTCAAGGCCGCCGAAGCTTCGGAAGCTTCGGCTCGCCTCAAAGCCAAAGAGAAACAGACGCTGGCCGAAGCCGAACTGGGCGCCGCCGACAAGGTGGCTCAGGCCAAAGTGCGTATGGCCGAAGGAATCCAGGCCGAAGAGGCCGCTCTCGGTCTGGCCGAAATCAAGGTCAAAGAGGCCGACGCGGCCGCCTTCGAAAAGCGCGGAATGGCCGAAGTTCGCATCAAGGAAGCGCAGGCGCCGGCCGAACAGAAACTGGGCCTTGCCAAAGTCGAAGTCCAGCGGGCCGAGGCCGAAGTGCAGGCCAACGCCATTCAACTCAAGCTGACGGCCGAAGCCACCGGCATCGGCGAAAAAGCCAAAGCCATGGCGGCCCTCAACGAAGCCAGTCGGGCTCACGAAGAGTTCCGTCTGCAGGTGGAAAATCAGCGCCTCATCGCCATCGAGAGCATCAAGGCCCAGGTCACCATGTCTCAGTACCAGTCGCAGGCGATGGGCGAAGCCTTCAAATCGGCCAAATTCAACATCGTGGGCGGCGACGGCGCCTTCATGGAGCGCATGTTCAACGCCGCCAGTATGGGACGCACGCTGGAGACGTTTCTGGAACACAGCGACATGGCCAACAATTTCGCCAAAAACCTGAACGTCACCGGACCCCAGATGATCAACGATCTGGGTAAAGCGGCGGCAGGAGCTGCCAGCAAACTGGCCCAGGGCGTGAGTGCAGTCGCGGCTCCCAAGCCGTTGACGCCGCCCGTTCCCAAACCACCCACCCCTCCGGCAGGCTAGTCTGACGCGTGGCTGAACCGGCAGCGGCACCCCCACCCGAAACGGGCATTGAGCAAGGCACCTATGAAGTGCTGCGCGGCCGTCTGGTCGAGCAGTCTCGGCTGCTGCGTGGCCAGATCGAAGCCCTCAACCAAAAACGACTGCAAATCTTCGGTAGCCAGGAGATGGAGGTGGTCAGCGCCGAGAAAATCCGCACCAAGAACGCCTGCATTCCGCGTGACATCGTCAGCCTGGGACAGGACCTGCTTTTTGGCTATGAAGTGAAGTTGGGTCTCAAACAAGAGGTCGACATCGACGATGTCATGAGCCTCTACAGCTTTGAAGGCAGCGAGGGGAGTTACCAATTTCGGCCCCTCTCCAGCCAGGTCGACGACGAGGGAAACCATCCCCTCACCCCCAAGTTTCTAGCCGAGGAGACCTTTAAACGCGACTTTAAAGAGCTCTTTAAATATTACAAAAACATCCGCCTGCTCCAGATCCGTCTGGTCGAGAGTGGCACCAAAATGGTGGCCGTCTTTCAGATCGGCGCCACCATCAACGATATCAAAGCGCTGCGCTGGACGATTGCCAAAGACGAGGTTAAGTATCTCGACAACCGCGGCGACCGCGACGCCGTTCAGGTCCCCCCCTACGAGTTTAGCTGGGAGGTGGCCAGTCGCGATAACTATGTGACCGGCAAGCACCCCCACGTATCCATTTTGGACGAAGTTTTTGTGGAAACGGTGGGCGGCGACCTCACCGTCAAAGTGGAAAACAACACCGACGATGGCCTGGGCATCTACTCCGAAAAAGTGGACGATGCCCGACAAACCCTGTCCGACGCCCAGTTTCACTACAAAAAGCTGGGCAACATCATTCTCCTCAAAATCCTGCCCTATCGCGAACAAGAGTGGCGCTACCTGATCTTCAACACGCGCACCCAGCAGGTTCACAACGTCAAGGCCATCGGCTATTCATGTCACCAACTTCCCGACGATCACGGCCTGATTTTCCCAGGCGGTTACTACCTGCAAGAGGGTACCCTCAAGAATTTCGACGGCGATTTCGCCGGCATGAACTACGAAGCCACCGTGAAATCTCCCAACGGTGAGGACGTTCTCTACGTCTTCCGCCACCGCGAACAGTGCCGCTTTGCCCTGATGCCCTACAACATGATCGAAAAAGAAGTGCGCAGCCCGATCCACTGCAACGGCTACTGCCTCTACGAGAACGGCACTCTGGTGCTGTTCCGGGCGGCCGCCGACTCGGAACCGACGCGCGTCCACACCATGCAGATCTGGCGCACTCCCTTCACCTCGATGGAATTCTTGGCCCGCCAACAGAGCAAATCAGGCAGCTACCTGGAGAACATCGGCAACGCCGATCTGGTGCGCGGCATCTCCGACTGCCTGTCGGTGGCCCGCCGCGTCGAAGAGCAAACCCCCACCGTGGCCATCTACGAAGACATGGTCGGGGCCCTCAACCGCATCACCGATGTCTACCCCTGGTTGGGTCACGCCGAGGTGGGCGGCCTGCTGCAGCCTCTGCAGGACATCAAAAAGACCTCCAGCCTCGTCTTAGAAGAGTTCGAGAAGGTCGTCACCCTGAAAAAGCAGGCCAACAAGGCCTTTCAGGAAGCCTCCAAGGCATTTCACGAAAAAACCCGCCGCCTCAATCCAGATGACTGGAAGACGGTCGAGGAGTTTGTCGATGCCCTGGCCTTTTTGCGCACTTCGCGAGGGCAACTCATCACCCTCAAAGACATGCGCTACGCCCCTCTGGACCAGATCAAGGCCATTGAAGAGGTGGCCGTCCAAAAGTTCGACTTCATCAGCCAGCGAGCCGTCGAATTCTTGCTGCAGCCCGAAGCCTTTGTGCCGCTGCAGCAGAGAATCGAAGAACAGACCGCCCAGATTGATGAGTTGCACAAGGCCGGCGACGCCGTGCCCATGCATGAAGAACTGGAGAAGATCGGGTCCGGCCTGGAACTGCTGATGGATGTGATCGGCGGACTCAAAATCGAGGACGCCACGCAACGCACCGCGGTGCTGGAAAAAATTGCCGAGCTGATGGGTCAGCTCAACCGGGCCCGGGCCCTGCTTCTGGGCCGCAAAAAGGAGCTGGGCTCGAAGGAGTCCACGGCCGAATTTGCGGTCCAGTTTCAACTGCTGACCCAAAACGCCACCAGCTCGATCAACCTGGCCGATTCTCCCGAAAAGTGCGAACAGGCCCTATCCCGACTCATGCTTCAACTGGAGGACCTGGAGGGTCGCTTCGGTGAGTATGACGACTTCCTCGAACAGCTCAATCAAAAACGCGAAGACATCGCCAAGTCGATTTCGGCCAAGAAGCAGACCTTACTCGAGGCTCGTCAGCGTCGCGTCCAACAGTTGATGGGCTCGGCCGAGCGCATTCTGGAAGGTTTGCAGCGGCGAGCCTCAGGCATTACCGACGACGTAGAACTCAACGCCTTCTTTGCCTCTGACGCCATGGTGATGAAAATTCGCGAAGTGGCCGAGCGACTGCGCGAACTCAGCGACCCCGTCAAAGCCGACGAGTTGGAATCTCGCCTCAAGGCGGCTCGTCAAGAGTCCGGCCGCAGTCTGCGCGATCGCAAAGAGATCTTTGAAGAAGGCGCCAACATCATCAAGTTTGGCCGCCACCGCTTTTCCGTCAATAGCGAACCGGTCGACCTTACCATGGTCCCGCGCCGGGTCAATCTGGGCAGCGGTGAGACCTCGATTATGGCCTTGCACATCACCGGCACCGACTTCTTCGAAGACATCGATCATCCCGAACTGGAAGCCACCCGCGAGTTTTGGGAGCAACAGTTGGTCTCGGAAACCCACGAAGTCTACCGCTCCGAATATCTGGCTTACTGCATTCTGGACGACGCCGAAGTGGGGCGCAAGGGCCTGACTCTCAAACTGCTCTACGACACCCTGCTCAGCGGTCCCAGCCGGGTGGCCGGTATGGGAGAAGAGGCCGCCAGCGCCACCGTGCACCCCGGACTGGTCAATCTGATCCGCGACTACTCCCAGGACCGCTACGATGAGGGTTACGACCGCGGCATCCACGACACCGACGCGGCCCTGATCTTAGAAAACCTGCTCAACCTGTACCAGAGCGCCCAGCACCTTAGATTTTCCAGTCGAGTTCGCCACGCCGCCAGCCTTTTTTGGGCCTATCAACTGGAAGAGGGCGAAAGGCGTACGTATACCAGCCAGGCCACCTCGTTCAAGCTTATGCAGAGCACCTTCGGGCCCAATACGGCCACGGACCGGTTGGCCCGCGAACTGGCCAAGCGAATCGGGGCCTTCTGCGAAGTGAACGACATTGAGGTCAGTGAACACGACCTTTTGATGGCCGGCGAGTATCTGGTCGAGGACCTGGGCGACGGCGACGGCAAATTTCTGGTCTCGGGCGGGGCCGTCTCCTTGCGGGACGCCTTTATGCGCTACCTGACCGAGACCGGCGTGCTGCCGAAGTTGCAAGCTCAATGGGCCGGCCTGCGCGGCGACCTGCGCCGAAGCTACGAGTTGTCTCTGGCCTGGCTGCAGGCCTTCGTCGAAGCCAACCCCCAGGGGCAGCCCGAGGAGCACCTGGAGCGCTGGCGCATCGCCGTGGAGGAAGCGGCCAGTCTGCTCCTCACAGAAGGCAAGATGCAGCGCGAAGCCTCCTCGACCAACACCAAAATCACCATTCAAGGCCTGCTGGGACAGCACGAGCGCATCAAGAACCGCTGCATGGATCTGCGCCTGGAACAGTTCGTCGGCCGACTAGATCAATTCCGCCAGCATCGCGTGCCGTCTTTCCGCCACTACCAGGAAATTCGCCGCAACATCCTGGCCAAGGAGCGCATTCGCCTGCGTATGGACGAGATGGCCCCCAAGGTCATGACCGCTTTCGTTCGCAACAAGTTGATCAATGAAATTTACCTGCCTCTGATTGGCGACAATCTGGCCAAACAGATGGGTTCGTTGGGCGAGAACAAACGCACCGACCAGATGGGCATGCTGCTGCTGGTATCACCGCCTGGTTACGGAAAAACCACGCTCATGGAATATGTAGCCAACCGTCTGGGTCAGATTTTTGTCAAGATCAACGGACCGGCGCTGGGCCACGGCGTCGTCTCGCTCGACCCCCACGAGGCCACCAGCGCCACCGCCAAACAAGAGGTGGAGAAGGTCAACTTTGCGCTGGAGATGAGCAACAACGTGATGCTCTACATCGACGACATCCAGCATACCAACCCCGAGTTTCTGCAAAAGTTTATCTCTTTGTGCGACGCTCAACGCAAAATTGAAGGCGTCTGGAAAGGACGCACGCGGACCTACGACCTCAAAGGCAAACGCTTTTGCATCTGTATGGCTGGCAATCCCTATACCGAATCGGGGGCCCGCTTCCAAATTCCCGATATGTTGGCCAACCGCGCGGATACCTACAATCTGGGCGACGTGATGCAGGGCAAAGAGGCCGTTTTCGAATTAAGCTACCTGGAGAACGCCCTCACCTCCAACCCTACCCTCTCACCGCTCACCAGTCGCGACCCCGAAGATGTCTACAAATTGATCCGCATGGCCGAAGGTACGCCCATCAACGCCAACGAGTTGTCCCACAACTATTCCAGCGTCGAACTGGATGAGATCCTCTCGGTGATGCGTAAGTTGTTCAAGGTGCAGAAGGTGCTGCTCTCGGTCAATAAGCAGTATATCGCCTCGGCGGCCACCGATGACGCCTACCGCACCGAACCGCCCTTCAAGTTGCAAGGCAGCTATCGGAATATGACCAAGATGACCGAAAAAGTGGTGGCCGTCATGAACGAGGAAGAAGTGGAGCGGTTGATCGACGATCACTACACCGGTGAGGCGCAGACGCTGACGACCGGGGCCGAACAAAATCTGCTCAAACTGGCCGAATTGCGCGGCCGCCAAAGCGAAGCCCAAAAAGAACGCTGGGCCGATATCAAGCGAGGCTTTGGGCGACGACAAACCATGGGCGGCGAGGACGACCCCATCCTGCGGGTCAGTTCGGTGTTGGGCAAAGTCTCCGAAAACCTGGACATGATCTCGGGATCCATCAACGACGCGGCCACTAAAATGGGAAGCAGCGACTATGGCCCCCTGCTGGAAAAGCTGACGGGCGGTCAGATGATGATCAAGCTCAGCCCTGACTCCGAGGTTTTTCAGTCGGCTCCGGCAGCCGACCTCTCGCCCTACCTGCAGGCCCTCAATCAGGCCATGGTTCAACTGGGTCGCCATGTGGCCCAGGCCGTGGAACGGGGAGGCCCAACAGCTCCGGCGGTGGCCGGGGCAGCCTCGGTGCCGGTTCAGGTAGACCTCAGCCCGTTTCTGGCCCGTCTGACCACAGTGCTCGAGCGCCTGGCCGGGGCCCCCACACCTACTTCAGCCTCTACCCCCTCGGATTTGGGCCCGGTGCTCAATAAACTGTCTTTGGCTATCGACCGCATGGCCAGCGCCCCTCGCTCCCTGGAAAGTGGCGGCAGCGGTCAACCGATGGTCGTCTCCGGTGCCAACGTACAACTCGATTCCGAGGCCACCACGGCGATGGTGGGCTCGCTAGACAACATGATGCACATCGTGCCCAAGCTGCAGCAACTGGGGCAACGCCTGCGTGGCCCCAAAGCCAAGGTCATTCTCATGGATGCAGGCCTGGTGCGGGCCTTCGACGCCTTCAAAGAAATTCACACTCTGGCTGATGCTGTCAAAGCCCTGGAAAATCTAGACGTGTAGCCTTTCTCAACGGTCAGTCAGCAGGGTCTGCAGGCGGCGACGCGAAAGTTGAAGGGTATCTCACCAGAAAGGTCGGGCCTTTGGTGCCTCCTGATTCGGCTGATTCCAGTCCGTCCTTCAGTCCAGCGGAAAGTGGGACTGTGCGTCGCAGTTCTCTGCTCGGACAACGCAAAGCGCGTCCTCACGCCATGGATAAACCGCAGGCCTTCGCCCGCCCGGAGCGCCCCGAGCCCAAGCACTCTGCTGCTCCGACAGTGGCGCCGCCGCCGCCCGCGGAGACGACTCCACCCGCAGAGCCGGTCGCCCCTCCCCCCCAAAAAACGGCTGCAGCCAGGCGCCCGTCCCCGGCCAGATCCGCCAGGACCCCGAAACCGCTCCCATCGCCACCGGCAGAACCACCTCCGCAGTGGCAGGCCTTACGGAAACAGGTGGAAGATCTAACAGACGCGCTGCACCGTCAACCCGGTTGGGACGATTTGCGCGCCCTGGAGAATCGACTGTCCGCCTATCTTCGCCCACCCGCCGTGGACGCGGAGCAGTTTTCCCAGCTTCAGGCCCAGTTAAAGACGCGCCAGGAAGAGTTAGAAGAACTTTCCGGCATTGTCTCGGAATTCCAAGAACAAAACGAGCAGGCCCAGCAGCGCCTTCAGGAGATGGGCGAGCAACTGCAGGATACGCAGCACGCCCTGGACGATACCCGGCACCGACTGGGCGCCAGCCAGCAGAGCCTCCACGAAGCCGAGCAGCGCACGCGCCTGGCGGAAGGGTTCCTGCGCGAGGCACTGTTGGGACTGCTCAGTCCGGGTGATGAGTTTAACGAAGAATTGGTGGAACAGATCCAGCATTTCCTGGCCTTGTGAGTACCCCCGTTGTCATTTTGGGCTGCTCAGGTAACTGCGTCGACATCCTGGAAAGCATGCTGGCCTGCAACCTGGCCCAGGGGGTAGAACTCTATCGACCTTTGGGGTTTCTCGACGACGACCCGGCTCGCCGGGGTCAATCGTTGTATGGTTATCCGGTGCTTGGACCGATTTCTTGTCTGAGCCAATGGGGGGAAGCCCTGGTGGTCACCGCCATCGGCAGTTCGGCCAGTTTTTCCCGCAAGCCCGCGCTGCTTGAGGGACTGGGCCTCCCCCGCCAGCGTTTCGCGACCATCATTCACCCCTCAGCGCAGGTATCCGGTTGGGCACAATTGGGCCAGGGCTGCGTCGTTTTGCAGCAAGCCACCGTTTGCGCCGGAGCCCAAGTTGATGATCACGTAGTCGTGCTGCCCTCCAGCGTAATCAGCCACGACGCCCACATCGCGGACTATACGATTCTGGCCGGGGGTGTGATAGTAAGCGGCTTTGTCAAGGTGGAGAAAAACTGCTATCTGGGAGCCGGTAGCACCATCCGCGAGCGCCTCACCATTGGGGCTGGGACTCTGGTGGGGATGGGTAGCGTGGTGGTCAAATCGGTTGCAGCGGGCGCGGTAGTGATAGGGAATCCCGCCCGGGAAAGAAAGTCTTGACTTATTTCATGACTACGTTGCGGGGCGGGGTTAGATGACCGTAATTGCCGGCTTGCACTTTACCGGGACTACGCGAGTCCAGGTAAAGAATGACGAAATAGCCGGAACTGATGGCGTTGTCGAGGCGGTTGCCATCGGAGAATTTGAGATGGTGGAAGCCGCTGGAGCCGCTGAATCCGTATTTGGCTTCCACGGTAGTCTCCTCGCCGGGCTGAAGAGTGATCTTGCGCATCTGTTTCTCATCGACCAGATCAAAGGTCTGAGGCGCCCCCGTAGCATTGAAGAGGGTCATTTCCCGCTTGTGATTCTGGCCGTCGTCCATGCTCCAGGAAACGGGCTTGAAGATCAGTTTGCCGTCTTTCTTGCCAATCAGGTAACATCGAGAGTAGGCCGCTTTGGCTTCGACACTTGAGTTGCCCGATTCACTGATGACTTTGAAGGCTGTCAGTCTACCCTCTGGGGTGGTGAGGGTGGTCTGGGTGGGATAGTATCCTCGATACTCTTCGATAGGCCCGCTTGTGGTGTCCCCGTTGGGGAGGACGACTTGATAGTTCATCCGTTCGTCGGTGGTGTTATAAATGTAGACGTCGGCTCCCGCGGGGAGCAGGGACACGGTTGCGAAAAGCAGTCTGCACAGGGTTCTCTTGAGCATGGGCAGCAATTCGAGCAGCCCTCCGAAGGACCTGCGCAGACCCTCCCTGAAGGTTTGCGAGACCCTTGACTTCAGACCGGGCCCTGGCCATTGTTGATGGTTGGTTGAGTCGGTCGTGCGTGACAATCCTGCAGCCAGGCGCACTGCACTGGTCGATCCTGCGTGGTCTGCTAGAGCAGGCCGGAACCGCCGGCAACCTGAGCACCTACGTTTCCTCAACCCGCTTGCATCAGTTCGAATAGCCGCTCCGTCCGGCACACGCTAACGCCTGGAGCCCAATCGCTTCAGTCGCCGCAGATTCCACCCGGCCTGGGCGGCCTGCCCTCCGTGCAGATCCTGTTGGACCCGCTCCCAACAAGTCCGAGCCAACTCGACCTGGTCCAAATCCTCGAGCATGGCGGCAAGACCACTCACACCAGCAAAACTGAGCCAGGGGAGCAACTGGCTGGTCATCCGCCCGAGTTCAAGCCCGTCTCCCTCGAAATAGGCGCATTCAGCCCGAGCGCACACCCCTTCCAAGTCGGGCCTGCTCGAATAGTAGTGCCTGACCAACTGGCGCTGCCCCTCGTCCAGAGGGGGTAGACGATGCCTCTGAGCCACCACGAATGCCTGACGCAGCGTCAGATCGTGGCCCAGTTCATCATTGATCGACCGGGTCAACCGCTGGCGGACACCAGCATAGTTCAAAAGCTGGTGAAAGGCCGGGCGGATTGGCGAAAAATTTAGAGCGGGCCAGGTCCCGCCCAGCAATTTGAGCAAACGGGCGGGCCCCAGACGTTGGCCCGGGTCGACACCGCTGAGCAATCGGGCCGCAAACCCGGTTGGGAGACGATTCAGACCGCTCAGCACCAACCTGACCACATCCACCCTCGACGGCCCCTCCGTCACAGCCAGCCACAGCCCGGTGTTGCACCCTTCCCTGCTTCCCAAACGCAGCACTTCTTGCTTGCAGGCTGCCCGAAGCAGGCTTGTGGCGGGAAGCGACCGGCAAATAGCCGCGTCGACCGCTCGCGGGAAAAACCGGGATTCCCGACGGAAGCGCAGCGCACTCCTCTTGATCAAAGCCAGCAGTTCTTCCTGCTCCATCGACTCCAGGCAAAGCAACCCGACACGCAAAATGCCACTGGCCCTTTCCACTTCTACGTCGCTGGACAGATCCAGGCGCGTGGCAATGGGTTGCCCCAGTTCATTCATCAACCAGTCGTTCCATACCGGCTCAACCTCGAGCCCGATACCAGGCCGTTCCGTGGAGGCCCCGGAGGCCCTGATGGAGGCCCTGGAGGACGCCAAAGTTTGCTGTAGCCCCTCTATCAGCCCAACACTCCCGTGGTCTCGCTTCCACGCCAAATACTCCAGATAGGCGTTCCGGTCCCCATGGTGCACCAGCGGAGAATGCCAGGGAGGCAGGAGCCTGGGCCGGTGCCATCCCAAGTCTGGCCAGCAATCCACTCCAGCGCGCACTCCTTGCCAGGCCGGCAGGCAGCGGTCACACAACCTGTCCAAATTCACTTCACCCTCCAGGTTCACCCGGAGCCGGGGGGCCGCTCGCTGGCAGACCATGCAGACCGGCTCAAACTGGCCCCCCCGGCGGAGCAGGTAGGCCACCGTCTGGACCCGATCCAGGCGGTCGGAAAGGCAGCCAGGCGTAAGAGTCACGGTCAAGAAGGGAGACTGGCTGTCGACGCTGGCCGCACCGTCAACCTCGAGAAACAGCCCCAACGCAGCCGCCGCGACCACTGACAGGTGCACACCGGCGGGCACGATGAAACGGAACAGCCAGTCCCTGTCCTTGAAAACCAGCAAGCAATCGCAGCCACAAAAAGGACCGGAGATGGCCCATCCGTCCGTCAGGGAGTGGACCTCTCCCCCCCGGTGCGCGACCCAATTCGGGTCGAGCTGACTGGGAGTCGGGACTCGACGTTGCTTGCCGTGCAATCTGACCGCGCTGCTGGACACATAGTCATCCAAAGTGGGATCCGGGAGCAAATGACTCAAAACCGTCAAGGCTGGCTGATCCTCCCCAAGGTCTTCCAGCAGGCCCACCAAAATCACCAGCGTCTCCTGCGCCACCTCCGAACCGTCCAGGATAGCCTGCACGCAAACGGACAGGTCCCGGCCCCGCCTCTCCAGGTAAGCCAGTTCGGCCCAACACAAACGAACTTCCAGTTGCGACTGATCTTCCAGACCCGAGAGCAGGCTGCGAGCATCGTCGAGTCGCCTGACGGTGAGCAATTGTTCGGCTCGAGCGACCCCGTGGCGGGGCCGGTGAGGGGGATCAAGATGACGTCGCAGCAAGGTCAACTCAGCCGACAGACGGTGGCGCGTGGGCTCCAGGAGTTGGCGTCGAATTGGGCCGTATTGTGGAATTTCCAGGCAAGCCGGTCGGGCGGGTTGCCAGTCCCAAGACTCCGGCCATTCAAGGCCCAAAATCTGGCGGGCCCGGGCGGGACTCACCTGAGCCAGCGGACACAGGGTTTCCAGCACACGCACCAACAAACGCGGGGGCAACAGTCCCAGTCCCAGACGCAGGACTTCCAACGGGTCCCGGGCCTCCCCTCCCCGCGCGGCGACCTCGGTCTGGGCAGCCAGTCGAGCCGGAAAGCTCAAGGCCGACAGCAGAGCCTGCTTACCCAGGGCACGCAGCGCCAGACCCGGGTCCGGATATTGCAGCAACCAGGCCTCATCACGTCGGGGGCCCTCGATGGCCAACTGCCGACGCAGTGGCAAGCCCACCCCGTATGGGCACGGACCCGTACCGTAGCGATGCAAACCCCAAGTCGCCAGGCCGGCCAGATGAATGGCTCTCTCGATCAAGAAATCAACCTCGGAGAGAGTGCACACCTCCAACAGTGGCAGGCCTACACAAAGCGTTTTTCCGTCGAATTCCACCTGGCACGAGTGGTCGATTTGGGTGGGCAGCAGTGGCCAGCAATTCCCGCTTACCATCGCCACCGGCCAGCCCGAGGTTGGACTGGTGGAGCGAATTCTTCGGGCCACCAGGTGGGCCAGGGCCACGACGACCTTGAACTGAGGAGCCACCGGCCGATCCGTGCGCCGGTCCGGCATCCACAGGGAGGTTTCCAGGTGCTGGCGGCGCTTTTTGTGCAATGGTCCGGTGAGAGGGCAACAGACCAGCAAGTCGTGGAGCCCGCTCCTCCCCCGATGACCGTCCTGCTCGCGGCGAAGCCAATCGATTTCTCCGAAAAACGGAGCGGGGTGCGGTTGGTCCGCCGGAAGCCTTTGCTCTATCAGACCGCGACAGGTCGGACACGTAGCCATGACTCCCCCCTCATACGAGCGAAACCAATAATGGACGGGGAACTCGCCACAGTGGCAGGGAGAGGGTTCGGCGGCCAGGGCCGCGCCCAGATCGGTCAGGCACCTGACCAGATCTTCCGGCGAGGGAGGATGCAGCCATTTGAGGCGGACACAATGTCCAAAATCGCAAAACTCACCCACTCCAGCCAACGAAATGGCCTGCTCCAGTGAACTGCTGAGTCCGCCCGCATAATACAGGTAGACAACCAGACGCCCAAAGGCGGCAACGCATACCGGCGTGCCTGAGATATGGCCGCAGGCATATCTCCCTTCAGGGTCAACCCTTCGCAAAGAGAAAGACCTTACCAATACCTCTAAAATACTGGCCGGCCACGCGGCTGAGGTAGCCCGGGCCACCTCAGCGATCCACCGAACCGGGCCGGAAAGGCACGGCCACTCGCGCGCTACGGATCTGGACAGTCAACCGGTATCGATGCACCCCGTAGAGTTCTCGATAATGGTCGAAACCTCTTCCAACTCCGCGCAGAGAGGACCCTCCTTCAAGGGATGTTATTCCTGAAGCCCGGCCGGGCCCTGTTCAAAAACTGAGTAAGATCGTCGATCAGCGTGTGCATCAGGGGAGTGACCACCAGATTGACAGCCGTGCCGAAAAGCAGTCCCCCGATGACCACGGTAGCCAGCGGGGAGTATGCATCGATGCCGGGGCCGGGAAAAAAAGCCACCGGGATCATCGTCAGAATGGTGATGGCGTTGGTCATGAGAATCGGACGCAGGCGCGTGGGTGCGGCCTGAATGACAGCCTCGTCGCGTGGCATGCCCTCCTGGCGCAGGCGCATGATCTCTTCTAGCAGCAAAATGGCGGCCGCGGCATCCATGCCCGAGGCCACGATGAGGCCCAGGATACTCACGGTAGAGAACGCCTGGGCTGAAAGCCAGAGGAAGAAGAAGGCCCCGAACATCTCCATCGGCAAGATCATTTGGAACGGCTGAACCACACCGCGAAACTGAGCCACCAGGGTCAGGAAAACGAAGAAAAGGGAGAGGATCAGGCCGATCAGGAGGCGTCGGAAACTGTCCATCATCTGGGTCATGTCACCGCGCACTTCCAGGCCGTAGCCAGGAGGCCAGTTCAGTTCGGACATGGCCCGCATCATCACGGACATGGACAGATCCATCGAATAAGGCCCACCCAAACGGTAAAAGCCCGTCACGCTCAAGCTGCGTCGAAAGGCGTCGTGCTCGATCAAGCTGGGCGCCTGGACGGAACGGATTTCCGCCACACTGCTCAGCGGCACCTTGCCGAGGACCACCTGCTCCAAATCGACCGGGGTAGGCCGTCGCTGTTCCTCCTTGAATCGAATCAGAATGGTAGCCTGGCGCAGGTTCTCCAGGCGAAAGAATTCACTGGTCAGACCGCCGCCCAGTGCGTAATAAGTCTGTTCGGCAATCTGATCAGGGCTCAGTCCGTTTTGGGCCGCCTTGCGCAGATCGATGTCCAGTTGGTAGGCGGGTCGGTTCAAAGCCCAACTGGTATTGACCTGAACCAGGCCCGGGGTTTCCCGGGCGATGCGGGCCACCTGATCGCCCAACCGCGCGAGTTGATTGAGGTTAGGGCCATAGAGTACCAGTTGAATGGGCGCGGCCGAGGAGGCCATGACGTCGGAGCCCATCTCTTTGAGTTGAAGCCGCCGCAGACCGGGAATATTGGCCATGGCTTCGGCGTGCACGGCGTCAAGCACATCCCAGACACTCTTTGCGCGCTCATCCTTGCGGGAAAGGGTGATCATGGCGTTGGCCCCATTGCTGAGCCCCATACTGTAACCGGTGAAATAGGGAAGTGCCAGGGGTTCCGTGCCGACCTCTAAGGAGACGTCCCGAATTTCTGGATGGCCAGCCATGATCTTTTCGAGACGCTTGACCGCCTTCTCGGTGGCCTCAAAGCTGGTGCCTGGTTGCATTTCTAGCGCCATCGAAGCCTGTCCGACATCGGCCAGAGGCATCATTTCGCTGCCCAAAAAGTAATAAAAGACACCGCCAAAGATCAGCGCGGCGGCCACGGCCAGCGTGGTGAAAAGGCGCATGCGCAGAATGCGACTCACGACCCTACCGTAGACACGATCCAGGCGGTCCAGCCAACCCTGAAATGGCAACAGAATCCGGCGGTGCAGCCAGCTCTTCTGGTCCTGCTTGCGCTGGTCCGGGGTGCGCAGCAGACGAGAAGCCATCATCGCGGTCAGCGTCTGGGACACGACGAAGCTGGAGATCTGACCCAGAATCAGGGGCCAGATCAGGCCTTCGAACATCAATTGCACAATGCCGCCGCAGAGCAGCAGTGGGGTCAGGCCGATAATCGACATCAAGGCAGATGCAGCCACCGGCAGCCGCACCTCCAGGATGCCCTTCTCAGTCGCGGCGGGCACATCCAGCCCCTCTTTCAGGTACTTCTCGATGGCGTGAATATTGACGATGGAATCGTCCACCAGTCGCCCGATAGACATCAGCAGACCCACCAGAGTGGAACTGTTCAAACTCATCCCCAGCGGCACGATGCCCAGCAACGTAATGGCAATACAGGTGGGCACGCTGACCATCGCGATGATGGTGCCACGCCACTCTCCCAGCATCAACAAAATGGCCAGCGCCGTCATCAGCACGGCCATGGCCAGTTCTTCGACCATGTTTTCCATCAAAACGTCGACAAACAGCGAATTGTCGTAGGCTACCTCGAAGTGGATGCCCGGATGGTCCTGCTCCAACCGCTTCAATTCGGCACGCACGGCCGCGATGACGCGAGGCGAGCTGGCGGCCGGATCCTGCAGAACGTTGATGGCGATGGCGTCCTGCGACTTGCCCGAGCGATAGTGGCGGTAACCGCTACGCCTCTCGGCATAGGTGTCGCGGACCTCGGCCACATCACCGATAGTAACCAGCCGTTGACCCCTGGCGAACACCGGGTAGGCCTCCACCACGGAGGCACTGTCGGCAAGGGTGTCGACTCGCACAATGGTCTCGCGGTCTCCGGCGGTCAAAATGCCGGCCGAGCGGGACACGTTGTGCCGGTCCACCGTTGTCTTGACGTCCTGGGCGGTCAATCCGAACGCAGC
Source organism: bacterium (assembly GCA_018780265.1). Lineage (GTDB taxonomy): Bacteria > Vulcanimicrobiota > Xenobia > Xenobiales > JADMJV01 > JADMJV01. The sequence continues at coordinate 27,333 of JADMJV010000100.1, forward strand.
CAGCTTGTGCCGATCCATCACCACTTGCAACTGGCGTCGATAGCCTCCGTACGCCGCCACCGCCTGGATGTCGTCACTGCAGGTTTTCAAGCGGTTGGTAATCTGATTGTCGGCCAATTGACGCAGGCGAGTCAAATCCCAGTTCTGGTCCCCCGTGAGGCTCAAGGTCAGGACCGGCAAGTTCAAGGGGTCGATGGGTAACACCCATGACGGCTTGAGGTTGGCCCCCGTCACCGGCAGGTCGGCCTGGATGACATTGAGCAGCGCCTGCACCGAGAGCAGCGCCTTATCCATGTCCGTCCCGTAGGGAAATTCCAGGGAGACAATGGAGAAGCCGTCCTGAGAGGTACTGCGGATATAGCGGACGCCGGGGATGGCCACCATCCGTTCCTCAATGGGCTTGGAGAGGTACCTCTCCATCTCCTGGGCCGACAGGCCGGGCATCATGGTCACGACGCCGAGCATGGGACTTTCCACGTAGGGCATAAGTCGGCGGGGCATGTGGCCAAAGATGACGATCACAGCCAAAAGTAGCAACGAAACATAGAAAGCCATCACCTGATAAGGGTTTTGAATCGACCAGCGCGTCAACTCCCAGGAAGTATTTGTCTCAGTGGTCGCCATGGTGGGGAGCTTCCTGGTGGGGCTGAACCGCGGGGAGTTCCAGGGGACCATCCGCCTCCCAATTCACCGCTTTCACCGCCATGCCGTCGGAGAGGTCCTGGTAGCCCTCCACAATCACCTCATCGCCCGCCTGCAATCCCTTCCCGACGGCCACACGCTCGCCCGACACCGGCCCGGGCGTGATGATCTGTCGACGGGCTACCGAGGCGCCTGTGGGCTTCTCCAAGACCAGTGTCATGCCACACTTGGGGCACTTTCCGGGATTCGGCAATCTCACTTCCGGGTGCATCACGCAGGTGTAGACCGAAGTCCCGGCCTTCTGGCCAGCCACTTTCCAGACGAATGTTACGCCTTCTGCGTCCTTATGCATCGCTGCCAGAGGCATGCTGAGCCCGCTGAGCGGAGTGGCCACCGAAATCTCCATGGTGAGGTAGGCGCCCGGCACCAGTTCCCGTTCTGGCTTGGCCAGCGCTTCCACGACCAGCGTCCGGGTCTGCGGGTCGGCCGAGCGAAAAATCGAATTCACTCGGCCCCGGATCAGCTTGCCTCCAATTCGGGCTTTCACCGGGAAGCCTGTCTGAATGTGCACCGCCTGATCGACCGGGACCAGAGCTTGCAGACGAACTCGCCCTCCCTGCTTGAGGCGCAACAAGACCTGACCGGGCATCACCAGGGTCCCCGGTGAGACCACTCTCTCCACCACCTCCGAGGGCGAAGTGGCCAGTATTTGGGTATAGCCCAGTTGCACTTCAGCCGTGTGCTCCGCGGCCTGGCTGCGCTGTTGAGCAGCCAGAGCCGTGTCGATGTTGCGCAGTGCGCTCTGCGTCTGCCCCTGGCGGGCCTTCACTTGAGCCTGGGCCCGACTTACCTCCAGGCTCGCTTTCTGAAAGCGCAGAAGACTGTTCTTATGGCTTGCCCGGGCTTCGGCCAGCCTGGCCCGGTCCAGTTGCAGTTCTTCCAGCGAAATCGCCCCCTGGCCATGTAGAGTCAGGCTGCGCGCATACTCGGCCCGCACGGTTTCGAGTTCGACCTGGGCCGCCCGGCTGGTTTCCCGGGCTTCGGCCACTTGAGTGCCAACGACTGGCACCTCGACCTGAGCGGCCTGCAATTCTCCCAGGCTGGCGCGCCACTCAGCCTGGAGAGCCCGCACCCGCTGCTGGCTCTCGACCTTCGCGGTACGCGCTTCCTCCACTTTCGAGGCCAGCTCGGCACTGTCCAGTCGGACCAACAATTGCCCCGGCAGAACGCGGTCGCCAGGGTAGACGGGCACGTCCTGAACCACCCCGGTGACCCGGGCGGTGATTTCTTGATCACCCTGAGCGACTACCGTGCCTGAATAAGTTACCGTGGGAACAAAAATGCCCATCTCCACCACAGCCGTGGCCACCGGCATCGGTCCGACGGGAAGCTTCATCGAGCGCATATCCATGGATTGCGATTCCAGCACGGTCATACTACCGGGGGAGCGGTAGCGACGCACTATCCAGGTGGCCGCAGCCAAGAATAACGCCAGCGACGCCACAGCCACGCAGGCGCGTAACGCTGCTTTCAGGCCCGCCGATCGCATGCAGACGACTTCGATTTGTACAGGCGACTTCCCCTCCCGGCACGCGGAAAACCGACAATGCCTTCGAAGCGCTCACGGGTCCGACCCTGTTATGAGCCGGGGGGAGGCGGCAGCCCCCCCTGGAACACATGGACCATGCCTTCCCGCTCCGCGGTTGTAGAACTGGCTATCAGGCGCCCGCGAGGGGCCCTCCCCCGATTTATCGCCGTACCTCCCACCCTGACGCCGCCTCTAGCCAGCACCGGCCCCGTCGAAGAGGTGGGCAACGCCCCATACAGCAGCGTGGGCCTGTTGGTGGATGGCCAGACGGGAACGGCCACAACCGCGTGGTTGGTGGCTCCTGATACTATTATGACGGCAGGCCACTGCCTGTGTCGCCCCGAGCAGCGCCCACGGGCCCGCAGTTTCCACTTTGCCTTGCAGTATTCTCGGGTCCAAGGGGGTTGGTGGAGTCGGGTAATAGCGGCCGCCACTTTGTGGGGCTGGGATATGCACAGTGACCACCATTACGACATCGGCGTGTGCAAAATCGACCAGCGTTTTTCAATACCGCGTCTACAAATCATTCCGGTGGCCCCCGCGCAAGAGTGCCTGGTGCTGGGCTACGCCTTCGGTGGCGCCCAGTTGTGGCAAGCCCGCAGCCAGGATCTGCGCTGGAATACTCGAGGAGCTCGGCTCTCTGCTCACATGAGCGAAGGCTGTAGCGGGGGTCCGTGGCTGATCAAGCGCGGGCGCAATTACATCCCCATCGGTATTACTTCGCGAGGGGGCGAGGGATTTCTCCTTTCCCCGGCATGGGGTAAGGGCGTGGCTAATTTGCTGGATTGGGCTTCGGGCCAACCTTAGAGCGGCCTTCGACTTGCTCCAGCAAGCGGCGAGAAAGATGCTCATCCGGGTCTAACTGCAGCGCGGCGCGAAAATCCCGACAGGCTGCGGACAACTCCCCGGCCCGCATTTGACAGTGCCCGCGCTGGCGATACACGATCGCCCGCCCCTCGTGATCGGCCGGGCAGGCCTTGACGGCCGCATTCAGACAAACCATTGCGCCATTCCAATCGCTTTTCTCGATATAGATCTCGGCCATCTCCTGATGAACATCCAAAAAATAAGGATACAGTTCCAGGCAGCGACCGTAGGCAACCAGTGCTTCGGCCGATCTATGATCATGCTCAAGCCTGTGGGCCTGCTCCCGAAACTGGCTGGCTTCGTGGTAGTTCCAGCATTCCCAACCCGAGCGAGCACACAAGGGCAAGGCCAGCAGCAGCAAGCCGAGCAGAACCAACTTTTGTTTCGATTGATTCGTACGAACGGCGCTCATGGGTAGGTCACCGTGTATTCCTCGCTGTCACCAATGTATTTGCAAAAGAAACTTCGCTTCTCACCTTCTACTTCAAACTCCAACGGGGCCTTCGGCCCAATTCCTCCGCCGTCTACCTTGGCCAAGGACAAGTATACCTCCTGTTCCACGCAGCCTGCCTCTGGCTCCATCACGCAAATCCGCTGATGACTGCCAATCTCTTGCCAGGGTGACGTCAGGTAGGGCTGCCCAGGATCGGCCAGGGCACTGCGATAGCGCACGCAAACCTTAAGCTTGTCGCGATAGTTGTTGCGAATCCAAAGGCGACGCAACTTGGCCTGGCTGGGCTTATAGAGCTGCTTGTAGCAGTCGACAAAATGCCGCGCTGGCACCGCGATGTTACCCAGTTCTTTCGAATAGACTTCGCGGAAACCATGCTGCAAAACTTCGCCAGATACGTCCACTCCGGCGCTGTTGATGGCCACGACTCGCAACTGGCCGTCGCGCGAGGCCAGCAGAGCGCTTCCAGAAGTGCCACCCCACATGGCGCAGTCGTGGAAGACCACATTAGGACCAACATCCCGCAAAGTCCCCCGACAGGAATAGGGGGTTTGAAAATTGGCAAACTCGGAGCGGGCCTCATCACTGATGCCCGAAAAACCGACCAGTTCCACCGGCAAGTCGCGCAAATCCTGATTGCTCAACCCCTCACACTCGGCCCAACCATAGACCAACCCCACCGGCCGATCCAGCTGAACCAGAGCCCAATCATCGCCCGAGATCAGTTCCTTGGTCCGAGGAAGTTTGATGCTAACGTCTTTGACTTTGACCGTTACGCCAGGCTTGTCTTTGACCACGCCGCATTCCACCGCAATGTCTGGGTAGGTGACCCCCTCTTCGTTGCTGACCACGTGAGCGGCGGTCAGCATCAAGTCTGGACCTACCAGAAAACCGCAGCCTATCGATTCATTTACCTTGACACGCACGGCTGCGGTATACGGTTTAGCAGCCGGCGCCGGAACTCGCTGATCCGTCCCGAAACCTGCGGCCCAGGCCGCGCATCCAAGGGCCAGCGCCCAGCCAAGTCGTTTCATGGCCTCCATACCAAATTTCTGCAGGCTCCCACCAACCACGCAAGTCTCATGAACAGCCAGTATAGCGAATTGGGATGGGATTGCCCAGGGTTGACGAAGCCGCCGAAGTGATCGAGGAAGTCTTTGAAAACCTGGTGGATCAGTTTAGCGACCCTTTCACCTTCTACCGCGAACTGATTCAAAACGCCATGGACGCGGGCTCCAATCAAGTCGAGGTAAGTTGTGTTTATGACGAAAAGGTCCAAAGGGTGTGCGTAACCGTGGCCGACAGTGGCGAGGGCATGAGCGAAAAGATCATCGAGGAGCAACTGACCAAGCTATTCTCTTCTACCAAGGAGCACGATCTCACCAAGATCGGCAAATTTGGGATCGGATTCGTGTCCATATTTGCCATTCAACCAGAATGCGTAGTGCTCGACACCGGCCGGGACGGCAACTATTGGAGAGTGGTCTTTCCCGGATCCACCCAGTATTTTCTGTATCGATTGGAAGCCCCCGTGGAGGGCACCAGCATTCGACTCTTCAAGCGATTACCCGCCGTAGGCTGGCCCGAATTCTTGCAACGATCCGAAGACACCATCCGGTATTGGTGCGGTTATTCTGAAACGCAGGTCTGTTTCAATGGCCGACTCCTGAATCTGCAACTGGCCGTCGAGTCGCCCTGCTCGGTGGAAGTCAGCGGTCCGGGAACGCGGGCCGTCATCGGGATGTCGGCCGAAGGCCTGCCCGAATTCGGCATGTACAACCATGGCCTGACCCTCAAACAAGGCCGCGAAGCTCTTCTTCCCGGGCTAACCTTTCGCATCAAGTCCAACTACCTGGAACACACCCTGACTCGCGACAACGTGATTGTCGACAAGCATTACCACAAGGCCATGGCCATTCTAAATCGGGCCGCCGAGCACGACCTTGTCGAAGCCTTTGCGGCCCGCGTGGACGCCTTGCAAGGCCAGCTACCAGAGCGCCTGGAAGAATTGGAAATGCTGATGCAGTCGGCCACGAACTGGCTCTCGCACCGACCCAAATTGCTCAACAAACTGGCCATTCGCCCCCTCTTGCCCACCCATCATCACGGCCTGGTGAGCCTGCGCGAACTCAAGTCCAAGGGCTTCCTGGAAGGCGCCCTTTACTACGATCTGGTCAGCGGTGTGGTTACGGAGGCCCTGGCCCGAGAAAATGTCCCCGTTCTGTGGGGACAGGCCAGCGCCGAAATCATCAGGCTGTATTGCCCCAGGTCTGTGTACAAGGCCAATCACGTGGTGGCCTGCCCGCAACCTCTGGAAAAGTCTCAACTCCCGCAAGGCTGGGAGAGAGTCGCCAGCAGCATGCGGGAATACCTGAGGTTGGGAGAACACCGCCTGAACGGCATACAGTTAGCCGATTTCGACTACAACGGATCGTGCGTTCAAGGTTTGGCCTGCCTGGCCGAACCCAAGCCGGGTCAGGCCACCCGCCTGTTTCATCGAGGTGTATGGCGAAACCTCAGCTTTTATCCGGGTCGCCTTCTGCTCAACCACCGTCATTCGCTGGTCATGCAGGCTCTGAGCAAGCATCAGGAGCACCCTGAAATTTGTGCGTACGCTCTCAGCAAGGCCGCCCTGCTTCAAGATGGGTTGCCTCAAGATATGGAATCAAAAATGCTCAAGCGCTGCTGGAGTTAGCGTGAATCAAGAACTTATCGACCTGATTTTGGACGGCGCTGTATTGGTGCGCCAGAGTTCCTTCACGTTGGCGGTAGAAAAAGCCCAGGAAAAGCTCAAGAAGTTTCAGTTGCCCGACCCCCGCTACTATATCACCCAAATAATGCAGGCTCTGCTGGCCAGCGGTGCCACCAAAATCGAGATATTCACCGATGCCCTGCGGGTGCGCATCGTATTCGATGGCCCCGGCTACACTCGCGAAGAACTGGAACGCATCCACGACGCCGTCTTCGAATCAGGCAAAAATCGTGACCGAGACAAAATGCGGGAACTGGCCCTCGGTCTACTTTCGGTACAAGCACTGGGCCCCAGCGAAGTCAGCGTGACCAGCAACAGAATTCGCTGGGACAAGGGCGGTCCACGAGGCAAACTCAGCCCCGTGACCACTCCACACAACGAAATCGTAGTTATCCATCGCCGCGCAGCCACCAATGAGATGCAGATATTGCGCCAGGCCTGTCAGAGCTGTCAGGCCGATATGTATATCAATAATCTGGTACTGAGTAGCGCCCACGCCGGCCGGTTGAACACTTGCCCGTGGCCCAACTACGCCTTCAAAGGACCGAACTTTCGAGGCGCCTTTGGCATCGCCTACGGGGAAATCGCGGCCACTTCTTTGTCCCTGACTCGCTATGGTGTGATCTTCAGCAAACGGAGTGAAAGTCGCATACTCCCTGCCCTCATCGTAGAAATGGAACACGAACTCCTGCGCAAAAACGCCTCCCAGAGCGATGTGGTAGAAGACGAAAACTACTCCGCCATGTTATCCGACCTGCAAAAAGTGCAGCTGGAATTTACGGTGCAGCTGGCCGCCCAACGCATCCCCAGTTATCAAGCTCAGCAGGTCTACAGTTACTTTCAGGAAGTAATTCTGCAAAACCTCAGCCGCGAACTGTTAGCCCTGCCTGCCGAAGAATTGGGTCGCCTGGAAAATCAGTTGGCAGATGCCTATCTGCTGCCCACCGCCGATGGCCGGCGCTGTTCCGCGCGCCGGGTTTGGGAGTCCATCCAGCAATACGGCGCGGTGCTCTACAGCGAAGACAGCAAAATGAATGTGTGCTGCGAGCCAGGCACAGTTCTCCGTTTGAGCGAAGCAGCCGCCACCTCCTTGCGACCTCTCTTCCCCGAACTGCGCAAGCTGCGCTGGTTAACCTCCGAAGAATGCGCCACCACGCTGCAATCGGCCAGGCAGGAACGGAGCAACTCTCTGCCCCAGGTGCTGACGAGCCATCAGCATGAGCAAGGCATCGAAGTGGTTGTATTGGACGCCCCTCCTGCCACCAGCATACAGCACTACACGCGCACGACCGGCCCCAACACCATCGAACTGAACCAGCCACTGGGCGAGACTCCGCTGAGCTTTTCGCTGATTTCCGCCCCGTCGCTCAAGTTGAGCGAGACCGGTTTGCAACGTGCCCTGAAACAGGTGGTCGAGCCTCTGTATCTGCGCCTGGCACGCCAGTTGGATGCGCCAGGCGCATTGGTACCCAACCGGCCTGGTTTGCAAAGAGCCGTGTTTCATTTCCTGGAATACAAATTTGGCCGTCTATGCCAGGCCCTGGGCCATCCCGATTGGAAAGATCGGGCCCTGTTTTGGACCGGCCAACAGGCCCCCGTCAGCCTCAACGACCTGCATGCCTGGCTGGAGGTCTACCCTGCTGTGGTATGCACCTATGGACTGCCGGTGGGTGGCGAGGACCACGCTCTGGTCGTGACGCCACCGGGCCTGCGGGCTCTCCGGCACCTGCTCGGTAACGACCAGCTGCGCCTCTCCGAGTTGGCTCAACCCCTGCTGGTGGAACGCTCCCAGCAGATGGGCCTGAGTGGGGCCGCCACTGCGGGTGTACGGCGGACGGACATATCGGATGAAGACGAAGAACTTGCGGCCATCCGCCGCGAAATCGAGGACGCCCGGTCCGGCGGCCTGCAATTCGCCGAGGAACAACCACTCGACGCAGAGGGCGTGCTCCAGCATTTGCGACTCCAACCCAAAGCAACCGACCTGGCTGAGGCGCGGCGCGAACAGCAACTACCCGAGTTCTGCCAGAAGTGCCTGGCGGCCAGTAAAAACCTGGGTACACGCTGGCTGGTGGCCTTTCGTCAGCCTGGCATACAAGGCCAGTTGCTGGTCCACGACGGGGCCTTGCCCAAACCCTTGCAGCCGGACCACCTGCTTGTTAAAGTGGCCGACAATGACCCCGTGGCCTATTCCACGAGATTTATAGGCCTGAGCGGCTGGCTCTTTGTGCCGGCAAACTGGGAAGCCGACCCGGACTTTCAGTGGCCGGGGCTGCGCGCCGATTCGGAGCCGCCTCAAGCGGGCCAAAGCTGGCCCGCCCCGGACTTTCCCTTTGACCTGGGCAGTGCCGCTCTCCACTCAGACCTGCTTTGGGCCATACGCCAGCTTTACAAACTGGCGGCCCAGCACTGCGCCAAAGCCAAGAACAGCTCAGGGCCGGGGGTTCAGACGCTGTGGAGCCGTCGCCTGTCTCTCTTCCTGCTGTGGGACGAGAGCTGGGCACTGGCAAACAGCGACAGTTGGTTTGCGCTGGTGCCCCTATGGCGTAATTTGGCGGGAGAAACACTGGATCTGAAACGTCTCCGCCAACTGAATTCGCCCGCCTGGGCCCCAGCCGGGCCTGGAATCGCAGAGCATCCCGAGCAAACGGTGCGCTTATTGCCCCCCTTTGAGGTGGCCGACCTGGAGCGCCTGCTGGGGCGCCAGCTCAGCCAGGCCAGCCTGCAAGTGGAGGAGAAGCGGGAGCAACAGCTACTCGGCGAGCTAAAGCAGTGGCTGGTGCGCACCTGCCAGCGGGCTCACGCGCCCCTGGAAGCCGCCTGGGTAGAGGGCCTGAAGTTTGGCCAACCGACGCGTTGGATCGGGGGTCCTCGCAAATACTTCATCGAGCATCAGGCCAACGAGGCCACTACCTCTCTCAATCCGGCTGACGCCCTTTTCATACGCATGTTCCGTGACCAGAAAGGTTGGGAGCAGCAGGTCCCGGTGTTGGCCTCGGCCGTCTATACGGCCATCAATCGGGCTCTCTCCGAAGTAGAGGACGAGCACGAACTGGCTTACCTGGAGGCTATGCTGGCCCAGTTACCTTGAGGTATGTGGCCTGCAACTGCTGCCAGTAGGCCAACCCTTTGGCCCTGGCAAATTCGATATTGCGTTGGGGTATCTTTTCGGGGTCTGAGTAGCGTTCCAGGGCGCGTTCCATGCTCTCCTCGCGCAGCAAGTGCAGCATGGGGTAAGGAGACCGGTTGGTGTAATTGGCCGGGTCCTCCGACGACGAGTCCGCGAAGCGATAGCCGGGATGAAAGCTGGCCACCTGGTAGACAGACTCATAATGGTGACGAGCCAGCAAGCGCTCGGCCACAGACACAAAGTCCAGGTAGTCTTCAAAATCCGCCAGAGCATAGGGGAAAATGAGCAGACTGGTTTCCGTCTCGGGGTGCTTGTCCAGCCACTGACATTCCTCCAGGAAAGCTTGCCGTAGTTGGCCTGGTTCCTGGCCGTTCTCCACCTGGTAGCGGATCGTTCCGGCCCTCAACTCCTTGACGGCGAAGGGGCAGAAGTTACAGCCGACCACCACCTCTTCGATCCACTTGCGGGTCTGCTCCAGGACAAGTTCGCTCAACGGCTAACGCTTAAAGCGCAGGGTCATGGCCCGACTTTCAAAGTCTGTGGCGTCTGAATAGCGGTTGGCCGCCTTGAGAATTTCGGCCAGCAACTTCAGGAAAGGAACCAACTCCTTGCTCTCGCGACCGTGCACCTGCTCGGCCAGTTCAAGGGCTTTGCGAGCCTGAATTTCAGCCTCGGCCAGGCGGCGGTTAGCGCGGTGTCGATCGGCCAGTTCATAAAAGCTCTTCAAGGTACTTTCGGGGGAGGCGTTGGGGGCACCTTGCTGCAGACTCAACGCCTTCTGAAATAACTCCTCCGACCCGGGCAGACGATGTTCTTTCACGAGTACGGCCAGTTCGTGGTAGCTTTGAGCCAGATTGGCCGGGGGTTCGGGGAGTTGCTCCTCCATCTCCAGGGCTCTCTTTAACAGGGCGGTAGCATCGCCCACGCGATGTTTTCTCAGGTGGTTCTCTCCGCTGGCCCTCAGCAAGGGGATGAGTCGCTGCTGAATGGGCCGAACCGCCTCGGCATTGCCGATTTTTCGATTGATGTCCAACAACTGGGTCCAGCCGTCGACCAGGTCAGGGTGAGTGGCTCCCAGCACCTGCTCGCGCAACTCCAGACAGGCGCCCAGCGCATGCAGACTGGCTTCCTGCTGATTATTGCGATGGTAGTATTGACTCAGGTCTTCAAAGATGCGCGAGGCCAATTCGGCCTGATCAAAGCCGATGTTTTCGCGACGATCCAGCATTTCGCGAGCCATCCTGGCCGAAACAGCCGTGAGGATCTCTAAAATCGTCTCCAGCGTCGAATTGGTTCGCAAACCGGTGAAATTGACATCAGGCTCCAAATCGGGAGCCGACAGCACCACGCTGACATCACGAAAACTCAGGGGCAGACCGGGCGGCAAAGTGACCCCGTTGACCACGGCGCGCACACCGGTCCAATCAAAACTCAGGGCTCCGATACTCACCAGCGCGTAAAAAGGCACCTTGGGCACATCCTGAAGCTCCGAACCCAGGCGGGGCCGAGCGAAGCGAAACTCCACATGGGGCATGGGCTGCTCCGGTTGCAGCCAGGCCCACATGAGGACTCGCCCCGGGGCCACCTCCTCATTGACCGGAAAGCGATCGACAATCACCTCCGGACCGGCCCAGGCACAGCGCTCCCGAACGGCCTGACACTCTGGGGGGCCGTTGGCTTTGCTCAACTGGTTGACTGCTCGGGCCAGCGACATAAACTTGCTGCGCTGCAGGCAGCGCACTCGCAAACTCCAGCCCTGTCCCTGAAAGGGATCCACCTTGAGCAACTGATGGCTTTGACTGGACGGTGTTAAAATCAGGCGAATTCCCTGCCGGCCGTCCCAAGTCTCCAGTTCTAACTGGCCTATGCCAGTGGCAAAAGCCGAGTTTAGACCCAGTGATAAGTAACGAGTGCGCTCATCCTTGCTGGTAGCCTCAAAAGAACCATACATGTCGGCGATAGCGGTAGGCGGTGGCGCCGTTCCGTTACACTCTACCACCAGATCCAGTTCGTCGTTACGAACTTGAATGCGACTGGAACGGCAGGCCACTGCCGCGGCCACAAGTTGCAATACGAAGTGGCTGGGGTCTTCGGCACGCGCCTGATAAAGCAGGTCGCGGGCCGCCTGACCACTGTGCCGACCTACGGCCTGGATAAGATTTTGAAAACTTTCGCGTTTCACCGGCTCTGTTTTCTAACGCCAGTCGAGTTTGCCCTTTTTGAGGGAGTCTTTAGTCACGCCGAACCAATAACCCGGTCCGACGATTTCCCACCGATACCACACCACTCCAGCATTTGCCCGTTTCCATGGGAAACATTTCAAAGCGGTAGACTTTGGGTTGCACGCCCCCCACCAGCACTTCTGCCACGTAGGGACTTTGGTCCGACTGGCGCCGGGCTTTAAATTTCACTTTATGCAAAATTTCATCGGCATTGGGTTCGCGGGCCTCGGGTCCCAGACCCAGGTCGACCTCCACGGTCCCTTCCATTTCCTCGACCGTGACACTATCGATCTCCACCGCGTTTTGATGCCAGGCCGAATCCCCGCTCAGCCACATTTTGTAGCGGCCTTTCCAGACCGGGTCGTCGACCGGCGGCGACAGGCTGACGTCATCAGCCACAGCCGAAAAACTCATGGCCAGCAATAAAATCCCCCAAAGCGCTCGTCGGATCATCGGCAGTGACGACGGCGGCCGCGGCCGTGACCGTAATTCTGGTAGACGGGGTAGGCCTGCCGATAGACCGCCTGAGCGCAGCCGGCGTTATAATTGTGCAGATTGGGATAAGCCGGGTAGCTATTGTAGACAGGCACGTTGACGGGATAGCTGTTGTAGACCGGGTAGTTCTGATAAACCGGGTAATTCTGATAGACAGGGTAATTTTGGTAACCCGAGCCTACGCTCACACCCCATTGAACGCTGTTGTTGTTCCAACCGCCAGAGCCCACCGAAACAGTGATGCCGGGCTGGGCAAAGGCTGAGCTGGCGCCCAGGCTGGCCACCCAAAGGCTGAGAAGAGCGATTTTTTTCACGGTACCTACCTCCAGGGAAGAGTGTCGCGACTACCATACCCACTAAGTCGTTGACGAATCCGCACTGAAGTTTGAACTTTCCGTCATTCGCCGTAGAGCCAGCCCTCCCAGCGCTGACGCAGCCGCTGCCATTCGCCCTGGACGCCAGGGTGAAGACTCTCCGGCCGAATGCTCACCAGGTAGCCAACGGCCACGGGACGATAGTCGCGATCACTGGTGGCCAACAACTGCTGGAGCAACTGCAAAAGTTGACGCTGGCGGGCGGCCAACTGATCATGGGGCCCCAGCAGCGACCAGTCCAGCAAAAAACCCAGGCAATCCCCATGCGTAAGGAGACGCAGCCGCTCAGGACAGCTTCCTTGCAGGGTTACCACCAGTTCGGCCAGATGGTTAACCAGGGGCGCCTCGGCCTGGCCAAACTGTGGCAGTAGTTGGCGGGCGGTGGTCCACAGGGGCATGGATCGATGTTGATAGCTGTCACCCCCGCGGGCCACTCCGTCCAGCCAGTCGCGCAAAAACTGCCAGCAGCGCACGCGTAGGGGTCGCTTCAGGTCTTCGCTCAGGTCGGGTCGCTGGGCCAGCCGACCCATCAATCCCAGGGCCAGATCTCGCTGCTCCGCATCCCACGCTTGCGGCGCCAACACCCCGTCGCCTTGGGAGTCTTGAGCCAACGCCCAGCGCATCCTCTGCTGGGGAGAGAGATCGGGAGGCAGGAAGAGCAGTCTCTGACTGAGCGCCTGCACCAAGGGCTGGGCCGTGGACCAGTGGTCGACCCGCCGCAGCAGCGTGAGCAAAACGGCCTGCATCGTTTGGCGGGGAACATCGGAAGCCCGGATAACCTCCAGCAACTCCTGCTCGGCCCAGAGTCGAATCTCAGCCACGGGACTGCGCTGGATCTGTTCCCACCACTCGGGCCACAGGGGCGCAAACCGGGCGCGTCCCTGTCGCAAATGGTCCAAAACCGCAGGCCTCATCTCAGCAGAAAAGCTTGGGCATCGGTAGAAGAGCGCCCAGGCGCGCCACATTTCGGGACGTTCCGCGTGAAAAGGGCTGGCCTCCAGCAGTCGCTGAATCCGATCCTGGGCCGGCGAACGATCCGAGGCCGCACAGTGCTTGGCCAGCGTTTCCATGCGAACGGGAAAAGCCCGTGAGTTGACTTCGGCATCGCGTCTGGCTTGCTGATACTGGCGTTCTAAAATTTCCGGGTCAAGTTGGACCAAAAAGGCGATGGCCCAGGTGTCGTCCGGCTCCTCCAGGTGCGGAATCTCCTGTTCCAAGAAGCCCGCCAGACTCCAACGCAGGGTTTCCTCTATCTCGTTGGCATCGTTGTGGATCCAGTTCTGCGAAGAGAGCTGCCGCAGCATACGCCGCGATCCCGAAGCCAATTCCTGAAGGGCCCGACATTCAGCCGCCCCTCGCAGATCGGCAAACTGCATAGCCTCGGCCACCAACCAACAGCGCAAATCGGGCTGCAGCCGGTTAAAGCGGTGCTCTTCCACCAACGGAGCGATGGCTTCGTGCCCCAAATTCGAGAGAATTTGCTCGACTCGCAGCAAGGACTGACCCGCCAGGCTGGGTTCGGCGGCCAGCTCCCAGGCCTGCTCCAGCAGTTGAGTTCGCGGCTCCCCTTGCAGGTCCAACTGACCGAGCAACCAGCTGGCCAGCAATCGCTCGGCCAGGGCCAGCCCTCTCTGAAGTCGCCGCAACAGAGCCGGTATTAGATCCAGTCCCAGGCGAACCCAGTGCAGAGTGATCTGGGCCAGCCGCTGAACCAACAATGGCTCCAGTTGGGCCGTTTGGGCCAGACACTCTTCCCACCAACTCAATATCCACTGCGGCTGCTCCTGCCAGCGCGGGGTGAGTTCCTCGACCACGTCCAGGATGGGCAGGCGAAGCTCTTCTTGCTCCCAAAGAATTTGCAGAAGTCCCACCAGAAAGGGAAGATCCCAACTCTGCAAGGTGGGACCCCTGAGCTGCTTGAGGGCCGCGATGGACACGTGAGGGGTAGACGAAAAAAGAGCTTCGAGATGACGACCGGCGTCGGCATCCAGATACTCGTAGGTCAACCGGGCGACTTCTCGGGTGACTTCCGGACGGCGCCGCTTGAGGGCCAGCCATAGCAAGGGGCCAGGCGACCCACCTGAGGAGCGAACCTGGCGAAAGGCGGCCCGCAGGTGCTCGAGAATCCTGGCATTGTCTTCGGCATCGGCTACCACCCGCCACGATTCTGGCCAGGGGTCGTGGCCGCCACTGTAGGTGGGCGCAACCATGGCCTGAACCAGATCATGAGTTGCCATAGGCACCAGCGCCGTTTCTTGGGATTCCAGCCACACCTCATCGGCGCTCAGCAGTTCATAGCCATGACTTCGGCCTCGCCGCAAAACCAGACCGGCGGGCTCAAGCTGCTGGGCCAGAATCTCCAATGGCAGTGGCTCCTGGCGCCAGTGCGGCATCTTTAACAAGGCCTGTGACTCCCCCAAAAGGGACTCAAGAGCCGACCAGGTCAGCCGCAGCGACAGACTATGTAAAACCAGCAGGCGTGTGGTCAATTGGGCGCTGGCCAGCAGCCCCCCGGCTTGCAACCGCTGCTGGGCGTCGTGAACACCCAGACACCCTTCTAAATTGCAGAACTGCTCTTGCAACATCTTGGCTGAAGACCTTTGCCGGGCTTCCGGCGCACCCTGCCAACGGAGGGGATTCCCCTTTCTACTGGCGAAACGGCCTGGCATGTCATTGACCGCAGAAAATCAACGGCAAGCCTTTCTTCAATCAAAGGCGTCCCAGCTCACTCCTTTGCAGCGGGCAGTCCTGCCCTGGCTTTATGTGGCCTGGGCTGAAGGTAGTGTAGCGCCCGAGACCCTGAGTCAGATCGCCGACCGATTGCCCGGCGACTCCTTTGAGTCCGAGGGACTGCTGGCGGTGCGACTGTTGCTGGACGGCTCCCTGACCCCGCAGGAATTCAATCAACTACACCAACTCATTTTGCAGGCGGCCGGTCTGATCACCGGAGTGGAATGGGGAACCCTGTACCGACTGAGGGACTTTTCAGTGGCCCTGGCCGGCCCCGATCTGCCGGAATCAGGCCGACTATCGTTACAGTTACTCGAGGAACAGCTTGAATTGGAAGGTGCGGCCGCGCCTGGCGAGCTCATTCCTAAATGTAGCAAAGGGTCCGTAGCAAGCCATGAACCGCGCCGCTTCAATCCACGGCCACTCAAGAAAATGTTGGCCGGTCCACGCCCGGAAATGCGCGAAAAGATGTTCCAAACCCTGGAGAAACCTCGTTTTCGTCACGATTACAGTCTGACGACCCCCGTTTTCCGCGACCGAGTCTACCAGTGGTGCCTGGAATTTTCTCGTGAGGGACTGGGCAAACTGCCCTACCCCACCGAAGTGGGCGGAGGCGGCGACCTTCTGGGCTTCCTGACCGCCATGGAAGCCCTTTCGCACTTCGACCTGTCGCTGGTAATCAAGTTTGGCGTCCACTTTGGCCTCTTCTGCGGCAGCGTCTTTCATCTGGGCAGCGAGCGACATCACAAAGAGATTCTGCCCCGGGGTTTCACCCTGGAATTGCCCGGTTGCTTCGCCATGACCGAGACCGGCCACGGCTCCAATGTGCGCTCCCTGGAGACCACTGCTACCTACGACGTGGAACGAGAAGAATTCATCATCCACACACCCAATCTGGCTGCGCGCAAAGACTATATTGGCAACGCCGCACTGCATGCTCAAATGTCCACTGTATTCGCCCAACTGCTCATCGAGGGGCAGGCTTATGGGGTGCACGCCTTTCTGGTGCCTATCCGAGACAGCAACGGCGCAGCGCTGCCCGGGGTTTATATCGAGGACTGTGGGGAAAAGGCCGGTCTGCACGGAGTCGACAATGGAAGACTGCGCTTCATTCAGGTGCGAATCCCGCGCCTCAATCTGCTCGACCGCTTTGCCCAGGTCGCCGCCGACGGAACCTATCGCAGTCCCATAACCAGCCCCACCAAACGCTTCTTTACCATGATCAGCACCCTGGTGTTAGGGCGGGTGACCCTGGCGGCTGCCGCCACGGCTGTCTCGAAAAACGCTCTCAGCATCGCACTGCGCTATGGCGAACAGCGACGCCAGTTTGGAGCGGAGGGGGCGCCTGAACAGGCAATTCTAAACTACCAAAATCAGCAGCGACGACTGATGCCCAGACTGGCCTCCACGCTGGCGCTCAACTTTGCCTACCAGGATCTCTCGTTGCGCTGCCTGGACAGTCTCGACACCGAAGAGGGGCGGCGCCGCGTGGAGAGTTTGGCAGCCGGGCTGAAGGCCTGGGGCACCTGGCACGCCTTCGACACGGTGCAACAATGTCGCGAAAGTTGCGGCGGCCAGGGCTATCTGGCAGCCAACCGCTTTGGAGATATGCGCAGCGACCTGGATGTCTTTCTCACCTTTGAAGGGGACAACACGGTGCTGATGCAACTGGTCGCAAAGTCTCTGCTGACCGACTTCCGCCATCAATTTTCAGAGATGGGCTTCGTAGGGCTGCTGCAGTATCTCTCCCACCGTGCCACCGAGGCCGTTAGCGCCTGGAACCCCCTGGTGACTCGCTCGGTGGACGCCACCCACCTGCGCGACTTCGACTTTCACATTCGTGCCTTCAGAGCCCGCGAAAACCATCTCTTGACGCGAGTCGCCGGTCGCCTGAAGCGCATGATCGAATCCGGCAGCGAGCCCTGGAGCGCCTTCAATCAATGCCAGGACCACCTGGTAACGCTGGCCAAGGCCAGCGTGGAGCGCAACCTGCTGGAGTGCTTCCAGGCGGCGGTGCAGCGTTGCGCCGACGCACCTACCCAGGCCGTTCTGGTCCAATTTTGCGGGCTTTTTGCTCTCTCCCGTCTGGAATTTGATCGGGCCTGGTTTCTCGAAAACGGCTACTTCGAAGGAGCCAAGTCCAAAGCCATTCGCGATCAAGTCATTGAACTCTGCCGACAAACGCGCCTGATGGCCTGGGATGTGATGGCTTCCTTTGGCATTCCCGACAAGTTGCTGGCGGCCCCCATCGCTTTGGGCGATTTTCCCGCCCCACCCGTAGGCCAGAGACCCGGCTAAATGCAGGATCAAGAAGTCCTTCTCACGTCCATTCAGGCCCTTGGAGTTTTGCTCCTGGGGCTGACGGTGCATCACCTGCTGCTGCGCAAACTCCAACTACCGTGGACCAGTTGGCAACGCTTTCAGGCCCGCCTGCGAGTGCCCAGCCTGTTGCCGATTTTTCTCGGCGCCCTGCTCCAACTGTGCCGAGGAATCGGCGACCTCCAGGTCTTCAGCCGGGGGTTGGAACTGTTCCTCTACTATGGCATCCTGGTCACCCTGCTCGAAGCCATGCTATCCCCCTTTGTAGACGGCCCCGAGGGTTCGCGTCTACCCGACGGCCTGCAGGCCTGGTTACGAGTGATTCTCTATGGGGGCACCTCCCTGGTACCCCTGGCCCTGGTCTGCGGCGTCCCCCTTTTTGACCCCCATTTCCAAAACCGACTGTGCAGCGTGGGGGTACTCTACCTGTCACTGCACCTGAGCTACACCTATCTGGTCAAGTGGCTCCCGTGGCAACATCCGCTCACTCTGGCCTTACGCCAGCGACTGCGCTTTCTGCTCTACGTTTTGCTAGTGGCTGTGGTCGGATATTTTGCCCTGCTTCATTTCGAAATCTACCAGCCCGGCGACCCCCAGTTGGCCTACGGACGGGCGGTGATTATGGTCATCATCGGCACATTGGGCTTCGAGGGTGCGCTGGTTTCGCTGTTCGACTACTATTTTCCGCTGATCCGACGCTGGGACGTGCCTACCCTCTTCCGAGACCTGGCCAGAGGATTGGGATATCTGGCCATTCTTGGCGTGGTGATGGTGACCGTCTTCCAAAAAGACCCCAGCTCTTTGCTGCTTGGTTCCGCCGTGGTCTCCGTGGCGCTGGGATTTGCCCTGCAGGAAACCCTGGGCAACTTCTTTGCCGGACTGGCGCTGCGCCTGGCCCGTCCCTACACTCTGGGCGATCGTATCGAAGTGGCTGCCTTATCGGGCAACGTGCACAAAATCGACTGGCGCTCCACGGCCATGATGAACAATCAAGGTGACCTGCTGATCCTGCCCAACGCCAAACTGGCTCAGGAGACCATTATCAACCACAGCAGTCCAACTTCGGTTACGGGGCGTTTTATCGAAGTTGGCGTCCACTATCGGCACGCCCCCAATCTGGTCAAAAAGCTAATTTTGGAAGCCTGTGCCTCGGTGGGTGAAGCCCTTCGCGAGCCGGAACCAGAGATGTACCTGCTCAACTTCGCGGACTCGGCCATCACCTACCGGTTGCGCTATTTCATTCACGACTTTGCCGAGCGCTTCCGCATTGACTCTAAAGTGCGTGAGGCCATTTGGTATCATTTCAATCGCGAAGGTATTGAGATTCCTTTCCCGATTCGCACTATTTACCACGCGGCTCCCGAAGCAGGAGTGGACGTGGAGCGCGAAGTGCGCAGCCTGCTCGATTCCGTCGACTTTTTTCAAGTGCTGGGCGAGGAGGGTCTGGCCGTGCTGCGCCGGCGGGCCCGCTACGAACTCTATGCCGCCGGTGAAAAAGTCTGCGTCCAGGGCCAACCGGGCGAATCTTTGTATATCATCCGCCGTGGCCGACTGCAGGCCACCGTTGTCAACGAGCAAGGCGACGAAATCCGTGCCGTCGAGATGCGGGCGGGGCAATATTTCGGCGAGATGGCTCTGCTCACGGGTGAGCCCCGCTCGGCCACCGTGACCGCCATGACTGATTCGGAGCTGCTCCGACTGCGCAAGGAAGACCTGAGAGCCATCTTGACCGAAAACAGCAAAGTAGAAGAGATGCTCTCCGAGGTCCTGGCCCAACGCAAAATCAAAGACGACCAGGCTCGCCAGGAGGCCGAAGAAGAGCGCAGTTCACGTGGGCCCATAAGCGCTGCCGGAGAAGGCCTGCATATTTTGAGCAAGCAAATTCTGGCCAAGATTCGCGACTTCTTCAGTTACTGATAAACGCTCACAAGGCAGCTCACGCTCCCGAGCGAAGGGACGCAAAATCTGGAGGTGTGTGTGTCCGACGAAGCTCACAAAATTTCTCAAGACGAACTGAAGAGGGAATTTACCTCCGAAGACGCCTATTTCCGGGACCTGGACGAAAAACGGCTGGCAGCCGCTCAGCACCGCGCCAAGGTCCGCAAAATGATCTGTCGCCGCGAAGGCACGCCTGAAACCGGATGCGAGTTAGAAGCTTTCCAAATTGACGGCGTCCATGTCGAACGCTGCCCAACCTGCGACGGCATCTGGTTAGACGCTCACGAACTGGAAGACCTGCGCCGCGGTCATGAAAAGAAGCCTGGCATCATTCGCTCCTTTCTGAATATGCTGGTTCCAGCGAATGAAGACGATTAACGTTGGCATCGTCACGGTCTCTGACCGGGCGTCCCAGGGAACTTACCAGGACCTCTCCGGTCCGGCCATCCGCGAATGGCTCAAGTTGGCCCTGAGCGTGCCCTGGCACGAGCACTATCGGTTGATCCCCGACGAACAGACCCAAATTGAACAGACCTTGATCGATCTCACCGATCATCAAGGCTGCTGTCTGGTCGTCACGACCGGCGGCACCGGACCGTCCAGGCGAGACATCACACCCGAAGCGACCGAGGCAGTCTGCCACAAAACGATGCCTGGATTTGGGGAGCTGATGCGTCAGGTTTCTCTAGGCTCGGTTCCCACCGCCATTCTCTCCCGCCAGACGGCGGGCATTCGGGGCTCCTCGTTGATCATCAACCTGCCTGGCAAACCCGCCGCTATCGCCGAGTGTTTGCAGGCGGTCTTTCCGGCGGTGCCTTACTGCGTCGACCTCATAGAAGGCCCCCGCCTGGAAACCGACCCCAGTTTCGTGACCACCTTTCGCCCCAAACGCTAGCGCCCGTCCACAATGGGCAGCACCTTGTTGGACGGATAAGCGCATGTCAGTTCCTCGGGCCGGCACATCTCCACCTCCAGGCGGTTACGGTCGGCGTGGGCCCGGACCACGGCACACAACCACGCCAGAGCACGCTCGGCAATATCCTCTGGCCCTACCAGGCGCAGAGTGAGCCAGTCCCTTTCCTCAAAACGCAGCACAAATTGATAGGCCGAAGCCAGCTCGAGGATGGCTGCAAACTCGGCCACTTCATAGTACTGCCCGCCAAACTGAAACGACTGGGAGTGACGGCCGGCCTATTCGACCCCCACCACCCCCTCCACAAAGCCCTCTAAGCGGCGGGCAACGCGGTGCTCCAGATTCTCCTCCACGGCCGTTGGGAAATACAAAGGGGGGCGCGCACCGCTTCCCCCAGAGGGGCTCCAATAAGTATTGTGGGCAAAAAGGGCCTCTTGCTCCCGCCCCGCCAGCATGGCATAGAGTTCGTCTTTGTTGAGTACCGGCAAATACCCCACGGCGTCAAACCGATGCTGATACCAGGGATGCGAGCGAGCCCGCTCGTAGAGGCCCTCCAGCTGCGTCAAGTCGAATCTACCCACCTGACCTACATCATAGCCCATCTGGGGGGTGACGGTTACAGTCTGGCTATGAAGATATTGGTACCTCTCGACGCTTCGACCACGGCTGAGGCCGCTCTGCCACTGGCCGTCAAACTGGCCCACCGTTTCGGTGGCTCGATCGTGCTGACCACGGTCCTGGAGTTACCCTCCATCGTGACCGACCCAAATCTACCGCAGCAGCAACAGCAATGGCTGGAAACCTACCTGGATGATCGGCGTTGCGAGGTGGAAGCTCACGTGTCCTGTCGGGTTCGGCTGGAGAGGGGTCACAGCGCCAGCACGCTGATCCGCCTGGCCCAGGAGGAGGAAGTGGACCTGATCGTGCTGACCAGCCATGGCCGAAGCGGCCCGGGCCGATGGCTCATGGGCAGCGTCAGCGACAAGCTGATGCGAGGAGCGCCCTGTCCCGTGCTCATCATGCGTGCCCCCTGGGCCTCTCTGGAACGGGTCCTTGTAGCCCTGGACGGGACACCTCACGCCGAGGCCAGCCTGGCTCCTGCGGCGGCGCTGGCCCGGGGCGGTCGACTCACTCTGATCCGCGTCCAGGACTTCCATCCCCAGTCTTATCCCGGTCCGGGACCGATGCTGGGAGAAAACGCCCTCATCGAGCGCAGCGAGGCCAATGCCAAAGACTACCTGAATCACTGTTCGGAGCGCCTCTCCAGCCCCACCTACCAAATGGAAACGTTGCTGCGGCACGGTTCCGCAGCTTCCGAGATCCTGGACGCCGCCAGTCACGATACGGACTTGATCGTGCTGACCAGCCAGGTGAAGAATTGGGCCGAACGCGCCTTCTTCGGAAGTGTGGCCGAACGGGTGATCCATCACGCTCCCTGCCCGGTTCTGCTCATCCGCGGAAAGGAACTG
Organism: bacterium; assembly: GCA_018780265.1. Taxonomy (GTDB): domain Bacteria; phylum Vulcanimicrobiota; class Xenobia; order Xenobiales; family JADMJV01; genus JADMJV01. The sequence goes on from JADMJV010000100.1 coordinate 49,223, forward strand.
CACCTGCCTTCGACCTAGCCCACCCACGGCAGCTCCTGCAGGTGTCACATGACACTATCGGGGCCGGCTTCAGGCGTGCTTGAATGGGCTGGCAAAGCTAGAGAGAGACAGGGCCAGGCATGAGTGAACGGACCGGACGGGGGCGAATTGTGCTGGGGCTTTGGGCCCTGGCTACCTGGGGCTGCGGCGCTTCTCGGGCAAGTCTGAGCGCGGCCCAGGCTGAGTCCGAAGCGACGGCCATTCTCCAAGGCAAGAACTATGCCAGCGAGAGGGCTGGCGAAGACATTCTGGTAGAAGAACTGGCCAATGCCTGTCGCCAGGGGAAGCCCACGGAGAAGCTGTTGCAGGCGGCCTCGGAGCGCAAGAAGTTAACCTGGGACCCCGACTGGCTGGTCTTTCGGGTAGCCGCCCTGGACGACTTTGTGCGACCTGGTTTTTCTGCGAGTGAAGTGCCCTTGCGGGTGCGAGCTTTGGGAAAATTCGGGCATGTCTCGGCCGATCTTCAGGAAGGTTCCCGGGCCTGCGTGACTCGGGCCCCCGATGAGGTCGCCCTGCCGATTTATGACATGACCCGCAGTGCAGTGGAATTTGCCTATTTCTATAAAGACGAAGCTGCCGCCGGGGCCTTGCAATTTTACGGGTCAGCCTTTTTCAATCGCGACCTGGCCACCGAGAGCGCCTTTGCCGCTGCCTGCGCCAAACCGGCCTCCTATTTTGAGGGAAATCTGGTAGCCCAGGGCTTTCTAAGAATGCGGCCCTTGGGGCAGCGAAAAGCCTCGGCCGAGCAAAAATCGGCTCTGACCCTTTTGCAGGCCACTCAACCCCAAAATGCAGCCCTGCTATTTTTGGGTTGGCCCACCCCGCACAAAGCCGAAGAGCTCCAGGACATGGGCTTCAGCACCACCAAATTGCAAACCACCTTGACCGAACTGGAAGCCAGCTACCCCAACTCCCTATGCCTCAAGACCCGACAGGTGGAAGGGAATGCCCTTCTGGAAACGGATCCAGAGAAGTCGCGGGAACAGCTGCGAAAACTTGGCCATCGCTGGGAGCGCATGGTATGGACGACACGCGCCAATCTGCCCTTTCCAGAGCTGGCCGAGAGCTGGTCCGAGCTGCCGGCCTGTGCGGTGGGGGCGGAGAAAGCCCAACTGGAGCAAGGACCTGAGCAAGGAGAAAATCTGCGCATTCAGGTGACCGACCTGCTTCTACGAGGGCAGTTTCGCACTCTGGAGGCCCTTTTTCAACAGTTGCAAGCCGCCAACGACCCCCGCCTGGAACTGGCTTACTGGGGTTGCCTGGGCAGCGCCGAGGACCGCAAGGCCTGTATCTTGGCCCTGGCCGACTGGACCTCGGCTCACCCCAAAAGCTCCATCGCTCCCATCGCCTCCGCCCTGGCGGCCGCCACCGACCCTGTTCAACGACGGTGGGTCTTGCCCCCCCCGGCGCGCCGGGCCGAGGTGCAGGACCTGGGCCGTCGGGGGAGTGCGGCGGGCAACATGGACGCTCAGGCCAGCGCCGCTCTGTTGGTGGCCGAACTGGGCCAGGGTTCCTCTCCAGAGAGCCAGTTGACGCTGGTGAGCAATTCGCTGAAAAAGGACTTTCTGACCGACCAATCGTTGGAACTCCTGGTGGACCTCGCCCCCGACATGAAAGGCCAGGCCTTGAAACAACTGGCCGACCAGCTTCAGAAGCTCTTAAAAGACGACCTCAGCTACGCGCGCGTGTTGGGCAGGGCCCTCAATACACGCGGGCTGGATGTGTCGACCGTAGATTGGAGCCGATTCAGCGCCTCTCTCCGACGAATGAAGGGCCGGTCCGGCTACACTCCCGCCTGGGCCGTTGACCTGTTGGCCACCCTGGTGCGGTTGGAGCGGCGCCAGGAGGCGGCTCTGCTGGTCCCCCTGTGCACTCAGCCGGCCTGGGCCGGCTCCTGGCGCCAGCCTCTACTTTACCGGCGGCTGGTGGCCTGGGCTCAGCGGGGAGGAGCCAATCCATTGGGCCCACAGAGTGTGCGCCCGGGGCGATGCTACGTGACCGACAGGGGGCGGCGCCAAGGTCAGAAGGGAGTGGCCGTACTGGACGCGGAATTCGGCTTCGAGGTGGATTTTCAGCGCCCCATCAGCCAGCGACATCTTTGGCGTGTGGTCGTCAATCATCCCAGCATCGTGTCGCTGGGTGCGCCTCCGCAGACCCGCTCGCAGAGACCTTTCCTGGTCACTCCCGATGATGAGTCTACGATTTTTGTGGGATACGCCATGCGCCAGGATTACCAGGTGAAGCCCGGAACCTGGACCATTCGCCTGGAAGAGGCAGAGAGCCACAAACTTGTGGCCGAGAAAGCCTTTCAATTGCGCTGAGGAGGAGTGAATCTTAGATGTCGCGCCTGACCCGCTGGGCCAAACGCCTCAGTCATCCCTATTCCGCCTGGGTGGTGATGCGGGCCGTCACTCTGGGGCTGGCGCTGCTGAAAGTAATGTGGCTGGGCGCCAATTTGGGGAGACTGGTGGGGGTGGCGGCGGCCGCCCTGTGGGTGGGCGGGCTGGCTTTGTATCCCCTCTATCGCGCGCGCGGCCGGGACAGCCTGCCCGACGATCCGCTGGACCCCTTTTGGTGCCGTCCAGTCCGACCTACGTTGTGGCAACGGCGCTGGCTCTATTTGGAACGGCGACGCCTGCTACCGGTGCTGGAGGTAGGGGGCTCTTCGCTTTTGTTGCTGGCTACGGGAGGCGTAAGCAGCCCGTTCCATGAGTTCGCTCAGACCTCGCTGGTGGCCCCCGCCATGCAGTATGGTCTGCGCGGGGCCGGGTTGGCCACGCTGTATTTCGTGTTACTCTACGGATGTCTGGTGGGGCAGCGCCCCGACCCGCTGCAAATGGTGTTGCTATGCAGCCCCATTCAGACGGCACTGGTGGCAGCGCTGCTGGGCCTTCTGCTCACTCAGTTGCGCCAGCGCAATCTGTTGGCCGAGGAAGTCAGTCGAAATCAGGAACGCCACCGCTTGATTCAGGAGCTTCACGATGGTTCGGCCCAGACCCAATACGCTCTCAGTCTGAAGCTGGAGAACCTGGCAGAAAAAGCCGCCATGGGCGGACTGGTGGAGGGGGCCGCCTGGGACCGATTAATTTACCTTTCACGCAAGGCTCTGCTAGAGACGCGGCAGGCCATGGTAGACCCCGACCTGGTGCTGAATCGGGCTACCACCCTGGAGGCACTGTTTTCGCCGCTGACCCGGGATTTTCAGAGCGTGAGCGACATCCAGGTTCACTGCCGTTTTGACCTGCAACCTCGGTTGACGCCGTCCCAGCGTGTCCATCTCTACCGATTCGCCCAGGAAGCTCTGGCCAACGTATTCAAATACAGTAACGCTACCCGGTGCTGGCTGAGTTTCAGCCAGTCGGAACGGGGCTATCGCCTGGAAATCCGCGACGACGGGCGTGGCTACGATCAGGCCGAGGTCAAATCTGGACGCGGCCTGAGCAGCATGCAGCGGCGCGCCGATGACTTGGGGGGTGCCTTGATTCGTTGGGCTGAACCTGGCAAGGGTAGCCTGACAGCATTGGAATGGAAAGATGACTACAGCCCTCATCGTCGATGATCAAGAAATCGGGGCCGCCCTGAACCAACTATGGGTCCGTCGCGAAATAACTCAGACACATCATCGATCAAACCCTGGCCAAACGGAACGG
>JADMJV010000062.1 GCA_018780265.1 bacterium
TTAGTGGCAATCTAAATTCAGGTGGTGGTGGCCCGCCCATCAATTTCATTGTTCCGGGTGCCGAGCCCGGAATGCGGGACTTAAATAAATAAAAAATACAATAAAAAGGAAGGACCCCCCGGGGGGGGGCGAAGGTTGGACAAAGCCGGGGTGAGCGCCTGCGTATTGCCCGGAGTCAAAGCCAGGAATTGTCCATGCCTACCCCGTTTAGTAATTTCACCGATGGCGACATCATCGAATCGAACTATATTTTGGAGCTGCAGACTCCGATAAACAATCTCGAGCGTGGGGCGGCCTACTACGCGGGGCCAAGCGCTGGCACCAGCACAGCCTATACCGCCTCGCTGACTCCTACCCCCGACAACCCCTACCGGGGCGGGATGCTGGTCAATTTCCGGGTGCACCTCGACAATACGGTCGGTTCTCCCGATGTCACCCTGGACGTCGACGGGGTCGGACCGAAGCCGATTTTCAGGAACGGCAACCAATCTCTGGCCGCGGGGGACCTGAAAACCGGGCAGATCGTATCGGTCATTTTGGACCCGACTGGCACTCAGTCATTCCAACTGCTGGGCGCGGGGGGAGGGGGACCGGTGGGTCCCATCACCTGGGATGACCTTCCTTTCGACCAGGGCAATAGGAATACGATATTAGGCAAAGACTCTCTTCTCAACAATACCGGAGGGAGGAACACCGCGGTAGGCTATGAGTCCTTGCGTGACAACAGCTCAGGCATTGGTAACACTGGAGTTGGCACTTCGTCCTTGCATGAGAACACCACCGGTTCGCAAAACACCGCGGTCGGAAGCCTGGCATTGCGCCGCCACGTCTCAGGGTCAGGCAATACCGCGCTGGGCTTTAACTCCATGCGCGATACTACGACCGGCAGCACAAACACTGCCGTAGGCGCGTTCTCGCTTCGGTTCAATCAGGGCTCCAATAATATCGGCATCGGTGCTGAGGCTCTGCTGTCGAACGCCGGGGATACCAATACCGCGGTGGGAAATCTTTCCATGGGCGTGAACACCACCGGCG
>JADMJV010000004.1 GCA_018780265.1 bacterium
CTCAGTACCTGCTGCCGCACCTACCAGGGAGATGCCCCCCTGAACGGTTACGAATAATTTTTGGAGCCCCCGATACATTCTCGAAAACAGAAAGAGCAAACGGGGCACAAGACAATGAAAATTTCCGGCAACAACATTCTCAGCGACTATCAGGCATTGCGCCAGGCCGCCAGCGCCGGTCAAAGTCAGGCCGAAATTTCCCTCAACGGGATGCCCGTTGACCTGGTATCCAGCCAGATCGACAATGACCCCACCACCCCTGACAACATTGTGGTGAGCGCCTGGGACGGCAGCTTCTCCTCGCAGGCCGCCCAGCTAACCTTTGCCGAACGCCAGCAGGACGGAAAGCAAGTCCTGGAATTCTCGGCCGAGCAAGCAACCTCGCTGGTCGACTCTGAGAAAGACTCCTCGAAAGCCCTGATCGATATGGCTCCCGGCTACGTCGAACTGACCTCCTGGGATGGCTGCATGAGCAGTGGACAGGCCAAAGAAACCTACCGCGAGTATCAGCAAGACGGCAAAAACATGCTGGAGTATACCAAGTTCACTCCAGGCAGCCCCTTCATGGTTGGCAGCCAGGATCAGACCATCACGCGCAATCTCTCCCTGTGAGAACTGGCCGCCTGGGGGGGCTCCTAATGGCCCTGGCGATCAGCAGCGCCCTGCCCGGACAGAGCTGCACCAATGACTTCCATTTCCGCTTGTGCCTGCAGCCCAATCGTGGGCCGGGCGAAGCTTTTGAACTGCGCCTGGATCAACTCAGCGGCTATCCCATGGATTACCGCCTGAGTGGACCGACGCTACCAGTGACTGAAGGCCAACTTTCCGCGGCCGAGGGCGAGGCCGTGCAAAGAGATCTGGAAGGCACAGGGCTGTGGAGCCTGCGAGACGGAGACAGCGGAGAGCCCGAAAACTGCGTCTATTACACGGTTTGCGAAATAGAAAGGGGCGACAGCCACCGCTTTTCCTACTGGCGTGGCCTGCCCGCACCCCAAGCCCGGGTAGCCGGCTACTTCGTTGCCAGCCCGCTCTTCCGAAAGTGGACGAGCCAGGCCCTGACCTGGTGCGCGCACCAGAAAAACCCCTGACTGCCACGTTTTCAGCCAGAGCACGACTACCCGTTAGGCCGCGTTGTTGGTAGGCTCGATACCTTCGAAATCTGAACCGCCCCTGGCGCCTTCCTCGCTCAGCGTGGGGCTCTTGGCTTTCCCAACCGGATTGCCCAATCATCCCTACTTGTGAAGGCGCTCCAGCGCGTCCCGGCCGTGGCCCTTCCAGGCCCTATTGCCGGTATCTGGAGCGTCATCAATGTCACCTCAAATCGAGTCTCATCAGCGCTTCCAGAATTGCCATGCTTTACTGGCGCGAACCGATGGAGGAGGTTCTCCAACTCCCTCAGGTCAAGCTGTTCTCGCAGTAGAATCACCACACTGCGTATAAAGCCCTTTTCGAAACATATCGCCCCCAAGGGTCTAAGAAATACATTTGAGTGAACACTACGAAGGAGCCAACCTCCAGCGGTTTTGACCACCCGCCACCTTTTGTCCGGAAGCCGTTATTCCGGAGCCAAAGCCCTAAACGACACCGCAGGATAGAGCGAACCTCACTGCCTCGTCCGCTGTCTCAGGCTGGGCCCAGGCCGGCATCGCGACCCAGAAAAGCAAGGTCCCCGAAAAGAAACCACTCCAGACAGGGTTTTGCATGAGGTGGAACTTCACGAAAACCTCAACCTGACCCTTCCCAGGTCTGGGCTACAAGAGGAGGCGGTCTGGTGGCCCCAAAAGGGTTCACGTGTGGCTCTCCATCATCGCCTACATGGTTCGAATTGGCGCCAAGTTGGGTCTGGTCCAGACCGAGCCAGACTCGGCCGAAAGTCGGGCCTACATTCGGGCTCATGACGCCTTGCACTGGCTGCGCAATCATCTGGTCGGGTGCTCCCTGGAGGCTGTGACTGAGGACTCGGTCAGCTTTTGGCAGCATGGAGAGCGCAATCAAATCAGGCAGGTTGGAAGTCAGTTGATGGCCGCGCGACTGGTGGAGCCGTCCCTGGCGGTGGCCAGCCCACTGGTATTTGACCCCAAAACGATGCAGAGTTGCGAGTTGGGTCCCAGGGGATTTGCCCACTTTGACTACAAAGACGGCGGCCTGAACGTGTCCCTGCAGGCAGCCGACGATTCCTTGGGGGAGCCTGGTTACTATCGCACCCAGATTCGCTTTGTGGTGCCACTACAAGACTCTACCTGAGCAAGGAGTCGTGTGTCCCAAAGGCCAACCCAGCACACCTGATGTTGAAAGCCTTTGCAGCTCTGCTGTTGTCGGCCGCCATGCTGAGCCTGAGCATCGCCCATCCTGGCTTGTGGTGCCTGGGCTGGATAGCCCTGTGGCCGATCTTCTGGCTGCTGGACAAGGGGCCCACCTGGAAGCAACGGATCATGCTGGGTGCCGCCTGGCTGTTTCTCATTTCCCAACTGGGTTTCCCCTATGCGGTATCGACTGCCCATCACTATCTGGACGGGAAAAACCCACTGGGGGCCTGGCTCATGGGCACTACCTTGGGAGTGATCACCAGCCTGCGTTACCTGGTATTCATGACCCTGGCCACTCGACGCCCCCATCCTGCGCTGACCTGGTCAGCCATCTGGTGCGCATGTGAATTGCTTATCTGGCAGATGATGCCCGTCTATGGGGGCGTGCACGTGTTGGGCGACCGACCGTTCATTCAGTGGGCCGAGTGGGTGGGGGCGCCCGGTCTGTCCTGGATGTGGTTTGTGCTCAGTTACTGCCTTTACAACTCCATGCGGCAGCGCAGCCAGCTGGCCCGGACGCTGGCGGTCTTCGGAGCCGTCCACCTGGTGGGGATCCTCTGGCTGCACAGCTGGACGCAGCGGGTGGCGGGCTGGCCGCGCAGGAACGTGGCCGTAATTCAGGCCAACCAACCCCCCAGCCTCCAGCCAACGGTGGAGGTTGGCCTCAAAGCCCGCCAACAGATGCTGGAGCAAACCCGCCAATGGCTGGCCGGCCCGGGGCCCAAGCCGGAGGTGGTCGTCTGGCCCGAGGCCAGCCTGCCCTTGGTCGAATTTGAGCGGCTGGGCGGCCTTGCCATCGGTGTGGAACTGATCTTCGTGGACCACGAACGAGGCAGTCAAGCCGGCTATGTGGTAGCCCGAGTGCTCGACAAGCAAGGGCAATCTCAGGGGAGTTACCGCAAGCGCAAGCTCATCATGATGGGAGAATGGATGCCCTGGGACAAAGCCCACAGCCTGCAGGTGGGCCAGCAAGACCAGCTGCTGCCCACCGCATTGGGCCCGGCCCTACCGCTGGTCTGCTTTGAAGGCCTGTGGCCCTCCTTTGTGGCCTCTTTTCACCGCCGTACCGGCTCCTCGGCCAGTTGGCTGGTTCACATGGGGTCGGAATCAAGCTTTGGCAGCGACCTGGCCTGTCGCCAGAGCCTGCACCTGGCCACGCTACGAGCCGTTGAACTGCGGCGACCCATGTTGCGCGCCGACAACTCGGGCGTCTCCGGTTGGGTCGACCCCACCGGACGATTGCATGAGGCCACCCCCACCTTTACAACCCGGGCCCAAACCATGGCGATGGCCATGGACCCGTCGGCCGGAACCACCGGCTACACCCGCTGGGGGGACCTGCCGGTGGCCGGGTTGATATTGGCCGGTCTGGTGGCCGGCTTCAGACGCACCAAGGAGGAAAGATGACCCTGGACTCACGGATCCCGGCCGGACCCCTCTCTGAAAAGTGGGACCTGTGCCAGCAAGAAATGCGCCTGATTGCGCCGGCCCGGCGAGGAAGGTTTGAGGTACTGGTGGTGGGTGCGGGATTGGCCGGGGCCAGTGCGGCCGCCACCCTGGCCGAGCAGGGGTATCGGGTCACCGTTATGACCTTGCTCGACAGCCCCCGTCGGTCTCACAGCGTGGCCGCCCAGGGCGGCGTCAATGCGGCCCGCAATTACGCCAACGACGGTGACAGTATCCGTCGCATGTTTGTAGACACTCTCAAAGGGGGTGACTTTCGCGCCCGCGAGGCCAACGTCTATCGACTGGCACAACTGAGCGGTCGGGTCATCGACATGCTGGCGGCCCAGGGGGTTCCCTTTGCCCGCGAATACGGGGGAGGTTTGCTCAATCGAAGCTTTGGCGGGGTGCAGGTTTCGCGCACCTTTTATGCGCGCGGGCAGACCGGTCAACAATTGCTGCTGGGAGTTCACGGCTCCCTGCTGCGGCAGGTGCAGGCCGGTCAGGTTCGAGTGCTGACTCGACGAGAGATGCTCGATCTGGTGGTGGTGCAGGGGCGGGCCGTGGGCGTGATCGCGCGCAATTTGATCAACGGCGACTTGGAAAGCTACGCGGCCGACGCGGTGGTCATCGCCACGGGCGGCTACTCTTCGGTTTTTCGACTCTCCACCAACGCTCTCAATTCAAATGCCACAGCAATCTGGCGCTGTCACCGTCGGGGCGCCTGGATGGCCAATCCCTGTTTTACCCAGTTTCATCCGACCTGCATCCCGCCGCTCAACGCGGCCCAATGCAAATTGACCCTGATGAGCGAAAGTCTGCGCAATGATGGACGCGTTTGGGTGCCCCTTCAAGGGGACGAAAAACGTCGCCCAGAAAGCATCCCGGAAGACCAGCGTGACTATTTCTTAGAACGACTCTATCCGGCCTTTGGCAACCTGGTGCCCCGAGACGTGGCTTCGCGAGCCATCCGAACTATCGTCGAGGCGGAGCGAGGGGTGGGCCCGGACGGCCGGGCTGTCTATCTGGATTTTGCCCAGGCCATGCAACGGGTGGGGCGGACCACCTTGCAAGACCGCTACAAGAATCTGTTCGCCCTCTACGAAGAGATATCGGGAGACAACCCCGAGCGAATTCCCATGCAAATCTCTCCTGCGCCGCATTTCACCATGGGCGGCCTCTGGGTCGACTACCATCTGCGGACCACGCTTGAGGGCCTCTTTGCCGTCGGCGAGGCCAACTGCGCCGACCACGGAGCCAATCGGTTGGGCGCCAATTCGTTGCTGCAGACCATGGTCGATGGCAGCTTCGTGCTGCCCCGTACTCTGACGCACGAACTTGCCTGCCTGGGCCCCTCGACGGCCGACGCCCAGCACCCGCAGTTTGCCGAGTGCGCCCAAGACTGCAGGCGACTGAGTGAAGACTGGTTACATCGACGGGGCAAATGGAGCGTGCCCGATCTGCATAGGCGCCTGGGAGATGTTCTCCTGAAAGGGGTTGGTTTGTGCCGTTCGGCACAAGGGTTGAGGCGGGCCTTGGGTGAAATCGAGGAGTTGAGCGCCGATTTCGACGCGCAACTGCAGATTTCTGGCGGTTCGGGCACAATCAATGGCGAATTGGAGCGGGCCGGCCGCCTCTATGACTTCTTGCAACTGGGCCGATTGATGTGTCTGGACGCTTTGCATCGCGAGGAGTCGTGCGGAGCCCATTTCCGCAGCGAATATCAAGACGACCAGGGGCATCCGCTGCGCAACGACCAGGACTTTGCCCACGTGGCCTGCTGGGAATGGGCCGAGGAGACGGTGCGACACTGCGAAGCTCTGGAGTTTGAAGCCCTGCCGCTGGCCACCCGACAGTACCAACGAGGCTGATGAGAGCGTGCTGACCAACTGGTAACAGAATTGAAATCCCTGCTGGGCCGCCAGACTTTATGCTGGTGCAAAGACTGCCGGAGGGATCTTTATCCAGTGGACAGCCAGGCTCTGCGACTTTCATATCTCGACGATTCGGTTGCTCTGCGCGCCCCGCAGCGAGCCGAATTGCGTGCCGTTCCGGCTCAGGATCATGCCGTAATGACCATGCCGGAAGCTGGCCTGGGCAGTATCCTGGAAGTGATTTCCTCGGCCCGCCGACGAATTTGCGTCAAGATGTTCAAGTTGACCTGCGAGCCGATTCTGAATAGCCTGATAGAAGCTCGTCGCCGCGGTGTCGAGGTGAAGGTACTGCTCAACCCCAACCGTTCCGATGGCTCACGCGCCAACGATGAAGCCTTTGAGACCCTGCAAAAGGGCGACGTGGCTGTAGAATGGACCAATCCGGCCTTCTATGTGACTCACGAGAAGTCGATGGTGGTGGACGACCTGGCCTTTATCTGCACCTTCAACCTTGCCGACAAGTATTTTACGAAAACCCGCGGCTATGCCGTCGTCTGCCGCAATCCCCAGGAAGTGGAAGAAGTAGTGGCCGGCTTTGAAGCCGACTGGCATCGCACCGACTTCGTTCCCAATCGACTGGTCTGGAGCCAGGCCGCCGAAGGCAATTCGCGCCGCCACATAAGCCAATTGATCGACAACGCCCACAGCGAGATCTGTATCGAAAATCCCAAACTGGTGGACTCGTGCATCGTAGACCATCTAGTCAATGCGCTGGCTCGCGGAGTCAAGGTTCGCTTCTTGAGCAGTGGCCTGAAGGGCCTTTCCGAATGGGATATCGTCGAAAACTCGGCCTCGCTGCGAACGCTGATGAGCAAGGGAGCTCAGGTGCGCGAAATCAAGAAGCCCAAAATGCACGCCAAACTGGTGCTGGTCGATGGGCAGCGGGCCCTGGTAGGCTCGCAGAATCTGGACAAGAGCTGTTTTGAATTGCGCCGCGAACTGGGCGTGATTGTCGAGCACCCCCTGCCCGTGTCGGGTCTGGCCCACACCTTCGAAGCCGACTGGGCGCAGTCCAAGCCCTCGTCCCTGTAAGTTGTCCCCCAGGCCTGGTCTGGCCAGCATCTTTGTGGCCTTCGTTCGCATCTCTGTGCTCAGCGTTGGAGGTGCCACCATGGCCTGGATTCGCGACGAAACCGTCAAGCGCAGACAGTGGTTGAGCGAGGACGAGTTTGCCCAGGCCCTGGCTGTGTGCCAGTTATTGCCCGGTGCCAACACCCTCAATATGGCGGTTTTCTTAGGCTCGGAGATGGCCGGAGTAGCCGGCGCCGTGGCCGCCTTGTTGGGCCTGACCACCGTGCCCTTTTTGCTGGTGCTGGGGCTGGGCGTTGCCTATGGCCGAATCGAGCAGGGGCCGCGCCTGGCCGGCATCTTTCAAGGGCTGGGAGCAGGCGCGGCCGGCGTGGCTCTGGGCACGGGGCTGCAGATGGCCCGGAAGCATCTGCGCGACCGGTCGCTGGTATTGGTGGCCTTGCTGGTCTTTGTGTTGCTGGCTGTAGCTCGACTGCACATGTTGCTGGTGGTGCCGTTGGTGTTGACCGTATCGCTACTGCTGAGGCGGAGGCCATGATTGTGTGGAAAGTGCTGGCACTTTTTGCCGGGCTTTCACTGTTGGCCCTGGGCGGCGGCTCGGCCATCATTCCAGAACTGCAGCGCCAGGCTGTGCTCGAACAAGCCTGGCTCAGTGATAAGCAATTTGTGGACTTCTACGCACTCACCCAGGTAACGCCCGGACCGAGCATGATGGTGGTGGCCCTGGTGGGATTTCAGGCGGCCGGAATTCCCGGCGCCCTGGCTGCCGTATTGGGCATGTTTGGACCCAGCAGCGCGTTGGTGCTGGCCGTTCGCGGCAGTTGGACTCGGTTGCGTCAGTCGCGCTGGCGCGAACTGATGGAACGAACCACCCGCCCCTTCGCGGTGGGAACCATGCTGGCTTCGGCCACGCTGGTGGCGCGCTCCACCAATGTTGACGGCATCTGCTGGGCCATCACCGTGGCCGCGGCGGCCCTGGTGTCCAGCCAGCGCCTGGGCATCTTGCCCACCATGGCGCTGGCTGGGGCGGCCGGATACGCTGCCTCGTTCCTGTAACTACTGGTCCGATTTCGAGGCCCGATAGCGGGCATACAGGTATCCACCTACACCCACGGCCAGGGCTGCGCCGCCGGCCACCGGATGATTGAAGAGGAATCGGGCCGACGGCTCAAGCACGTGATCCATCAGGGGCTCGAGGGTGGAGGAGAGAATCTTGCGCGAGGCCTGCTTGAGTACGGGCACGTTGAGTGATTCGCCCACGACGGCCAGACTTGCGGTGGCGCTGGCGGTGGCCCCCAGGCCGTAGCCGGCGGCGTTGATCAACTTACCTTGCTGACCTTCCTCGAAAGCGCGACGGCCTAACGCATAGCTGGAAACACCCAGACCCAGGCCGGCCAGCGCGCCTGCACCTCGACCCAAGGTTTCAGCCGCCTGATTCCACCCCAAGGAAGCGCTGGCAGCAGCCAGGCCACCGGGAATCATGGCCACACCGGCGGCCATACCCAAGCTATTCAGAGGCTTTAGGCCAGACTGCTTGATGCTGTTGAGACTGGTGCGGGTAGCCGCCAGCCCCAACCCGCTCAAGGCGGCGGAAGCAACCAGGGGAGCGTGCTCCGTGAGCAAACCCTCGGTGGCCTTGAGTCCAAAACCATGACCGGCCAGTTGGATGCCCCCCAAACCTGCGCTGACCGCTCCCATGCCCTCGGCAACCGTGATCAGATCATTGCCTCCCTTACGGAAGTTGGCAATTGCCTCGTTGCCCAACTGGGCCGCGCCGGCCGCCAGCAGCGTTCCGCCCAACACCGACCCCACGCCGCCACTGGAGAGGGCGCGGACGGTACCGGTAAGGGCCTGGTCCATGACCGGCACCTCAAAATTGCGGCCGATCAGCTCGGCTCCCCCTAAGAGGGCGGTGGCTGACGTGGCCGTGGCTACGGCACCCAAAGCCAGATTACGAGAGCGATACTCGCTGACTTCGGCGGCCTTGGAGAACTTATCCAGGGCAAATTTCCCGGCGGCCAGACCGCCGCCCACCACGCCGGCTCCCAGAACGGCCTGCCCGTTTTCGAAAACCTTGCCCAGGGGAGTGCTGAGAGCCCGGTCCAGGCCCGGGATGTCATAGGCCAGACCCACCACCTGCGCTCCGCCCAAGGTTCCGACCACGCCGGTGGCCAGTTTGGCAGCGCCCAGCAGGGGCCGCTCGGAAAAGTCGTTGACCACGGCATCGTGGGCCATCAGGGCCGAAACGGTAGCCACACCTACGCCAACGGCGGGGGCGATGCCGTACTGAGCCACCTGGGCGAAGGCCTGCGACTGGGCTGCCCCTCCGGCCAATACCACACCAGTGGCGGCCGTGGCCAGGCCGGTCACGATTTTGTTCTCGCGGACAATCGTTCCCAACTTGGACGATTTGAGTTGTTGATAAGGGGTGTTGTTGCGGGGTTGGAGTTTCACGGTCATTTCCTCTGTATATCTATGTGTGTTCATCACCTATAGCAGACCCATTTGTCCAGATCATGTCCCGCTTGTTACCGGTAGGTCAGTCAGACACGGGCGGGGAAAGCAGGCCAATGATCTCCACCCGTCAGCTTGACAACTACATCGGCGTCATCCAGTTGCAGGGCGATTTTTCCAGCCAGGAGGAGGCCGACAAACTGGAACAGGCGATTTCCGGCGTCATCGGCCATGGATATCGGTGGATTATCGTCAACTGCGAAAATCTGGAATTTCTCGACCTTACCTGCGCCCAGGCGCTGCTCTCCAACCTGGCTCGAGTTCAGGTTTGCGGAGGCAATCTCTTTCTGTGCTCGTTAACTCACAAACTGTGGGCCCTGCTCAAGGAGCGCTATGAAATGACGGTAGCGGTGGCCGAAAACGAAGAAGCCGCGCGAGTCCATTGTGTGCGAGGCGATCAGGCCCTGGAACCGATCCCGGCCCAAAAACTGTGGGTCTGGCCGGCCCGGCACGGCGATTTTCGAGTGGTGGAGATGCTAGGCTCGCTCTACGACGAGGCTGATATCGCTTTGCTCGATGGCGCCCTTTCGGGGGCATCGAAAGTCATCCTGGAGTGCTCACGTCTGGTTTCCCTGTCTATGCCCGGGCTCGGTTGCCTGGTGGGGCATTTCAAGCGACTCAGTGACGGTGGAGGCGGCTTGCGACTGGTCAAAGCCACAGGGGCGGCGGCACACTACCTGACTCTGGCTGGCCCCCTCTTTCCCCCTCTGAACAGCCTGGACGAGGCCGCCGCCAGCTTTTAGAGGGAGCGGCGCAGTAGAGCCTTGAGGTAAAGGCCGAGTAATTTAAGTTGAGCCTGGCTCAGGTCGCAAAACTCAAATCCATGCAGCGCTTCGTTGCGCAAATGGGTGACGATTCCATCCACCTTGAGGGGCTCCAATTTCAGGTAGGGACCGATCACGATATGGGCCCGCCCATCCAGAACGGGTTGAGTCGACTCGATGAGTGCGCCCCCCACCCCCAAATTGTGAACCTGCACGGTCTGCTCGCCGATGCGGGCGGGCAGTGCGCACTCGGCTCTGACCCAGCGCCGCTTGGATTGGCCGCCCTGGCCCGGAAAACCCAGCAATTGCAAAATGGACGACACCCAGGAGTCAGGCGAGACGGTGTAGCTCAGGCCGGTGTTGTGCAGACCTCCCAAGGTGCGGGTCCAGCAAACCAGGCTTTCCACGGCGCCGCAAGGCCCATCTAGATCGATGAAAGGGCAGAAAACTTTCACCTTCTGGCCCACCGAGAGTGCCTGGGAAGTGGTCAGAGCCAGCCCACCTTCGCCCAGATCGGTGATGGTTCCGGGGATGCGTTCGCCGTCGCTGGAAAACAGGCATTTGTAGCTGCAGCGCAGGCGAATCAAGCCTTTGCGACGCTCTTGAAAGGCCCACTGGTCTCCCCTACCATGAACCAGCGACAGGAAGCCATTCAAAAATTCTTTTACCATTGCGGCTACTTCGTGGGCTTATCCGGGGGGCTGCTCACCAGCATTTTGAGCAGTGTGCCGCTGGCGACGCCGGCCGCCAGACCCACCCCGCCGCCGATCAGGCCCCCCAAGATAGCTCCGCTGACGGCGCCATAGCGCCCCGTGTCGAAGGTGTGTTGTACGCGCTGCATTTGCGGTGTACCGTCGTTGTTGTAGAGGGGCACGTCGCGGTAAACGGACTGGCTGCCGCCCTTGCCAAAGCCAATGCCAAGACCGGGAAAACCCAACCCGATATTGTGCTCGTAGTAGTCGGCCGGAATTTCACCCAGGCGAGTGCGCTGCAATACGGGCCCCATCCAGTCGCGGGTATGGACTTCTTTCTGGCCTTGCTCGATGACACCGGCCACATGACCCAAAATGCCCCCGCCCAGCGCACCCAGAGCGACTCCACCCAAAGTCAGATATCCCGCCGTTTTGGCCAGATCATCGTGCTTTTTCGGCGACATTTCTACCACATCTTGAGATCCGTGGTTAAGGCTGCGCTTCAGGGCATTGACGCCAACTCCAATACCCAGGCCCAACAGTCCGCCCCCTACGGCGCCCAGAAAACCTCCCAGAAGAGGTTCGGCCCAGTTGCTATTTTTGAAGACGGGAGCGTTATACTCGCCTACCTGGTCGCGGCGGATATCAGGAGAGTAGCGGTGCCACCAACCCTCCAGGGTGGTGGTGCATACTTCTTTGCGATTTTCTCCCGAACCTTCATAGTGGCAGTCCCGATCGTAGTCGGGCACGGCCGAATGAGAATAGCCAGTCAACTTGGGATGCTCGATGCCGTGGCGCTGCCAGACCTCGTTAATGCGATTCCCTCCCTGAGACTGAAATCCGATGTAAGTTCCGATGGCCGCGCCCGCCACCGCGCCCGCGCTGGTAGAGAGCACGAGTGTGTCGCGATCGCCCTGGGGCAGATCTGTGCCAAAATCCTTGTCGATAACCTTGCTGCCCAGGCGCGTGAAAAAATCCTGGGAGGGTGGCGTAGGGTTGAGCTTCATCCGTATCAACCTATCCTGTTGGCTGAGCCGGATGTTTGACATCAAGTTGCCGTTTGGACGCTGCTTGGGAAAGAGATGCAGGTTGGCCCGCGATTTGCTCGCAAACTTGGCCCAAACCGTCAACAAACTGCTAACAATCTGCCCCATGATCCAACGAATTGGTAAGCCCCTAAGGCTATTCTAAGCATGCGAAACGCGCCTCCAACGAGGCCGTGTTGAGTGATTTGCTCCCTAACATCGTTGTGGGCCAGGCCGAATCGGTCTGGCTTCTTTTTTTTTTGCCAGCCCAACAGGCCAATGCTATACTAACCGGCGATATGCAACCCGTATTTCACTCCAGCGGAACCTTTACGCTGGACCAATCCAGGCAAGATTCCCTGCTGGGCCAGTTTTCTCTGGAAGAACCTGCCCTGGCCGTGCTGCTCTTGGTGCAGGGGGCGGTCGCCTCAGCGGCCAGCGCAATCAGTATCAAACTGGAAGTCAACCGCGTGGTGCTGGAATTGCGCCTCAGCTCACCGATGGTGGAACCGCTCCCCGTGCCCCTGCAGCGATTGGACCCGATCTGGGGGGCCGCCACGCCAACCAAACACGGCTGGACCTGGGGTCGACGAGGCAAGGCGCCACAGCTTCAGCGAGAGCTATTTTGGCTGGAACAGCGGGCCCGCTTCTGCCCCGTCCCCTTGAAAATTAACGGCTATATCGTGCAACCCGAAAATCACTTTTATACCGCCCCAAAGCCCGCCGGTTGGCTGCGCAAAGGCTACCATCTGGCCGAGCAACTGAAGGCCCGCCAGGCGGACCAACCGGGGCTGGCCATATTTCGCCCCGATGCAGGCACCAAAACGATTTTGCGACCCAATAGCGAGCATACTTACTGGCGCGAACTGGAAGATGGCGTAGAGAGTCTGCGTTGGTGGATGCCCTGGAGAGTGGCCGGTCAGGTGGCTCGCCTCAAGTCATGCGCCGGTTACCGAGTGTCCCAGGCGGCTTTCCTGCTGGCCCAATCCGGTCAGCCGTCGCGAATCATCGCCGTCCATCACGGCGTGGTGGTCCAAAATGTTTCCGTGGATTGGCCTGAACTGCCCGGCCTCTGCTTGATCTTCGACGCTTCCCAGCGCAAGCTTGATCTAAGTGGTCTGAGCCTGGTCAACGATGCGAACCTGACAGAATGGCTGCAGCATCAGCGCCAACAATTGAACGCCTGGGTGAGCCAGAGGGTTGAGCGGTGGAATGTAAAGGGGCGAAGCCACAATGTCACCTCTCTACAAAACCGCAGAGAAATAGGCGCCTGGCTCTCGATCTGGGGAGCCAGCCTGATCACCGGACTGGCGGCCTATCTTCCCCTGCCTCTACTGGGGCTGCCCTGGATTGTGTGGCATCATTCCAGCCGCAAAAAGATTTTCGAACACTGGAAACAACGCCTGCTTGAGCTGGGCCTAAACCCTCAAGGCGAGGCCTCAGGAAATTCGCGTTCCCCCTGGTAGTCATTCAGACCACAGGCACCCAGCACCTGAAACCCGTTCGCTCGCAAAATCTCCGCGGCACGCGCGGCTCTTCGGCCGCCGTTTCAGGCGGTCAATATCGGTCTACCTTTGGGCAACTCGTCGAGACGCTTTTCCAGTTCATCGATAGGTATGTTAGTGTAGCCCGGTAACGTCCCCAGCGTGCGAATTTCTTCGGCCGTTCGCACATCCAGAAAAAGCGGGTCATGTTGTTGGCGGACAGACTCGATTTGCGAGGTGGGGATGATTTCGCCCGGTGGGGTTTGGGGCCAGGCGCTAAAACTCAAGAGCAGCAACACAATCCCCCCATGATAAGCAATTTTCATGAGGAGGCCTGGGGGGTGGCCAGCCAGCGATAACTGCAGTAAAACTCGGTGGTAGGAATGGCGAAGCGTCCCTCATCCTTGCCGTCCGCTTGAAATCTCCACTCGCCGTGGTGCCAGGGGTTTTGCAAAATGACCTGGTCGTTTTCGGCGTCAAAATCGACCACCGCGTAGCAATGTCCATTGACCAGGCCGTTGTGGAGTTCCTCAACGGAGATAAAGTCGCTCAATGCCTCAGGGCGAGTAGCGCAAATGACCGGCCCTGACTGGCCGGCGGCCCGGGCCAGCAAGTGGCGGGTCTGCTCCAAGGTCAGTTCATCCAGGCTCACTTTGTTGGCGTCTTTGCCAGTCAGGGCCAACATGGCCTCGTGAGCCTCGATGCCGTCGATGGCCGAACGCAGGCTGCCATCTTGGGGACGTTTCTCTCGAAAGAGGCGCTGAGCCATGGCCATCTCCAACAAACCCGGCCAGCGGTCCTGACCATCCCCGCGGGAATGATAGAGGCGCTCGGCCTGACTCAAATCCGAGACGATTTCCTCTTCCCCGTCAGCAAACCGAATCGTAAAAGAGGCGTCTCCATTGTCTCGCAGCATGCCCCGCAGTTGCTCCGCCGAGGTGCCCACAGCTGTGGACAGCATAACGCAGGTACCGCCCACCCCCTGATGGATAGCGTCGGGCCGAACGGCCTCTTGGGCCAGCGGTCTGGCCGGCTGCATCTGGCCGGCCAGTTCAAAATACTCCTGAAAGGTCTGATTGATGGTAGCCGTATATGTGGGAAGGCCCGAAATTCCCTGCCGAGCAAAAACGTGCAAATCGGCCCAGGTCAAGCCTGTCCCGTCGGCGGGAGAGCAACTCTCGAGGGCCCTTTGATAGCGCCTTACCAAAGCCAGAGTAGCGGCCCGGGCCGGGTCTGTTTCGCCAACCATGGCACAGTCGATTTCGCGGGCGGTCAAATGCGTGTCATGGTCACGATCCCACTCATCCAGGCCAGCGCCTAGCGTCTCGGCCAGCAGAGGATGGCCGGCGGCGGCCGCCGCTGATGCCGTCGGGGGGGCGTCAAACTCGGGCTGCGAAAGGCGGCGGTAGAGAGCCCGTTGATATCCGGTCCAGACCTGATCGGGGCGCAGCTGAGCAAGCTCCTGGTCGAGGCCCAGGTAGCCCAGGGCCTCCGCTAACGAGTCGGGGGACTGCAGGCGCCAGTCTACATCGCGCCGGGCGAACTGGGTAAAGGTGTCTTCCAAAGCCTCGGGAGATTCGCCTTTGTGGAGGCGCCCCACCAGATGGGCCAGCTCGGACTGATTGAGCCGATAGGCCAGGTAGGCCTCACGCAACCGCTGCGGTAAATCGATCTTCTCCACAATGGGGTCAGTCTAAGAGAATGCGCTGAAAAGGATCTGAAAGAATCGCTTCAGCTCAGACAGTGCCTCAAAAAATGGATTTGATCGCCGACCGCCCGCTCGAAGTGATCTCCGAAGTAGATGTCAAAATGGCCAATGGGATAGCTCTCAACCCTGCCCCGCGGGCCCAGGATTTGTGCGGTGGCCAGGGCTGCTGCCGGTGGAGCCACCGAATCCCGCTCACAAATCTGCAACAGCACCGGGCACCGGACAAGGTGAGCGCAGTGGATCGGTCGGTAGGAGGCGGTAGTGAGAGCCAGGCGAGCGGCCAGCTCGTTGCGCGCGTAGGCCGGGGAGAGGGCCAGATAGCCGGGCAGCGAGTCGGGGGCGGTGAGAAACCCCAGCGAACCGGGCGGAGCTGCAACTGGAAGAAGCCTCGGCAATCGGCCGAGCAGGGCTCCAAAACTGTCCAGCAGAGCGACAGCGACGGTGCGGAGCACCATCCAGGGCCCTACGCGGCCGGCCGCCTGCACAAAAGCGGAGCGCCCATCCAGCATGGGATTCTGCGCAATGACAGCCGCCACTTCTGGGTCACGAGAGGCGGCGACCACTACATGGCCGCCGGAAAAGGAGGTCCCCCACAAGACCACCTTGCGGACGCCGGGGAGTTGCCGCGCAAACTGGATGGCCGAGCGCCAATCCTCCAACTGACGGGGAATCGACCCCAACTGGCGGGGCTCGCCTTGGGAGTCACCAAAGTGGCGATAGTCAAAGACCAGGCAGACAAACCCGGCCTGGGCAAAGCGTTCAGCATAAGCGGCCAGGCCGCTCTCCCGAATGCCACCCAGGCCGTGCCCCATCACGATGCAGCACTCGCCGGCAGCCGGGTAGTGCCAGCCAGCGCACGATATTCCGCCGCTGAGGAAATGGACTTCGTGGCGCCTGGCTTTGATGGCGTTGCTCGCTCCGTATTTCATAGTCACACCTGCCACAAACCAGGTGGAAGTAAGTAAGTTACTTTGTGCAGGGTCGCGATGCACCTTGTGAAAGCATAGGCTCATGAATTTGACCGGCTGGGTTTCGCGACTGCTACTGGCCCTCTGTCTGACCGGGCCTGGCTTCAGCCAAACTGGAGAGCTGGTCTTGGTGGCTCACCAACGTGAACTGCGCGGGGCATGGGTAGCCTCGGTGGCCAATCTCAACTGGCCCAGCCAGGCTGCCCTCCCCATGGAGGCCCAGCAAAAAGAATTGCTTATGATCCTGGATAGGTTGCAAGAAGCTCGACTGAATGCGATTTTCTTCCAGGTTCGACCCGAGGGGGACGCGCTCTATCGCTCCGAGCTGGAGCCATGGTCTCGATTCTTAAGCGGGGCCCAGGGGGCCGACCCGGGATTTGACCCACTGGAGTTTCTGATCGAGGCAGCCCATCGGCGAAATATCGAGGTTCATGCCTGGTTAAACCCCTACCGGGCCCAGGCCGTACCTCCAGCCACCGCCCACCAGGTGGCCCCCCACCTGGCCATCGAACACCCCGACCAGGTTCATACTTACGGCCAACTGCTCTGGATGGATCCCTCGGCACCGGTGGTTCGCCAGCGCCTGCTGTCCGTGTGCCGGGACCTGAGCCAGCGTTACGACATCGACGGGCTGCATTTTGACGACTATTTCTATCCCTACCCCGACGGAGAACTGGAATTTCCCGACCAGTCCAACTGGGACGCCTACAAGGCTGGAGAGGGTCCCCTTAGCCGGGGCGACTGGCGGCGAGAGCAGGTCAATCTGGCCATCCAGGAAGTTTCCCAGGCGATTCAGGAGGAAAAGGAATACGTTCGCTTCGGCATCTCCCCCTTTGGGATCCCGGCACCCGAAAAACCCGCCCAGATTTCGGGCCTCGATCAGTACGAAAAACTCTACGCCGACACCCAACTGTGGATGGACCGAGGCTGGGTGGACTACCTGGCCCCCCAACTTTACTGGCCCACCACCCGCCAGGCGCAGGCTTTCCCAATTTTACTCCGATGGTGGACCGATCACGCCAGGCAAGGACGCTACATTTTTGCGGGGATCAATCTGGCCGCTTTGGGCAGCAAGCCTGAGTGGAGCCTGGACGAGTATCGCCAGCAGTTTGCTATGCTGCAAAACCATCGTGAGGGCGGGGCCCGGGGATTTATCCTATGGAGCATTGCGCCGCTGCTGGAAGGCCGCCTGAATGTAGGTCGCGACCTGCTGGCCCGTCAAATTGCACAGGTAGTGCTCACCCCCCCGCTGGCTCGTGCGAGTGACCACGAAGTGAGCCCGCCGGACTTAGAATTGAAGGGAACCAGGCTGTGGCTCTGGCATCAAGACGATACCCCGTTGCGCGCCTGGACTTTGTACCGGGCCGACGGCCCACAATGGAAGTTGGCGCAAATTGTGCCCGGTGAACAGGAATCCATAGAGATTCAGCCAGGCCGCTGGGCCGTGGCCGCCGTCTGCAAGGACGGCCGGGAAAGTCTGGGACAGGTGATCGAGATTCTCCAACCACCGTGAGTGGACCTGATCTTTGTCAGTGTGCAAAATTACCCCATCGAGCATACTTAAAATCAACCCGATCGAGAGAGGTCCAACATGAAAGTCATCATCGTCGGAGGGGTGGCCGGTGGCGCCTCGGCCGCCACTCGCCTGCGCCGCCAAATGGAAGATGCCGAGATCATCGTCATCGAGCGAGGCCCGGATGTCAGCTTTGCCAACTGTGGGCTCCCATACTACCTGGGTGGTGTAATTTCCCAGCGCGAGCAATTGCTTATCACGACTCCAGAGGGGTTGCGCAGTCGTTTCAAACTGGACGTGCGCACCCTCAGCCAGGTGGAGTTGATCGACCGGGCCCAAAAAAACGTGCAGATTCGGAATCTGACCAACGAGCAAGTCTATGTGGAAAGCTATGATAAGCTGATCCTGGCCACCGGCGCCGCCCCCATACGCCCCCCCATCGCGGGCCTCGATCTGGAGGGCGTCTTCAGCCTGCGCTCGATGCAGGATAGCGACCGCATTTTGCAGGCGCTGGCGGGGGCCAATTCGGCAGTAGTGGTTGGGGCGGGTTTTATCGGCCTGGAAATGGTAGAGAACCTGCGTCACCGCAACCTGCAGGTTACGCTGGTAGAATTAAGCGACCAGTTGTTGCCCCCCATGGATCGAGAAATGACCACTCCCCTCCAAGAAGTGCTCAAGCGGGAACAGGTCACCCTTCACCTGGGCGACTCGCTGGAAACGATCGAACGCACCGACCAGGGGCTTAAGGTGCATCTCAAATCAGGCCTGACCGGTACCACCGACGTAGTCATTCTGGGCGTTGGGGTGCGCCCCGAAAACGGCTTGGCCATGCAGGCAGGGCTGTCGGTGGGACCCCGTGGTGGTGTGCAGGTCGACGAACAAATGCGCACCTCGGACCGGGACATCTACGCCGTCGGGGACCTGGTGGAAGTGACGGACTTTGTTACCTCTCGGGCCACCCAGATCCCGCTGGCCGGCCCTGCCAACCGCCAGGGTCGTCTGGCCGCCGACTCTATCGCCGGCCTGCCGGTAAAATTCCGAGGCACCCAGGGCACCTCGGTGGTGGCTGTCTTCGACATGACAGCTGCAGCCACTGGCGCTTCGGAAAAGGCTTTAAATACCCACAAAATCCCCTACGACAAGATCTACGTCCACGCCAATCAGCATGCTGGCTACTATCCCGGAGCCAATCCCCTGACTCTCAAGTTACTGTTTGAACCCGAAACGGGCAAGGTCCTGGGGGCCCAGGCGATAGGCCGGGACGGAGTGGACAAGCGAATTGATGTTCTAGCCATGGCCATCCAGGCCGGATTGACCGTCTTTGACCTGGAGGAGTCCGAGCTTTGTTACGCCCCCCCTTATGGTTCCGCCAAAGATCCGGTCAACATGGCCGGCTTTGTGGCCGCCAACAAGATTCGCGGACAGCATCCTCAGGTCAGTCCCGAGAACATAGCCTGGGACCACTTTCTGTTGGATGTGCGCACCTCGAGCGAATACGCTCGCGGGCATATTGTGGGGGCGGCAAACATCCCCCTCGACGAACTGAGGTCGCGCCTGAGCGATCTACCTACCGACCGGCCCATCCTGGCCTACTGCCAGGTAGGTATGCGCGGCTATCTGGCCACCCGCATCTTGCTCCAGAAGGGCTTTGCCGCGACCAACCTGGCGGGCGGATTCAAGAGCTACACGATGTTCGGCTCCCCCCAACCGCAGACGAGCAAAAGTACGAATTGAGGCTGAGATGTCTGTCAAAATTACGTCCATACTCGTCCCCCTGGACGGCTCCATCATTGCCGAACAAGCACTTCCCTGGGCCCTCAACCTGGCCCAACTCCACCAGGCAGAGTTGGTGCTTTTACGGGTGGGCATGCGCCCCGATGTCTGGAGCGTTCAAGACCTGGAACATCTCCACGCATATCAACACGAACAGGAAGCCCACTGTATGGAGTATCTGCGCCAACTGGAGTCGCGCCTGAAGGTGCCGTTGCGCCTGGAATATGTCTCGGGAAGTCCGGGCAAAAGCATTGTGGCCCGTGCCCAAGAACTGGGCAGCTCGCTGATCGTGATGAACTCCCACGCACGGGACGGTTTAAGCCGGTGGCTGCTGGGCAGCGTGGCCGAAAAAGTTTCCCGCCATGCCAGTTGCCCGGTCCTGCTGGTGCGGGAAGCAGAACCAGTGGCGCCAGACGCCAAGGAGGCTTGATGTTCTCAACCATAATGGTACCCCTCGACGGATCTCAAATTGCCGAACGCGCCCTGGAGTCTGCCACCTACCTGGCCAAACTGAGTGGTGCCAAAATCGCCCTGGTGCGCAACCAGGACGTACCGGAGTCGATCGTGGAGAATCCCGCGAAATTCCCCGTCATCTATGAAATCTTTGAAAAGGAAGGACGCAACGGCGAGCACTATTTGGAACAAACAGCTTCGGCGGTGCGAGAGTCGGGCCTGGAAGTTACCACTCACCTCGTTCATGGCGCCAGCGCCGCAGAAAGTATCAGGACGGCCGCTGTGCAACAGAGGGCTGACCTGATCGTGGTGACCTCCCACGGCCGCAGCGGGATAAGCCGTTTTTTGCTGGGCAGTGTGGCCGAGAAGCTGGCCCGGCTGGCTCCATGCCCCGTACTGATTGTAGGGCGGCCTGCCCTGACCTCCCCCTGAGCCACAGGGATTTCCGCCACTGGCGAGCAACTACACGCCTGTGAGTCTGCGTCAAGGTAGAGTGCTGTTGGTGGGGTGCGCCTTTGACCAGCCAGCAGTTTCCCTGGCCGCCGACGGATTTGAGATCGAGAGAGCGACCGACGTGCCGCAGGGTATTTCGCTGGCCCACGCCTGGGACCCCTCCGTGATTTTGCTGGATGTCAGTCAGGGATTAGACGCCCTGAAGGAATTCAAGAGTGACGAGTTGACCCGGACTGTTCCGTTGCTGCTGCACAGCCCCCAACCTTTAGACGACGACCAGGTGGTAGCCGCGCTTGATGCCGGCGCCAACGACGTGGTGGCCCAGCCTTGTTCCACAGCTATTTTGGGGGCGCGCGTGGCAACTCAAGTCAGCTTCTACCGATTTCAGGTCGAACTGCGCGAAAAGGTGATGCGCGACGAACTGACCGGCGTATTTTCGCGGCGCTATCTCTTTGAATCCATGCGCCAGCACGTCAACCAGTTCTCGCGGCCTGGCCCTCCCGTGCTCTGTTGCCTGATGATCGATGTCGACCATTTCAAACTTGTCAACGACCGTCTCGGTCACATCGAAGGCGATCGCATTCTTCGTCAGGTAGCCAAGTTCATCTTTGGAATGACCCGCAAGGGCGACGTAGTGGCTCGTTTTGGAGGAGAAGAATTTGTGGTAGTCCTGCCTTCCACCGACCCCGAAGGAGCCCGACTGGTGGCCGACAAGCTGCGCAAGGGAGTGCAGAAGCATTGCGGCGTCACCATCAGCATTGGAGTTTCCTGGTACGAGACTCCTGCATCCATAGAACACAAGGGGCTCTTTAGCGATGAGGAGATGATGCATCTCCTCTTGAGTCGAGCCGACAGCGCCCTGTATCAGGCCAAGCGCGATGGCCGCAATCGGGTGTGCCTCCAGGCCGACTACGCCGGTGCCGAGCGACGCCGCATCGCCCGAGTGGAAGCAGCCTTCCCTATTGTGCTTAACGGGAGTGAGCGCTCCTCGATGGTCTCAGCCGGTGGACTCTCCCTGCACGATTCGCGCCCCCTGACAGTAGGGGATTCGATTGCCGTGTCCATCTTGTTGAGCAGCGGTCCCGTTCAAGCTCTGGGCCGTGTGGTCTGGACCTATACGGTGCGAGGCCTGGAGGAGCGCTGTGGAGTTGCCTTTGAGAGCCTTGAAGGAGACGGCCAGGAGAGACTGACGCAAGAATTGGGCCACCGCACCCGCGTAATTCATCCCCGGGGACACGAGCCCATCTGACGCATACCAATCGGTAAACAACAACCCTCCTTCTAAATCATGCACGGCCAATCCATGAAACAATAATCCATAAAAACAAGCAAACCGATTGGTACACTTTCGGCAGGCTTTTTGCCCACCAGTGAGGTAATGTAAGAGAAGCGATTTGGCGGGGGGATTCACTCCATGCAGAAAAAACCTCGAGGACTGGCCCTGGTAACGGTTTTGATGGCGACCGGCCTGCTGGCCATGCTGTCCGCCTCCCTGGTGGTATTGACGCGCTCAAACTTCGTATCCGGAGAACAGTTTCGACGCCGTCAGGTATTGCTCAACACCTGTTACAGTGGCCTTGACTACGCCAGAGCGAGATTGTCACAGCGGATGGACTG
The DNA here is from genome assembly GCA_018780265.1 of bacterium. Taxonomy (GTDB): domain Bacteria; phylum Vulcanimicrobiota; class Xenobia; order Xenobiales; family JADMJV01; genus JADMJV01. The sequence goes on from JADMJV010000004.1 coordinate 21,677, forward strand.
GGGCATTGGACCGATGTCGGCCAGCTTGAACGCGCCGCAACTGACAGCCACGGAGAGCGGAAGCGACGTCAACAGCAACCTGGTGGAAGCCACCATGGTGGCCACTCGGGGGCGATTTACCGTCCGGATGCTCAACAACCTGCAAGGCCTGGGAGAACAGAATCCACCGGTCTGGTGCAGGTCAAGGGTGAAAATCCCTCCCCGCTGTGCCTTGGTAGCCGTGGACGGTGACTACGAGGGAGTCCGGCGCCGTATCGAGGTACTATTGACCCGCCGTTCAGTGCTCTCCAACTCAATTGTAGCCGGCAAAGATCTGGCCATCATGGTGCCGCCCACCACCACTTCCAATGCTCTGGAGTTCAAAAGCATCGTGCCGCGGGGCAATTCGGCCAGAGCCAAAGGGCAGATCTATCTGCCTAAGACGAACCAACTCCAATTTGTCCCTCAAGGTCAGGCCCAGTCGGCTGGAGAGATCTCCATTGACAGCCAGCTTTCCTTTGATGCTTCCGGTAACCTGGTAGGTGCGTCGGGCACCGGGCTCAGCTCAAACCCTGCAGCTCTGGCCAGCGCCTCCACAGCCCTGAGCGCCACACTGCAAACCAACTCCAATGTGGGCAACGCCAAATTCAAACCCGACAAACTGGCGGTTCCAGGCGGCGCCACCGCCACTCTGGCACCGGGCGAGTATCGCTTCACTCAGCCGGACAGTGTCCTTCATTTCGACACCAGCGGAAATCCAGTCGCGGCCTATATCAACGGGCAGTTGGCGGGAGTCACCCTCAAGGACTACCAGTTCATGCCGCGAGGCAATGTGACCGTAAACGGCGATCTGACCATCTCGGGAAATATCACGGCCATGCGATACGTGCCACCCCCAGCCACCAACCCTACGGGTTTTGGAACCATTACCGGCGGCCAACCCCAGCCCTTTCGGGCCAGCCTGGGTCTGGGCTACGACGCCGACGGGCTGCCGGTTGGAGCCAACGCCCGCAACCGTTTTACCGTCAATGGCGATCTCGAAGTGCATGGAGACTTGGTGGGCAGCGGCCAGTTGTTCGTAAAGAGTTCGGGGACCTCGGGGGGCAACATCAAGGTGGAAGGGAACAGCTTTCTGTCGGCCACCCGCACCGACGGAATGGCCGTCGTGTCGGACCGGCACACCGTATTTAGCGAAGTGCCTGGTGGCAGCTACCAGGCTCCGTTTGCGATGGTCAAGAGCGATTTCGACGCCTTTGGCCTGGCCATCATGACGACCAGGCCAACCGACACCAACAGCATCAACGTCTTCAACAATTTTACTGCGGCCAGCAAGCCAGCCCTGCAAGCCATGGCCACCAATTTGCTGGCTCAGCAACTGATGGACCGCACCTCCTACCGCCAGATCGTCAAAGACATGTTAGCCACCACCGACAGCAACTGGCCCCCAGCCGGTGGGGCCACCTTGGGGGGCGCCCCCATGGACAATCTGCCTTTCGATTATGTGGACTCAGGAGGAACTCATTCCACGGTAACGGCCATGCAGGGAATCGCCAACTATCTAAGCGATATGGGGCCGGGCAACGTAACCCTGGAGGAACACTTGCGGATACGCGAGTTCATCAAATCGGTGGACCAGGGAACTTTTAAATTTGAACACATCAGTCCCTTTCTGCCAGGGACAGCCAGTCAGCCGGTGCCTTACAATACCCCCGCGATTTACAATAGCCTGCAGGCCATCGCCGTCAATCAGGTGGGCGCTTACTATCAGGATGCCCGCATCAAAGGCCAAACTTTGATCAACTACATGAGTTGGCCCAATCCCTATGACGAATTGGCACGCCGAGACTTCACCTTCGGCGGCATCCTGTACAGCGGTCAGAATATCTTTACCAAACTGGCTTCTTCGTTCCGCCTGGTGGGATCCATGATCAGCGACCAGGGAACCATCGGCTTCGACAATGTGGTCAACGGTACGATCCTGTTCGACCCTAACGCTTGTGAAGATCAATTTGACTGGGCCATGCTGGGACTGGGTCCAATCTTCTTCTGGACCCCGTGAACGCACGCGGATTGACCTTGATGGAGACGGTGGTGGCCCTTGGCGTCCTGGCCCTTTTAATGGTAGTCATGGCCAGTTTTTTTGTGCGCATCCTGTGGAGTTCGGACAAGTCTGGAGACCAGAGTGCCGGATTGCAACTCGCTGACCAAATTTTGCAGGACTGCATCGCCCAACAAACCTTTGAGGTGGCTGCGCTGGATCACACCATCACCCTCTATACTCACGACGCAGCCGCGCCTACCGAGTTCACCTACCGGGTTACCTCGGAAGCCGTGTTGTTGCCCGATTGCGCCAGACCCAGCTATGCCATGGATGTACACGTGACCTGGTTCAATCAAAGCCCGGGCACGGCCCGCAGCGGGCACGGCAAATTGGAAGCCCATTTGGGACGCCTGGTGACTCCGTGAGACGCGCAGGCTTCAGCCTGATTGAGGTTAGCCTCTCGGCCATGCTACTCAGCCTGGCACTGCTGGCTTGTTTTCAGCTTTTCGAGTGGAGCAGTCGAGCCTTTATCCTGACTCACTTGCGCAGCGGCCTGGAGGGGGAGTCGCGGCGAGTACTGGCCTCGCTGGCAACCGACCTGCGCCAGGGAGACATTCATGGACTATCGGTGATTGACCGGCGCGTGAACTCGCCCGAAGGCGACAGCGTGGAACGCGATGCCTACTCGTTGCCAAGCCTCACCCACTGGGAAGACCCGGCTGCCATCAACCCGTCCACGGCCCTACCGCGCTGGGACCGATACGTCGTGGTATACGCCACCCTGGCAAATCCCGGCCGGTTGTTCAAACAATATTGCAGCCCGGGAGGGTCCGCCCCCTACCAGGCCCCCCTGAGCGACCTGAGCAGCCGCATCAACGACAATCCTGCCCTGAACCCTCAGGCAACCCGGCCCACGATCCTGACCCAGTCGGTCCACGAATTTCGAGTGACCTTCAACGATGACAACGATAGGGCGACCTACCACCTGACCCTGGCCAGCCGTGGCGCCCGCAAAGGCCAGGGGCGACTTACCAATGAGCGCTATCAGGTCAGCTACAGCACCCGCCTCGAAAATAGCGGCGCCTTCTGAAAGATTCCTGAAAAGTCATCTTCTGTTAAAATTGTCCGCTGCATGGCCGGCTAAACTGGAGGCAGATCAAGTCGACAGCATAGAGAGTGAGTTTCATGAGGGCCATGTCCCCCCTGGTTAAAGCTTCAACGATCCGACCTTTTCGGCACCATGGGCCGAAGATTGAAGGCAACGACGTGCCGCCAGCGCCCGAGCGGCACTCAGACTCGTCGGGTCGGGTCAAGGCCGGGGTTTGCCTGGGCCTGAGTGTGGTAGGCGTGGTGGCCGGACTGACCGGACCCGCCCAGGCGCAGGTGCAGGTGCAGGTGCAAGCGCCCCCTGAACAACCTCATAGCCTGCGCGATTCCATCGCCAGCGGAGGATCGGCGGAAAAGCGCTTCACCCTATCCCACGTCAACGACAGTATGCCGGGCCTGCTGAACCCCATTGTGCCGGCCAACGACCGTGCGCCCGGAATGACCAGAGCGGACGACGACGGCTGGACGGCCGAACTTCGCCAAGAATTTGTAGCCACCCAGGGCGCTGACCAGTGGGTGATGGCCACCCGTTACTCCATGTTGACCCAACGTGGCGCCTGGGAACCACTCTCCCCCGAATATCGAAGTCTGCGCACCGACCTGCTGGAGATCGGACTCCAGCGCAACTGGAAACAACCGCTGGGCGAGCACACCAACCTGGTCTACGGGGTGGGAGGCGGAGTGCAGAGCCTGGGCCCGCTGGGGGGGCACTGGCTACAGCAATCCTTTCATATTCATGGCGGCTTTGGCGGACGCCTCGACCCGGTGTTGCAACATGTCTATTCGACGGATTCGCCCACCGTCTATCCTCTGTTGAGTGCGGGGGCGGGGATTTACCAACGCCTGGACATGGATGGCCAATGGACCGCCAAAGGGACGGTGGGAGCCACCCTGCCGATAGGGCCAGGGCTGTCGACTGCCCGAGTAGAGGCCGGCTTGGAATATCGCCCCTGGTCGCGGGTAACCTTCGACGCCGGAGTCAATGTTTCGGCGGTCCATTCCAATCATCGAGCCCTTGACTTCATGGACGTCAATGGAGTGCGTCCCGGTGCCTACGTGGGGGCCGAAGTCAAAGTAGTGCACGGCATCAACGCTTTTGCCCGGGTGGAAACCCAGGGCGTACGCAGCGAACCCGTCTACATGATCGGCTTTAGCATTGGAGGCGGTCCCAGACCCTGGCTCAACCCCCTCTGGTAAATGCCCCTAACGAAAAATGTCTTGAATCTCGCCCTTCAGGTTTTCGCCCAGGTCTTTCAGTCCCTGTTTCAGGTTTTCCAACCCTTGCTTGAGGTTCTGTTCGGCCACCTGCTCGCGGGCCAGGTTGGTGATCTGCTTGAGGTCCTGAGTGGAGCGAATGGGAATGCCTTCACTTTCGGCGGTTGGATAGAGATAGACGGTGTAGCCCTGACTCAGGGCGTTAACGGCGCCGCTGGCGTCAACCTCGGACTGATGATGGAAAACTCGTCCTAGCAGGCTGGACGGGTCGGACTTGAAGGTGCCTCCCTGCTGTTGAACCACGTCTTGCAGATACTGGAAATTATTCAGCGCCTTATTGGCGTCGCGGGTGGACAATTGCACCTGTGGGTTGGTAGGGCCCGGGTGAGCGGTCGCCACTCCCAAGGCTCCTGCCCCGGCCGCCAGTCCCGCTGTGATCAGGGCTACCTTGTGACCCACACTCATCCCCTGCCGACTGGAACGGGTGGGCTCCTCGGCGAGCTTGTCAAAATTCGGTTTCTGCAGCCAGGTCGCTCCCGCTTCTCCAGTCTTAAAAGACTCGCTGGGGAGGATATCGCCCTTGACGGCGGGGCGTTTGTTTTGGGGCAGTCCCGAAAGGGAGACCAGACGTGTGCCGATTTCTTTCATGGGGGTTCTCCTGAAAACTTGCTGGCCAGGAGTATTAGCCAAAGATACCGAGAATCCTACGGAATGACTCGTGGCCTGCTCTCCTTTTTGGTCATTCTGCTGCTCGCAGCGGCCTGTGCTCGCCTCTGGCAGCCAGCCCCACCCGCCCCGCTATTCGCCCAACCCTTGAGTCCCACGAGCGTGGTGGCCTGCCTGGACGCCCTACGCAAGGTGGGGATAGCCAGCCAATTGGACGCCCAGGGCACGGGATTGCTGGTGGACTCGGTAGCGCTGACAATAGCGCACACCGAACTGGCTCGGCGAGGGCTGCCCCGGCCGCCCGTCGGACCCGTAACCGTGCCCGACAGGGCGGGCAACCTGCGCGAAACCCTGTCGCACTATCCGGGGGTGAACGCAGCCAGCCTGCTGGTGTCGGAGGAGGAAGCCCTGGTGATGCTGGACCTGCAGCATCACCCCACGAGCGACTTGTTGACGATGGTCCGAAATGCGGTCACAGCGGCCCGGCCCAAGATTCAATCTCACAACATCAAGATTGTTGACGCCCAATGCCGCGACTGGACCGCCTCACCCGAGGCGCCCCGCAATCCCAACCGTCGGCAGACCACTGCCGAGCGCCTCAGCGAGGAGATCTGTGTCCAACTACAGCGAGAACTCGACACCCGTCTGGGCTGGGGCAAGGCCCACCTGACGCTGGCCATGTCCTGGGTAGCCTATGACCGCCCCTGGTATACCCCCTACCCCACCGATACCCGGCGCCCCAAACTTGACATGCAGATATCTCTGGTCCTCGCGGGTTTGACTTTGGAGCAACAAACTCTGGCCGTCGAAGCCGTCAGTAAGCTCAAGGGCCAATGGCGGCTGCGCGACTCTCGAGGAGACGTGTTCGCCATGAAAGTGGGCCCCTGGACGGCCAGCCAGAGACCATTGAGCCGCGTAGAACTGGAACAACTGAAACGCGGGCTGGTAACGGCCGCTCCACCCCCCCCTACCAACTGGTGGGGACTGGGGCTGTTGGGGCCGGGACTGATTTTATGGGGGGTAGCCACCCAACGACTGCTCGACCGCCACCGTCTGGCCAGCGCCTAAAGACAGGGAGGTATTTGCCCACCCTCGTCAAATCGCGCGCCCACCCCAAACTACAGCGAAGAGCGATTATCATGACAAAGTGGTCCCCTCGAGCCTGGGTAATGGGCGGCTTTACCATCTCCCTGGCCTCAGTATTACTCAATACGGTGGTCCTCAACCGACTCAACGCCAAACTGGCCTCGGCCAGCTCAGAGCATTCCGCGATAAAGGAAAGTATGGGCCGCATGGCCACCGAAATCCAGCGCGCCGAAAATAAATACGAATTGGTGCGCGTCTTTCACTGGGTGGCCATGTCACTTCCCGAAAAGCAGCGCGACACCGCTCGCAAAGAGGCCGCCTACGTTTTAATGAACTACCTGAGACGCTTACACGCCGCGGTCCACGACATTCCGCCGATCGAAGTGATTCAGACCGAAATGACGGAACTCGAAGACGACTACGAAGTAATGAGGAAGCTGCACGACATTATGGAGGCTTTCGCTAAAGCCGACCCCAAAGAACAGGCCCGACTGGAAAAAGAACTGGACGCCTTGGACGCTGACGCAGTGGAAATCCCCACCACCGCTCTGGGCCTGACCTTCAAGCAAGTGTCTCAGGTGGCCGAAGCCGAAGCTACCGCCGAGGACGAGTCCGACCTGTTACTGGCAATCGCACCCAGGCTGCAAAGTCTGCGCGCCGAGTTTATCAAATTGTACCAGGCGAAAGCGAACCGACTGAAAGAGCTAGAAGCGGCGAAAACCCGATTGGTGGGACAGCAAGCGCTGACTTCCTACCTGGCCATCGGCCTTCAGCTTCTAGGGCTATTTTTCATCCTTTCGCGGGACGTGGTCAAGGACATCAACGACAAGAAGAAGGCCGAGGCCGCCAAGACGGTTTAGGCGATGAAAAAGGCTCTTTTGCCAGAAAAGAAAGTGCTTATCACGGGCGGATCGCACGGTCTGGTGCACAAAGTTCGCGGCCGAATGGGCCCGAGTTGCCTTCAATTATTCCAACGACCGGGCCGGAGCTGGCCAAACCCTGGCCCTCTGCGGCGCCGGGGCGCAGGCCTTTCAGGTTTCCGTAATCGACGAGGCTGGACTGGGGAATTCACCGACCACTGCAACCTCGAATGCCCGGTTTGCATCGTCAACGCCCTGGGGGCGGTCCTGTGTGGCTTCATCCCGTGTTGGCGCCCGAAACGTATGGCCGCATGTAGTGTCCGCACCATAGGAATGCAGCGGGGCGACATCATCTGGAGGGGAACAAGTCCATGTGATGAGCGTGGTAATGGAGGACAATTGGCGCAACCTGGAGACGCTGCTCCAGTTGAGTAGAGCCCGCCGCGTATTCCACGGGCCCGCGGAGTGGGACACCAATTCACATTGCTATCGATAAGCAGTTTTCGAAGGGGACGCGATGGCCTTATAAGATGCCCCCGTGGAGGCAACTACCGCCTTGCTGCAGTGGCGGCACGCTTACCCGCACCTTCGCTCTATTCGGGAATATTTCGGAGGTACGCGGGCCTTTCTACAAGGTAGCACCCTGCCCACCTGTGGAGCTAGTGCGCAGTCGTTCAACATTAACCACGTGGCGTGCATCGATAGCTTTTACGGCAACGTCAAGGGTGAATCGCTGCTGGCGATACCGTAGAATGTCGCAACACAGACGGGATGTGTAGCACTGCCAGGACTGCTGGACGGCTCGCCGTGGCATGAGCCAGGCGTTACGTCTGCGGAGAAATTGGAAGAATTGGCGCGACCTGATGAGGGGCATGAAATCTACTTAAGGGGGCGGTTTCTTGTCCTCGCGAGAATTGAGATAAACCTCGTAGGCCGACATCGAAGCGTCCAGCCCAAACCCAATGGCCACAGAAGTAGGGTCAAATCGTCCCATGGTGAAGGCCATTACGCCTTGACGGAAAGCGGCCATGGGCAGTACCCCGGCCGTGCGCGAGAGCAGGCTTCTCTCAGCAGCAGGCTGATTGGGATGGACCATCTTCTTGCCCATATCTTCGCTGGCATTGCGCATCACCATGGCCAGGCGGGGCCCGGCAACTGAACCGAAGATGCTAATTCCACCGCAGGCCAGGGCGGCCATAACAGGGGACAAACCGGAGTAGCCCGTCAGCGAAAAAGCAACCCCGGCGGCCACCCCCAGACCCCCGGCCACCAGAGCGCGGGTTCCTTCGCCCTCAAACTCAGCCGCCAGTACCGAGGCCAACCCGATTCCCGCCTTGGCTCCTCCTTGGAGAAGCGGTGAGCCGAAAGTGAGACCAAAAGCCCCGGCATCTCGAAAGCGGGACTCTTGATTGCCGCGCAGCGTTGAATAGGCGCCACAGAGACCGCCAAAGACCGCTGCCACGCCGGGGGAGCCCGTGCCCATCAGAGCTCCAGCCGCGGCGGCCAATCCAGCCCCGGTGGCGGCACCGGCCAGTGCGCCGGGTAACTTTCCGAAACGCTGCTGAGTGGTCAAGCCTACAACGGTGGCGGCCGCATTGGTGACGGCTCCGCTCAAGCCCAACATGTAAAAGCCCTCGATGGTCGCCGACGAGACCGCCTGAAAAACCTGAGGCTCGGCGTAGTTGGAGGCCGTGGTAGGTCGAGGCAGAGTGTAGTCAAGCACCTTTCTGGCTACTGGGGGCAGGGAGGTAATCTTCACTATGACACCCTAATCGACCACCCTTAAACCTCCCTGATAAGCAATTGACTGCCGAGTGCTGGCCACACAACGGAAGTCTTTGACAGCGTCACGTTTCGCCGCCGGGTCGAGCTCGGAGCCTCGCTCTAGAGCTGGTCGGAAGCATCTTGGAAAGACACACTTTGCCCATACAACGACTAAACTTAGACGCCGATGCAAATTCAACTGAGCCTGAAATCAAGGCCCGACGTTAGGCCGCCATCGCCTTCTGCAACAATGACCTGATCCACTTGAAGACTTGATCCACAGTATGCGGCCCAACTACTTGCGAGGCGGGCAGATGCAGCACGGGCACCGCCAAATCCCGGTCACGCTGATCTTCACGCGCACTGTCCTGGTGGAAGGCTGCCCCATCCACTTCAAGCGCTACGGTGACTCGGTGGTGACCCAGGGCAGCTACCAAAAGATTGTCCGGCCATCGATAACCGGAGTAAGTCCGCACGCAACGCTGCGGATACCACGCGATGGATATGTCTCCATCTTTTAGAATCATGGCTGGATAGGCTCTACGGCTCTTGTCGCGACCTGTGATTCCATTGACAGGCGGCAACGCGCAGCCGACTTGCGCCAGACTCACACCGGCTACCTGGGAGCAACGTTGGGCCACCGAAGCGACCAGCAGCTTCTCCTTCAAGGAATCAAATCGAACCGAGTTGATGCCCCGCCAAAATCGTTCATCTCCGGGCCTCTGAATCTCTAATTTTCGGACCACCGCAGCGGCGTTTTGACCCAGCAAGGGGCCCACGGGTACCAGCGCATCTTCCCGGGGTTTAGAAAAGTCCGACCGGGGATTCCTAGGAGCCCGCTTTACGAGCGGTATAGAGAGGGGCTCTGAGACCGCCTCGCGGAGATGGCGCAAGACTTGGCGGGTTTCCTCGGTGAGGGGCGGCCGACCACGCACAAAGTTGGCATTGGTGTAAGAACCGGCCGGAACTCCGTACAGTATCTCGAGTTTCTCTGCGATTCTTCGGGATACTGGCCTATGCCCAGTTTCGACCTGAGCCACATAAGGCTGGCTGCATCCGAGTGTTCGCGCGACCTTCCGCTGCGACCAACCGAGCCACCCTCGTCGGAGCCGGATGAGATTTGCAATGAGACAGAATGGGGACACCATATACAAATTTTCACCGTATACGCTTGTCGATCCTGCATTCTCGTGGAAACCCGTGAATTGCCTCAGGTGCCAGGGAAATTGCCTATCATCACGCACTTTGGCACATGGCCAACATACTGGTAGTCGAAGACGATCCTCTATTCCGCGAGGCAGTCATCAATTTCTTGACCATCCAGGGGCACGTGGTCGAAAGCGCTGCCAGCGCCGAAGAAGCGCTGAGCAAAGCCCGAGCCAACACATTCGACCTTCTGCTCAATGACATTCGCATCGCGGGCCACCTGGACGGCGTGGAAGCGCTGGCCATGGTGCGCAAGTTGCAGCCTCAAATACGATGCATTTTAATGACCGGTTTCGCCGACGCCGAAGCACCTCTGCGGGCGGCCCGACTGCAGGCCGATGACTATTTGCTAAAGCCCTTCAAGTTGCACACATTGCGAAGGTCCGTCGACTCGGTTTTGGAGAAGGATTTCGATGACCCGGCGGGACTGGTCCAGTCACCGGGCCCAGACCTGCGCTGGCTTTTCGATGACCGCCTACAATTGCTGGAAGCCCATCGCGAAGTGTGCGTGCACCAATTCTTTTTGCTGGTACGCTCCCAGCGCCTCAGTGTGCGCGATGCCTATACCCTGTATTGCCGATGGGAAGCACTGGAGATTGACTACTACGACCACCAGAACCCCCTCCATTGGGACCGCCTGACGGCAGCCTACAGAGAGTGGGCTGCCTGTCTCGGGTCACCCGATAACCCAGACCGTTCCTCAGAGACACTACCCTATTTACGCTTTGAATTGCTCTACGCTCGCATCCAGTCCGGGGTGATACAAACCTGCCATTTGCTACAAGCCATCCGTTTGCTGCATTGGACGCCGATGCGGCAGGAAAGTCTTCAGGCCTACTGCACGTACCATTGGCTGTGGTCGGACCAACTCGATGAAGGGGACCCCTTTCTGGGATTAACACTGCAAGGCTATCGTCTGGTGCGCCACCGTTCTGTGCCCAGCCCCCTGGTGCGACTTTACGAGGCAGAGGCGGAGGTTCGTCCCAAGCACGGAGACCTTATTCTATGTGTGCCTGACAAAGCTGACTGGCAATTGCTTATCAATTCTGAATTGCGCACAGAGAGAGCCTCCAGCCTGGCCATCACCTTCGGCCACTACTTTCTGCTCTATCAGGGCTACTCGTTTTCCTTGCAGGCACGTTTGCCCAGTCGCGGCACCGACTGCCTTCACGCCTGGAAAATCTTGCGGCCGATTTTCTTGCAAGTAGCCGCCTTTCACCAACAAAACCGATTCAGTGGCTGCTTTTCTTTGCGCGATATCGACAGTCCGCCAGGGCAGCCGTGCAGTCTGAGTCATTTCTCGGAGGCCGGCTATCGAGAAGCGCACCGTTCTATGAACGAAGGCCACATGATTAGCAATTTCCACACGGCGCCGGAAGTAGCCCATCAAGCACGTCCTGGCGGGCCTTCCGATCAGGCAGTACTCGGCCGCTTGCTGTTTGAAGTCGTTCATGGCGGGCGCTATCCCGACCCGGCTCTACGACTACACATGCGAACGCTGGGGCAGCCCGACTCCAATCGTGCTTTCGCCCCTCACCTTAAGCCCTTGGGGCCTCTGACCTCGGTGTTTTACAGATTGGCCCACTCCAATCCCCAGGAACGCTTCGGTCGCCTGGAAGAGGCCATCGCAGCCATCGACGCTGCCATCCGTAACGCCGGTTAGTTGCGCCATGCACACTTTATCGTCATCGGCAACCTGTTTGTCCTATTCGGTTGTGGCATCCGCGGCAAGATCAGTGAGCCGGACTGAAATCAGGGCGACAACCCGCTGGCCTTTGCCAATCCTAGGAGGCCGGCCCCGCTAATACTTCTCGCAAGTCATTTTGAATAACTACTAAAACAACCAGAAACAAATGGCCGCGTTGACGCAACTAGCCCCGGCCACCAGTTGAACTGCGATTCCGCCAATGGCCTGGGCAACGTTCCAGACGTAGCCCACTGCCACCACATCAGCAAACGACGCTAAATAGATGCATCCGACGGCGGCTCCGGGACTGAAAGGCCCGGAGTAGTTTTTGGCCAAAATTGCTTAGTTATAGGGTTTTGTGCCACGCGCTCCAGTGGTCAGTTAGCATCGTTTACTCGCCTGGCCGTTCACTGAGGGGGACACCCTCAGCCTTCGCGTTCGAGCTATTCCCGGCCTGGGCCGCGCCAAGTCGGACTGCAGCCGATGCAGAGAAATCTGGTGGCCAAGAGAAGACGTTCGTTGGGCCTGTTTCAAGACAACAACCCGATATACGCCACTTATTGCCGATGGCCTGGCGGGGAGTTGCCACAAGCGGTCCGACAGCTTCAACTTTGCCAGTGGCGCGGCCAAACCGCGGTGCTGGGTACCCTTGTGGACCGGTTGTACCGTCCCCGCGCTATACACCAACCGAAGCAATACAGGCCAGAGCATCGACCTGTGCAACGAAACCAAGTTTTCAGACTTCTTTCCAACCTCGTGGTTAAAGTGGGATCACATACATATCAAGGGGTCCCCCATGCAGATTCAACGTCAACCTGGCCAACTGGCCTATGCGCCTAAAAAAATCGGAACTCAGGACTATCCTGCCAATCCGGCCTTGGACACCTGGAGTGCGTCGACCGAAGTGCCTTCGTTGGCCAAGTTTTTCCGTATGTCAGTGGCTAAAAACCCGGAAGGCCCTTACCTGGGTGCCAAAGTAGGCGATAGCTATCAGTATCAAAGCTACCGTGAAGTTGAGTCCAGTGTGGAGAAAATGGCCGCAGGCCTGATTGGCCTCAAGCTACAACCTGGGGACCGGGTGGCTACTTTTGCCGACAACCGACCGGAATGGCGCGTCACGGACTTCGCCATCGCCTACGCTGGCCTGGTCCATGCGCCCCTTTACAATCAGATGTCGGACCGCAATGCCGAATACATTCTCAAGGATAGCGGAGCCCAGGCGGTGGTTGTGGACAGCGCCGCTCGACTGAAACAGGTGCTGGTCTCCAACCTGCCCGACCTGAAAACCATTATAGTGGCCGGCAATGTTGATTTAAGCAAAGAAAGCGACCCACGTCTGATTTCCTGGAACGACTTTCAGGCCCAAGGCGAGAGCCAATTGCCCCAACAGAAGGCCGAAATGGAGGCGCGCATTGCCGCCACCCGCCCCCAAGACATGGGCGGGATGGTCTACACTTCAGGCTCGACCGGCGACCCCAAAGGTGTGCTGCTTTCTCATGGGAACTGGCTCTCCGATGTTGAGGGAGTGTTGCGCATGGCCAACAACGACCCTACCGCCACGCTGACCACCGTGCGCCGGGATGACCGATACCCTTCGGTATTGCCTCAAGGGCATGTTATGGGTCGAGTGGCCGATTATGTGATCACTGCCGAGGGCGGTTCAATTGCTTATCCCGAGAGTTTGATGGCCTTCAAGAAGGACATGAAAATCCTCAAGCCCACCGTGATGGCCGTGACGCCGCTGTTCTTTCAAAAGATCTACGAGGAAGCTGAGAAAAAGTCTCGCAAGGACGACGGCCCTGTCATCAATCCCCGCTTAGCGGGACTGGGCGCCGGAGCGGCCGGGGCCGCGCTAGGCGGAGTGAGTGGGGTCCTGGCTGGAACCTTGTTCGGTGGAGGACTTCTGCAATGGGGACTGGCCATCGCCGGAGCCACTTTGGGCGGCGTGTTGGCCGATAAGGCAGCCACCGAGGCGGCGGAAAAATTGACCAAATCGGCAGTCTTTGATTGGGCCGTGGGCAATTCGCGAGAATACTACGAAAGCCACGGCAACCCCTCGATTGGTCAGCGAGTCGGCCACTTCCTGGGGGAGAAAATGGTTTTCTCCAAGGTTCGCCAGTCGGTGGACCAGGCCACCGGCGGGGAAATTCGCTTGATGATGAGTGGCGGCGCACCCCTGGGGGGGGAAGTCGAGGGACTTTTCCGCTCGGCAGGATTCCAGATTGCTCAGGGCTACGGACTTTCGGAAACCGCCGGCGCCTCCATCATGAATAACCCGGCCAAAGCGCAGTTAGGCACGGTAGGACAGACCTTGCCGGGCGTGGAGGCGCGACTGGATTCTGAAACGCAAGAAATTCAACTGCGCGGACCCAACATCATGTCCGGTGGTTACCTGAACAAGCCCGAGAAGACCGCCGAAAGCTTCACCGCGGACGGTTGGTATCGCACCGGTGATAAGGGCAAGATTATCAGTGTGCCCACCCGCAGCCCCCTCACCTTGGGTGGCTTGGGCGCGGCCGCCGGGGCCGGACTGGGCGCTTTGGCTGGAGCGGCCATGGGGCACCCGGCAATAGGAGCGGCCCTGGCTGGCGTACTGGGCGGTGCCATCGGCGTAGGTGTGGCCAAAAGCGAAACGGAAGACTATTACTCAATCACGGGCCGCATTAAGAGCCAGTTCAAGCTGCCTGGTGGTGAATACGTCACCCCCGAACCCATTGAGGAAAACCTCAAAGGCAGTCCATTTATCGCCGAAGCCGTGGTAGTGGGTGCCAAAGACCGCGATATAGTGGGGGCCCTGATTATTCCCAAATTTGACAACCTCAAGGGCTGGGCGGCAAGCAAGGGCATCCCCACCGACGACCTGAAATTGCTTATCAGCAATCCAGAGGTGAAGGACCTGCTCCGTAAGGAGGCTCTCGAGCGTAGCTCGGTGCATGCCAAGCACGAACAGGTAAGAGCCGTAGCCCTGCTTGACCACGAATTCACGGTAGCTGCCGACGAATTGACGCCCAGCTTTAAGGTGAAGCGACCAGTGGTGCTTGAGCGCTACGCCGAACTGATCGATTCGATGTTCTAGAGACAAAGTCAACTTCGAGAAATGCAACCACGTTAGTGGATTTCCGTCCACGAAGTAGGTGCCCGCAGGATTCCCGACTTTCCCGCCTATAAAAGGCCTGACCGGCGTCGGGGGGACATAAAGACGCCTGCCTCCCGTCGCCCCTTTAGGACGGATCAAACCATTGGAAGGCTTTGAGCCTGGAAGTGAAACTCCGTACAACCCAGGGTCATCTGGCGCTGGTTTTCTCCCCAATAGCGGTTGGAAGGGCCTGGTGATTCTCCTTTTCAAGAACCAGACACGGCCCTTTGCCCCAGCTCAACGGGGCCTCAAAATCTGGGGTAGGGAGATTTACGTGACCTCCCGATTGAACATCGGCACGGGGCGGGCCAGCGCAACCAAAGACAGCCTCCGACGGCCTTCGACCAGGCGGGAAACAAGGATGCGACAAGCAGGCTGGATAAAAATTTTTGTCGACGCATCAGTCCCGTTGCCCCATAAAATTGCTTATCATGGGGGCAGGAGGGCGGAGAAATCAACAAAGCGTTGATACGGATTTACATTCCGGCCAAGTCTTGGCAGCAATTTGCACCTAAACTAAGCGCATGAAAGTCCAGCAGCTTCCCAGCCTGCCCGTCAAAAGGTTAGCCACCCCGCCCACACCGGGCCCAAGCAAGATTGCGCCTGACCAAGTAGATTTGGCTTCGGCTCCACGCAAGGCGTTAGGGGCCTGCGGGGCGCTGGCGGGGCTGTGCCTTGGACGCCTGGGCCCTGCCGCTGCAGGGGGCACGAGCGGATGGATGCTGGGCAAAGCTCTGGCCGACGGTCTGGGCGGCAGCCTGGGAGTGATGGGCGGCCTGGCCGGTATGGCCGCCGGAGTCTACGCAGGCTATCTTGTGGAGAAGAAAACTCGTGCAGGTCGACTGGCCGGTGGTCTGGTGGGAGGCGCCATCGGAAGTGCGGCTGGCAGCCTGGCTGGCGCGCTAGGCTGGCAGCCTGGCGCAACCTTGGCCTCGGAGACACGCGGATTTAGCCTGAACAATCTGCCCTATAAGCTTCTCAATCCCAACTACACCAGTCGCCACCGCCTGACCCCAGAAGAAGCCGCCCCGGGCATGGCCCTGGTCAAGCCGGGCGACGTGATCATCACCAGCGATGACGAAGACTTCCAGTTGGAGTTGATGCAAAAGCTGATAGGTGCCTCGGCTGACTGGACCCACGCTGCTCTGGTGGACGAAGAGCGGCAGAGCCTGGACATCTATATCACCAGCAATAAGCCGGTGCGCAACGCCCTGGACTTCATTTTCACTGACAATCACCACGTAAGCGTGCTGCGGCCCAGGTACGCCAGCCCCGAGTCAAGGACCAAAACGCTCGACTACATGCGGTCGCAGTTTGAAAAAATCACCTACGACCACAAATTTGATTTACAGTCAGACGACGCTCAGTATTGTCAGGAATATCTCTACAAAGGCTTCCAGCACGGCGCGCCGGAGATCCACATTCCGGTCCGCAAGGTGCCTTTGTGGGGGCGCGAACTGATCACTTCAGACGAGTTCCGCGACTGCAAAGATATGGAACTGGTCTGGTCGAGTGGCAGCGACTTCAAATACAACTTCCTGAGCAAGGTTACCTAACCCAGGGCCTGCAGGTAACCTTCTACCAGGCGGGCCTGAGCCTGAGTCAAACGGTCGGCATCAAAACACAAACCGTGTTGCTCGCTCCCCCCCTCCAACTGACGAGAATAGACGATTCTGGCCGCCAAAGGTTCAGCGCCTTCCAATTGCACGGCCAGATTGACTCTGGCCCCTTCCTGAACGCCAAGAATCGGCTTGGGGGTTTCGACCAGCGCTCCACCCAGGCCCAAATCGAGCATGGTGCAACCGTAAACCTTACCTGCCAGCGTCAGATCCGCCTGGACGGAGATACGAGCTCGCAAAGTTCGCCTTCGCTCGTAGAGGGATCGAGTTTCAAAGCCCAGGCGTCGCAGCGCCCCTTTGACCCAAGAATTTTCCAACTGCTCCAGCCCGTCGCGATAGACCACGCCGGTCTCAAAGTTATCGCCCGTTGAGCGGGGCCGGCACCAAACCACCCGCACAGAGAGAGAACCCATGTCTGCCTGTTGAACGCTGAAACATTCCTCGGCCTGCAACTCTTGAGCAGACAGCAAGCGCATTCCACCGAGACCCATATTGATTACGCTGGCCTTGAAGCTGTTGTCAGGTCGAGTGCACTCAACCTGATAGCAGCAATCTACCCTCGTTGTGTTGCGCCGTTCGGCAGCCGGGGCTATGAGTTTCTTTTCCATAAGGCAACCCTTCGCGGCGTTGTCAACAACTCATTCCAGCAGGTTACTCGGCCGCCAAAGTGAATAGCCAGGGACTGTGCAACCTAGAAATATTGTCATTGAAATGCCCGACTGGATCGAGCAAGAATTGGCCAAGAGATCTGAAGTGTATCCCACTCTGGATTCTCGGGTGGCTCTGGTGGTCGAATTCTCTCGCCTCAACATCGAACACAAAACCGGTGGGCCTTTTGCGGCTGGTGTCTTCGAGTTGGCCAGCGGGCGACTGGTCAGCCTGGGTGTCAACCGGGTGGTGGCCTCCTGCGTGTCCTCCGCCCACGCCGAGTTTACAGCCCTGTCGCTGGCGCAACAACGACTGGGAAGCTTTGACCTGGGGGGCCCCGGACTACCAGACCATGAACTGGTCGTAAACTGGCGTCCTTGCGCCATGTGCTTTGGGGCTGTGATCTGGTCGGGGGTAAGATCGCTGGCGCTGGCTGGCAGTGGATCGGCCGTGGAGGAGATCACCGGTTTTGACGAGGGGCCCCTGGTGGACGACTGGATCGGCGAATTGAACAACCGGGGCATCAAAGTGGCTGACAATCTGGCCCGCGAGGCCGCCTGCGAGGTATTCCGAGCCTTTCGCGATAGCAATCAACTGGTCTACAACGCTCGCCGGGGTTGACAACGATCCTCTGCAAAGATAAATTGAGAGTCCTGTCTCTATAGCTCAATGGATAGAGCGTCTGGCTTCGGACCAGAAGGTTGGGGGTTCGAGCCCCTCTAGGGACGCCAATTTTTTCCGCTTTGATGGTGGACGACCAGGGAGTTGAACCCTGAAAGAACAGCCTCCAGTCGGTTTTAACTGTTGAATGCGCCTGCGTCGCCCGTGATTTGGGCGTCAGCATTTTTTCAGGGCACTGGTATATACCTTTGTTACACAAATATAGCAATCAAGGGGCGACCATGCAAATCCAAACTTTTTCCGGCGGACTACCTCAAGTCAACAATCTTCCTCAGGCTCCCAAGCCACCCGAAGACCCCAAGCCCCCCTCGGAGAAATGGGACTCGGTAACCTTCGATTCGACCACCAACACCTACCACTTTGAGCGACCGGGCCATCACTACTCGGCAGCCCGCATGAATCCACTCAAAGAGGGCTTGACTGGCGCAGCCTTGATCGGAATTCCCTCCGCCGTTGGCGCACTCCAGAACGCGGCCCTGGGTTCACTGGGCGCCACTGCGGTGACGGCCATTGCCGGGCCAACCCTGGGAGCGGTCATTGGTGGGGTATGGATGGGTCACGCGGCCTACAAAGGCACCAATGAGAATCCCATGTACACTGGCCTGGCTGCCATTTTCGGAGCGGGTGTGGGCGCTGTTGCTTTCCCGCTCCTGCAAATGCCAGGCGTTTGGGGTGGAGTTTCAGGCGCCGCCGCAGCCGCTGGCGGAATCGGCGCGGTCGCGGCCTTGTGGGCATTGAGCAGCAATCACAAGTTGGACCAGAAAGCGCTGGAGGCTGGCTACAAACCCCAGTCGTAACCCTCAGTAGTTGCCGGAGGCACCGTAGCTATGGGTATCTTTGCTCTGCAGCAACTTGATGCCCATGGCTTTGGTCAACTCGATGTGTTTGGCCGTCAAATCGCCTCCATCATTTTCAAAGATGTGATAGTCGGAGAACATCTCGCGCGGTAGTCGATTGTTTCGCACGGATTCGGGTTGCCGGGCCAGTTCCTCAGGTGACAGATTACGAGTCCGCTCATAATTGTCCAAAGCCGTACGCACTGACTTTAGCTCGCTTACAGTCTGGTTCTTCATCATCAGGGTAGGCATGTCACCCTTGGCGTACTCCGAGGCGTATTGACGATAGAAGTCCATAGTGCGCTTGGTATTGTCCCCCCCATTGAGCCGGTTGATGTTGTCCACCTCCACCGAATCGTGACCTTCGGCCTTGGCCTGGCGCGCCTGGCCGATGCTGTGCTCCTGCCAGCCCCGCCGGTTCCACTCCTGCATACCGGCACTGCTATCACTCTGATGGGTCAGCTTGATAGGCGGATGGACATTGGCGGCGGCCCGGCGAGTCCGTTCCCACTCCTCCTTCCCCCAGCCACTCTCGCCGGTGGGACCTCCGCGACCCTCCAGATAAAGGTGAGTTTTGGCTCCCTCCTGGCGGGCCATGCGCGCCAATCTTTGTTGTTTTTCGGACTCATTATTAGGGTCAATGCCCACCATGGTCGTCTTGCCCTGGGCGCGGTTGTCCCGAATCTGCTTACGGACCTTGTCGGGCTCTTGAGGCTTGGAGCGAAAAGTGAAACTGTCGACCCGCTTGCCTGACTTCCCCGTGGAGGCCACGGCCTGAACCTTGTCGGCCGGTTGGGGAAT
The DNA here is from genome assembly GCA_018780265.1 of bacterium. Classification (GTDB taxonomy): domain Bacteria; phylum Vulcanimicrobiota; class Xenobia; order Xenobiales; family JADMJV01; genus JADMJV01. Next base: position 41,009 of record JADMJV010000004.1, read on the forward strand.
GCCTTCGGTTTTTCCAGGACCGTCACTCTTGTTGGAAGCCTCGGTCGCCGAGGTCGCTTCCGGGGGCTTCAGTCCCTTGTTGAGAGCGGCCATGGTTTCTGGTCCCACCTTGCCGTCGACGGTCAGATTGTGCTGCTTCTGGAACTTGCTCACAGCCTTCTGGGTCAGCGGTCCAAACTTTCCGTCAACCTCTAGCTGATTCTTAGCGCCCTGATTGAGGTGATTTTGAAGGTCCTTGACGCTCTGTCCCTTCGACTTGCGTTCCAGAGTATCGCCGGCCAACGGATTCAGGTCGGGCGATTTGGCAGCAGCGGAGGGGGCGGCCCAGGACGAAAAGTTGGGAACCTGACCCTGCTGAGGCTGGGATCCGGCATCCTTAGACAGCCTCACCTGGTCATGGGCCTTGGGAGCTTTGGCCTGGGTGCTCCCGGACGGCTTCTTGGTAGGTGCCGACCGCTTGGCACTGGTAGTGGGTTTGCTGGTTCGCGTCGGAGCCGACTTCTTAGAACTTGAAACAGTGGACATCGTGGCCTCCAGATGGCTGCGGATGCGCCCAGTTTGGCATGCCGCGGTGCGTGCACCCAGAGCACAGAATTTGCAAAATTGTTATAAATACTTCCAATTTGTTACCATTTCGACTGCCCAAGATTCAAAAAGTCCGGGCAGGTGTATCAAGGCGGTGTCAACAACCTTTACCCACGTCCACGCCAGCCGCGTGCGCCAGCTTGACCGACTGGGACAGAGGCGGCGACTACCAGGTCAATGAGAGGGGTCTCACCCCGTGGCGATTGGATCGACAGACCAATTGGACACTTTCGGCTTAGGGCCCGTCCCAAAATAACATAGACACTCGGGCCGTCGATCCATTAACAACTTGGTGCGCGCCCGACGAATTCTACCTGGCCCGCGGGATTTTGACGGAGAGCGGCGGAAGGAACCGCGATGGCCAAAAACGTTTTAGGTTTCCAACTTGAAGTCTGTTCCACCGACCCACTTACCGGATTTATGCGCGATGGATGTTGCAACACCGGTCCTGGCGACCGGGGCATGCACCTGGCGTGCTGCGTGATGACCCAGGAATTTCTGGATTTTTCGCGCCAACGGGGCAACGATCTGTCAACACCACTTCCCGAGTATGAGTTTCCCGGCCTGAAGCCAGGGGACCGCTGGTGCCTGTGCGCTGAGCGCTGGGCGGAGGCACACCAGGCCGGCTGTGCCCCGCGACTGGTATTGGAGGCCACCCACGCCATCATGCTGGAATATGCAAACATGGCCGAGCTGATGGCCCACAAACATTGAAGTCGTCGATGAAAGAACGTGTGGCGATACTGGGAGCCACCGGCTACTCGGGGCGCGAACTGGTTGAGCGCGTGTTGAGCCATGCTCACCTTGAGTTGAAGGCGGCAGCCTGCCGCAATGACGCAGGCAAGAGGCTGGATCAGGTGATGCCGGGCGCCCCTCCACAACCCCTGATCGAATTGAACCAGATCGAATTAGACCGAGTAGACACGGTTTTTCTGTGCCTACCCCACGGGGCTTCGGCGCAATGGGCGGAGCGAGCCCTCCAGGCCAACTGTCGCGTCATTGACCTGTCTGCCGATTTTCGCCTCAACGACTCGGCCCTCTATCGCCAGGTCTACGGGTTAGAGCATCCCTGCCCCCAAAGGCTTGCAGAGGCCGTCTATGGATTGAGTGAACTCCATCGCAACGAGATTCCGCGACACCGCCTGATCGCCAATCCTGGCTGCTACCCCACCAGTATTCTGCTGGGACTGGCTCCGCTGTTGCGCGCGGGACTGCTGCAAGGACTGGTCATCGCCGATAGCAAAAGCGGAGTCTCAGGGGCCGGTCGGTCGGCTGCTGTAGCCAACCTTTTCGGTGAAGTCAGTGACAATGTTCGTCCCTATCAGGTGGGGGACAAACACCGACACCGCAGCGAAATGCTTCAGCAAATCCAGGCCTACGGGGGCAAATCCGAGCTGCTCTTTGTCCCTCAGGTCGTGCCCTGCTTCCGTGGCATGCTGTCAAACCTGTACGTCAAACTGCCGGACGGTGACATGGCAGCACTTTACAGAGATTTTTATGCCAAGGACCCCTTTGTTCAGGTGCTGGAAGAGTGCGCCACCATGGCCCACACGCGGGGATCCAATCGCTGCGCCATCAGCCTGCACCCCTTACCCGACCAAGGCAAATTGCTTATCATTAGCAGTATTGATAACCTGGTCAAGGGTGCCGCCGGCCAGGCCTTACAAAACCTCAATTTGGCCCTCGGTCTGCCGGAAAGCGAGGGGCTCCTGTAATGTGGGTGCTAAAAATCGGTGGACGCCAACTGGACAACCCCAGATTTTTGCAAGGTCTGGGCGATCTGATTGGCCAGTTTCCCAAGCCGCCCATAATCGTTCATGGAGGAGGCAAGGGCACCAGTAAGTTGTCCTCCAGACTGGGCCTGAAGTCCCGCTTCGTGGACGGGCTACGCGTCACCGACGAGGCCACCCTGGAAGCGGCCGTGATGGGACTGGCTGGCCTGGCCAAGATGCAACTGGTCCAATCACTGGTATCCCAGGGACTGAAAGCGCTGGGGCTGACCGGCGCCGATGCCGGACTGGTGCGCTGCAAGAAGCTGGAACACGAACAAGACCTGGGTTGGGTGGGCGAACCCTACCACGTGAACGCAGACGGCTTAAAGCTGCTGGCCTCCGCAGGTTGGGTAGTATGCATCTCCCCCTTATGCCTGGACGATCAGGGGCAACTCTACAACGTCAACGCCGACCCGGTGGCGGCAGCCATAGCCGCCGCCCTCAACTCGGAGACGCTGGTGTTTGTGACCGATGTCGAGGGAGTCCTGGTCGAGGGCCAATCGGTGCCCGAACTTGACCGGGCCCTCTTTCACGATCTACTCGAACGTGGACATCTCACCGAGGGGATGTTACCCAAACTCAGGGCCTGCTTCGCCGCCCTGGACCGAGGAGTGGAACAGGTGTTGATCAGTCATTTAGAAGGGGTGGCTGCCTGGCTTAAAGGCCAGCCAGCCGGAACGATGGTGCGCAATGTCTCAAAATATCGCTGAACAAGAGCGTGGCTGTATAGCCCCCACCTATAAGCGTGCCCCTTTGCTTTGGGAGCATGGAAAGGAAGTCTACCTGTATGACTCCGAGGGTACAGAATACCTGGACATGGCAGCCGGCATCGCCGTCAATGCCCTGGGCTACCAACACGCCGAGATCGAGAAAGTGTTGGCCTTACCTGGCCTGATTCACACCAGCAACCTTTACTACACCCGGCCACAGCTGCATCTGGCCGACCATCTTTGTCGTGGTTCTTTTGCCTCCAAAGTCTTTTTCTGCAACAGCGGCACCGAAGCCAACGAAGGAGCCATCAAATTTTCCCGCAAGCACGGAGGTGCCCGGCGACGGGACCTGATCGCCTTTAGCGACGGATTTCATGGTCGAACCATGGGCGCTCTGGCCTGCACCGCCAACACCCGCTATCGCGAGCCCTTCGAACCGCTGATCGGAGGCGTCCATTTTGCCACCTACAATGACCTCAGTTCGGTTTCACTGAACGAGAGTGTGGCTGCCGTTGTCGTGGAGCCCATTCAAGGAGAAGGCGGAGTGCGCCCGGCCGATCGCGAGTTTCTCTCAGGGTTGCGACAGTTGTGCGACCGGCATGGGGCCCTGCTGATTTTTGATGAAGTCCAATGCGGTCTGGGCCGGACCGGAAAACTGTGGGCCTATCAGGACTACGGGATTGAGCCCGACCTGCTGACGGTGGCCAAACCGCTGGGTGGAGGCCTGCCTATCGGAGCGATCTTGATGAATCAACGAGTGGCCAACACCATCGAATTCGGCGACCACGGCAGCACCTTTGGCGGCGGGCCGCTGGTCACCCGAGTGGCCGGTCGAGTGCTGGAAATCATCAGTCAGCCTCAATTCCTGGCGCAGGTGGTGGCAGTCGGTCAATTGCTCGGAGAAGCCTTACAGCGCTTGGTGGCCGACTTTGATCTGGTCCTCGAGGCGCGCGGGCGGGGCCTGATGTGGGGGTTGGCCCTGCAAGAAAAGTTGCCGGTGGCCCGTCTGGTAGAAGCCGGCTATTCGCAACGGTTGGTGATGCTCAGTTCCGGAGGCAACACTCTGCGCCTGTTGCCTCCCCTGATCTTGCAGCCCGAGCACGTCCAACAATTTGAAGAGAGAGTGCGGTTGGCTCTGCAGGAGGTGTCGCTTGCAGTGGCTTGAGATTCGCAAAGCTCGCCTGGAAGATGTTCCAGGCATTGCCGAGTTGGTCAACAACTATGCCAATCAAGGCTTAATGCTCTCCAAGCGCCAGGTAGACCTGTATGAGCAGGTCCGAGAATTTGTGGTGGTGGTGACCTCCGCCCAACAACTATTGGGCTGTGGCGCCTTGAGGCTGGTGTGGCACAATCTGGCCGAGGTGCGCTCGCTGGCCATCGCCGAAGTGGCCAAAGGCACGGGACTGGGTCGGCGCATCGTGGACGAACTGCTCAAGGAGGCCAGTCAACTGGGGCTGGCCAAAGTCTTCGCACTCACCTATCAGGTGGATTTCTTCGAAAAACTGGGCTTTCACGTGGTCGACAAGTCCGGATTTCCCCAGAAGGTGTGGCTGGACTGCAATCTGTGTCCCAAGCAGACCTGCTGCGATGAAGTGGCCGTGCTGCGCATTCTCAATCCCAACGCCACCAACGTGGACCCGCCCGAACTGGTGAAAGAATGGACCTCGGGCAAAGAGATTTTGCAACTGCGGGTCATTCCGGCCGAGGTAGCCCGATGACCTTTCCCCAAGGATTCTCCTGTCAGGTGGCGGTTTGCGGACTCAAAAGCAATGGTGACCCCGAATTAGCCGTGGTGCGATCGGATCGACCATGCCACGCGGCCGGGGTGTTCACCACCAACTTGGTGGCCGCTGCTCCCGTCCATTATTGTCGATCCCTATTGAACCGACGCCGCGACGCGGTGAGGGCAGTCGTCATCAACAGCAAGAACGCCAATGCCGTTACCGGGCCCCAAGGCGACCGCGATGCGGCCCGGCTGGCTCAACTGGTTGACGCCGGAGACGTCTTGACCATGAGCACAGGAGTGATTGGCCAGCCCATGCCCATGGAAGCCTACGAACGCGGCCTGCAAAGGACTCAGGCGGCCACTCCCCTGGAACTGGCCCGGGCCATCATGACCACCGACACCCGCCCCAAGCTGGTGGAACGTCAGTTGGGCGACACCCGCTGGCTGGGCGTAGCCAAAGGATCCGGCATGATTCACCCGGATATGGCCACTCTGCTAGCTCTGGTGATCACCGACGCCCACATTGAAGCCGACCAACTCCAGCAAGCCCTGACCCAGGTCAATCAAGACAGCTTCCAGTGCATCACCGTCGATGGAGACAGCAGCACCAATGACACCCTGCTTTTGCTGGCCAACGGAGCGGCCGGACCGGCCCCATCCGGGTGGCACGGACTACTCCGTGAATTGCTTATCAGTCTGGCTCAACAGGTGGCTTTTGATGGCGAAGGTGCCCATCACCAGGTGACGCTTACGGTGAGCGGCCTGGCCAACGCCGAGGCGGCCCGTAAACTGGGACGCACCGTCTTGACCTCCCCTCTGGTAAAAACGGCTATTGCCGGCAAAGACGCCAACTGGGGACGCATCCTGGCCGCGGCCGGCCGCTCGGGCGTAGGCTTTGAGCCGGGTCGAGCAGCCCTGTGGTGGAACGGTCTGCAGCTCCTGGAGGGGGGCTCCCCCACCAATCCTGGCAGTCAGGCAGAAGAGCGCGCCGTCGAGGGCGAACAGGTCAACCTGCAATTGCAGTTGGGTGACGGTCCTGGCCATGCCACCCTGTGGTCTTGTGACCTGACCCACGACTACATCAGTATCAACGGCGACTACCGCAGTTGAAACGGGTGATCTTTCTACTGCTATCTCTACCGGTCTGGTGCCGCCCCATCACCCACGCCGACCTGTATCAGTTTCAATGGATTGGCGACATCCAGATTTCGCCAACAGGCGATCAGGTGGCCTTTGTGCGAGTGCGTGTCGACGACACCCGAAATAGCTACGAAACCTCCTTGTGGCTGGCATCCACTCGCAACCTGGAGGCTCCTCGCCAGCTGACCAGCGGCCCCAAGGATCGCTCCCCGCGCTGGTCTCCCGACGGACAAAAACTGGCCTTTGTGCGCGGCAAACTGGGCAAGCTAGCCGTGCAGCCCCTTGACCAGCCAGAATGCAAAATTCTCACCCAGCTGCCTCGTTCAGTTTCGTCCCCCCTGTGGGCGCCGGACGGCCACCGCCTGGCCTTTCTGTGCGACGCCAACAGCAACGACTTCAGCAAAAAGGAAGTCAGCGACGTCAGCGTCATCAAAAGGGCCATGTACCGCCTTAACGGCTCGGGCCTGCTCGACCCTACCCATCCTCGCCAACTCTGGACACAAGATCTGGAGGGCGGTCCCCCACGACAACTGACGCGAGGCTCCTATAGCGTAGAAGACCCGCACTTCTCTCCCGACGGAAATCGTCTGATTTTCGCCGCCGACCGACGCCCCGAACCCTACTACGATCCAGCCCAAACTGAAATCTTGGAAGTTTCCCTCCAAGAAAAGACAACGAAGGTCCTGCAAACCCTGCCCCTGGACATCTGGGACCTTTGCCTATCTCCGGACGGACAAAAGCTTGCCTTCCACGCGGAAGCGCCCGGTCCCGTGCGATCCTATGTTCAGCCCGACTTGTGGCTGCTCGACCTGAAGCAATCCCGGCCTCGCAACCTCACCAGCGAGTATGACTTTGACATGGGCAGCGGCGTAGCCGGAGACAACGGCCCACCCGCCGGCGGGGGTGGTGGAGGCATTCAGTGGCACGGCGACCGCCTGCTCGATACGGTGGCCCGCCAGGGAAAAGCCGCGTTGGTCTCGGTGGATACAGGCAACGGGAAAGTGACCGAACTGACCCACGGCGAGCAGGCTGTTCAGGCCTACTCCCGGGCTCTGGATGGCACGATCGTGACCAAGGTTTCCACGCCAACCCTGCTCAACGAAATCTTTCGATTGGACGGCCAACCGGTTACGCAGCTAAACCGGGAGTTGTTTGAGCCGTTTGCCCTGAGGCAGCCCGAAGAAATCAACTACACAAGCTTTGATGGGCGAAAAATTCAGGCATGGCTGCAGAAGCCCCCGGACTTTGACCCGGCCCAAAAATACCCGCTGATCCTCAATATCCACGGAGGCCCCCACGCCGCCTACGGGTGGGTTTTCGATCATGAATTTCAAGCGGCGGCAGCACGCGGCTACCTGGTTCTCTACCCCAATCCGCGCGGCTCGACCAGCTATGGTCAAGAGTTTGGCAATCTCATCCAGCATCGCTACCCGGGCGACGACTACCTGGACCTGATGGCCGGAGTGGACACCGTGCTGGCGCGGGGTTATGTGGATCCGAAAAAATTGGCCGTTACCGGCGGCAGCGGCGGCGGGCTTTTGACCAACTGGACGGTGAGCCACACCCACCGTTTTCAAGCGGCCGTAGCCCAGCGAGACATCAGCGACTGGGCATCCTGGTGGTACACGACCGACATGGCCCTGTTTCGTCCGAGTTGGTTCAAGTCGCCCCCCTTTGAAGACCCCACCGAGTATGCCCGCCGCAGCCCGATCACCTATGTGAAAGAGATCACCACCCCGATGATGTTCCTGGTGGGGGACAAGGATACCCGAACCCCACCCGAAAGCGGTGGCGAACAGCTGTTTCGGGCCCTCAAATACTTGAAGCGACCCACCGTACTGGTGCGATTTCCGCGCGAGAGTCACGATCTGTCCCGCTCGGGCGAGCCCCACCACCGAGTGGAACGGCTGGACCACATCCTGGGCTGGTTTGACAAGTGGATACTGGGACTGCCCAGACCCGAATACGACCTATGAAACCCCGGGAGTGGGCTTATCCAGTTGACGAAGCTGGCGCTGCACCGCCACCAGCAGGTCTGACTTGGTAACCAGCCCCACATAGCGAAGGTCGACCCCCTCGACCAAAGGCAGGTTCTCGCTGTGAATTTGCGAGGCCACCTCGAGGGCTTCGTTAAATGACATATCCACTTTGAGCGCGCGGCAGTCAGGCCCGATCAGTGCAGCCGCTTCGGACTCGGGAGAGGCCTCCGCCAGCGCCTTTCGAGCCACCACTCCAACCCAATGCCCCTGGCCGTCTACCACCTGCAAATAATTGAAAGAAGTCTGAGCAAAACAACGCTTGAGGGCATCCAGCTTCATGTGGGGTTCTGCCAGGGGCTCATCTCGGTGGGCCAACTCCAGCAACGAAAAAGGCTCCTCGCTACGGGCGGCGCGTTTGAGTGATTCGGAATAGATAGACTTGCCCCGGCCATACCGCCTTGCCATGTGGTCGGCGACAATGGCTGCCAACATCAAGGGCAAGACCACTTCGTACTGGCGGGTCATTTCGAAGACCATCAAAATGGACATCAAGGGCGCGTGAGTTGTAGCCCCCAAGAAAGCTCCCATTCCAACTACCGCATAAGCGGAAGGGGGCCCGGTGAGGGTTGGCCAAACACTGTGCACGGCCGTGCCGGTAAGTGCCCCTAACACCGCACCGCAAAACAATGTGGGCGTAAAAACGCCGCCCACGGCACCTGAGCCGACCATCGCCGCGGTGGCCAGCAATTTGCACAGCAGCACCGCCAGCAAAGCCTGCCATGTCCACGGACTGTGCAGAATCGAATTGACCACACTGTAGCCATTGCCCCACACCTGTGGATTAGACACCGAAAGAGCGCCGACCACCAGGCCTCCCAGCGTCAATCGGAAAAAGGTCGGCACCGTCAGTTTGTGAAACAGTTGGCGTGTGCGTTCCAGCAACCAGAGAAAGAGCGGAGCCAGGTGGCCGGCCAGCAACCCCAGAGCCAGATAAAACAGCAACTCCCAAGGCGAAACCAGCTGCACCATAGGCATCTGGTAGACCGGGGCGTAGCCCAGCAGTTGATGAAAAGTCACATTGGCAACCACGGCCGACACAATGATGGGACCCATGCTCTCGAGCTCGATAGAACCCAACAAAATTTCCGACACAAACACCGAAGCCGCCAACGGTGCATTGTATGCCGAAGCAATACCGGCAGCAGCCCCGCAGGCTACCAGAAGACGACGGGTGCGGGCCGGAAAACTGAGTACGCGACCCAGGCTGGATCCGATCATGGCGGCCAGTTGCACCATAGCCCCTTCGCGCCCGATAGAACCGCCAGAACCGATGGTGCAGATCGACGAAGCACTCTTGACCAGACTGGCCCTCACACTGATAAAACCGTCTCCCACGCTGACCGCTTCCATATAGTCAGTGGACTGACGGCCACGCGCCAACTGCATCCCGTACTGCAAAATAAGCCCGGCCATACAGGAGCCCACCAGAGGCACGGCTACTCGCTGCCAGGGCGCCAGGGCCATGGAGACCTCGGTGACGCTGCCAACCTTACCGGTCAGAGCAAAGCCAAACAGCTCCTGGGTCCAGCCGAAGGCTGCGGTAATCAGGGCGCCCAGAAAGCCGATCAAACCGGCCCACAACAAAAATCCGTGCAACTGAGTCAGGCTGAACTCGCGCCTCACCCAGAGTCGAGCCCGCGCGGTCATGTGCAAGATTTCACGCCGTACCACTCGGTAGGATTTGTGTCCAGTGTGGAGGTTCCTGTGCCCCACCAAAATGGCTCAGACCCTAAAGGGCGACGGAGGAAAAACCGCGAAATCGAAGCCCATGGGTGTGGTGGCCAGGCTCCAAGGAATCTAGCATGGCCGACTTCCTAGAGCAGGCCGGAGCTGTGCCTTATCGCTGGGTTGAGGGGCAGCTGCAGGTATTGCTGGTGACATCCCGCTCAAGCGGGGACTGGATCGTACCCAAAGGGATGATCGACCCGGGCCAAAACAGTCAGCAGACGGCCCTGCAGGAAGCTTATGAAGAAGCCGGCGTGCGCGGCGAGTTGGGTCCACATCTGGGAGTAGTCCACGGTAGCAAGCGAGGGTATCCCATTCGAGTAGAGTTGTTCGCGCTCCATGTGCGCCAGCAATTGTCCCCATGGATGGAGCAGGACTTCCGCCGCCGGAAGTGGTTTGAAGCAGATTTGGCCGCCCTCCAGTTGGCCCGCGACCCTGCTCTGGCCGAGCTGGTCAAGGCATTGCGGCAGAGCATTCGCTAAACAAGGATTTGTAGCGCCCTGTCCAGTACCTGGTCGGCGCTCCATCCATCGGTTTCCACGATAACCCCGGACTCCCAACTCTGAACCAGCTCAGCCAGGCGTTTCTCGATGGCCAGAAACTTCACAGGTTTGCGAAAGGCCATCAAGTCGTGCAGGTCGTTGTTGGCCCGACTGCGCAGGCGACGCTCTCGTTCGGCCAGCGAGGCGGTCAAAAAGAGGGCCCGGTCAAAGCGAGGAAAGGCTCCTCCTTGTGCTTCCATCAGTTGAGCCAGAGCCGGTGAACCATAGAGTTGCTCAAAGGCCAGCGTGCGCAGCCAGCACGAATCCTGGAGATGCACCTGATTCAATGAAGGCGACTGAAAGTGTCGGCCATCCCAAACCATGCTGGACAGAAACAGGGCCCCCGCCTCCACCCCGCCAAAACCTTCATCCCAGCGCACCAGATCGCGCGCCACCCGGCCGCCAGGGTTGTCGGGACAAAACTGGCCGTTGCAAATGCGAACACCGTCCCCGTAGTGTCGTTGCAATCCTTCGATCAGGGTGGACTTGCCGGCCAGGTCCAGGCCTTCCACCAGTATCATGCGGCCCATGCTTGCAGATCCTCCACAGTGAACGAACTGGGTGAGGTGATCAATTGATAGAACTCCCGGTGACTCAAACCGCAGCGAGGGTCATAGTAACTCTTACGGTCCCAATGGCGAAGATCGATCTGGTCCAGTTCGTGCATGCTCATGGCGGCCAGTTTCCAAAACGGGGTCGAGCCCGTAAAGCGCGGTTTGATGCCAAGATCGGTCAGCACCCGCAGCGTATGGAGCAAATCGGCCCGGGTCTGACCGGGCAGACCGATCTGCACATAGGCCTTGGGAGGCGTAGGACACCACCCGGCGCAGTTGATGGGACAGCCCCTCGACACCATAAAACTCAAATCGTCGGTGCTCTTGCTGCGCTGCACCCGCGACAGTCGATAGACGGCCGGGTCAATTGCATCAGGGGCCGGAAATGGCCAAAATTCCGGATCCAGCACTTTGCCAGCGTCGGTGGTATGCCACAACTGCCCATCGCGACAAAGCACCCCGTGTTCGGGCGCCAGTACCTGACCAAGCCTGTCCACGGCATCGGCAATCACCCGTTCGGGGTCGCCGTTGACCACAATCAAGTCAAACTCGGGCCGCTGAAAATAGAGGGGAATGAAGTTGCAGGCGTCTCCCCACACAACAATGCGAGTGGTGGGCGAAATGGAGCGGACAGTGCGGGCCATCTCCAGGCCAAAACGAGCTTCCCAGGGGCGACACCACAAGACCAGATAGTCTGGGGTCGGCCCACTCACGAAATGGCGAATCACGGTACGCTCGGTGGCTCCGTGAAATCCGGCCGCTTCAATGGCCACCTGATCGGCCGGAAATCGGTCGCGCACGTACTGTGCGGCCGCCGAAAACATGGCCTGAT
>JADMJV010000151.1 GCA_018780265.1 bacterium
CAGCGGAGTGGCCTTGGGAATGTCCAACTCGCTAACGGTCTTGCGAATCTCGACCATGTGCTCGGGAGTGCCCTGAATCAGCAGGGCATTGGTGGGCGGAAAAGCCACCACCAGGGGCTGCATTTGGCCCGGCAAAATCGTGGTTCGAGGCAGAACTTGTTGGAGCATAGGGGCCATTCTTTCGGCCTCGGCATACTGCAAGAAAAGGGTCTCCACCTTGACACGCGGGGTGGCCCGATCGATGGCTCGGGCCAATCGGACCACTTGTTGCAGCACCTGGGGGGTATCGATCAATACCAGTGATTTGCCGGGGCCATAGACCTGGGCGCTGTTGGGATCGCTGAGCAGAGGCCGAATGGCCGTGAGTAACTGAGTGGCGTCGCCCTCGCGCAGAATCAGGGCCAGGCTGCCGTTGCGCAGGTCGCGGCGGACGTCGACTAGGGGCATCACTTGATAGACTTCGCCGGACTGGCGCAAGCCAAAGCCGTTTTTGCTGAGCACGGCCGAGAATACTTCCCACAATTCGTCGGCAGTCATTTGGGAACTGGCCAGCAATGTAACTTTTCCCGAGACCCCGTCGTCGAGGACCACGGTGCGCCCGGTCAATTCGGAAACGATGCGGGCCAGCACTTTGATGTCGAGATTTTCGTAATTCATCGACATGGGGCCATTGCGCAGGGCTCGCTGGGCCTCGGGCTTGAGCAGGGGTTGGCCGGGCTGGGGAGGCCCGGGTTGGGGAGGCTGAGCCCAACTGAGGCCCGCCAGTAAGCCCATCCATAACAAATGACCCTGAAGTGTCTTCAATTTCACGAGGGCGATTTAGAGTTCGGCGTTGCTTTTCCTTTTCATCAACGCCCATCAAAAGGAGTATCCACGCGTTGAGGTGTGGAATGGAGTTTGGTGGAAAGCGGTCGGCTGCGTCAAATCGGTCCCTATCGGCTCTTGCGCAAGCTGGGGCAAGGGGGAATGAGTAGCGTCTTTTTGGCCGTCGAGGAGCAAGGTCAACAGGTGGCCCTCAAGTTGCTCAATCTGAGTCTCGAAACCGAACCCGAATTTCGCAAGCGCTTTCAGCGCGAGGCCGAGCTTACGCAACGGCTGACTCACCCCAATATTGTAAAAACTTTCAACTGGAAAGACGATCCTGATGTGGGCGTCTACCTGGTGATGGAATATGTGCCGGGCGGTAATCTTCGCCAGCGCCTCGACAGTTCGGTGGAGTCCGGGTCGGCAGGGTCCAAACCCTGGCCTTTGGAGGAAGCGGTCAAGCTTTTTACGCCCATCGCTGAGGCCATTGATTACGCCCACAGAGAGGGAGTGGTTCACCGCGATCTGAAGCCTGAAAATTGCTGATTTTGGGGTGGCGCGCGTGGAACACGGCAGTCGCCTGACGCGCACCGGGGTCTTGCCCGGCACACCAGAGTACATGGCCCCCGAACAGTTTTCCGAGCAACAGGCCGGGCCCGCCGCCGACGTATACAGCCTGGCTACTATACTGTATGAACTGTTGACGGGTAATACCCCCTTTCGCTCCGACAACCTGGCCCAAATTTTGCAGCGGCAGGCCTTTGAGAGGCCTCAGCCGCCCTCTCAGTGTCGCCCGGACTTGCCCGTCTACCTGGATAGGGTTTTGCTCAAGGCCTTGGAGAAGAAGCCCGAGCATCGCTACAACTGTGCCGGTGAGTTGCTGCAGGCGATGGCTCAGCCTCCCGTCACAGGCTCACACTCGGCCCGAGCCAGCAACTCGGGCTCGCTGAGCGACCTGCCCACTCGGCAGGTCGCCTATCGCCAGATGACCGTGGACAAAAAGGCTCTGCCCTGGAGTTGGGTGTGGGCGGTTTGGACGGTCGCAGCCCTGGTCTGGTGCTGGCGCCTTCAGCCTGCTCCTATCCCACCACAGTGGCTGGATCGTCCGTTGGGCTGGCAGCCGGCTCCCGTGGGACGCCAGTTGTGCGCCAGTGTGCTTTGGAATGGCCTGGAAGTCGCCCTGGTGGGTCCCCAGCAAAGTCAGGCGGCCTTGCCTCGGGCGCAGTTTGCAGCCGGTCAGATCGACCCTCAAAAAAGTGAAGAGGAGCTGACTGGCGCCAAAGACGGCGATGAATTTGTCATTCACAATGGCGGCCAGGAGTGGTTGCGTATTGATGCCCAGATGGCCGCCAATCTCAAGGCCACTCCCGAACAGATAGGAGACTACTGGCTGGCGTTGCTGCACGATGTGCATCGGCTCAGCCGAGGTCAGGCTCCCGGTCAACTGAAGGAGTTAGAGCGTCGGCGGCCGCTGCGTCTGGATGAAACCCCTCCTCGCTATCTGCTCTTAGAGAGACTTTATGATCGTTGCCGGATTCGCCAACGGGAGGGGGCGTTGACGGCCGAGGTCGTGATGGAATCTATGGAGTCGTTGGGGGGTCAGGATATCAAGCGGTTGCGCGAAGCGGCCCGCTCGGTCCCGCTGCCTAAGCCATGATACGCATAGGGCGCCATCCAGACTGTGACCTGGTGCTGGATAGCCCACTGGTCAGCCGGTTTCATGCCGAAATGGAACTGCAGACCGAAGGCGCCCTGGTCCGTGACTTGAGCAGCGCCAATGGGACCTTTGTGGATGGTCAGCGAGTTGCACAGCACTTGCTGCGGCCCGGCGACGGGCTCTACCTGGCCAACGTTCACTTGCTCTTCGACGGCAACGAACTGCGCGAGGACGGAACCCACAGTGCCGTGGGCATTAGCGTGGAAGAGGTGAGCTTCCGCCCGCCCACGGCCAACCGCAATCTGTTGGAACGCGTCAGTTTTGACATTCTGCCAGGTCAGTTTGTGGCTCTGGTGGGCACCAGCGGCGCGGGCAAGTCGACTCTGATGAATTTGCTGCTGGGCCAGCAGCCGCCCACCCAGGGCAGCATCTTGATCAATGGCCAGTCGGCTTTTCAGTGTCAGGAGCAGTTTCGCCACCTGATAGGCTTTGTGCCTCAGGACGATATTGTGCATCGGGTGCTGCCGGTGGAGGCGGCCCTCGACTACGCGGCGCGCCTGCGCCTGCCCGCCGATACCAGTGCCGAAGAGCGCCACCGTCGGGTGGAGATCGCCCTGACCACCATGGAGTTGGGTCATCGTCGCGAGGTGGCCATTTCTCGTCTCAGTGGTGGCGAGCGCAAGCGTGTAAGCATGGCTGCCGAACTGCTGACCGAGCCCAGTCTGCTCTTTTTGGACGAACCGACCAGTGGCCTCGATCCCGGCATGGAGAAAAAGACCATGCAACTACTCGCTGGCCTTTGTCGCCAGGGACGCACCGTGGTGCTGATCACCCATGCCACTCAGAATATCGTGCTTTGCGACCAGGTGGCGCTGCTCGCGCCGGGCGGTCGGCTGGTCTACTACGGGCCGCCGCAAGAGGCCCTGGATTTCTTTCAAGTGCCGGATTTTGCCGAAATCTATTTGGAGATTGGCAGCATTGAGAATGGACTGCGCTGGCACAAGCGCTTTGCGCGCGAGCGCCGTGATCCCGAAGTCCAACCGGTGACGTCCCAGCAGGTGGCCTCGACGGTCGCTGCACCCGGACATTGGACCACGCCCTGGCGACAATGGTGGGTATTGTGCGAGCGCTACTTTCATCAAATCTGGGCGGACCGCGCCAACCTGATGTTGATGGCCCTACAAGCCCCCTTGATCGGCGTGGTTCTGTCGCTGCTTTTCGACCCCAAGCTGTTCGCCCTGAACCAGAGTTGGGGGCAGAGCAGCTTTCCCATTAAAGAGGGCCCCACACTGCTTTTTCTGCTGGTGGTCAGTTGCCTCTTTTTCGGTTCGATCAACTCTTGCCGAGAGATTGTCAAAGAGCTCCCCATTTTGCGGCGCGAGAGACTGGTGAACCTGCGCCTCTTTCCTTATTTTGCTTCCAAGGTCATGGTGTTGTCCGTGGTGGGAGCCCTGCAGGCAACTCTGTTAGTCTGGATTGTGCAGTTGCGGGTGTCTTTGCACTTGCCTTTGGAGTTGCAACTATCGTTGCTTGCCTTCTTGATTGCGGCGGCGGTGGGCGGCACCTTACTGGGCCTGATGTTGAGCAGCCTGGCGGGTTCGGCCGAGCAGTCTTCGAGTTTGGTTTCGGTGCTGTTGATTTTGCAGTTGTCCTTGTCGGGTGCCTTCATCAAGCCAGAAGAGATGTTGCTCCCTTTGCAATGGCTCTCCACTTTGAGCATTTCGCGCTGGACCTTTGCCGGGGTAGGGGCGGTGGCCGATTTGAACGAACGCTTTATGGACTTGAAAATGGGCTGGATCAGCAGCGACTTCTACTTGCCGATTGAGCCCTTGTGGGGGTTGATTTTCCCCCTGCTGGGGCTGCATGCGGTGCTGGCCATGGTGGCGCTGCGCTGGCGCGAAGGAAAGTTGGATCGGTGAAGGCAGCGCTGGCCTGGCTGCTGGCTTTAACCGCTTTGGCGGGGGCTCAGCCTCAGCGTAAGCTGGTGTTTTTGCGCAGCCAGGGCCTGAGTTCCTGGGCCGAGAGCGACCCGTCCTTTGATTTTACCTGTTATCTGCCCCGACGATACACCCTTCGCGGACTGGAATCTCAGTTGATTCAGGCCACGGCCAGCTCGGGAGGACTGCCCGCCCGTCTGCTGGGCACCTACGCGGGCGATCAGGTGCAGGTAGCTCCACCCAGTTTGCGTTTAGAGCCGCCTCTTTTGCCTTTGAGTTTGACCGTGCAAAAGCCCTGGCGCGGCGTGGTGGCGCTGTCCCAAGGGGGAACCAGGTTGGCGCTGGTGCCTGAGCAGTGGACCCCCTGTTTTCCGCCGGCCGGTGCGCAGGTGGCCGATGGACTTTACCAGTTGACAGCCTGGAGCGAGCAAAACCAACTCCAGCTACAAGATTTGGTTCGTCTGGGCGAGGTGCCGGCCCCGGCCCACCTTCAGGGACCGCTGCAGGCGGTGGTGAGTGAAGGCTTTGTGCAGCGCACACTCGATCTGTATCGCACCTCCCACCCCTCCCTGTTCCGTTGGCAGGAGCCCGGTGGGCGGGCCGGCTTTGAACTGTCCACGCTGGGGTTGACCACCGTGGCCGGAAGCCTGCGCAGCTATGCCTCCCTGAGCGGGCAATGGGGCGGAGTGGGAAAGCTGGTCGAAGGCGAGTGGGAGGCTCCTCTTCAGGTGTCGTTGAGCAAGGGATACGCTCGCCTCAAACTGGACCCGCAGGGCCAGAGCGTGCGTCTGGTGCGACCTTTCTTTGCCGAGGTGCCCCAAAGTTGGGCCGATGCGGTCAATCGGCTGACTCAGCGCTTCTTTTCGGCTCAACTGGCGCTGCCTGTACCGGGGGCCTACCTGCAGCCATTGCTGCAAAGTGGATTGGTGACCGAAGGGGAGTTGGACCAACTTCAATTTGCACCCAGCAGCTGGGGGGACCGGCGCAGCAGTTGTCTGATCTTGACGGCCGCCGGGGGCACTGTCGGGCCCCCGCTGCAACTGGGTTGGACGGGATCGGACGGCTTTGCTTTGGGCCTTTCGGCGGCCGCTCTCAATCGCAGCCTGGCCCAGACGATACCTGCGCGACTGCCCATGCGAATCGACTTGCCTCGCGACCGGGTGGCTGCCCCACGTGTGTTGATTTTTAAGCTGGACCTGAAGCAATTGGAGGTACAGCAGTTGAATTTGACGTATCTGCGGGGCGCCTTCCGGTTTGATCCGATGGTGGTGGCAGTGGCCTGGCAACTGGGTCCGCTCTCGGGCCTGGAGCCAGGGGCCAGGGTGAGTGGCTGGGCGGTTCCCCAACTGGAAAACGGGAAGATGTCGCTCAAGATCAGCCTGGAGCAGTTTGAGTTTCTCAGTCCCCATATCCTGGAGCAGTCCAGCCAGGATCAAGAGCGTCTGCGTTCGGAAATGGTGGATGGCTTGCAGAGGGTGCCGGTGCCTTTGCCGGTGCCGCTCACTCTGCTTACCCAGGTTCACCCCACCGCTCGTCTCCAGATGACCCAACTGCATCCTCGCGACGAAGCGCTCTGGTTGGTGGGTCACTGGGCCGACGGCCCTTAGGGCCCGTCCCAGATGGGGAAGAGCTTTTGCTCAAAGCCCAGAGTGTCCAGGATTTTGCCCACGACGTGATCGACGATATCGGCCACGGTTTTAGGATGGTGGTAAAATCCTGGCATGGGGGGCAGGATGATGCCGCCCATTTCGGTCACCGTCAGCATGTTGCGCAGATGCACCGCGTGCAGGGGGGTTTCGCGGGCTACCAAAATCAGGCGACGGCGCTCCTTGAGTACAACATCGGCGGCCCGCGTGAGCAGATTGTCGCCAAATCCGTGGGCGATGGCCGAGAGCGACTTCATGCTACAGGGCACCACCACCATCGATTCGACCGCAAAGGAGCCGCTGGCGATGGAAGCGGCAATGTCTCCCTCGCGATGGACCACATCGGCCAGCGCTGACACCTGGGGCAACTCCCACTCGGGGTTCTCCAGGCGCAGGGTGAGGCCGGCCGAGCGGGTGACAATGAGGTGGGTTTCGACCTGGCCCAGTTCGCGCAATACCTGAAGCAAGCGGATACCATAAATGATGCCGCTGGCGCCGCTGAGGCCCACGATGATGCGACGAGGTGTCATTCCGGTTCGATTCTGGTTGGCACCCCCCGGAAACCTTTAGGCTGCCAGGGGAGTTGAGCTGCAAAGGGAAGGAAACTCTTTCCAGGGTGGGCAAGCAAGGCCGAAATCGGAGGCAACCATGCAATTTGATCGCATTTTGGATAAATTCTCTGGCGAATTGCCTCTTTTTCCCCTTCCCAAAGTGGTGCTTTTTCCAGGCGCGCGACTCCCGCTGCATGTTTTTGAGCCGCGCTACCAACAGATGATCAGCGATGCCGAGGACGGTGAGGGTCTGATCGGCGTGGTTTGCTTGCGAGAACGTCGCAACAAGGCCGATGTTGGCAACAGCCCTGTTTATCCGGTAGCCTGTTTGGGACAGATGCGCAATCTGCAGCGCCTGCCAGATGGCCGGTTTTTGATGCAACTGCAAGGGATTCAACGCGCCCGTATTCGCGAAGAGCTGAATGTGGACAAGCCCTACCGGGTAGCTCGCGTCGATTTGATCCCCGACCTGGTCAACCCGCTTGAGCCCGAGCCGATCTCCCATCTCTTTCACCACGCCCTCGACTCGTTCAATCAGGTGTTGCGCAATCTGGCCGACCTGCCCGGGTCGCTGGTGTCGATTCAGAAGGACGCGCCTTGTGGACTTTTGCTGGACGTGCTTTCCTACTACCTGCCCGTCGATTCGCTGATCAAGCAACGTTTGCTGGAGGAAAGTGAAGTCCACCAGCGAGCGCGCCTGCTTTCCCGAGTCCTGGACGAATTGGCCCAGGTCGTCCCCGACGACGAGACCGTGCGCTTTCGCATTTTCCCCAAACCCAGCTGGAACTAGGCGTCGAAATTCCGCCAGTGGCAAGGCCGAGTCAGGGTGGTCGTCACCGATTTTACCCGTCCCGTCGACGGCCAGGCCGGAGGCCTCGAATGAAGGCGGCTGGAGGTGAAACACGTGAACCCTGAAGTGATTACCCGGAGTGAGAACTTCTTTCTAGGCTGGTTGAATGACCCCACCGTAGCCAAGTTCGTCGTGCTTTTTGTAGGCGTCACACTCATTCAATTGGCAGCCAGCCTGGTGATCAAGGGTACTTCGCAGTCGCCTGGCCGACAGCCCGGAGTCAGTGCATAAGTTGCGCCAAGTACTGCGTGCCTCCAGCTACTTCCTCAGTTTGTTGCTGGCTATCAGCATTTTTCGTGACAGGTTGGGCGGGTTGTCGGTGGCCTTTGGTGTAGCCGGCGCCGGCATCGCCTTTGCACTACAGGAAGTCATTGCCAGTATGGCCGGGTGGGTCGCATTATCTTTTGGCGGTTTCTATCGAATCGGCGATCGTGTAGTACTCGGGGGCATCAAAGGGGACGTGATCGAGATATCCTTCCTGCGCACTACGTTGATGGAACTTGGAGATTGGGTTCACGGTGACCAGTACAATGGCCGCATCGTTCGGGTAGCCAACAGTCTTGTGTTTAAAGAACCGGTCTATAACTATTCGGGTGGATTTCCGTTTCTCTGGGACGAGATCAAAGTTCCCTTCAGGTATGGGTGCGATTGGAAATTTTGCCGAGAATGCCTGGAAGAGATCTCGCTTCAAATCGCCTCAGACTCCGATGAAGCAGCCAGGGCTGCCTGGCGGCAAATGGTGCTGAACTTCCGGATTGAAGACGCCAGCCTGGACCCAACCGTCACCATGGTTTGCAACGACAACTGGATCGAGTTCACGGTGCGTTACGTCGTGAATTACAAAGGGCGACGTAAGGCCAAGGATCGGCTTTTTTCTGCCATTATGGAGTGTTTTGAGGCTCATCCAGATCGTCTGAGTATGGCTTCTGCAACCTTTCATTTGGTGGAGGCCCCCCCCATCCAGGTTCAAGTCACTCACAGTGGCTCCGGGATTTGATTCCAGCAGGCATGCGCAGCGCCACGGAGGCCTATGGATGCCCTGGGTGGCAAGAAATCAGTCAGGCGGAATAGAGGCCTCGATGGCCGCTTCAAAGAGCCGAGTGATCCGGCTGTAGCCGGCGTCGTTGGGGTCTTCCAAATTGGCGTAATAGTAGTAAGGCTGGACACCGTGGTGGATGCCGTGTCCCATGAATTCTTTGTGCAAGTCGACTGGATAGACTTCGGGACGTCTCGCCGCCCGGTCGGCTAGAATCTCGTTGTAACAGGCCAGCAAGCGCGTTCCGTCGGGCCATGCAGGCAGCGGCAGGCCGGAATTCTCGATGTCGCCCCGTCCGTCGGTCGGGTCATAGATGTTGGCCAGAAAAATGCGAACGCCACCAGGAAACCGGGCATTCAGGCCATCCAGGAGCTGATCGGTGCGCTTCCCAAAGCGGCTGACCCAGGGTTGGGCTTGATCGAAAGTGGCGCCGTACATGGCTTCCTCACGAGGGCGAGAGCGCCCGTAGTTGTGGATCAGGTCGTTGCCGCCCGTGGTGACCACCACCAGTCCCAACGTGTCGGCGGGGGCCTGCTTTACTCTCGGCAGTTGCGTTTGTAAATGGCGGCCGCTGGTGGTGGTCGACTCGGCGTAGTTGACCGCGGTGAGGTTGGGGAGCCGGGCCTTGAGTAGCACCGTCAACTGCTCGAAGTAGGCCTGGCCGGGGCTGGCGCCAAAGCCACGGGTAATGCTGTCACCCAGACCTACCAACTGAACCTTGCGCTGGCTCCAGGGGGGCGATGCCGACTGGCACCCCACCAGTAGAAGCGCTAACGTGCACAATTTTCTCCTCATGTTGACCCCTACGTCCCAGGGTTACCGTTGGTTCAACCCATGTGGATCACCTCCCACGGCGAGGGTGGCAACATCGTGACGAAGAAGTGCTGGCCGGGCTGGGCCGTTCCGCAGCGCGGCTGGAACGAGGTCCAGGACTGGCGTGCCAGCCGCCTGGATTTTGCACCACGGGTTTGATCCTCGGTGCTGTTAGACTCCTGTCCATCAGCACATCATACCGTCTTGGCCACCTGACTAGAGTAGACTAGACTAGACTAGACTAGCGGCGGTAGACTTCCAGCACGATGGGGTCGGTGGCGGGGCGGCCTCGTTTGTTGAGCAGGGTGACGGTGATTTCGAGGCGGGTATTTTTTCCGGCCCACGAGGGCGATTTGATGGGCACGGAGTAGTTGCCGCTGTCGTCGACCACACCCTGGAACTGGGCTACCTTATTTTTCTTGGGTAGGGGCTTGATGCTTACCCGGACGGTTTGACCGGCCGGACCCTGTCCTTCCACTTGAAAATTGGGGCGGACGCGGTCGCCGGTCAGGGGTTCGTCCACTCCAAAGTCGATGTCGGTGGGCTCGGTCGGGGTGGGATTGGTATTGGGCTGCCCGCCGGTGCCTTCGAGCACGAAATTCCAGTCGGAGTTGTAGACTTGCCCGTTGTTCGTGCGTCCCTCAACGCGCGCTCCGTGAGCGCCGGGTTGCAGATCGTAGTTGGGGCTCCAGGCGATGCGGTTGCCCATGCGCTCGCACTGATTGGTGACGTCGTTGTTGTCTACCAGCAAGCGTACATTGTCGTAATTAATATTGAAATCGGCTGAAATGTAGGGGCGCAGGTTACGCATACGCGCATTCGGTGGTGGCGAGAGGTTGGAGAAAGCCTGAGAAGGGGGTTGTTGGGCGGGGGGCTTGACTTCAAAAGTCCAGTTGTAGTTGAAATTTTGCCCTGACACGTAGGTGACCTGAGTGGCTACCTGGTGACGTCCTGGTGACAGGTCCTGATTGGGCGTAAAGCCCATGTTTCCACCCGAGAGACTGGCCATCGAGGTGACTTCGTTGCCATCCAGCCAGATGCGCCCGTTGCGCAAGGTGTCGGGGTAGTCGGCGCTGATGCGCGGGCGTAGTTCTGTGGTTGTGCTGTCGTGGGCGGGTGCCACACGAGTGACACCAGAGGGGGTGGCGGGGTTTTGGTTATTGGGATTGGCGACGGTGAAGTTCCAGCGGTTGCCAATGGGCAGCCCCAGAATGTTGATGGCGCGAGCCTCTACCTGATGCTGGCCCAGATCGATATCCCAGTTAGGCAGGAAGTTAATCACGTTACCATTTTTGTTGGACTCGTTGGTCCAGTCTCGACCGTCAATGAAAAGTTGCATGTTGCGGGCGGCCTGACCAAAATTGAAACCGATGTTGGGACGGCGAGTGTTGGTGGTGGAGTTGGCCGGCGGAAATGCCGACTGAGCCCAGGCGGGAGCCAAGCACAAGAGTCCGGTCAAAATAGTGGTTGCGGCGCGATTCATGGAACCTCCAAGCATTTTTGAGAACGGGGCGTTCTCGTGAGGGTAGACCAATTCCCCCCAGGCAAAGGCTAACTCTTGAGAGATGGTGGTGGCATGACAGGTTCTGACAGTTCGGCCGGAAGTTCACATTCTGTTTTGGATAGTGCTCAGGACTGGACATACAATTTGACCATACAGATACATTGCACAGAGTTAGAGGAGTCACCATGAAAATCAGCACATCCCCCAATTTTACCTTGAACGCCCCCAACAACAAGCCCCCGGCGCCCAAGCCCGAGCCCCCGGCTCAAAAGCCCGATGGAGTGGAACTCTCGGACGGTAAAGGCGTGCCTCAGGTAAACCTGGCCATCCTCGGTGGAGCCGTGGCCGTGGGGGCGGTGGCCGTGGGAGCCGGTTTAGGTGTTGCCGCCGGACTGCATGGCGGTTTGCCGGCCAAAGTCATCGCTTTGGGCAGTGTGCCGGGTCTGGCCATCGCGGGCGCTCTGATTGGCGGCTTGGCTTTTGAAAAGTTTGGTCCTTCCAGCAGCGAGTATCGGGCCATCGGTGGCTTGATGGTGGGTGGCCTGGTAGGCGGAGTCGCTGGCCTGGCTCAAGCCTTCATGGTCTCCGGCGGAGGCCCCATCGCGGCCACCACGCTGGGCATCTCCGGCGGCTTGACGGGTCTGTCCCTTCTCTTTAAGATGGCCGCCTCCGAGAACTAGAGCAACTGGCGCAGAGCCACATACAGCAGGCTGGCCAAACCCATGGTGGCCGGCAGCGTTAAAACCCAGGCCAGCGCAATGTTGGCCAGGGTTTTTTGCTGTAGGCCCGACTGGTTGGCCAGCATGGTCCCGGCGATTCCAGAGGACAGGATATGGGTGGTACTCATGGGCAGCCCCCATCTGTCCCCTGCCAGAATGGTCCCCATGGTTACGCTTTGGGCCACCAGGCCCTGCCCATAAGTGAGACCGGCCTTGCCAATTTTCTCACCTACCGTTATCACCACGCGTTTCCAGCCCACCATGGTTCCCAGGCCGAGTGCGAATGCGACCAACAGTTTGACCCACTCGGACACGTACTCAATGAGGGTGCTAAACTCCACCTCCAAGGAATGCAGTTCTTGGCGCTGGACCGAGTTGGGCTGTAAGTCTTTGTTTTCCCGAGCCCTTTGCAGAGCTCGCACCAACAGCATTCCGTCGCTGCGCAACTGCCAGCGTTGCTCAGGTGGGATTTGGCGGAATGAAGTGATGGTGCGGAATCTCTCATGCAGTTGGGCCGTCTCGACGGCCATGGCCTGAATAACCTCAGCCGACATCGGCCTTCCACTCAGGTAGCCTTCCAGGATGGCCGGTGCCTCCTTGAGCTGAACCTCGGAATGGGTCGGTGACAGGTCGATCAGGATTTGATACACCCGGCTGGTGGATCTGCGAATCTTATCGAGATCGGCATGCGGGGCGCGCAGATTGAGCGCGAAACTGAAAGGGGCCATGCCGATCATAATCAGCATAATCAGACCCATGCCTTTCTGGCCGTCATTGGACCCGTGGGCAAAGCTTACTCCGGCACAGGTCGTCACCAGCAGGCCTCGGATCCAGGCGGGGGGCGCGGCGCCGGGGTCCGCGGCAGGCTGGTAAAGTTTAGGACTTTTCAGCGTCGACTTGAGCAGCACCAGGGCAAAGAAGGCAACCCCGAAGCCCACCAGTGGCGATATGAGTAAAGAGATGCCCACTTTGTAGGCCGCCTGCCAGTGGACACCCTGGCCAAAGGTCAGCCCCGGGGTGACCACCGAGTGAGTCAGTCCCACTCCGATGATGGCTCCGATCAGGGCGTGACTGCTGGAGGCCGGGATGCCCAGATACCAGGTGCCCAGGTTCCATAGCAGGGCCCCAAACAAGACTGCAAAGATGACGGCGAACTCGCCTCCCCAACCGCCCATCAGCACCTCTACCGGAAGCAGGTTGACAACCGAGTAGGCAACTCCTACGCCGCTGGCCAGCACCCCCAGGAAATTGAACAGGCCGGACAGCATCACGGCCCGCGTAGGTGTCATGGACCGTGTGTAAATGACCGTGGCCACGGCGTTGGCCGTGTCGTGGAAACCGTTGATGAACTCATAACCCAGCGCGATGAAGAGAGCTACCGACAGCGCCAGCAGGGTTCCCCATTCGGGTATTGAGTCGAAAAAGACACTTTCCACGACGAAATCCTATTTGGGCGGGTGAATTTGGGCCGGTGAGCGCCACAGGCGCGAGACCAACAGTTCTTTTTCCATCAAGAAGTCCAGCGGGAGTTTGTCCTTGAGGGTAAGGAAAAACTGCTCATGGGCCACGGTCTGCATCTTGAAGGCTTCGCGGTCCATGGTCATCAGGCGATTGAATTGATCATGGGTGTAGTCCAGTCCGGTCCAGTCCAGGTCGCGGTAGCGGGGCATCCAGCCTATCGGAGTTTCCACTCCGTATCCGTGCCCTTGGGCGCGTTCGACGATCCATTTGAGGACGCGCATATTCTGACCGTAGCCGGGCCACAAGAATTGTCCCCCTTCGTCCTTGAGGAACCAGTTGACGCGGAAAATGCGCGGCGGTTCGGGAAGTTTGCGGCCCATGCTCAGCCAGTGGTCGAAATATTCGGCCATGTGGTAACCACAGAAGGGCAGCATGGCCATGGGGTCGCGGCGGAAGTCGCCCGTTTTGCCGGCAGCTGCGGCCGTTTTCTCGGACCCCAGCGTGGCCGCCAGATAGACGCCATGGCCCCAGTTGAAGGATTGATAGACCAGTGGCTGGTTCTGGCTGGCCCGGCCGCCGAAGATAAAGGCCTTGATGGGGACCCCGTCAGGGTCCTCCCAGGCCGGGTCGATAGTGGGACACTGCGAGGCGGGGGCTGTGAAGCGCGAATTGGGATGGGCCGCTTTGCGTCCGCAGCCGGGGGTCCAGTCCTGGCCGGTCCAGTCCACGAGTTTCTCGGGCGGGATGTCCGTCATGCCCTCCCACCACACGTCGCCATCTGGAGTGAGTCCCACGTTGGTGAAGATGGTGTTTTTGGCGCATGTCTCCATGGCCATAGAGTTGCTTTCGTAACTCGTGCCAGGGGCTACTCCAAAAAAGCCGGCTTCGGGATTGATGGCGTGAAGGGCACCACTGGGGGAGGGCTTGATCCAGGCGATATCGTCGCCCACTGTGAAGATTTTCCAGCCTTCGAAGCCTTTGGGCGGGATCATCATGGCGAAGTTGGTCTTGCCACAGGCGCTGGGGAAGGCCGCCGCCACGTAGGTCTTTTCGCCTTGAGGCGACTCGACGCCCAGAATCAGCATGTGTTCGGCCATCCAGCCTTCGTCACGGCCCATGGCCGAGGCGATGCGCAAGGCCAGACATTTTTTGCCTAGCAGGGCATTGCCCCCGTAGCCGCTGCCGTAGCTCCAGATTTCGCGGTCCTCGGGGAAGTGCACAATGTATTTCTGATTGTGGTTGCAGGGCCAGGGAGCGTCTATCTCGCCCGAATTGAGGGGCACGCCCACCGAGTGCAGGCAGGGCACAAATTCGCCGTTCTGGCCCAGCACGTCCCAGACCGCCGAGCCCATGCGCGTCATGATTTTCATATTGACCACGACATAGGGCGAATCGCTTAACTGTATGCCGATGCGGGAGATGTGCGAGCCGATCGGCCCCATGCTGAAAGGGACGACGTACATGGTACGACCGCGCATGCTGCCTTGAAACAGGCCGGTCAACTTGTCGCGCATCTCTTTGGGGTCCATCCAGTTGTTGGTGGGCCCGGCGTCCTTTTCGAAGCGGCTGCAAATAAAGGTGCGGTCTTCCACGCGAGCGACATCGTCGGGGTGGGAGCGAGCTAGAAAGCTGTTGGGGCGCTTCTCGGGATTGAGACGAATGAAAGTGCCGGCCTCGACCATTTGTTGGCAAAGACGGTCGTATTCTTGCTGGGAACCGTCGCACCAGTAGACGTGCTCTGGTTGGCACAACTCGCTCACGCGGGTGATCCAGTCGAGAATGGTTTGGTGCTGACAGTTACGGGGGGGGCTTAGAAGTACAGGCATAACGTCCCTTTCCGGCTCGGCGAGATTGTGCCACTGCTTTCCCGAACCTCCCGGCCGCGCCCTGCTACAGTCGGATGTCAGGGGAAACCATTGCCGGGCGAAGAATTTGTGCCGCGCACTCTCGCAGGCCCTGGGGAATGGCGTTGCAGGTCGATTCCTTCCAGAGGGTAACTTGGCTCCCGTGACCAAAGGGGCGTGATGCGTAAAATCCTTGCTCTCGCCCTCATTCTGGTCGGTTGTGCCGCACAACCGACTCCCTCTCCCTCTCCAACCTCAACAGTGTCGGGTTACGAATACGTGCTGCCCGGCAGTCCCCATCTGCGCGTGCGTTTCCCCTCTACGCCCAAAGAAAGCAGCGAATTCAAGAGTGGGGTGAAAGTGGATTTCGCCGCCTGCCTTCACGAAGGGCAAACGTTCACGGCCTACGCCCGCGGACTGGGGCCGATGGACCAGGGCAAAACGTTAGAACAGCTCTGTGTGGCACCCATGCGCGAAGTTGGGGAGCCGACCGAAATACGGACCACCTACGCTGGCGGCTACAGTGCCGTCGAAGCATCCGTTCGAGGCGCGAGGATGCGGGTGTTCTTCAAGGATAACAGGCTCTACGTGCTTTCCGTCCCCCTGCCGGTAACTCCCAGCGCCCAGGCCTTTCTAGACTCTTTCGGTCAACAGGGTACCTGATGTCTCGTCTGGAGAGGTCCTTCCGCATGATGGAAAAAGGCGAAACTGTCCGATATCGCGCCACTCAATGCCCACTTCGCAGGGCAAGCTGAAAAACGAACTGTTCGGGGACGCCGCCCATCAGATCCTGGCCGACTACGCCCACGCCAATGAGACGAGCGGCGACAATCGCGTGCTTGATGTCACCCGCTCGCTGTACTCCAGGCTAGAGTTCGGCGGTGCCCACGGAGGTGACGGAGTAGTAGGGCAGCAATTCCTCGAAAGAGAGGACCACCAGGCCGGGAAAGTCTTTCTGGATAAGCCGGCGCAGCACCAGGCGGGCCCCCGAGCTGGTGACCAGTATCGGCTGAAGGCCGCTGTCTCGCATGTCGGTGTCCACCTTTTTCACGGCTGTGAGAATCAGGTCGGGGCTGGTGTTGCTGAGTACGGCGGCCTCCAGCTTGGGACCCACCGCGGTAACCGACATCTTGCCGTCGCTGACCAGGTCTTTCAGGACGCTGCCGGCCAGTTCAATGCGTGCGGCTTCGCTGATGCTCTCCGCCGTAGACTGCGGCGAGGCCAGCACCAGTTCGGAAAGGGTCTCGAGGTCGCGCACCGGCACCCCTTCGGCCAGCAGGTTGCGGATCACGGCCAGCAATTTGTCGCGCAGGACCGGTTCGCCGTTTACCCGCTCTACCAGGACCGGCTGCGTCTTGCGCAGGGTGGCAAAACCGGCCTGCAGGTGATCGGCGGTGTAGAGCTCGACACAACGAGTGCGGCATAGCTCCGTCATGTGCGTGGCCCAAACCGACACCGGGTCAAAGATCAAAAAGCCCATTTGTTCGACCTTGTCTTTGTCGGCGACCGGTATCCACTTGGCGGGCATGCCGTAGGTCGGATCGTGCACGAAGGGGCCGGGTAGATTGGCTAGCTTGGCCTCTTGGCCCATGGCCAAAAGCCGGTTGGCCTCCAGTTTGTATTCACCGATCGTGACGCCGCCGGAGAGAATTTTGTATTCATCAGGGCCCAGAGCGGGGGCAGGTAGGAACCGCCCACCCGGTAGCATCCAGCCGATTTCCAGCATCAGGTTACGGCGAATGGATGTGGTTCGGTTGGTGAAACTCTCGGCGGCGGCCAGAGGGGCCAGGTCGCTGCCCAGCCGGACTTCAAAGACCGGGCTGGCCACCACCTTGTCAATTTCGGGCGAGGCGCCCGCCACCAGTGGGGCGGTCAGGCTGAGAAGCAGGAACGTGCAAAGTTTAAGCATGGCGGTCTCCTTAGATCTCCAGCACTTTCTTCACAGAAAATCCCTGCACAACTTCAGCGGGCTTCAGCACGGTGAGTAGGGGATACCGTCTTTGGGTGAGCCGGCGCACCGCCAGTCGCAGGTCATCGGCCACCAACAGCACGGGTTGGTCGGGGAGCGCTTTGAGTACTCGGGCCAGCGGGGCTTCGAGAGAGTCGGCCAAACCTTCGCGGTTGGCGATCATCAATCCGGTCGGCCCCCAACTTACCGCGCCGCGCAATTTGGCCTCGAGGGCGGAACTGAGGGTGGCTGCCGGAATCACCTTGTTGTGAGCCAGGGGAATGCAGATGAGGGGGAAGGCGTCGCAGCGGATTTTCTCAGTCACGCTGTCGGCGTCGAGACGGGTCAGCGACTTATCAAGGGCGGTTTCGGCCACCAAGTTGAGGTGCAGGGGGACGCCTTCTTGCAACAGGTTATGGCAAACCGCCAGGCAGCGGTCCTGGGCTGCCAGGTCGCTGCTCAAGGCGCCAGCCAGTAGTGGGGGGGCGGCATCCAACATCGCCTGCCGGCCCATCAAATGATGAGCGTTGCTGGAGACCACCTGCTTCAAGTGTCGGTGAACGACGGTACCGGCGTCGTAGACCGCGCAGCCGGCCTTTTCGGCTTTGGCTTTATCGGCCGGGCCCACCCAGCGTCCCACCAGTCCGGTGAGGGCGTCCAGGCCGGGGTCGCCACGCAACGCCCCGAGGGCTGCGCGATTCTTGGGGACGGCCAGCAGTTTGCCGGGCTGGATCAGACCTCGACCGACTTCCTGCTCACGCACATAGATGACGTATTCCCTGGGTTGCAGAAAGGTGTCGTCGCGGAACCTTACGCCAGGGAGCACGAAGCCCCGGTCGACCTTGAGTTGCTGGCGCAGCGCCGAAACGCCGGTCAGCAGCGGGGGCGCCTTGCCATCGACTAAGACGACAAGGTCTTTGCCCACCTCGAGGGAGATCGGTTCCACGGTCATCAAATCGTCTAGCGGTTGGTCGGCCCGCGCGACGGTGGTGGCGAGCAGCAGCCATAAGCACATTAGCAGTCTAAGCATGCGCGCCAGTTCTAGTTGCCCGTGAGCGGTCCCTGCACAAGGCATGTCGGCCCGGTCTGGCAAAGGCCCGAGGCTATGAAGCTCGCGCGCATTTTGGTAGCCGGTTGTCTTCTTGCGAAGTTGGTTGTGGCGGAGCCTCAGCCGGGCCCGACCAGGGACTGGAATGTCTTCCTTGCGGGATTCACGAATTCGCTGTTCGCGGGCGAATACGCTCAGGCGGCCGGCTGGGCCCGCGCCAATCCGAAGTTCGCCAAGGAGCTTTTTGCACTCCTTCGAAAAGCTTATGGAGGGCCTGGCCGGGATGCCATCGATAAACAGCTGGACCAGCGCTTCTTCTCGCTGCTGGCTATGGAACTGGCCAAACTGGGCGACCGTTCGGCTCTGGTTGAGGCGAAGAAGCGCGGCTGGTACCTGGCTGACCTGGAAGACTATCAAATGCAGCCGCCGCGTCTGAGCAGTGATGCTCCAGGCTATCCGTCGGTCTATCACATCGGGATGTGGGTATCAGGAAATCTGCAGACATCCACCGCGTTGGGCGACACTCCCTCGGTACGGGGCGCCTTTAACAACCTGCTCAGCCTCGCCCGGCACAGTCGTGAGGTCAGCCGCCGTTTGAATCTGGCCATGGTCGAGGATCTCACGAGCGGCCTGGAACCGCTGATAGAAAACATGAGCGTCCTTTTGGAGATTGACCGTGGCAATTCGTTGGCGGTGGACGACCGGACGTTCTTTGAGATGTCGGCAAAATTGACCCTAGCCGAGGGCCCGTTCTTCGACGCGCTGCGGCGAAATGCCAGTCCGGCCCGACTGGAGAAGATGTTGGCGGAGGGACGGCGCAAAGGGTTGGTCGAGCCAGGCAGTCTGCGCGATTTTGTCTACCAGACTCACGAATTTGACCTGCGCCAGCAGCGTGATGCCAGGGTGAGCGCTGACGAGGTGCTGAAATTGCACGATCAGGCCTTTGGCATGTTACGCGGCTTGAAGAAATTGACTTTGGACGATTTGCCCGAGCAGCAGATTAACATCTGGTTTGAGCTCTTAACCGGCCTGCTAAAACAGCCGCAGGTTGCCGCGCGCGCCCAGGCCGCCCTGGGCGACGATCTGGCCTTCTTGCAAAGGGCGCTGGACGCCACCGAGGACTCCTTGCGGCTTGCCGGCGAGTGGGTGGACGCGGGCCGAGCGCTGGCCCTGTGGATCAAGCAGAAGAGAATTTTGTTGAAGTTAGCTCGTGACTACCTCGCTGCTGACCGCCGCCAGCAGTGCCGCCAGGTTTTGACCATCTGCGGCGACCGCGAAAAGGTGCGTGATCGCTGGCAAACCAAAATCGCCGAGCTGGAAAAGGCCATGCTGGCCGCGGAACCCACCACCCACATCGCCGCCCTGGCCAAACTGGGCATCGTCCTCGAGCGGCCCCACCCGCATTGGCGTAACGGGGACTTCGCCCGCCTCATGGAAGAATGGCTCTCGCTAGAGATGGCCCTGCAAGAAGATCCGGGCACCTTGTCCAAGCTCTTCGCAGAGGCTGACGAATTCGGTCAGTTGGCCCGCCCCATTCTGGGTTGGATGGCCTTTGACGACCCCCGCTGGTTCTATCTGAGCCACCTCTTCACCGCGAAAGCTGCCGACTGGCAGAACCGCTGCACTCCCGTGCTGGCCAGCCTGCAAACCGACTGCGATCGGCTGGCCTTTCGCCCCGGCCAGGCCCGGCTGCTGGCCTACCGTGCCGAGTTGGAAAAGGCCTCCGACCCGGAGGGGGCCCTCAATCATCTTAACCAGGCCGTGGCCCTGGTGGAGGGCTACCTCAACGAGTTCGGCGCCAGCCCGGCCGCTCGCGCCAAACTTCAGGATGCCTACCAGCCGATTTACACTGCCCTGGCCCAACTGCAGATCGAACACGGCAAGGGCGAGCAGGCCTTTGAGACTCTGCAGCGCCAGATGTTGGCCGACGCCGTCAATCGCAACGCCGTGAACCTGGCCGGCGACCCCCGCGCCGAGGCGTTGCAGCGGGTGCGCGGCCAGAGCCAAGAGCTGGACGCTCAGTTTCAGGCCAACGTGCAGGCCGGCCGCGACAATACTCAGACCGAGCAGTTGCTGGCCAAGAATAAGGCCGAGTTCCACACGGTCCTCACCGACCTGCGCCAGAAGTATCCCAACTACGAGTCGGCGCTGGCCATTCGCCCCATCAACTTTTCCAAATCGCAGAAGTATTTGCCGCCGGATGCTGCGGTGATCCAGTATTTTCCCACTGCCACCACCCTCTATATCTTCGTGGTGACCCACGACAAGCTGGTGATCCGCCAGGTGCCTCTGCCCGAGAAGCAATTGCAGCGCGACGTGTCGGTGTTGATGGTGGAGATGTTCAAGCCGATGAACCTGTCGCGCGACAGCTACTCCTTCGCTCAACCCGACCCTGAGCTGGCCCGGCTGCGTGACGCCTTGACTGGCCTGCACAACGTCCTGATCACTCCCGTTGAAGGCGATCTTGCCGGCATCAAGGTGCTGGCTTTCATTCCCACGGGCTGCCTGCACTACGTGCCTTACGCCGCGCTGGCCCGCCCGCGCGGCCAGGGTTTGGAGTTCCTGGTGGAGCGCTTTCCCTGCGTGAATCTGGTCAAGTCCTCGGATCTCGACCAGGTGGGCCGTCAGGCCACTCCGGGGGACGGTGGACTGCTGGCCCTGGGCAATCCCGACGGCAGCCTGCCCGGCGCCGAACGCGAGGTGGGTCAGATCGCTCAACATTTCGCCAGGTCCAAGAAATTGTTAGGCAAACAGGCCACCACCGGCAGCCTCAAGACGCTGGACCCCGGCACCAGCTACCTGCACATGGCCACCCACGGCGTGCTGGACAGCTTTGACCCCAAGAAGAGCTATCTTTTAATGGCTGGCGGCCACCTGACCATGCCGGAGATCTACGAACTCAACCTCGACGGAGTGCGCCTGGTCACTCTGTCGGCCTGCCAGACCGCCCGCGAAGGCAGCAACCCCGGTTCTGAGCTGAGCAGTCTGGCCGAGGCCTTTTCGGTGGCTGGCACCAATTCGGTGGTGGCCAGCCTGTGGAGCGTCAGCGACGCCGCCACCGAAAAGCTGATGGGGGAGTTCTACAACGGGCTGCTGAGCAAGCACAGCCTGGCCAGCTCCTTACAGCAGGCCGAGCTGGCCCTGCTGAAGGACCCCGCCACCGCTCACCCGTTCTTCTGGGCACCCTTCGTCATGCTGGGGGACTGGCGGTAGCTAGCTATCAAGTTGGAGGCGCCCTTCACAATGCCGCAGAACCTACCGATTTGAGGCAGGCGGGCCGGGGAGCAACTCCTTCAGCGATTTGGTCAGTTCTTGGGCCGCCAGGCTCAGCCCCAGCGGGCTCGCATGATAGATGTCGCCCGCTTCTTTGCGCAACTCGGTCACCGGGTGAGTAGAGAGGGGTTCGAGCAGGTCAACCACAGTGAACCCGGCCGCTTCCGCAGAGGCTCGCACTTGATTGTGAAAAGGCCTCACGTAGTTCGTGCGCCAGTTCGGCTCCAGGAATAGGGGGAAAATGGCCAGCACCACGGGAATGCCCCGCGCGCGCGCCGCCGCCCCGATTCGCCCAAAGCCTTCTTCCACGCTTGCCCAACTTTCGGAGCCATTGGCATAGAGCGACAGCCAGTAATCCGCCGAGCTCTCCTGCGGTCCCCAAATGGGCACGTATTGGGAATAGCGGGGATCGGCGGTGCTCGGCTTGCGGCCGATACCCAGCCGGGTGGCACCGAAATCCCACAGGTATGAGCACGGGGGCGTCGTTTCTAAGAACCACAGAGTGGGCTGGGACGAGTTCCCCGGGTCGTTTAGGCAATACTGGACCAGAATCATGTCGGCCTCGAAGGGTGAGGCCACGGTTTCGAGCAGCCTCGCCTCCTGGGTCGTTTTGTAGCCATTGACAGCAAAATTCAAGATCTGAACCGGGCGACCGCCCCCGTCCAAAAGGGCCTCCAGTTGGCCCGAAAGCCTGGCGGCCTCCGGGAGTTCAGGCATGGCGGCGACCGAATCCCCGATCAGCAGAATTCGGGACGTTTTGGGGAGTTTTTTTTCACTGGCGTCGTTGGCTTGAAGCAACCCGTGGGCCTCGGTGACAACCCTATCGTTCACCCGATAGTGGGAGCGGTGTACATAGATCAGCGTGGAGTCTTGGGAGCCTTGCCAGATGCTACTACGCTGAGCTTTGTCCCGCTCAGCACGACTGGTGATGCGGAGCCACACCTCGGCGGCACACAATACTGCCACTGAGGTGATGGTGGAAATTGCCAGCCGCACATAGAGCCTGCGTCTACCCATGACTATCGACCCATTTCCCATCTAGCCGGGTTCGACAATGGGCGACCAAGACATTGAAATGGCCCGGCTAATGGTCAGGCAAAGTTCCGCTAACCCAATATGCTAACCAAGCCTCTATTTTCCGGGAGCGAGGATCTTGCTGACTTCGGTCATTTGCTGCATCAGGGTCTTGGCGGTCTCGTCCTTGACGTAGTTCCACATCTCGTCAAACGCTTTGAAAGCCCGCTCGACATAGACCTGCTCCGGTTCCTTGCCGGCGTAAGCCTCCAGGTTAGAACCTTGCTTCTCGTCTTCCAGCACCTGGAGCTGGTTGGTCCAGCCTTTGTCCAGACTTTGCAGGAGGGTCTGCCATTGATACATCTCGAGCATATTTTCGCTCAAATCGGCCGGGCGATTTTTGGAGATCGTCTCTTCCACGCTCTTCAGTTTGCCGCGCAGGGAAGTATCCAGCCGTTCTTTCCAATCGCCGGTGCCCGGCTGCAACTGGACTGGGAAGTCAAAGCGTTGTCCCACCGCCTCCAGGGCCTTTTGCATCTTCTCGTCGGAAGGCTTGCGCTTGCCGCCCAGTTCTTCATCCAGGGCCTTTGTATAGACTTCGACGATCCAGTCGGTAACCTGACCGGCAACGTCGCGAGGGGCCTCGCCCGGTTTGCACACGTCGGGGCGACTGTCCACCCATTCGTCGCGGAAACCCCAGACCACTTCGCGTTGCTTGTTGGCCACCTGGTCGTATTTGGTGGTCTGAAAACGCGCGTCGGCGTTCATGTTCTCCACCCGGTGCTGAGCTTCGTCCACCAGGCCACGGATTTTCTCCTCGCCGCCACCCGCGAGTATCTTGGTTAGTTTTTCGCGATCGGTATCCGCGTAGATGCGCATCAGGTCATCTTCGAGGCTGACGAAAAACTGAGTCTCGCCGGGCGCGCCCTGGCGGCCGGCACGGCCGCGCAACTGGTCGTCGATGCGCTGGTCCAGATTGCGTTCGGTTGCCAGCACTACCAGTTTCTTGCCGGGGAAATCCTCGGCTTTCAGCACTGTGCTGGCGCCTTCCACCGGCGCATAACACAGCAGCACCTTGCCGGGCTCGGGTTTCGCCCCGGACTCGGCGGTTGCAAAAGGCACCTTGCCTTCCTCTTCGGCCGGCAACTGGAACCAGGTGATGAGCCGCTCGGCCTGTTCGGGCTTTTCAGGGTCGAGGATCACCGCCACTGATTGACCCTCGCGGCGGGCCATGTCGCAGGCCACCGCCAATTTCTTGTAATTGATCGAATCTGGCTTGATGTCTACGCCCCGGCCGGCCATGTTGGTAGCCACCGTGATCACGCCCGACTGTCCAGCCGTGCTGATGATGGCATTCTCCTCGGGAGTATTGGTCTTCACGTCCTGGGCGTTGAGGCTCTGGTTGCCGATTCCCTGACTGTTCAGCAAGTCCGACACGTACTGGTTCATCTCCACCGAGCGCGTGGCCACCAGCACAGGTATGCCTTCTTCGAAGAGTTCTTGCACCCTGGCCGAGACCGCCTTGAACTTGTCTTCCTGAGTGGCGAAGATGGCGTCGGCATGGTCCACGCGTTGGCGCTCTTTGTTGGGCGGAACCACCACCACATTGAGCCCGAGCACTTCGGCAAACTCCTTCTTAGCGCTCTCCGCAGTACCCGTCATACCGGCCACGCTTTTGTAGCGTCGAAAGAGATTGGGATAAGTAATGCTGGCCAGGGTGTGGGTCTCTGGCTTGGGCTCCAGGCCCTCTTTGATTTCCAGTGCCTGATGCAGACCTTGAGTAAAGCGGCGCCCTTCTGAGATGCGCCCCTTGAACTCATCGATGATTTGAACTTCGCCGTTCTCGACGGCGTAGTCTTTGCCCAGCCGGAAGAGGCCACGAGCTTCCAAGGCGTTCTGGAGATAACGAACTCTGTCCATCTGATCCTCGGCATAGAGGTTGGTGCCGGGGAAAGTTTCCAGCAGTTCAGACTTGCGCTTGCGCAAGTCGTCCAGTTTGCCTTGTTCAGGACTGGTAGTGGGCCGACCCAACAGGCTTGACCAGGCCTTTTTTAGACCCCGCTGGGCCGCGAGTTCTGGGGGCAGGTCGGTCTCGCCCTGAGTGAGTTTCGCCTCGGCCCGCAACAATGTGCGCAACTCCTGACCGGCGGCCAGCTTTTGAGCATACTCAGGGTCATCCTTGGGAAGCTCCAGCATACCCACTTCGTTGGCCACAATCTCCTGACCGACCTCGGTTAAGAAGGCGTTGTGCGCCTTACGATCGATGCGAAAATCCTCACCCGGCACCAGGTCTTTGACCAGATCACTGAAGAACTGGCCTTGAATTTGAGCCGGTTTCAGTTCCTCGTCGGATTGAAGGCCAGCAATGATCAGCGGTACCCGCGCCTCATCGAGCAAAACCTGGTCGGCCTCGTCTAAAAGTGCAAAGCCGGGCTCACGCTGCACGCGATCTTGAGGATTGCTGACCGTACGATCGTTGAGATAGTCAAAACCCAACGTGTCGTTGCTGATGTAGGTGACATCGGAGGCGTAACCGGCTCGCTTCTCTTCGGGCGACATGTCTTTGAGAACCAGCCCGGTACTCATGCCGAGCGCTTCAAACGCCGGCTTGAGTTCTTCAAATCCGGCCTGAGCCAGATAGTCGTTGACGGTCACCAGATGGCTGCCTTCGCCGCTGAGGGCGTTGAGATAAAGGGGCATCAACGCGGTCAACGTTTTGCCTTCACCGGTTCCCATCTGAGCAATAGTGCCTTTATCCATCGATAGTGCGCCCAGTATCTGACTGTCAAAGGGGCGCTTCCCCAGAGTGGCCTTAGCGACGACCCGGGCCAGTGCGTAGGCTTGAGGACGGACTTCCTCCAGGCTGGCTCCGCCCTTGACCAGGTCCTTGAGGCGAGCGGTCTGAGCCTGAAACTGAGCAGGGGTTTTCAGGTTCTCAAACTGCTTCTCAAAATGCTCAACCGCTTTCAACTCAAGCCTTTGCAGAGAAACAGGGTCGGTGCTGAACTTGGCCTGCATCTTCTCGAGCACGGTCGGGCCCAAAAACGCAGAAGGCCCCTCGGCCGTGGAGACTACCTGGCCGGGAGCTTGGGGGGCGATGTCGCCTGAAGGTTTGGCCTCCTGGGCCAGCGTCAAGCCCGGAGGAGGGGGCAGCAGGAGGGGCGGTTCTGGCGGGATAAACTCTTCGAATAAGGCGCCGTGAGCGGTAGCCTGAAAAGGCCGATTGAAGTAGCCCCCACCCAGGCCGGGCCCGTCACTATCGTCAGTGGTTTTACTGGATTTGGGACGATCGGCCGTCTTCCACAGCAGGCCGTCGCCAGAAGGCACGGCTGGAGACATTTCGTAAGAGGGATTGTATCCTCCACCTACGCCAGGGCCATCGTCGCCGTAGAGGGGAAGGTCTTCTTGGGTGCCGGGCTCGGGAGACTTGGTGGGAACCTTGGTGGGCACCAGGCTGCCAGGTGTATAGCGAATCATTTCCGTGCCCGTGGAAATCGTGAAGGTTTCAGCCGGCTCTGGCTCGGTCTTCTCCTTGAGCGGAGCGATACCCGTGGGGCGAACCTTGCTAGAAGTGGGGTTCGCTTCTAATACTTTGTCTAACTTCACCGAACATGATCCTTCCCATTTCGGGCACTGGCCCGAACCCTGCCCATATAAGGTAACAAGCCGCCCTCACAAATTGGTGAAAAATTTGTAACCCTCGAACCATACCTCTGACAGGAGACCCGATCGGCCGTCGAAGGCCAATCCTGTGTCCTGGTCCGCCCTTCGCCAAGCCGTCCGTCTTTCCCGTCTAGGTAAGCATAGCGAAGCACTGGCCCGGGCCGACTTGCTGCTCACGGAAAACCACGCCGATCCGCGCATTTACTATCAATTGGCTCTGGTGCAACTGGAGGCCGATCAGGTCGACCAGGCCTGGCAAACCCTGGAGCTGGCCGACCCCCTCGGGCCCGACTCCCCCGTTTTGTCGCTCTATCGAGCCCTGGTACTGGGCCAAATGGAACGCTGGGATGAAGGTCTGGAGCAGGCCGAACTCTTGCAACGGCAGTGCCCACACCACCAGTTCACGGCCAGTCTGCTGTGCTACCTCTACCTGGGCCAGGGCGAGGTGGGCAAGGCCCTGCAACCTTTGGAAATCGGCAAGCCGGCCGGCTGGGTCAGCTGGTTTCGCCCCGAACTGGCCGCCTTTCCCCCCCTGCTCAGCCGCCTTTTGCTGCAATTGGAATTGATTCTGCTGCCCCTCGAATTCTCCCAACTGGATGCCACCCCGGCCCGTCCCGATCCCAAAGAGGTTAAAGAGCCTGCCCAGAAAACACCTTTTCTTCAAGAGGCGCAGGAGTTGCTTCAAAAATTGTCCCTGAGGGCGCTTACCAACTCCATTTTGGGCCTCTATTATCAGCGCAAGGGCATCCATTACTGGGAAAAGGGTCTGACCTGCGTCGAAATCACTGCCTGGCAACGGTGCTGGGCCTGGTTCCTGAGCCGGTTTGGTGTGCGTCGTGACTACAGTGACCCCGCCAAGCGTCATCGGTATCTGGAGAAAGCATTGCTGGCTCAGCGCCGCGCCGTAGAGTTGGAGCCCCTCCAGTTTCGGGGCCACTATCACCTGGGCGAAGCCCTGCTCTATGCCTCCACTACCCTGGACAACCCCATACCCAATTCCGAGCGCCTGCAAGAGGCCGAAAAGTGCTTCGTCAATTCGTGGGCCCAGGAGGGTCCCAATCCCTACCTGTACTTTTACCTGGGGCGAACGGTGCAACTTCTGGGTCAGCCGGCGGCGGCCCGCACCTACTTCGAGCGAGCCATCGAGAAATTCGAGAAATTTCCCGAGGCCCACTATGCTCTGGGACAGGTTCACCTTTTAATGGGTCAGTCCGGCCTGGCTCGCGATTGGTTGAAAAAAAGCGTCAGCAGCGATTTTCTGCCGGTAGCCCGAGAGCGACTTCACGAACTGCACCAGGCCTTTGAGCAGGGCAAACTGGCCAGTCGCCCTGCTATGCCTCCGTGGCCTCCAGTTGCGCCCACAGTGGATAGTGATCCGACAGGCGAGGATCCTCAATCAACTCAAACCCCGTTGGACGCCACGCCGGAGAGCACAGAATCGCATCGATGCGAGGACCTTGCAAGCCCCCTTGAAAATCATGAAACGTGCCCCGATCCGTCTGGCCCGCCCAGCGCTGAGCATCTTGCCAGCCCGCCAGAGCCGGAGCCTGCTGCCACACATCCGCCTGATTGAAATCGCCCACTAACAGGCCGGGCTGATCGGCCGGCAGCAAGGAGGCCGCCAACTCCACTCCCCGTCGACGCGCCTCGGGTCCGTGATGATCGAGGTGCACATTGGCGGCCCACACGCCCCCCACCCGCACCAAGGAGGCCACCCGGGGCAACATGGCGTCCCAGCCCACACTGACCTGCTGGGGAGTGTCTGACAACCAGACCGTGCGAGCCTCTTCAAACCACCACGGATCGCGCACAAGCCAGCAACACTGTTCATCCCTGCCCTGGCCGTCACGACTGATGCCATAGCTGCGATAGTCCGTCAGCATGGCTTCCAAATCGCGTCGCTGGGACGGCAAAACCTCTTGCAGGGCGATCCAATCGGGGCTTTTTTGACGCAAAAACTCACCCACCAGGGCCTTGCGGCGGCACCACTGGTTGGGACCGTCGTTGCTATTGTCGTAACGAACATTGAGAGTGACCAGACTGATTTTCATCATCCCTTTTTTTTCAGGCCATTCGAACGCACCTCCAGGCGTTGCACCAAAAGTCGGCAAATCTGGGCCGCTCCCTCACGATTGGGTTCAATGTCCATTTGAAACCATAGAGGCAACCGACGCGACCAACCATGCCCCCAGCAGGCGCTGTGCAGATCGACCAGGTCAGGGCCGGCCACGGCCGCGATCACATCATTGAGGTGGGCCAACCAAACCAAGATTTCTGGCCGGGGGGGGTGTCCCCGCTGGACCCGTCCTGGGAACTGAGCGGTGCCATCGCTAGGGTCGTAGAGATTGCAAATCAGCCAGCAGGCCTTGGGGTAGCGAAACTTCAACTGCTCCAGCAAGCGCCGATAGCGTCGAGCAAAACCCTCAAACCAGCGCGCGTCGGGGGCGCGGTCCAGGCTCAAAAGGTCGTTGCCACCCACACTCAGCAGGCCTACCCGACAGAGTGGACTGGGACGCAGGTCGGGCAACTGGCTCTCCATGTCGGTCAACATGAAGCCAGTGCGGCAGCGACCCCACATGTCGAATCCGTCGCCCAACTCGCGCTTCAGCAATGAGGCCACTCCATAGCCGGGTCCTGGATAGCAATCGCTGATGATGCTGTCCCCCATGGCCAGATAGACGGTTTTTTCTCTTCTTTCTGAAATTTTATCAAGGAATCGCCGGATCACACTGGAATCCTTTCAAGCAAGAGGCACAGGCCTCGGGGGTAAGTTCACCGGTAGGAGCTAGTGTTATGGCTGAGATGGATTCCTTTGAGTGGATGCAGGCGGAAGGTTTTTTCGAGGACCCCGCCATCGCTTCGGCCGTAAAGCGAATGCGGCCCGATCTAAAGCGAGTGGAGAATCTCCGCGACAAAGCCAAGCAACACGGTCTCAAAGGGGACAGCCCCATAACCGTCGACTTCTTTTTGGACGCCATGGACACCTATGTGCAGTTCATGGTTTCTCACCGCTACGTCATCAAGGCTCTTCTGGAACGGAGCATGCGTTCTCAACTGGGACTGGAGCAGAGCCGCGAATAAGGATTGACAAAATGTGAACTGGCTCACAGTCCGTCTCCCGCAAGTGAAGTAGGATGAAACTACGACAACCAAAGGAGACCCCCGGCCCATGTGGATCCGCCCCGACAACACCCTGCTTCTGGTGGAGCCCGACTCGTTCATTCGGCGCTGCCTGGTGTCGGCGTTGCAGCAGGCCGGCTACCGCGTCCTGCAGGCTGGAGATGGGCCCGAGGCTCTGCACTTGGTGCGCCAAAACCCTCGCATCCGCCTGGTGATCAGTGAAGTCATTCTGCCCAGCGCTCCCGCCACCGGTTTTCTGCGAGAATTACGCCGCCTGAGGCGAGACCTGCCGGTGCTGTTCACTTCGGGAATCCATCCGCGCAGGCTGACCCAACCCCTGCCAGGCCGCGATATTCTCAACAAGCCTTTCAGTCCCGACGCACTGGTGGAGCGAGTCGGCCGCCAACTGCGTGGCCAGGTGCCTGTAGCCAGCAAGCTTAAGGCGCCCCCAGTCCGCAGCTACGAGCCTGGCTCACCCCAGCCCAAGTAGCGCCCCCAACACTGCCTGGCGGCGTCGCGGCGCGCCATGAGCCAGTGCATCAAGGCAGGCTTGCGGGGCTTAGACAACAACCGCATTCCGGCTTCGTCTGGAGTGCGATTGTTTTTCAACCGGTTGCAGGTAGCGCAGGCGCATACACAGTTTTCCCACGAATCACGGCCGCCCCGACTGCGCGGCATAATGTGATCGACGGTGTCGCCCGAACGTCCGCAGTACTGGCAACTGCCCCGATCCCGCAAAATGATGTTCTTGCGAGTCAAGGGAACTTCTTTGAAGGGGCGACGAATGTAGTAAAGCATGCGCACAACCGCAGGCATCCCTACGCGCTTTGTCACCCCCAAAATCGACTTGCCCTGAACGGCCTCGACGACCTCGGCTTTCTTTTTGAAGACGAGCGACAGAGCCCGACGCACGCTGGTGACATTCAAGTATTCGTAGCTGGCGTTAAGAACTAATACCGACCCTTTCATGACCACCTCAAATAGTGATGAAACCAAGGAATCAAAGCAATGTCAAGAACCCCCGTGTAAACCGTTGCGACCCATAGCCGGGCAGGACTTGAAAATTGTCCACCAAAGACCCCGCCAGGAGGGAATACCGCAATGTTCGGACTATCCAATCGCAGCTCTACCGTGCTGGAGAACTACCGTGACCTGATCGAGGACATCCTCTCTGATCTGGGCATCGATCCGCAAGAAAACCTTGAAGAGGCCCAGGAGAAGCAACGCTACAGTTGGTGTGTGCGCCGCGGCTCGGCCAATATTTTTGTAGAACTCTTCAGCGAAAATCAGGAAAGCTACTTTATGGTCGATTGCCCCATTTTGCGGCTCCCTCCCCCAGAACGGCTGGAGGCATTTTACCGTCGCCTGCTCGAACTGAACGACAAATTGGTGGAAGCAGCGCTGGTCTGCCGCGGCAACGAAATCCATCTGGTCGGAATTCGACCGTTGCGTGGCCTCGACGCCGAGGAAGCCAGCGGTATGTTGGACCGCATTTCTGCCTGGGCCGACAGTCTTGATAACTCGCTGGCCGAGGAGTTTGGAGCACCACTATGGGAAGGCCCCAGCAACGACAACAGCGCGAGCTAGTCAGCTACGAATCGATCCTGAACGCAGTCATCGGCTCTCCGCCCCCCCTGGCCTCGGCCCCCGGCTGTCGCACCCGCAAGGGGCGCCTGTGCACACTATGCTGGGCGGGCCGCCTCAACTCCCCCCAGGAGCCCCGCTGCAAAAGCGAGGCACTGACCCGCTGGGTCGACCATATCGGCAGTTTGCCTCAACCCAAATTTCTAGCCAGCCCGACCGGGCGCCACTACCGCTCGGTCAGCAAACGACGATGGCTGCACGAACCGCGCCAACTGGTCATGGTCGAAGGCATGGAACGGGGCAAGGTCAAAGGAATCGTGCCCGGCCAGTGCTTTATCGAGCCTCTGGCCCACTCCGTTATCTACCACCAGTTGCAGCAGGAGTTGAACCACAGTTCGCTGTCTAAATATCTCAACTACGCCATCATCAAAAGCGGTAGCGAATTTGACGTACTCGTGCTTAATCTCAACGATATGCGATCGCAGCGCTCCGAACTGAACCGCATCTCCAAAAAGCTCACCCATCACAATAGCAACCTCAAGGCCGTCTGGCTCATTCAGGGCCAGGAGGGGGACGAATACTACGCCAGCATTCGCCCCGGCCAATGGCAAAAGCTGCACGGGGAAAGCCATCTTAGCACTGAGCAGGGGCTCCATTATTCGCCCCTCTGCTTCAGCCAGGTCAACCCCAGCGGGGTGCCTATTTTGCTGGAGGTGACCCACAGCTGGCTCAAAGAGCCGAGCCTTCCCATGCTCGACTTCTACTGCGGCTACGGTCTCTTTTCCCTGGGCATGCCCCGGACCGGCCCCTGCTGGGGCCTGGAACTCTCCGGCGAAGCCGTGCTCTGGGCGCGCCGCAACGCGCGCCGACTGGGACGCGATAAGGCCAAGTTTGAGCCCTGGGACCTGGCCCGCATGGAAATACCGCAACGGCGCTTTCCTGGCGGTGGCTGGGTAGCCGTGCTCGACCCTCCGCGCAGCGGGGCCCCCGCCGAAT
The DNA here is from genome assembly GCA_018780265.1 of bacterium. GTDB lineage: Bacteria > Vulcanimicrobiota > Xenobia > Xenobiales > JADMJV01 > JADMJV01. Next base: position 31,469 of record JADMJV010000151.1, read on the forward strand.
TGATCAAATCCATTGCTGAAATGCGGCCCCGCCGCGCCATGCACTGGATCTGTGACGTGGATCAATTGGAGGGTCAGTTGAAGGCCTGGATCGAGTCCGGCTACCGTGTTACCGAGGCCGTGGCGGTGGACATGTTCCCTGGCACCAGTTCCCTCGAACTGGGACTGTGCCTGGAGCCAGGAGGCCGCATTCGAAGCGCGAAACCCAGCCATCTTACTTCAAAAGCAGGGACACCTCCTCAATGCAAATCGCCGAAAAAACCCGTCAGTTCACCAGTTACATCAACGGCCAATGGAGCCCGGCCGAAGCGGCCAAAACCCTAGACAACCTCAATCCAGCCACCGGCGAATCGCTGGGCACGGTCTACCTGGTAGGGCGCGAAGAGGCCCGTCGGGCCATTGAGATCGCCCAACAGGCATTTCATGGCTGGCGCGACACGCCCGCGCCCAAACGCGGCGAACTGCTCTTCAAGGCCATGTACATCATGGACCGCCGCCGCGAAGAACTGGCCCAGGCCCTTCACCTGGAGGAAGGCAAACTGATCGCTGAAGCGCGCGGTGAAGTCCAGAAATCGCTCAATATTCTCGAATTCATCGCCGGCGAGGGACGGCGCATGGGTGGTCACACCGTACCTTCTGAGATGTCCAACACTCTCTGCTACACCGTCAAACAACCGCTGGGCGTGGTGGGCCTGATCACTCCCTGGAACTTCCCGGTGGCTATCCCCATTTGGAAATCGGCCCCGGCACTGGTGTCCGGCAACACGGTGGTGCTCAAGCCTGCCTCCAATACCCCCTGGACCGCCGCCCTGATTACCGAAATTTTTCACGAAGCCGGCTTCCCGCCCGGAGTTTTCAACATGATTTTGGGCCCGGGCAGCAGTGTGGGCGACGAAATTGTCAACAACAAACTGGTGAGAGCTCTTTCTTTCACGGGCTCTAACCAGGTCGGCCAGGATCTTTACAAGCAAGGGGCTGCGCGCGGAGTCAAAGTGCAAAGCGAGATGGGTGGCAAAAACCCCATCGTGATCCTGGAAGATGCCGATATCGACCTGGCCGTGGAGGCCACCATGCAGGGCGCCTTCGGCTCTACGGGACAGCGCTGCACCGCCACTTCAAGGGCCATCGTGATCGACTCGGTGGCCGATGAGTTTGTGGAGAAACTGGTGGCTCGCACCAAGGAGTTCAAAGCCGGCCGCGATCTTGGCCCGGTGGTCGATACCGCCCAACTGGCCGAGGTCTTGGCGGCCATCGAGCAGGCCAAGTCGGAGGGAGCCAGGTGCCTGCTGGGCGGCAAGCGCAGCGATGAAGGCGATTTGGCCAAAGGATTTTACGTGGAACCCACTCTGTTTGACCACGTCGACCCCAAATCGCAACTGGCCTTGGAAGAAGTCTTTGGACCCGTGCTGGCCATTTTGCGAGTCAAGGACCTCGATGAAGCCCTGGAGGTGGCCAATAGCGTCCGCTACGGCCTCTCTTCCTCGATATATTCCAAAGATTCCAATCGCATCTTCCGGTTCCTCGATCGCATCGAGACCGGCATCACCCACGTCAACAGTCCCACCATGGGCGGTGAAGCACAGTTGCCCTTTGGCGGCGTCAAAGAGACCGGCGTGGGGGCTCGCGAGCAAGGCAGCGTGGCCATCGACTTCTTTACTGAGCTCAAAACGGTGTACATCGACTACACCGGCCAAAAGCGGGACAGCAAGATCTATTAAGTGGATCGAGTTCCCCTAGGACTCAGGGCGTCGGCAGCTCAGTTGTTGGGCTGCCTTTTCCTTTGTATCGGCGTACTGCTTGGGCCTGTAGACAATTTGCCTCGGGCCCTGGCGGTAGGAGCCTGTGCCGGCTGCGCGGCCAGCGCCCTGGCGGCTTTCCGCTACCCGGGCTGGCCCTGGTTTTGTGCAGGTCTGGCCTGCTCCCTGACTGGCTTGCTGCGTCAGCACTTCGTCATGGACGAGTGGCTTCTGCAATGGCTTTTGAGCGTGTCGACAGCGCTGGCCTTTGTGCTTGTCTGGCCCGTCTCTCAAGCCACCCTGATCCACGTCTTTAACGTGGAAACTCAAGACTACGACTCCCCTTTTGCCGACTGGGAGCCATCTCGTACCCCTCGGCTGATACGCGGGTTGGCGGCGACCCTGCTGAGCGCACTGGCCACCCCCCTGCTGCTCATCCTGCTGGGCAGCGGCTGCCAATGGCTGGCCGGCCCCTGCTGGCTGCTGCTCGCCCTGTGGGTCAGCCACGCTTTTCCCGGCCTGCGCCCCGAGTGGCAATTGCTGGGGAGCCTGCTGGGCCTGGCCGCCCTGGCCGGACTGGGTGCCCATGGGGTGCTCAAAGAGTTGGTGCAGCCATGTCTTTTGTTTCAGGACAGCTTCTGGTTGACCGGCCAGACCCTGACCTGGACGGCGCTGGGCTACTGGGGCAGCCTTTGGCACCAGGGTCAATTGCTGCGTTGGGATAAAGAGGATGCCTGATTGACAGCCCCGCGCCAGCACATTAGGATTCATCCGTGAAACGTCCCCCACCCGCCCGTAATGACACCGATCTTTCCTTGAGCCCGGCCATGGAGGACTATCTCAAGTCCATCTTTCGCCTTGAAGAGCGCCACCAGCGCGTCACCACTCAGGCTCTGGCCGAGCGATTGGCGGTAGCCCCCGCCTCGGTGACCAGCATGGTCAAACGCCTGGCCGAGCGCGGGCTGCTCACCCACGAGCGCTATCGCGGGGTAGGCCTGACGGAAGCCGGCCGGCGCGTGGCACAGGAGATGATCCGGCATCACCGACTGCTAGAGCTGTACCTGACCCAGGCCCTGGGTTTTGACCAGGATCAGGTCCACGCCGAAGCCGAGCGCCTGGAGCACTTCATCTCGGAACAATTTGAGGAGCGCATCGATCAGATTTTGGGCAGACCCACCTGCGACCCGCACGGCTCGCCCATCCCAAGCCGCCCGGGTCAAGCCCCGGCCGCTCCCCACATGGCTCTGACGGCCACCGAACTCTTTCTCCCCTTGAGCGTGCTGCAAAGCCCTCCCGAACTGCAAGAGATCGGGATAAAACCGGGGGTGGTCGCAGTCATGCTGGGCAAGCCGCAAGGGGCCAAAGTCCATTTACGAGTGGGCGAAAGAGAGCATCTTATCGACCCGGCCCTCTGCCAACAGGTCATTGTGCAGAGGGCCCTGCCGGCTATTCGGGAGTAATGCCCGGCTCGGCTTCCCTCAATCGCTGCACCTGCCGAGAAACGATCCAGACATCCACGGCCGCCAAACCCCAGGCCACAAAACTGCCCAGTCCTAATAGAGCCCCCTGGCCCAGTTGTTGCATGTCGATGGGAATGTCACCGGTGGGACTCATCATGGCGTCACCCATCTTGCCGAGGGTGGCGCCCATGATGACCATCACCCCCAAGAAGAAGACCCCAAAGACGCAAGCCCACAGCAGGCCGCGCCACCAACGCTTGTAGACAAAGTGGCCGGTGCCAGGAAAGACGAGGGTGCTGAGTGCCAACGCTACCCATTTCGAATTCTTCATCTACCTATGCTAACACACCGCCGCCAAAGTTTCACGCGGAGCACGCCGCGGGTGCTTCAGGTCGGAGGCCCAGCCCAGTCGCTGCCATACCCGCAGGATCCAGTAGGATACGTCGAACTCACCCGGCCCCAGGCCGTGCCGGGCTGAGGTAGGAAAGGCGTGATGATTGTTGTGCCAGCCTTCGCCAAAAGTGAGCAAGGCCACCCACCAGCAGTTGGTGCTGCGGTCGTTGGTAGGATGACTTCGATAACCGTAAAGATGGGCCGCACTGTTGACCAACCAGGTTGCGTGATAGGTCAATACCAGGCGCACGCAGCCAGCCCAGAGCAGCCAGGACCAGCCGCCCAAACCGTAAAGGAGCAGCACGCTCAGCCCTGCCCACACCAACTGATAGCTGTCCAACAGGCGCAGCCAGGGGTCGCGCAAGATATCGGGAGCCAGGCGCTCTTTCATTTTTGGATCCATCTTATGCGGTGGACGGGTCAGCATCCAGCCGATGTGAGACCACCAAAACCCGTGCTGGGCGCCATGAGGATCACCGGTTCGATCCGATTTGGCGTGATGCAAGCGATGCACGGCCACCCAGGTGGCGGGTCCTCCCTGACAGGCCAGTGTACCCAGAGCCGCCAGGGTCAACTCCAGGGCTCGGCCCGCCCGATAGGATCGATGGGTAAGCGATGGTAGCCCAGAGTAATGGCCAGACAGGTTACCACGTAAAGGACCAGGCAAAGAGCCAGGCCCGACCAACTGAAATACTTCAAGGCCAGCACCGCTCCTACGTGAACCGTGCCGAGCACTGCCGCCGTAGGTGGGTCCCAGGGATGGGGAACTTCAACCTCGTCTTCTGGGGTCACTAGACGATACGTCGGGGATTGTAGCCGCGCCGAGAGCGCGGCTGCAGCTTAAAGGTCTGCACCACTTTGCCCTTGCGCACGCGGGTATTGGCCTTGACTTGCAAGCCTTGGGGAGGGGTGGCCGAAGTGCCGCGCACCAGGAAGGCGTCAGAACTCCGTTCGCGTCGGCCGACGCGACCCATCAATTGCTCAATCTCAGCCACCCCAAAGTGATCCGCATCGGTAACCACGACCAGGTCGGCCATGGGCACATCCAGCCCCGACCCCACCAGGTTGGTTGCCACCAGAATGGCCGGCGCGTTCAGGCGAAACTGGCGCATCATCGAGACGCGATCCTCGCCGGCACCGGCGCTGGCCTTGGGACCCTTGCCTCGGAAGCGCTTGCGATGCTCGGCAGTATCAGCCATTTCACCATGCAAAATCGAGACGGGCACGCCGTAACGGTCTTGCACAAACTGACCCATGATGGCCACCCGACTGCGCGTTCGGCTAATAATGTAAATACGACTACCTACGGCCAGATGCTTCTCGATCAGGTCGTGAGCCCGCTCCAGTTGTCGGAAGGGGTTCTCGCCCCACTCGCCACGCTCTTCGTGCAACTCCGTGGGCGGAGAGTCAAAGGGCATCTGAGTCAGCACAACGGGATTATCCATGGCGCCTTCGCGCCGCAGGAAGCGACCCACCGCCTCGGGCGTGGCCGTCACAAACAGGGTGGGCGTTTTGACACCGTGCAGGTAACGCAAGTCTTCTTCTTCATCGAAGGCGTTGACGTCGTCCACCACCACCAGGCTCGCGTCGTTCAGCATCCAGCGGTAGCCGGCGTTCTGCAAGAGAAGAGCGCTACCGACCACAATTTGCACCTTGCCGGCGCGAATCTCGTCAAACTGGTCGCGGCGCGTGCGCGGCGGAATACCGGCGTGCATCTGAGCCACTTCCAAGGGGGTATCGCAGATGCGTTCTTCCAGATAGTTGGCCTGCTGGCGAGCCAGGTCGCGGGTAGGCACCAGGACCACCGCAAAGCCCCCATTGTTAACAACGTGTCCGATAGTGGCGCGAAAAAACACTTCTGTCTTACCCGACCCCGTGGGCGCCTTGAGCAGGATGCGCTTCTCTCCGGCCGCCAGCCGGGAACCTAATTCGTCGATACCCCGCAATTGGTCGCCGGTAAGTTGAAAACGGGTCCCACTGGGAACCAGTTCATTGTCTTCGGCGACTCGCTGGCAATTTTCTTCGATGACGGACCAAATCGTGTCTGCTTGCAAACTCGGCATGAAAGCTTAGGAATTCCTTTACGTTACTGGCAGGAGCGAGAGAATGCCCTGCTTGGGAGATTGGCCTGCACTATAGCATCGCTGGCAAGACCTGTCAAAAAAAGGGGGAAAGGGGCCCAGAGGTTGGGTGTCAAAGGCCCGGGCCATCCGCCGTGGGGCCGTGGTTATGGCTGCGGCACAGGGATGAATTGGAGGCTGCCGGTGGCCGTTCGCGCCGTAAAAGAGTCGATTCGAGTCATACTGTTGACCAGCACATACCGAGTGGAGGGTTATATCCACGTGGTTCCAGGCGGTCGATTGCTCGACGAAATCAACAAGGAACGCGAGTTCATACCGGTGACCAGAGCTTCAATATATGCCCTGGACGGAGAAGCGCCACTGGATATTCTGGACTTTGTTGCGGTCAACAAGTGCCAGGTTGTCATGATCGCTCCCGCCATGGGCCAGTAACAGGAGGAAACCCCATGATTGTTCGCTACTTAGGCCACTCTTGCTTCTGGGTCAGTTCGGGAAAAGCCACCTCGGTCATCATCGACCCTTATGGCGCCCACATTCCCTACACCTTTCCCCCTCTGGAGTCTGACGTAGTGGTGATCTCCCATGAGCATCGCGACCACAACGCTGACTATCGGGTAGGGGGCCAACCGATGGTGGTGAAGCGTACTCACGATTTTATGTGTGAACAAGAGATTTTGGTCGCGCGCACCAAAGAGACGCTGACCTTTCACGGTTTGCCCACTTTTCACGACAATTTCAATGGCCGCCGCCGCGGTCCCAACACCATCTGGCACTGGTTCTGGGAGGGAATCCACTTCGCCCATCTGGGTGACCTGGGCCACCTGCTCACCGACCAACAATTGAAAATCCTGGGCAAAGTCGACGTGCTCTTCTGTCCGGTGGGGGGCAAGATCTGCCTCACTCCCACGGAGGCCAGTCTGGTCATTTCCCAACTGGAGCCGCGCCTGGTTTTCCCCATGCACTATTTGACCCCCCAAATCGAGAAGCTGGAACTGGCCGAATTCACCCTCAAAGATTTCGCCGCCAAAATGAGCAGCGTCGAAGACGCCGCCACCATGGCCATGGAGATCGAACTGGCCCGGCTTCCAACCCAAACAAAGGTAATGATGTTACGCCATGAGTAAATCCGTTCGCTATCTCTTCGTCACCGGCGGCGTTGTTTCGTCGCTGGGCAAAGGCATTGTGGCCAGTTCACTGGGCACCCTGCTCAAGGCGAGAGGCCTGAAAGTCACCATTCAAAAATTGGACCCCTACATCAACGTAGACGCTGGCACCATGAATCCCTACCAGCACGGCGAGGTCTTCGTTACGGTGGACGGGGCCGAAACCGACCTGGACCTGGGTCACTACGAGCGCTATATCGACGAAAATCTACACGCCTGCAACAACCAGACCACAGGGAAAATTTACGGTCGAGTTATCGAACGTGAGCGCAAGGGCGATTATCTGGGCGACACGGTGAGAGTGATTCCTCACATCACCGACCAGATCAAAGAGTTTATTCATCAAGTCGCCCAGCAGAGCGATGCCGACGTAGCCATCGTCGAAGTAGGCGGCACCGTGGGCGACATCGAGAGCCTGCCCTTCCTGGAGGCGATTCGCCAGTTTAAGAACGATGTCGGTTCTGACAAAGTCATGTATTTGCACGTAACTCTGCTACCCCATCTGGGCGCGGCCGGCGAGCTAAAAACCAAGCCAACCCAACACTCGGTCAAAGAGCTTCGTTCGATCGGCATTCAACCCGATGTGCTGATCTGCCGCACCGAGAAAGCTCCTGGCCAGGAGCACATTCGCAAAATCGCCCTCTACGGCGACGTGCCCACCAAGGCCGTCTTTGCCTGCCCCGACGTGCCCAGCATCTATGATGTCCCGCTTTTTCTGGAACAGGAAGGACTGGGCGACTTTGTCGTGCAGCGACTGGGACTGCAGTGCAAGCCCCCCGACCTGGATGCCTGGAAAACCATGCTGCGGCGCATGAAAACGGCCACCGACACGGTGCGTATCTGCCTGGTGGGCAAATACGTCGAGATCAAGGACGCCTACATGTCCATCGCCGAGTCTCTGCAGCACGCCGGCATAGCCTGCGGTTGCCGGGTCATCATCGAGCGCCTGGATGCAGGCGAACTTACCTCGGGAGGCGGCATGGAAGCCCTGCGTAGCGCCCACGGCATCTTGGTACCGGGTGGATTTGGAGCGCGTGGCGTAGAAGGAAAAATTCGGGCCATCGAATTTGCCCGCCAGGAACGCATCCCGTACTTCGGAATCTGCTATGGGATGCAATGGGCCGTGGTCGAGTTTGCCCGCCACGTGTGCGGCCTGAAAGACGCCAACAGTACCGAAGTAGCGCCCGACACCACACAGCCGGTGGTCTGGGCCATGGAAGATCAGAAGAGTGTGGAACTTATGGGGGCCAGTATGCGCCTGGGCGAATACGAATGCGTCTTTACGCCGGGAACCGCGGCCGAGCGAGTCTATGGCCAGCCCGGCGCCCGCGAGAGACACCGTCACCGCTACGAATTCAACAACGCCTATCGACAGCAGCTTGAAGAAAAAGGGCTGGTGATTTCGGGCATCAATCCAGAACGAAATTTGGTGGAGATCATCGAACTGCGCGATCATCCATGGTTTGTGGCCTGCCAGTTTCATCCTGAATTCGCCAGCCGTCCTTACCGCGCTCACCCGCTTTTCCTTGGCTTTGTGGAAGCTGCCTTGAAGCGAGCCACGGCGGGACGGACAGCAGCTACCGTGTAGCCATTGACAAACCCTCTGCACCTAAGTAGAATTCGCCGGTATCTCTGTTCCCTGGAGCAGAGAGCAGGTTGAAGAGATGTATGTAGGCACTGGAGATATTCGCAAGAGCAAAGGTTTGTCGAAGTCCTTCCAATGGGATGGAGACTACCGACTCCCAGGAATCGACCTGGCCGGCCCACTGCAACTGGACCTGAAGGTTACCAACGCGGGCAGCCGCGTGATGGTGACGGGACCGCTCAAAACAGCCGTGCGGCTAGGTTGCACTCGTTGTTCTGAGGATTTTGTCTTCCCGTTAGAGGTCGACCTGGAGGAAGAATTCCTACCGGTGCATAGCGAGGAAGCCTTGAGCCGGGCCAAAGATTTACTGGACGGGACGTTCACATTTGAGAACGACCGCGTGGAACTCGATGAGTTGATGCGCCAGGAGATCGTGGCCGCGTTCCCGATTCAGGTGTTGTGCGAGCCCGACTGCCGCGGTCTATGCGGCGAGTGCGGGGCGAACCTCAATCAGGAAAACTGCAATTGCAGCTCAGAGACGAGCGACTCTCGCTGGGCCGCCCTAAAAGATTGGACCAAGGGCTCTCCCCCGAAGTCCGAAAAGAAACGCAAGAAATAGGAGCTCACCACCGTGGCTAATCCAAAATGGAAATTATCTCGCATGCGAACCCGTCGCCGTCGTTCTCACGACGCCCTGACGGCGCCTAACGTGGTGAACTGCCCCAGTTGCAAGTCGCCCACGCTGCCTCACCGCTTGTGCCTATCCTGCGGCACCTATAACGGTCGCCAGGTGATTCAGCTTAAGCAGGATGAAGCGGGCGACACTTCCAACTAAGGCCAGTGACAACTGCCCAGTCTCACACACCCCAAGGCTGCAAGATTCCGGTCGGCATCCTTGGGGTGGGTCATTTTGCCCCCCCGGAGATCGTGACCAATCAGGATCTGGCCAAATTTGTCGACACCACCGACGAGTGGATTCTCAGTCGGACCGGCATCAAAGCTCGTCGACGAGCGGCCTCGCACCAGGCTACCTCCGATCTGGCCTACGAAGCAGCCGTGCAGGCCCTGCACAACGCAGGTGTAGAGCCCCGCGACCTGGACCTGATCATTGTGGCCACCATGACCCCGGACTGCCCCATGCCGTCGACATCCTGCCTGGTGCAGCATCGACTGGGGGCTACCCGGGCTGGTGGCTTCGACCTCAACATTGCCTGCTCTGGATTTGTTTACGCCCTCATCACGGGCTCCCAGTTTGTCGCCAGTGGCACTTATCGACGGGTGCTGGTGGTGGGCGCCGATGTGATGACTCGCTTTATGAATTGGCAGGACCGCACCACCTGCGTCCTTTTTGGCGACGGAGCGGGGGCTGTGGTGCTGGGGCCCGTCGCACCGGGCTACGGGCTGCTAGGGGTGCATCTGGGCATCAACGGCGCGGGTGGAACCAATCTTACTATTAACGCCGGAGGCAGCCGACTGCCCTCGTGGAGCGACAACATCCAGCGCCAGGACTACTACCTGCAGATGGTGGGTCCCGAAGTCTTCCGTTTTGCGGTTCAGGTAATGGGCGAAGCGGCCCTGAAAGCCCTGCATTCAGCCAATCTGACTCCAGAGCAGGTGACCCTATTCATCCCCCACCAGGCCAACGCACGCATCATTGAAGCTGCCCGCAAGCGGCTGGGCCTCCCTCTGGACCGAGTTTTTAGCAACGTTGAGCACTATGGCAACACGTCTTGCGGCTCCGTGCCACTGGCCCTTTCCGAGGCCTGCCAACAGGATCGCATCCATGACGACGATTTGGTCGTTTTGGTGGGTTTTGGCGGGGGTCTTTCGTGGGGGTCGGCGGCTATCCGGTGGGGCGGGCTGCTCAGGGAGAGTTGATCGAGATGGAATTACAGTCACAAAAAGCGTTGGTCACGGGCGCCAGTCGCGGCATCGGAGCTGAAATCGCCCGTGAGTTGGCGGCGGCAGGAGCCGAGGTGGCCCTGCTGGCACGGTCGCTGGAAGGCCTGGAGAGCGTAGCCGCGCTGATCCGCGAGGCGGGCGGCCAGGCCCGCTGCTATGTAGCCGACGTGGCCGATGGAGCATCCCTGGAGGCAGCCATTGCTCAGGCCCACAAAGAAATGGGACGCCTCGACATCCTGGTCAACAATGCCGGCATCACCCGCGACCGCCTCCTCATCCAGATGAAGGATGACGACTGGGATCAGGTCATCCAGGTCAATCTGCGTTCGGCCTTTGTGGCGTGCAAGGCAGCGTCCAAGATTATGCTGCGCCAAAAATCGGGTCGCATTATCCAAATCAGTTCGGTCATCGGGGTTATGGGTAACGCCGGTCAGACCAACTATGCAGCCTCCAAAGCGGGCACCATTGGCCTGGTCAAGTCTCTGGCCAAAGAACTGGCCTCCCGCTCCATTACCGTCAACGCCGTCGCGCCGGGCTATGTGCAAACCGACATGACGGGCGCCCTCTCGGACAAAGTCAAGGAACAGGTGTTGGGCCAGATTCCCCTGGGCCGCCTGGGAACCCCCAGTGATATCGCACCTTTGGTGCGCTTCTTAAGCGGCCCTGGATCGAGCTATATCACGGGGCAGGTATTTCATGTGGACGGTGGAATGGTCACGTGATTTTGCGGGGGACCCCGTCAACATAATGATCTTGATGAGAGCAATTTACGAAGTTGCCGCACCGGAGCTAAGCTCCGGATCCGGCAATGCATTTGGAGTGACATATGGCAACTGTTGCAGAACGAGTTAAAAAAATTGTAATGGAGCAACTCGGCGTCGAGGAGGAGCAGGTTACGGAAACCGCTTCCTTTCAAGAAGACCTCGGAGCTGACTCCTTGGATACGGTTGAGATGGTGATGGCCTTTGAAACCGAATTCAAAATCGAAATCCCTGACGAAGATGCCTCCGGCATCACCAACGTCAAGGAAGCCGTGACCTACATCGAAAAACGTCTGGCCGGCGGCTGATCAGGCCTAATCGGACCGTAAAGAAAGGCCTTCGGGCCTTTCTTTGTGGTGGTGTAACACCCTAACAATTAGGCAACACCATTCCCAGCCAGGACGCGTTCCGGGCTGCTTCCCTCAAGCCTATGATGATACAAAGCCTCAACCGCCCACCTGCCCCGACACTCGGCGAGACTCCTCTCCCTGCCACGCCTCAGCTGGAACCAGGCGTGGCTATCAAGCTGTGACTGGGGCGGCCACGCGCGACTGATGGCGGAAATCACCCAAGGCCTGAGGGCCGTTCTCAATCATCCGGCCATCTATGGTCTTTTTCAATGGGCCGTGGGAGCCAACCGATTGCGCCGCCACATCGCTCGGCTCACTCTGGATCGGGGGGTGCAGCGCCTGCGCGTTCTGGACGTGGGCTGCGGCCCGGCCGATCTGCTCGATTTTCTGCCCAACGTTGACTATGTGGGCTTTGACCCGAACCCCGACTACGTGGCTGCCGCCCGGCGCCGTTTTGGCGACCACGGCACCTTTTTCCAGCAACAACTAGAGGCTACCACCAGCCTTGATCACGGCACGTTTGACCGGGTGCTGGCGGTGGGGCTGCTCCACCATCTCGACGACCCGGCGGCGCGCCACCTCTTTGCCCTGGCCCGCGGACTGCTGCGGCCGGGCGGCTGCCTGGTCACCGTGGACGCCTGCTATGCCCCCGACCAACACTGGCTGGCCCGCTGGCTCATCGCCCGCGATCGAGGCCAAAATGTGCGACATCTGGAAGGCTACAGAAGCCTGGCCGAAAGCGAATTTCCCGAGTGCCAGGCCGAATGCCGCCACAACCTGCTAAACATTCCCTACACGCACGCCCTGTTGCGCTGCTCCGTCTAGTGGCTTCTCGGCCACAAACGCGTACTGAGTGAACAGGTCCCGCCCGCTAAACTCGCAGTAGAGGGGCCGGAAACCGGCTTCGCGCAGCCAATCTTCGCCCTGACGCCGGGAGACCACCCTTGAGATTTCAGGGGGATACGGTGGCTGGGCGGCCTTGGCGTCGAGCCGGCGCGCCCAGAAGTTGAAAAGGCCCAGCACGAACCTCACCGGACTCCTGAGTGGCGGCCAAAAAATCACCACCCGGCCGCCCGGGCGCAGCACCCGATAAAACTCCTTGAAGGCGCAGCGAATTTCGTCGTGGGTGAAATGCTCCATAACTCCCAGGTTGTAGACTCCATCAAATTCTCCATCGGGATAGGGCAGGTCCATGATATCGCCCTGGATGCACTGACAATGGGGCCAGTTGACCTGGGCGTACATGCGCACCGCGTCGGTAGAAATGTCACAGGCTGTGATTTTGACCAGGTGCCGAAGGGTCTGGTCCACCTGGCCGGAGCCGCAGCCGGCATGAAGCACACGCTCGTCTTTGCGAAAAAACTTCCGCATCACCCGTTCCAGAAACGGCTTGTTAAAGGCCATGCGAAACCAGGTGGCCAGCACCTCAAAAAGCACATCGGCGGCCCCTTCGCGAGCGCCCCCGCCCCAATAGCGGTCCCACACCGAGGGGATGATATCCTTACCTTTGGGGCGCGGAAAACGCTTCAGGCGATAGAGGTCGGGGGCGACCCGAATGTTGGTATAGAGCAGCACCAGGCGAAAAATACTGATCAGCATCTGCTCTACCGACATCTTGGAACTGCCGTAGGTACGCGCCGGCAACTCGATAGGCACTTCCACCACCTGACAGCCGTTGGTCCAGAGAATAAAGAGGCTTTCGTAAAGAAAAGAGTAGCCATTGGAACGGACCAGGCGAAACAGCTCTTGAGGGATAGACTTCAGGTTATACACCCGCAATCCGCCGGTGGCGTCATAAGGCATTTTAAGAAAGAAACCGGTCACAAAATGGCCTGCGTGGGTAAGACATCTTCGAAAGAGATTCCAACCCGGTAAACTGCGTGACAGTAGATAGCGCGAACCGATCACGATGTCGGCATACTGAGCGTATTCCAGCATGCGAGCCAGGCTGTGCGGGTTGTGGGTGAGGTCGGCATCCATGGTGGCGAAAAGGGAGTAGCCGTGATCATAGGCATAGCTAATGGCATCGCGGTGGGCACTGCCAATGCCCAACTTGCCCGGCCTCTTGAGTAAAAAGAGATTCGGCCAGGCGGGCTGCAGCGATTCGATCAAAGCCGCGGTTCCGTCGGGAGAGTTGTCATCGACAAACAGAATGTGGAAATCCCTACCCACTTCTTGAAACAGGTTGAGCAGGACCTGAATATTGTCTCTCTCGTTATAGGTGGGAATGGCCACCAATACGGCTGTCGGCGCCACGCTCAGCGAACCACTTCGATATGAGGCAAGGGGAAGATCAGGGCCGTTCCGCTCTCCAGGGTGTGCTTCTCGCGTTCCAAAAATTCCTTGCGAAAGTGCCAGGGCAACACCAGATAATAGTCGGGTTTCAGAGCCCGGGATTCTTCCTCGCTCACGATAGGAATCTCGGTGCCCAGGGTCTTGGCTCCAAATTTCTCAGGATTGCGCTCGGCGGCGCAGTCGATGACGCGATTGTCGATACCGCACCACTGCAGAATGGTGTTCCCCTTGGTAGAGGCTCCGTAGATATGAATCTTCTTGCCTTCACGCTTGAATTCCCAGACAAGCTGGCTCAGTTCCTCCCGATGGATATTGATACGGTCTTGGAAGTGCCGGTAGGGGCGGTCCGTATCCAGGGCCAGGTCAAACTCTTGCTCGCGCAAAGTGGCGATGCCTTTCACGAACTCGGGATCCTTAAAGCTGAAGTTACCCACGTGACTGGCAAAACAGCGTATACTGCCGCCGTTGCTGTCGTTTAAGTCGGCTCGCACGATCTTCATACCGGCCGCTGCCAAAATCCGCTCTACGACCGCCAGACTGTAATACTCCAGATGTTCGTGGCAAATAGTGTCGTACATACACTTTTTGAGCATGGTCGGCATGTACGACATTTCGAAGACCCACAAACCCTCGGGGGCAAGTATGTCGGCGACGCCGCGCACGAAGGCGACCGGGCACTCCAGATCGTAGAACATGGCGATGGCTGTTATCACGTCGAATTTCCGAGTTCCTAGAAAATTCAGCAACTCTTTGCTGGGGAAAAGGTCGTGAACGACAGTCGTGTTGGGTAAATCCACCTCGTTGCCGATGTCGGACGGGTCGATGCCAAACTTGTCCACAGCCGCATCGTAGTAGCTGAGTAAGGTTCCATCGTTGCAGCCGATGTCGAGGACGCATTGAGCGGGCCGGGCCAACAGATCGAGACCTTCAGTCACTATCGCCTGAAGATGGTCGCGCATCGTCTGGTTGGTGCCCGAACGATACCAGTAGCTCGAATACAGAATCGAGGGTGGCACAGTGTATTCCATTTGCAGCAATCCACAAGCTTGCTCGTCGCGCATCGGGTCGCAACGAACCAAAGAGGTGGGCAACTTGCGCATAGACGGAAGCCGTTCTCCGGGCTTCACGAACGACCCCTGAAGGTACTGCTCACCCAGATCGATCGTCTTGGTAAGGGCCGAGGACCCGCAAACACGGCAAGTTTGGCGATGACATAAATGCATGATTTAGACTCCCTTACGGCCCTCTACCTACGGCCCGCGACGGCCCACACCTCTCGGCAGGAGTCTTCCCGCCAGGGTCTAATTGTTGAATAACTTTCAATTCTGGAGGTTGCCGTGCGCCGATTGCTCTGGGCTGGAATTGCCACACTCACCCTGTTGCCGGGCTGGGCTCAGCCGCCCACTCCTCCGCGACCCTTTTCCGGGGGCGATTATTGGGTCCGCAACGAAAATACCTGGCTCGACTGGGAAGTCACCTGCCCCGTGCTCAGCGGCCATCTCGCCAGCAACTGGCCCGAAAACGACGAGGAGCCGGGCGCTTTACTACCCATCGACTGGCGCATGCACAAATGGCCGGTGGTGATCAAATTTCCCCAGGGAGAACGGCTGAAGGCTCGACCCGACTCGGTAGGTGGCATTATGTGGAAAGACTTCGACGGCTCCACCTGGATGCGTGTGCAGTTGAACGAAACTCAGTTTTGCTTTGTGCGCGCCAACGCCAAATACCTAAAACCGATCAAACTCGAGATGACGGCCGCTACGGAGCCAACTCAAACGATTTCACCAGCGCCAGAAAAGTAGACCGATTGGCGTCATACACCGCAGGCTCTGCGTTGAACACCAGTGAATATAAGACATTTTGTTTGGTGAATATCTGTACTTGCATCCCCTTTTGAACTGGATGCTGCGGACCCGCGTCTTTCAATTCGTACTCCATGTGGTACGCGTTCTCTTTGTCGGGATCATTCAATTTGTGTTCATACCACTGCTTGAGAATCTTTCCCTGACGCTGCCGAACGCCATTATAGAATCTGTTCATGACGTCTTTGGTTTGAGGAATCCCGTCACTGACAGTTACGGCAATTCGGCCATAACCCGTCGGCGGCTCAAAAATAATGGCCGCATTCTCGTCCTTGGCGTCTGGATTTTTTTCTTCGCGAATCTTCCAGTCCTTAGGGGGGGTCAGCGAAACCTTATGCTTATATACGGCGTAGACTTTGGCATCGCTCACATGGGGCGGTGGAGAACTGGTGCAACCCCCCAGCCAAACTGCGGCGGCAACCCAAATCAACACACCGCTCTTGAAAATATTTCTCATTTGTGGCCTTTCTTTCTAGCCTGGAGTTCAACCTGCAGGAACCCTTAAAACCCCTTGGAATGGGCTCCCCTATGATTCTCGACTTCGCCGGTCACGCCCCCAACATTCACCCGGAGGTCTTCGTCGCTCCCCAGGTCGTGATCATCGGACAGGTCAAGGTGGCTCAGCAATGCTCGATCTGGTTCAACGCCGTTCTACGCGGCGACAATGATGAAATTTCCATCGGGGCGCGCAGCAACCTGCAGGAAAATGTGATCTGCCACGTAGATTTTGGATTTCCGCTCAAAGTCGGGGAGGATTGTGTCATCGGCCACGCCGCCGTGCTCCACGGCTGCACCCTGGGCAACCGGGTATTGGTGGGGATCGGCGCCAAAATCCTCAACGGGGCCGTGATCGAAGATGACGTCATGGTGGGCGCCGGTAGCCTGGTGCCCGAGGGAATGAAGTTGGCCACCGGCTACCTGTATCTGGGCGTCCCCGCCAAGCAGGTGCGGCTGTTGCGCCCCGATGAGTTGCAGCGCCTCAAACGGGGTGCCGCCCACTACGTGGAAAAGGGCGAACGCTATCGCCTGATGCTACAAGGGTAAGGAAAACAAACATGAGCTATAGTGTCGCCGTGGTGGGAGCCACCGGAGCGGTCGGTTCGACCATGATCCAATCGCTGCAAGAGCTAAACTTTCCCGTCTCCCAGTTGCACCTGCTGGCCACTGCCCGCAGCGCGGGCAGCCACTACCGCTACCGCGATCAAACGGTGACTGTTCAGGACATCGAGAATTTCGATTTTGCCGGCGTCCAGGTGGCCCTCTTCGCTGGCGGTGAGATCGCCTCCGAAAAGCTGGTCCCGCGAGCCCAACAGGCCGGCGCCATCTGTATCGACAACAGCGCCAGTTTTCGCATGCACGCCAACGTGCCCCTGGTGGTGCCCGAAGTCAACTCGGAAGCCCTACGCACCCACCAGGGCATCATCGCCAATCCCAATTGCTCCACCATTCAGATGGTGGCTGCCCTCAAACCTTTTGTAGACTTGGGTCTGCGCCGGGTGCTGGTATCCACCTATCAATCGGTCTCGGGCACCGGCAAAGAGGCCATCGAAGAACTGGAAAACCAGACGCGTGCCTGGGCCAGCGGCCAACCCGCCCCGCCCCCACGCATTTACCCTGTGCCCATCGCCTTCAACGTGCTGCCTCAGATCGGCAGCTTTGGACCCGACGGCTTCACCGGCGAGGAAACCAAAATGATGGAGGAGACCCGCAAGATTCTGTCTCTTCCCCAACTGCGCATTTCGGCCACCTGTGTGCGCGTACCCGTCTTCTACGGACACTCCGAATCGGTCCACATCGAACTGGATCGGCCCTGCTCGGTGGCCCAAGCCGAGGAGCGGCTCAAAACGATGGCGGGCCTGCAGGTGATGGCCGCCGGGCCCACACCCACCCCCCTTCAGGCTGCCCATCAAGACGAGGTGATGGTAGGCAGAATTCGCCTCGATCCCTCGGTCGAAAACGGTCTGCAATTTTGGGTGGTGGCAGACAACCTGCGCAAAGGAGCGGCCTCGAACGCCGTTCAGATCGCCTGCAAAATGCTGGAGATGAAGCTGCTGTGAACATCATTGTGCAAAAATTTGGGGGCACTTCCGTGGCCACCCCCGAGGGTCGTCAACGCGTTTCCGAAAAGGTCATCGAGGCCTTGAACAAGGGACTCTCGCCGGTGGTAGTAGTGTCGGCCATGGGGCGCCATCCCCAGGCTTATGCCACCGACACCTTGCTCTCGTTGGTGGGTGCCTATCAGCCTTACCAGGACAAACGCGAACTGGACCTGCTGATGGCCTGCGGCGAGACCATTTCGGCCGTGATTATGAGCCATCATCTGCGCAGTCTGGGCTACCAGGCGGAAGCCTTTGACGCCTATCGGGCCGGCATCCGCTGCAGTGACGACCCGGGTGAGGGAGCTGTGCTCAAGGTCGTCCCCGACAACATGCTGACCAGTCTGCGGGCGGGCAACATTCCGGTGGTGACGGGCTTTCAGGGGGTGAACAGCCAGTTGGCCGTGACTACGCTGGGCCGGGGCGGCAGCGATACCAGCGCGGTGGTGCTGGGGGCCGCCCTCAAAGCCCAGGGGGTCGAGAACTACACCGACGTGGACGGCGTCATGACGGCAGACCCTCGCGTTTGCGATCAGGCCCACATTCTCTCCCAGGTCAGCTTTGAGGAGATGGGCGAACTGGCTGGCGAAGGAGCCAAGGTGGTCCACCCGCGTGCGGTCGACCTGGCAGCCGACCACAATCTGCCCGTCTGGATCAAAAACACCTTTGGCGAAGCCTACGGCACTCTACTCTCGCCGGTCCCCCCTCCCCAGGCCATCGAGAAGACCCGCGTGGTTACGGCCGTGGCTCACATGCTGGGGCTGTCCCAGGCCATGATCGACTTTGAGGGTCACCCCGTGGACGCCTCGCGCAATCTGGTGATGGAGGCCATGGCCCAGCGCGAAGTCAATCTGGACTTGATCAATTTGTGCGGACCTCAGATGTATTTCATTTTTCGCACCCAGCCCTATCAGGAGAAGGCCCGTCAGGCCCTGGACCAGTTAGGTTTCCCCTACCATTTGCGCGATGACTGCGCCAAGATATCGCTGGTGGGCGCCGGTATGCGCGGCACGCCGGGCGTGGCCTACCGCGCCCACCGCTGCCTCTCGGCCGCGGGGGTGGAAGTCTATCACAGCACCGACTCCAACATCACCATCAGTTGCCTGATCCCGGCCATCCGGCTTCGCCAGGCCATGGAAGCCGTTCACCGCGAGTTCAATTTATAGCCCAAGCTCAGCCCGAAAGCGGTCTGCATTGCCGCCTCGGTTGCCTGGACGCAGGTTGCAACTCGCACATACGTTTATTCAAACCGTCCCCGATCCACCTGTCAAGATTTGACGAGACAGCAACAAGCTGTCAATAATTACTGGCTAAACTGACGAGGTGGCCGCCCCCCTTCCAGCCTTTCCCCCTTTCCCAGGACAGATTTCTGGTAGCACCACCTTCCCCCCATTTCCCGGCTCAGCCGGTGGGGCACCCGTCCCACCCTCGTTTGGCCCGGTAGACAGCTTTACGCCCTCCGCCCCCCCTGACCCGGTGCAAATGAAACTGGGCTTGACGCCCAAAAACCAGCTCAAGCCTGGCTCCCTGATTGTAGTCGACCAGTTTCAGCCGGCCATGCCCATCATGATGGGATTTGGCGGTGGGTTTTCCCAACCGGCCGAGACTCCTCACGGCCAACTGGTCAAGGCCAGTGCCGAAGATGCCGGCTTCAAAGGCAACCTGGTCCCGTCTCCCAACGACATTCACTTTACCGACAACCCCTACGAAACACGCAACCGCCAACTGGCTATCCTGATGATGCAAAAAGACCTCAAGCCCGAAGAATATAAAAGCATGCTGGGCGAGCGTGCCGAGACGGGTCAAATTTCGCTGCTGCACAAGACCAGCGAGCGACTTCAGGGCCTGACGGAGGCTGGCACCAAGAACTCTGCGGTCAACTTCTCCCAGGGGAGCTCCAAGGCCAGTTCCGTGATGTCGGCTTACACTGGCGCCCTGATGTCTCCTGAATCGCTCGACAATGCGGCTCGCGCCTTCGGACTGAGCAGCGAAAAGCTCAGCAGCCAGGACCCCAATGTTTCCGGGCCCGAGCGGGCCAAACTGCACCAGGGCATGACCGACCTGATCTCGCAGCGATTGGACAGCTCTAGATCGCTCCAGTTGAGTCGGCAAAACTACGACAAGTCCGTCCGTGACTTTGAAAGCCACAACAATTCCGTGGTGGTGTCGGCCGGCAACGAAGGCGATGTGGCCGCCAGCCTCAAGCAAGATGCAGGTGGCCATGGCATTCGTGTTCCCAAGGACTTCGAAGACAACATTCTGGTCAATTCTCAGGTCACCGCGGTGGGAGCGCTGGAAGGCGAAGGCCAAGCCTCCAAGGTGGCCGCCTACAGCAGTCGCATCGCCGAAGTTGACCTCTATGCCAAGGGCACTATCACCGACCCGCTCTCCCCGGATCGCCCGGCCCAGGGAACGTCCTTTGCCGCCCCCAGGGTAGCTGCGGCCATGGCCACGCTGCACGGGAAAAACCCCACCATGACCAGCGCACAGGTGGAAGGGCTGCTCAAAAAACAGCTGGGAAGGAACCTGAGCGGCGCCAACGTGCCCGTTCTCGACCTGGACAAAACCCGCGCCTTTCTCGGCTCTCAATCCTTTTAGGGGCAGCACGGCTAGAAATCGCCAAAGTTCGGCAACAACCTGCCGCCATCGGTAGAGAACTGGGAGTACACCGCCCCGTAAGATGAGCCATCCCGACCCATCGACTCCTTGTCGAACATATCATCTCGAGGAACTCTGGTGGAAACGGGAAAAGTTTATCTGGCGAGGAGCGACATGCCGACACTTGAAGAAATTAACCAGCGACTGAAGGACCACGACGCCCGATTTGGGAGCCTGGAGGGGCGCCTGGAGCGAGTCGAACGACGGCTTGAGGATAATACCGACACGCTGACCATTGTGGTTCAAATGCTCAACCAGCGCTTCGGAGATATCGATGGCCGTTTCGAAGAGGTTGACCGGCGCTTCGACCAAATCGACCGGCGCTTCGAGCAAATCGACCGGCGCTTCGAGCAAATCGACCGGCGCTTCGAGCAAATCGACCGGC
>JADMJV010000044.1 GCA_018780265.1 bacterium
GTCGAGCATTGACGTGGATGACGCCGTGAAGGACTTCGAACTGCAGACCGCCTACGAAATCGTCTAATCGAAAAAGCGCCGAATCCATTTGGCGCTTTTTTCATTGGTTCAGTGGCCACCCTATTTAAGCCATTTACGGCCATCCAGATGGAGCGCCAACAACAACAAGACAGTCCACGGCACCCGCAAGGAAGCCCAGAGCTACCTGAACGGCGTCTTGCGCGACCAGGACCTGGGCCGCTTTGTCGAGCCGACCAAACTTCAGTTGGAGGCCTTCCTGGACCGCTGGCTGGAAGAGGTGGCCAAGCCCAAGCTGCGCGAGGTGACCTACGACCATTACAGCGACCTGGTCAGACTCTACGTTCGTGGTCGCCCGATTGGCAGAAAGCTGCTCAGCGAGTTGACGCCGTTCGTCATTCAGGAATACTACGCTGAGCTGCGCAAGCAAAATCTGGGCATACCTTCGCTAAAGAAATTTCACGTCGTGATATCGTCCAGTCTCGATCAGGCCATTCGTTGGGGTCTTCTTCAACACAACCCCGCCAAAAGCGTGGAGGTGCCGCGACTTCGAGGCAAGTTGAGAGAGGAAAAGTTGCGCGTCATCGGTGACCAGGACCAGGCCCAGAAGTTTCTCCAAGCCGCGCTGGAAGAGCCCAATGGCCTGGTCTTCATCCTGGCGCTCTCCGCGGGGCTTCGGCCGGGCGAGTATTTGGCGCTGACCTGGTCGGACCTCGACCTGGACCAGGAGCGACTCGTGGTCCAGCGGTCTCTGTTCAGGATGCGTAAGGGTGGCTGGCGCTTCGAACCACCCAAAACCAAAGGCAGTCACCGCACCGTGACCTTACCGACCGGGCTGGTCGAACTGTTACGCGCTCACAAAGCCAGCCAACCCCCGGTCAGCCCTCAGAAAGCCGACCTGGTCTTTCGGACCCTGGACGGTGAGCCATTGCACGCCGGCCCGCTACGTCGAACCGACTTGCGCAGGCTCTTAAAGAAAGCGGGATTGGACGAGCGGCTTCACCTCTATTCACTTCGACACTCGCAGGCCACCATCATGCTGCAGGCTGGCGTCAACCCCAAGGTCATGGCCGAGAGACTTGGCCATTGTAGTGTACAGCTTACACTTGACGTCTATTCGCACGTCATACCGACCATGCAGCGTGACGTGGCCAGCAAGATTGACGGCATTCTCTTTGAGGACACCCGAGATTAGGTCCGGCGTGAGCCGGACCCTGGCACCAAACTCTCGCGTACGGTTCTTTCGCCCGGCATCAACCCGACCATCGCCTGCGGTTCTCCCGCCCTTGGCTCTCAACTATCCGGGGTCTGGGGCGGAGCCCCAGTAAAAATCAAAGATTTAAAATCGTAGTCCCTCGTCCCCTGTGGGCAGGGTGGGAAGGCCCCGGCACCAACCCTCGCCTTCGGCACCCGGCCCTGTTCGGGGACTTTCCACGCTGTCCAATGCCAACTAACTACCGCCTGGCACCTGCCTTGTTCCGCATTGCGGCCCCTGGGTTCCTTGGCCTCAAACGGACTCGACCATGACGCGTAAAGACGTCCTTGGTGGGTAAGCGCAAGCCAATTTCCGCGAAATTGGGCGAGCTCCGATGAGACAGGACGAGAAGCCCGAGCTGCCAGACCAGATGACCCTGCTACCGGCGCGACGGCAGGTGCTCTGATAAAATCTCTTCAATTGCGCGTCGGTGCTTCTCGGAATCGTATGGTATCTCATTTTGGATGACCGAAAAGGCCTGGTGAACCATCGGTATCGCCAGGAGGTGACGCACGTCATGGGGGTGGATGCCGGCACGCTCCAGTCGTAACGCAGCTTCAGCGACAAATTCGGGGTCGCGGGCGCGAATCTGCTGTTCGACCATCAGGTGCAATTGCATGCATAAGGGGATTGACTTCCTGGCCGTCCTCCACCACAAGTTCTCCACGCTCCAGGGCCCGTCGATACTGAGGGTGCCTGCGAGCCAGCTCCTGATACAATTCGCCAGCATTGTCAGCCCGGATCGGCAGCCAGGCGTTGGACTTTCGGTCGCTTCTCTTTTTCACGGTGCCTCCCAAAGTTGCCCATTCCTCTTCTTCACCAGTTGTCCCCCACACCTGGCATGCGAATGACTGACCCACTATCTGCAATTATCCGGCCCGGGGTCGGAAGCGACGGGTCAGGTAAGCAATTGCTTGCTGTCGCGGGGATCATGGCGTTCCAGGACGTCCTGGACTTGGGCATCATAGGCTTCAGGAGTCAGCAGTTACAGCACTACCTGCGAAAGTGACTTTGCTGTTTCATATAGTTGAGGCAGGGGACAGCCCCAGCCTTTCCCGTTCCGCGATGCGTTGCAAAATTCCACCCACGGTCACGTCGAGTTGGCTGCCTGAAGTATAGTCCGCTGGAGCCACATAGTTGCACCTGTCGGCCGAGATGAGCTTGTGGATGGTCGCTTTTCGTTCAGCAAATTTTTCAGGGTCGAATACTGCCACGGCGTAACCGCCCTGATGGCGGACCATCTTCATGGCCGGCACGTCGGTTTCTCCGTCACCGATGAAGACCATCCGCTCGAAGGGGAGCGGGCGGTGTTCGGGATGGGTCCACTCATTGATGGAACGATTGTCCCAGGTAGACTCGATGCCTTTATTGATCCTGAACAGAAACTGGGTCTTGGTCGTGTAATTGATGGCCACGCCGGGCCAGACCGCGGTTCCGTCTTCATAAATGAAGCGCGACGCGTAGACTTGGCGAAATTCCTTGAAAATTGGACATCCCTCGATCATCTCGTGGAGCCCCGAGCTGATAACGTAATGCTCCAGGTCTAAGGAAAGTCCAGCGGCAAACTGGTTGACTCTAGCGAACCAATCCGAAACGCCGGCGAAGAGCGGAATCCTGGCCCCTAATTCGTTGAGTGATTGTCGGGTGATGGAGTGCCCCTTGACTGCTGCCGCCTGCAACATCAAACGCATATAGGTGAGAACTTCGTCCGCGTCGTGAAGTCTCGCGAATTCCTTCGTTTTCGGCCAGAACTCTTCTTTGGTTGAACCGACGGAGGTGATGAAGCCGTGCTCCTGCATATTTCCGGGAGCGAGCGTTCCATCAAAATCATACACGATGGCTGCCTTGTGCATGGGCGCGACTTCCCTGCCAGGGCTTGGTTTCTCCTTCGCGGCCCGTCGATTTTGCACGTAGCGCCGGATTTGTTCGCGTTGTTCGACAGGGTTTCGAATTGTTTCGAATAATTTTCGACACCATGTCTTTCTGTCTTGAGTGCTTTTCGAATCCGTGACCCGATCCATGTCTTTGTCGAGCTGTCGGACACCGAACGACACTCGTCGACTCGTTGCCGTTCCAGCGCCTGCGTCACCTGCATCAGTTGGCGACGACCTTTTTGATTTTCCCGAGCGCGACTCACAAGCGATTTGAACACTGCATCGGCGTGATGGAACTGGCCACCCGGATTTACCGGGTGCTTCGGGCCAATCTTCCCGACAAGTTGAGAACGGCCTGGAAGTTGGACGACTCGGCCCTGGACTATTGGGAGAAGGTCCTGCGGGTTGCGGCCCTTTGCCACGACTTGGGGCACCTCCCGTTTTCGCACGGTATCGAGGGCCTTCTGCCTGCAGGTCGCGACCATGAAGATTTGAGCAGGCAGGTCATTGAGTCGGGCCCTATCCCTGCCATCCTGGAAAGTTGCAGACCCGAGATCAAGGTCCACGACGTCATCAAGTTGGCACTCGAGAAGGAAAAGGTGGCAAAGGAGAAGCCATCGGCCTGGGAGGAGATCCTGAACCAGGTAATCACCGGCGAATGCTTTGGTGCGGATCGAATGGACTATCTTCTGCGAGACTCTTATCACCTGGGCGTCTCCCATGGCCACTTCGACCACCACCGGCTGATCGAATGCCTTCGGGTTCTGCCGCTTCCTCCTACTCCGGGTGGTGAACGCGGGGGCTATGGGCTGGGAATTGTTCAAGGGGGCATTCAATCTGCGGAAGCGCTGCTGTTGGCCCGCTACATGATGTTTTCCCAAGTCTACTATCACAAGACGCGCGTCATTTTCGACTACCACTTACAGCAGTTCATCCAGCAATGGTTGGAAGGCCAAGGAAATAAGAGTCCGGAGAGCCTGTTAAGGCTAACAGATAACGACGTCTTTGTTGCCCTGGAGGCGGCCCGAAGTGATGATCGAGACCCCGGTCACTCATCTGCGCGTCGTCTGGTTGACCGACAACACTTTCGTTTGATCTATCAGCGCAATCCCGCGGACGACGACCTCAATCCCGAAGCATTCGAAGCCGTCTACGCAGGCCTGCGAGAGCGGTATGGTGAGCTCGTCGTCGAGAGAAGGAAGAAGGCTAAGACTCCAGAGGAGCTTCAGGAAAAAGCGAAGGACGTGGACTTCCCTGTGTTTCAATCAGGAATTTCCGATTCAGTCTCGTCGTTGGCGCTTTCCCAGGTCCTGAAGACCCTTCCCCAAGCCAGTTACGACTACGTCTACGCCTCACCTGAAATACGCCAAGAAGCCTGCCAGTGGCTTGACGAGAACAAAAGTATGCTGCTATCAAGAAAAGACACGCCTGCGGAGGAAAAATGAACCAACAAGACCGAGAGCTAACCCTGCTTCAACTGATCTCCCAAGTAAGTAAGCGAGGTGAATGGTCGGGGGCATCCTACTTGCAAGCATTAACCTACCTCTTAGAGCAAGCCACCCAGACCGCCTACCAGTTTGAGCACTATTGGTTTCGCGGAGGACCTTACTCGTCCATTGTTGCGGCGGCTTTGTCCGATCTCCGCGCGGATGGCCTCATCGCCTACGACTCGGTCGTTCTGCCCGCGGGGCCCGCCTACCGGTGCACTGAAGCAGGGGAGCGGAGAATGGCTTCATGTGATTCCGGCGAAATCAGCGGTCTTGCCGAATCCTTCTTCTCCCGTCCAGGCGATCAGAGGCTTCTATTGGCAAGGGCTGCCTACGCTATGACTAACCATCATGACAATCCCTTGGAGTGGCTCGAAGAACTTGGTTTGGAAAGGGATCCGGCCCAGGATGCCCTCGAGGCGGCCCAGGAGTTGTTGGCATCTCGCTGTCGCCCCAAAGTGCCCGCTTAGACTGCAGGCAAGCCAAGCCGTAAAGTGCACGTCCGCGACGGAATCGGTCGCGGCCCGGCCTAAACTTTAGGGCATGCCCGCCAGGACCCTTGCGTGATGATTCCCCCCCAGTTACGTCCGGCGGCGTCTCCTTCTCGAGAAACCTGCTCCGCCAGCACCGGGCCTCCGACTATGAGCGCTACGTGGAGTCTTTTCGTCGCTCCGCCGTCGACGCAACAACCCCCTGCGCGAGCGCCTGCGCCGTCCTGCAGCTGCTTACCGACAAACGTTACCTCGACGTCCAGGTCGGAGCCGACTTCAAAGCCAGCGACCTCCTGACCCCCCGACGCTCATCTGTCGCCCTTAGGCGACCTGTCTTTCGGACCCACGAACAAATGGCGCTCCTCTCCCGCCGCTGCCTGGCCGAAATGCTGTCCGAAGAGAGCGCAACGTGGTGGTCTTCGATGACAGCCTGGTGCACACCGGCCTGCGAGTTGCTGGCAACGGCGTCGAGCAGCTGTCAAATACTGCTCTGCACCTGCCACCCGGAGCCGCTTCGTGTAGCATCTACCGCACGCGCGGGTGCATGAATCTCAGCCTCGGTGACGGGGCAAAACTTGTGTGCCAACCTGTGTGCCAACGAGTCAAGACTGACCCAGTTTGCTCATGACCAAGCCAAACTGGCACCCAGAACAAACCATTATTTCACGCCATTTACCCCAACCCCGCCCAACACCGACAAACGGCAATTGGCTCATTCGCAATGAGGCTTGCGGGCCTATCTAATCGCTGAAATGAAAGCCAACCAGCAACTTCTCCAGCTTGGGGAAATTGGCCCCTTTGCGTTCGGCCCTATCCGACAAAGTGATCAGGTAAGCCATATTCTTTTTGGTATTGACCCGTAGGTATGTGCGAACCCGGGCCCGGTAGGTCCCCATATTGGCCTCCCACTCCAATCGAAAAAACTTGCGTCCGCCAATCTTGCGGGTCTGCCCCTGAGAGATCATTTTTAGGCCCTGCATACTGGCTCCCAGACTCCGGACGTTGTGACGCAAAAATTGAACATCGCTGATCGGGGTTGTCAGCGGTTCAGTCACCAGATCGACATTGGCCGTGAAGGCCGGTTTGACCATCCACTTCCAGGTGACCATAAACTGCAGGCCCATCGTCTTCTGCTGAGTGACCGTCAGGGGAATTTTGGTGTAATTTGCACCCTTCGTGAGAAACTTGTCCAGAGTCTTGGGATTGGTGACGACTAAAGAATCGGCAGGACCCCGATAGCGAACCCCAATGGCGGTATTGGTAAACAGTTGCCCGGTGGGACGCGCCAGGCTCTCCAGGCTGAGCAACAGCAGCAAAAACAAGCGTATCCAGGACATGGCCGTGCCCTTCGCAGTCCCGGTCGGAGTTCCGCCCCGGCCGCAGGCCTGCCGGAGGCGCCCACGAAAACCCCGGGATGTCCCAAGGCCAGCACTACGAGTTTGCTCACCGCCGCCTTCCCGAAGCATTTTTCGCCGATCCCGACGGAATGCGGAGCCTACTCCAAAGTGGCAATGTGGCCGCGCTACGGCAGTTTTGGGACACTTGCCAGGAGGGAAAGGCCCGCTCCAGTGAGGGCCTCTCCGGTGACTGGATCGAGCGTCAAGGATTGACGCTCGGATTGATCACGCTTCCCGCCCCCCAGGCACCGCCCGAAGCACACTTTGCGGCTTTGATCTTTGAGCCTCAACCATACCGCTACCTGGTCCTGGAAAAAACCATGGACGGAGGGACCATCCTGGGCGAGTGGAATCCTCGACGCAACTACGGACAGGGCCCTCCAGCCCAGGCCGACTCCTTTGTGCTGGCCGTTCAAGACCTGCTGCAAAATCCGCCAGAAATGGTCGAGGCCAGGCTGGACGCCGCGGAATTTCAACTGCAGACAGAAGATCTGCCCAGGTATCTCAAAGCCACTCCAGCCACCCCACTGAAAATTTCTCCCGTCAAAATGGCCCTCTGCCAGTGCGTCTTTTTAGCTCTGGCCTGCGAAGATTGGTGGCCCCGGGCCTACCAGGCGGCCGGAGCCAGTTGGTGGAGCTTCCGATTCAAGAAAAAGACCCGCCACAACCTGGCCAGTTTGGTAATGGCGCTGCTCTACCCGGCCGTGCAAGCCAGACAGCCCGACAAAACCCCCGCCCTGGTCATGTCCACCTTTATGCTCTGCGAATACTGGTTTCCCCTGGGCAAGCCATCTTTAGAGTGGAGCGTGCAGGAAGAGATCATTACGCCACAACGGGTCGCCCAATTTCTGGCCCAGCAGTCGGGGCGGCCCAAGCGAGCCCCAGGCCTGCTGCCGCTCTTCCCGGAACATCAAAGCCTGATCGGGTTCAGGTTGGATTTCCGCGGGTTTACACGGCCGGAGGAAACTGGAGCAGGTCGCACAGACACTCGGTAATGGGTTGGTCGGTTCGCGCCTCATACCAGGTAAAGGCGGGCGACGGGTTGGCCTCAAAACAGACCACTTCGCCTTCTGGAGTAAAGCGCAGATCGATGCCGGTTAGCCACAGGCCCAGGTTGCGGGCCAACTGCACGCAGCGTTCGGGCCACGGGTCGGGCAGTTCCCATGGGCGAATTTCGGCCTCCTTGTCGTAGCGATAGTCGCTGCCTTCCGCCTCGATTCGGCAAGGAAAGACCTCGTCACCCACCACGTGGACGCGCACGTCAAATCCTTCTATGGCCTCCTGCAGTTGGACCGGGCAGTTGGCCAGCGTGTCCAGACGTTCCAGGTCAGCTTCTGTCATTCGCTGCACCATAGAGCGGACATAACTGATGGACTTGTAAATTACCCGGCCTTCCAGGGCCTCGTAAAAAACCCGCGCGGCATCGGGCAGATTGGTCACCAACGTTTCGGGAGTGCGAAATCCAAACTCCCCAAACAGGCCTGACTGGTAGGGCTTGGAGGCATTGGATCCGGAGCGCCAGGGGGGATTGACCACCAGACCTCGATGAGCGTTGAGGGCGTTCTGCAGGGCGGTGGCGCACTCCATCTCGACAAAGCGGCTTTCCTCTTCGCTATAGTCATCCATACCCTGAAACTTGCTAAAGCCGAGTCGGTGATAGATGGAGGCACTGGGCGGAATTTCCAACCATTGATCGTCCACTTTGATCTCGAGGCCACCGTCGGGACTGTGGTAAAGGCGAGCGCTGGCCGGCATATGGGCGTTGTCCAGCCACAGCAGCGGGGCCTTGCGCCGCTGTAGTTCGCCGCAAACTCCGCCAATCATCGACTCTTCTTGGGAGCCAAACACCACAATCACGCTGCTGTTCCCTCCTCAAAAAACCGGGCCACCAGGTCGGCCGTGTCGGGATTGGCAAAAACAGCTGGCGTGATAAAGGGCAACAAGTCCATACACACCCATCGATCGCCCTGACGACGAAGGTGAGCCTCGGCCAGGTGCAGCCCCAATTGATCGGCCGCTTTGTCGAGCCGCTCCAAAATCTCGCCGGGGGGCACTTCCGAGGTCGTCAGCCAGCGCTCCCCCACCCGCATGACCTGAACCTGCACGCCCTCAAACTTCCCCTCCAGATGCACCGGGCACAGAGGCAAACGCTCTAGTCGGGCATCTACCTGCTCATTCCAATCCTGAAAAGGTAGATTTCGACCGGTGAGGGGGCGGTATACCGTTCCCGCACTTTGCTGAGAGAGAAAATACCGGGCTCGCTCCGGGTCGCTGGTGATACACACCGGTGGCACCGGCAATCCCTGTCCTGCCAGGAAGCTGAGAGTGGCCACTCGCGAACCGACCACGTCACGATTGAGAACGTGATTGGCCACCGGGCCGCGCCGAGCCAGACCGGCGAACATGGCGATCAGGGCCGCCCAGGCCTCAGCCTGCAGATACTCCTGGTCTGTCGGTGAATAGACTTCCAGGCCAGGTGGCTGCACAAAATAGCCGTCCAAAGCAGTGGAGACCACGTCGTCCCAATCCACTGAACCGCCATCTTCCAGCATGATCCGGCCGTTCTGACCGTCCCGGCTCAGCTGGTAGAAAAAGCTTGGGCTCAGGGGGAAACTCTCGTTAGCCAGGTAAACGACTCGTCGCTTACCCCGCTCCAGCAAATAATGATACAGCAGCGTCAGAACCGGGTGATGAACCGTTCCGAAGACCAGGATGGTGGGATTGGCCACCGTTAAACGTTATACAAGAAGCGATCCGAGGGGACCACGCCGATGGGCGGCTGATTGTAATAGTCAAAGGGAACTTCCCAAGAGGCCTTCTCAGCGGACTTCTCCAGCTGTCCCTTTTCCAAGAATTTCTCAGGCGCGAACTTCTCGAGATTCTTCTCGATGCTCTGTTTTTCAAAGCCCTGCTTGTCAGCAAACTTCTCGCCTTCGGCCTTGATGTTGACCTTCTCACTCGGCGGCTTCTCTACGTTGAGCTTCTCATAGCCGTGCTTATCGCCGACTTTCTCGCCCTCAGCTTTGATGTTGACCTTTTCGCCGGGTTGCTTCTCGACGTTCTGCTTTTCATAGCCCTGCTTATCGCCCAGCTTCTCGCCCTCGGCCTTAATGTTGACCTTCTCGCCAGGCGGCTTCTCTATGGCGTGCTTGTCGCCCAGCTTCTCCACGTTCTGCTTTTCAAAGTTCTGCTTGTCGCCCAGCTTTTCGCCTTCGGCCTTAATGTTGACTTTCTCGGCCGGGTTCTTCTCGCGAACGTTCTGCTTCTCGATGTTCTGCTTTTCGAAGCCCTGCTTATCGCCCAGCTTCTCGCCCTCAGCCTTGATATTGACCTTTTCGCCTGGCGGCTTTTCAAAGCGCTGCTTGTCGCCCAGCTTCTCGCCTTCAGCCTTGATATTGACCTTCTCGCCCGGCGGCTTCTCGACGTTCTGCTTCTCAAAAAGCTGTTTGTCGCCCAGCTTCTCGCCCTCAGCCTTGAAGCTGAGCTTCTCGATCTGCTTTTCGCCCAGCTTCTCATTTTCAGCCTTAAAGGAGATCTTTTCGCGGCCTTTCTCAGAATCGAACTTCTCGCGGCCTTTCTCGACAGCTTGCTTTTCGATACCCTTCTCGCGGAACAGCTTCTCGCGGCCCTTTTCAATCGATTGTTTGGCGATCTCCAGGTCCTTAAACTGAGGCCGACCTTGGGCGGCCTCGGTGGGCACAATCGGCTGACCCGGACGGGTCGTAGGCTGCGGGGGTAAGGGTCGGAACTGACCGTTGATGAAAAGATCTGACATGCGACAAAGCCTCCTGGTCTCTCTTCACGCACAGGCGAGCGTACGTCAACAGCGCTTCGCCAAAGAGTCCAGAATACCCTCAACCAGGGAACGCCTGACCGCTGGCAAACTTGCCCCGCATGGACTTACTCTCTGGATTTGTTGCCTGGATGCTGATGATCTTCATGCAGGCCTGCCCCGCAGAACGCCTGGTGGCGGGGGATTCATATTGCTACAACCTGGCCTCGCAGAACAAGCGAGTGGTCATTCGCGTGACCGGACGCAAAGAAAAAGAGAGCTGGGTGGCCTTGAGCGCCGGAGTGGAAGAGTCCGGCTCGCTGGACAAGGCGCACTTTGCCGTGCTGAGCTACGGCCGCAACCGCACCGTGACCAGCTTCAAGGAAGGCACTCAGGAGTTGCTATCCAAGCCGTTGCCACTTCCCGGGCTAGACAAGGAGATACTGATCAGCACCGCCTCCGACTACATCTTTAAGCGCAGTAAACAGCCAGCCCGGGCAGCCGCCATCAAATCGGTGAAAGGCTACAACGGAGCCGTCAAGATCAAATCCGCTCGTTACGAAGAGAGCCAGGACTTAATCGACGTGGGCACCGACGCCAACCTTGGCCTGGTCTATGTGGCCTTTACCCAGGGCGGAGAAGTCAACGGCCTGGAGTTGGTCGAGATCAAGCACAAAAAGTAGGCTGCTAGGCCATCAGGGGAATCTGCTCGCGCAGGCCTTCCAACTGCCCCTCCAGGTGGCGCAACTGACCATCGCACTCGACCAGCAAAGTCAGGCTCTGGTGAAACACTTCCTCGTCGCCATCCAACAGCCCGTAAATACCGTCGAGCTGGCCTTCAAGCACCTCGACCAATTGGGCCATCAGTTGGCTGCCCGTTTGGGAGACCGGCGCCTGGAGGTTGTCCAACAACCCTTCCAGGCGCGCGGCCTCGGTCTCTAGTTGGGGACGGCTGGTCGGCAGTTCCTGAGCCAGGCGCAGGACCTTTTCGACCGGACTTTCCTCGGGCAAGGCCTCTTCCTCTAACGACAGGTGGATTTGAGAGAGCTTTTCCATCATAAACATTGGGTTTCAGTCCTTTCCCGAGTAATTCGCAAATTCTAGTTGTGCTTGAGGGCGTAGATGGTCTGACTGATGGAGTTCATATCCTGGTGCAGTTCCTTGCGCTCCTTGGGGCCCACCCAGCCGTTGTTACCCTTGGCCTCGGCCAGCGAGGCGCGGGCGTCGCTGCGCATATCTTTCAGCACCCCAACTTCGGAGCCGGTCAGGCTGCCGGAGGCTACCCCTTGAGCGGCGCGAGCGTGCTGGTTGGCGGCGCGGTCCTTGAGGCCGGGGGCGAAGACGTTTCCATTGGCGGTTGAAATCAGGTTGCTCATTGTGTTTGTTTCCCTTCGAGTGTGTTTAGCTGATAAACACACTCTAGTGGAGACGACTCAAGGAGCCCTCAGGGACCACTCAATAAACGCTCAAAATCCTTGACGTTGGGTTAACCTTTAGAGCAGAGCGGCGGAGTAGCGGCCCATAAGATCGGCAACCGGCTCGATACGCTCGATACCCTCCACGCTCTTACCCGCCTGCCAATAGTCCTTGTAACCCGACCCCTCCAGGCTGGCCCTTTTCAATTTCCACAAGGCCATCAGCGAATAAAACATGCGCATCCAGTGCTTAAAACGAGGGTGGCGCAACAGCCAGCGGGCGATGGGCCCGGCCTTGGTACCGATCTTATCGATATAGGGAGTGCGGATTACGGCCACGGGCACGCCGCTGACCTTCTCGGTCAGAACAATGTCACTTTCCCGGGCGCGCACAATGGCTTGCTTATAGTCCAGGTGAGCGTTGCACTCCGTGGTGGCAATGAAGCGGGTGCCCAATTGCACGCCAGCATAGCCGATCTGCAAGGCCTGCTTAAACTGCTCAGGACGGGAGATGCCACCGGCAGCCACCAGCGGAACTCCCAGGTCGGCCATCGATGCATACAGATCTTCCAGGCTGCCCTGACCAGCGTGGCCGCCGGCCCGATTGTTGACGCAGATAATGCCCCGTGCTCCGCTGGAAAGCGCCTTCTCGGCCCATTTTCGCTCGGTCACATCGTGATAGACCACCCCGCCGGCCGCCTCAGCCTTTTGCACCACCCATTTGGGATCGCCCAGCGAGGTGACAAAGAAGCGAACGCCCTCTTCGATGGCGATGTCCATCCATTGCTTCATGCGGTCCTGGTACTTCTTGGATGACTTTTCCACAATAATATTCAGCCCCACCGGCTTGCTGGTGAGGCGCTTGATCAGGCGCACTCCCTCGCGGAAGTCGTGGCCATGCACAAAAACCAGCGAGAGCGGCTGAATGATACCCATACCGCCGGCTTCCGAGACGGCCGCCACCAGTTCCGGATTGCTGCACGGGTACATGGCCCCGCACAAGAGAGGAATCTCGATCTCGGCGTGTTGCGTCAATGCTGTGGTCACGATGCGTCACCTACTTTCCAGGTGGCCTTGACCTCGGCCACAACTTCACCCCCGGCATCCCTCACGATACCCTGGACCTCTCCACCCAGGTCAGCGCCCAGGGTGCACTCGGCCGTCAGTCTGCCGCGCGCTTTGCGCAGATATTGGATGTCAAATCCCGTCAGGATGGCCCTGTTGGTTTCTCCCAGCGTAAAGTTAAGCGCCAGACCGGTGCTCTTCAGATGATTGCGCGCCCGCCCGGTATCCTGGAGCGAGGCCCGCGCATAGCCCTCACGCAACTCCTCCACATCAATGTGCAACGAGCCGGTGTAGGAGACCGCTGTCCCCAAAATGCGACTGAACATCCATTTCCCGCGGCAATCGAGAAAACACCGACCAAAGTTGGCGCAACACGCGCAGAAGTTTTCGAAAATGCATGCCGGGGCAGTTGGCCGACGGGTGGGAATCCCCTGTCAGACCAGGAGGTTGGACCGGTTTACGAGATCGCCGGCCATGGCCGGCGATCCCGTGTGTCCCCTACAGAAGCAAAGCCATCACCGGGTAGTGGTCGGATTCATCGTTGAGAGGAAGAACTTCGACCTGGCCCACCCGCGGGGCCATGGCCGGGGAGAAATACAGGTAGTCGGTGCGATAGTCGATGTGCACCCCGCCGCGGTTGCGGGGAGCCGTGATCCAGCGGGCCGGGGGTCGCAAGTAGAGGCCGTCCAACCAGCCAAACTCGGCCAACTCCTCGCTGACTTCAAAGCGAGGGGGCAGGTGAAACTTGGTGGTCAGACTCTCGCGCAGCAGCGATTCGAGGTCGGCCGGGTAGGGGTCGTTATTGGAGAGCGCATTGAGGTCGCCGGCCAGCGCATAAAGACCCTCGCGAAACTTGGCCGGGTCAAGCAAAGAGCGCAGGTAGCGGGCCTCGACAAAACGCAGATTCTCGTTCTTGGCATCAAAGTGAGCGGCCAACAGATGCAGCGGTTGACCGCCCCAGTCCACCGAGCACTCCACCAGAGCGTGGCCCAGAAAGGCCGGATTGTTGTGGGTCTCAAAAGTAACCAGAGGCAGGCGGCTGAAAACCGCCAGATGATAGCGCTTGCCGCTGCCACGTGGACGGGCCAGGCCCAGCCGGGCGTGGGCGGGGTCGGCCGGGATGCCCAGCGCTTCGGCCACCTGAGCCAACCGCTTACCATCGTCCCAGTCCAGGCATTCTTGCAAAACCAACAGGTCGGGGGCATTACGTCGTATCACGTCGAGTACGCCGCGAAAGCGGTTCTCGTCGCCTCCGCCGGTGAGGATATTGAAGGTCATCAACTTGAGTGGAAGAGTCATAACCGTGGCCTTCGCGCCTTGGCAGGATCTCCTGTGAACCGGACCGTTTAAGGCACGAGATGCAGGAAGTCGAGACCGCGGTAACGCCGAAAGTCCCCGTCGAAAGCCACCAAACGACAGCCCGCCGCGATCGAAAAGGCGGCCAGATACGCGTCTGTCCAATGTCCGCCCCTAAGCGACTGCTGCCCGCTCCAGCAGCCGAGCAGCTCGTCCAAACCGGACGGTTCGCCAAGCATCACAATGCCCGGGCGGGACAGCCAGGTCTGTAGCGCACACCACGCCTCCGATCCGTCCAGAACCGCCTCTCCCAGAATGCGGGGGTTGGTAAGATGGCGCAGCAGTGCCAGGGCCGTTACGCGGCAAAAGGCAAGCTGTTGGTCGGCTTCTTCGTGCCAATAGCGCAGGGCTCGCTGATAATGCACGTGGTCTGGTGCGCTTAAAGGCAACCAGGCGCTAGAGTCCAGCAGATCCGGCATGCTTGGCCTCGTCCTCTTCCTCTTCCATGCGCCGAAGCTGTGCGCCCGAGACGGCCGCAATGGGAATCCCCCGCCGCGGGACGACTGCAGGTGGAGGCAGGCGCTGACCGGCGGGCAGCGGGCGATCCCCGCGAGGCTGACTCAGTCCTTGTTCGATCAGTCCCCGGATAAGCTCCCTCAAAGTAGTGCCCGTAAGCGCCGCACGGGCTTTCAGCGAACGATAGAGATCGTCGGGCAAGTCTATGGTGGTGCGCATAAATGCACATTAATGCGTCTGCACGCTCCTGTCAAATGAGCAAGCAGACTTGAACCCCTGGGCACCCCGGCGCGTAGCTCACAGCATGCTGCTGCTGATACAAATCTTGCTGGTCTGCCAGCTCCCTCTCGACGAACCACTGTGCTTCCCCGCCCTGCTGCTGATCGCCTACGCCGCCTGCGTGACCGCCCAGCGCCACCTGCCCGCCCCCAATCTGGAACGCCGCTCCCGATACCTGTTCGCCGCCATCCTGGGCTGGATGGTGGTACTTCTTTGGGTGATGGGCAGGCCCGGCTGCTGCAGCCCCTGGTCCTGGAGCAATGCTCTGACCGGAGTCTACGGTGTGACCTGGCCCTGTCTGTGGCTGCGCTTTCCGCGAGCCGCCTGGTTGCAACAAAAACCCTGGCTGGGGGTGGCCCTGACCGCTCTGGCTGTGGGACTGACCATGGACAGCGCGCCACCGATCGCCGGCAACTTCGGGGTCAACAAATTGCTTATCACCCTGACCGGCCTGGCCAGCCTGGCCCAAATGTGGCCCGGTAAACTGGCCCGGGCCCTGCTGGTGGCCACCCTGGCGGCTGCTGCCGGGCCCGTCACCTACAGTTGGATCTTTGAAGGATGTAAAGGATGGATTTTCTCACTGGGAAGCTCCTCGCTCATGGTCTGGCCCCTGATCTTGAGCGCAAAAGCGCGGCCCCGACCGAACGGTAACAAGCTGGACCTACTTCCCTGAGGCCCTTGCGATAGGTTGAGATCATGGGCTTGATAATCAAAGGTCAGGAAATGTTGCGCACCGGCTACGCCGAGAAGCGCGAGGCGGCGCCCAAGGTGGCCTTGCTGGACAATTTTGAAAACACCGAAAACTCCACCGCCCACGGCGAGATGACCGAATCGGTGTTGCTGGGCTACGGCCAGCTTCAAGATGGCGATGTGCAGCGCTACCATTGCGGCAATGGCAACCCCATTCCGGCCGAGGCGGTACTGCAGGCCCCCGCCGAAAAGCTGGGCGGAACCTTGCGCGCCCACGTGGCCCTGAGCGGAGCCCTGCTGCTTAAAGCCACCACTGAAAACTTGCGCCAGATCGCGGCCGAACAGCCTGACGTCAAAGTCATCAGCCAGTCCCAAAGCCAGAGTCCGGTGCGGGTGGCCCAGCCCTTCTACGAGGCGGCCGCGCAGGACCCCCAATTTCGCGAGAGACTGGGCAAGGCGCTGGGGCTGCCTCCTCAGGCCAGCCTGCTGGAAGTGGCCGAGCAACTGTTTATCACTTCCGAGAAATTCCTGCGCGACGAGGACGCGGTCAAAGAGGCCCGCGCCGAATATCTGCAGGCCGAACGCGCCCTCAACGAGCGGGGCGTGATTCACCTGCTGGCCGCCGGCAATCTGGGCGAATTCTCAGCCCAGCTTGAGGCCAAAGGCGTGCAGTTCAGCCCCAGCGCCTTTCGCAGTGTGCTCACCAGCGACTACTCCACGGTGGTTGGCTCGCTGGACGAGCAAGGTCAACTGGCCTCATTCACCTCTCCCCGGGCTGGCACCGATGTGCTGGCCGCTGGCGTGAACCTGGCCTTCTCGGACCCCACTCCCGCCCCCGGTCAGACTCCCAACGAGGTCCTTTACGGCAACGGAACCAGCCTTTCGGTCCCCCTGGTGGCCGGCCAGGTGGTCAAACTGGCCCAGGCCAATCCCGGCTGGGGCCAATTTGAAGTGGAAGCCTCGCTGCAGGGCGTCAAAGCCTCGCGCCTGAGCCAGGGCCAGCAAGGCCTCGTGGAACTGGCCGACGGCAGCCGCGAAACCATGGTGGGCGACGGCAAAGTGGATGACTTTATCGTTAAGGCCATCGGCACCGGTTTTATTACAGGCCTGGACGACGATTCGGTGCCCCAGTTCGTGCAATCCGAAAAGAATTTTCGCCTGGTGCTGCCCGGCGAGACGCCCGAAATCAATCAGGTCATCGACGTGCGCGACAACGGCGAAGGTCAGCGCAAGTTCACTTTACAAACGGCCTTCGGATCGCACACTCACGTGCTTAAAGGCGAGTACTCCAACGGCACCTGGAACCCCCAACGAACGGTGGAGGAATTCTACCTCAGCCCCGGACAGAAGTAGCTATTCTTCTTCCTGTTCCTCTTCGCTCTTGGGCGGAGCCACAGGTTCCGCCTCCATATCGGGACGGCTGGCGGCCAACTTCAGTCTCTCAAAGGATTGACCCATTCCCGGATCGCTGCTCACCTTTCCCTCCAGATTGGTCATGGCGGTGGAGCCCGGGTCGGTATTGCCGGCGGCCGCCTGCAACGCCAGTTCGGATGCGGCAGCCTTGGGAGTGCGGGACATATTGGCGTACATCTGGGTCAGGGCGGCGCGACCGCCTTTGCTGCGCGCCGCGATGCTCTGCATGGTAACCAGCGCACCCGCGGCGCGCGGGTCCTTGGACAGGTTCCGATTGAGCATCGTCTTGGCCCGGCGCCCCTCGGCCGTTCGCGTGGCCGCCGCCTGCATGGCCACGGCGGCACCGGCGTGGGCCACATCGCCCGACAGATTGCCGTACAGTTCGGCCTCGGCCTGACGACCGCGCTTGGTCTGACTGGCGGTAGCCTGCACCGACAGAGCGGCGGCCGCCGCGTTGGGGTCTTTGGCCAGGCTCAAATTGAGCTTGGTCTCGGCGGCTCGACCCTCTGGAGTGCGGGTGGCGCTGGCCTTGACCATGACGGCCGCAGTGGAGGCGCCCCGGTCGGTGGCCAGATTGCGATTGAGCGAAGTGAGAGCGGTCCGCCCTTCCTGGGTATTGGCGGCGGCGGCCTGCAACTGCAGCGCCGACGCCGAAGCCTTGGGACTTTGCGACAGGCCTTCGTTGAGCCGGGTCAGGGCTGCCTTGCCCTCGCGACTGATGGCAGCGCTAGCCTGCAGTCCCACGGCCGCCTCGGCCGACTGGGGATCGGCGGCCTGGGCCTGGTTGAGCTTGGTGAGAGCCGCCAGGCCTTCGGGCGTTTGGGCCGCGGCGGCCTGCACACCCACCGCTGTGGAAGCGCCCTCGCCATAGCGCACGATATTCTTGTTGACTTGAGCGTGAGCCTTACGCCCATCCGCGCTTTCATTGGCCGATGCCTGCATGGCCACGCTGGCAGCCGCCGCATTGGGGTCTTTGGCCAGGTTGCGGTTGAGGTCGATGATGGCGCCAGCACCGCTGCCCGTGGTGGAGGCGGTTGCCTGCACGGACATAACCGCCGCCGCCGTCGACGTGTCCTTGGCCAAGTTGCGATTGAACTCGGTGAGCGCACCCAGCCCTTCGGGTGCCTGGCTGGCCGAGGCATGCAGTTGCATGGTGGCCACCGAAGCCCCTTTGTCGCTGGCCACGTTCTTGTAGAGAGTGCCCAACTGGGCCCGTCCCTCGGCCGTCTGACTGGCCGCCGCCTGCACGCCCATGGCCGCAGCCGCATCGGCCGGATCCTTGGCCAGTGCCGAATTGAGTTGGCCAATGGCGGCCCGGCCTGCACCCGTAGCGCTGGCGCCGGCCTGCACACCCACGGCCGCACCGGCAGCCGTGGCGTCCTTGCTCAAGTTCTGATTCAGCTTGCGGAGGGCGGCCATGCCCTCGGGCGTCTTGGCGGCAGCCGCCTGCATAGACACGGTGGCCGCAGCCGCGGTCGGGTCCTTGGCCAGATTCGAGTTGAGCTGAGTAAGGGCGCCGCGTCCTTGGGCCGTGTCGCTGGCGCTGGCCTGCACAGCCATAGCCGCGGCCGCGCCTCCTGCGTACTGAGAAAGATTCTTGTTGAGCTGGCCCATCGAAGCGCTGTTGGCCCCGCCCTGCATGGTGATGAGTCCGGTGGATGCGGCGGAATCCTTGGCAACATTGGTATACAGGTCGGTGAGCACACCCGCACCACCCGAAGTGCTGCTGGCCTTGAGATGCAAGGCCATCGAGCCCCCGCTATCGCCAGCCTGATTCTTGAAAAGCTCGCCCAGAGCTCCGCGCCCCTCGCTACTTTGACTGGCGGTGGCCTGCACGGCCACTGCGGCGCTGGCGGCCTTGGAATCTCCGGCCAGGGCGGCATGCTTGGCGCTCACCCCTCCCCCGCCCCGGCTGGCTGCCGCGTCGGCGCCCACAGCCGCGGTTGAGGCCACGGTATCCTGAGAAATATTCAGATTCATGGTGGTCAAGGCGGCCTTGCCCGAGTCGGTGGCGGCCGCATTGGCGTGAATTTTGGCCACCTGACTGGCCGCCCC
The DNA here is from genome assembly GCA_018780265.1 of bacterium. Taxonomy (GTDB): domain Bacteria; phylum Vulcanimicrobiota; class Xenobia; order Xenobiales; family JADMJV01; genus JADMJV01. Next base: position 19,024 of record JADMJV010000044.1, read on the forward strand.
GGAGTCGCCGGCCAGGGATTTGTTAAACTCGGTTAGAGCCGTCATGCCTTGCGAGGTGCCCGAGGCCGAGGCCTGGATCATACTGAAACTGGCCGACATACCGCCGTGGCCGGCGGCCATGCTCAACAAACCACTGCTCGAGGGCGCCTTGGCGACCGTATTGAGGAAAGCACCCGACAGACTGGGATCCTGGCCGACCATGTCCATCACCTGGCTGCCCAAGGCGGGACCGGCATTTTCAATGATCTTCATGTATTGTTGGGCGGCGCCGCTATCACTTCTGACCAGGTCCATAATTTTCGAATTGACGTCGCCGCTACCGTGGTTGGCGTCGAGCATTTGACCCCTGAGAAAATCCATCGATTTGCCCGGACTGCTGGCGATCTCGTCGAGCATGGCGCGCAGGTCTTTGCCCCCGGTGCCGTCGGCCGCCTTGAGCATCTGTCCCATGACACTGGCTTCGAACTCTTTGGCCGCCTGGATGTTGCGGGCCTGAACCTCGGCCAGTTCGGCCTTGAGCATCCGGGTCGTTTGCGACTCAAACTTAGGCGCTTTGGCCTCCTTGCCGTCCTTAGCCTCCGGCGACTTACCCTGGCTGGCGCTCCCTTCGCCCACATCGCTGGCTGGTTGGGCATCCCGCTCCAACAGCGCCTGGTCCAATTCTTGGGGGTCGCGGGGGGTGATGACCCCGGTAAAATTTTGACGAAGCCAGCGATTGGCCGTGAGCATGTCGCCCCAAAAGCCCTTCGAACCCAGCGCCGTCATATAAGTGGTGCCAGGAGCGAACGAGGCTGGTCCCACACTGGCCTCAGCTTCAAAGCTCTGCGGCCGCGTATTAAACGTGGTGAAATTACTGCCTACCGGAAACGCCATGGGCTAAACCCCTCTCAACTCTACCCCTTACCTTACTCGACGGAAGCAAAAATAGAAGCCAAGGAGTGTTGGGCTACTTGAACACGCTGTTAAAATTTGATGCCCTTTTGGTGCCCAGGACCATGGAGGAAGGCGGACGAAGTGGGGGCCCATGGCTGACATTATTCATTACTCCGACCCCCAGAGTCGCGGGATGCGCACTCAAATGCTGCTGGACGTTTTCCAGATTCCTCACCGTAGCGAACTGGTCGAACTGCGCAAGGGCGATCACAGAAAGCCCGAGTACGCTAAGATTCACCCCTACCAACGCGTTCCTGCCCTCAAGCACGGCGACACCACTGTCATCGAATCGGGCGCCATCACCCTTTATCTGGCCGACCTGTTTCCCGAAAAAATGAATACGCCCAAGCCCGGCACCCCCGAGCGGGCCCGCCTCTACGAATGGGTCTTCTTTCTGCAGACCACCCTGGAGCCTTTCGCCATGAAGGGATTCAATCCCGAAACCAAGGAAGAAGCCAAAACCGAGATTGCCAAACTGCTGGCCACCATGGCCGGCCACATCAAGGGGCCGTATGTGCTTGGAGAACAGTTTTCGGTGGTGGACGTCATTTTGTTCTGCGAACTGTCCTGGTACCAGATGATGGGACTGTATCCCGAGGGACAGCCTGCCTATGACAAATTTATGGAAGTCGTCAGGGGAAAAATCCAGCAACCATCCACTCCCTAGCGAATCCTGACTTAATCGAGTGAAAGTGGTGACACAGGGCAACACTGTCCTCTACCAGGCCCCCGAGCGACGGCTGTTGAGGTCTTTCCCAAGGGCGCCGCCACCTGCCGAAGCTCGCCATGAAGGTCTGGCGGCATCGGGACATGCAAATTCTTGGCATTTTTCATGGCACATCCCTAATTCCGTCAACGCCAAGGCCCAGTTGTTTACCATGGCGGATTTCCCAACCTTTACGGCGATGTAGAGGGCAATCGGGCGCCATCAGGCGAGGGTGGCGCAGCTACGTGGCCGTCACTTCCATTTTCCTTTGCCGTTGCCGTTCATCTTCTTCATCTGCCCCGGCGGGCCACCGTGTGGGTGGTTGGGGTGGTACTTGCACTTCCAAGCGTAGGCGTCGGGCACCGCAACAATCTGAGGAAGGTAGGGCTGAGGCACCACGACCTGAACAGCCTGGCCAGGCAGCAATTGAGAATAGTCCACACGCAGGCCAGCGACCTGAAAAGTGGCGTGCTGGACGGGAATCAGCATGGAAGTCGCCCCCTGATTTAGCATAACTCCCTCTGGGTAGACGCCGTAGACATTGCCATTCAAGGGGTCTGCCCAGGCTGAGGCGGTAAGCACCGCCAGTCCGACAAGTATTTTCTTCACAACGCACCTCCAAAACTGAGGCTTCCTCAAGAGTCTTATGGGTCCTTGAGGAATGACCCGCCCAAGCCAAGGGGCCCCCGAGGAGAATGGATTGATTCCTTGAGCAAGATCCACCACCTCGTGGCCCGCCTTAGGACCGGAACCAAAGCGCTGCCCAGGCGACCCTTACTGCCAGCCACCAAAACACTAGCACTAGCAGGAGATGTGCAGGCGTTCGATCTTCATCTGGCCGTCTTCCCACACCACCGCGCCTTCATAGACCTCGCCGTTGGGATTGTAGTGTTCTTCACTGCGCACCCGCACATGGGGATCGCTGTAGCGAATCTTGCCGGCCTTGATCAGGCGGGCCAGGTCGCGCTCGGTGGTGCTTTGCAGATGCTCGCTTTTAAACAGGCCTTCCTCCGTGCTCACAGGCACGTCCACCTTGGCACCGGCGAACTGACCCAGTTCTGGCCCCAGCGTGACGCTGACCGGCTCGAAGGCGGGAGCCTGATCGCTTTGAAAAAGTCGGCTGCTGGCTGCGGCACGCCGGGAAGCCTCGTCTTTTTCCAACAATTCGGCGGGCAGGTCGGCGGGCAAGATGTTGCGATTAGTGAAGACCTTCTGAATCAATGCGGCCCGCTGACCGTTGTGATGGAGCTTATCGGACTGGATAAAAGCTACGGCCATGTCGCGATAGCCAAACTTACCACGCGGAGACTCGCGAATCATGTTGGCCAACATCTTGAAGAGTTCCTCGTTGCTCTCCTTGATGGCTTTCTCCGGGCCGTCACCGGCGGCCATGCGTTCGGCCACCATGGCTTTGAGCAAATCGAAATGGGCCCCGGTCCACACCCGCGACAGGCTGTGTTTTCCCCAACCCAGTTCGGTGGCGCTGCCCTTTTCGCTGGGAAGCGTGCTGGGATCGACAAACTTCATGGTATTGTTGGCATTGCGCAGGTAGTTGCCGCCGGTTTTGTTGCTACCCGCCTGGCTGTTGACAGCCGTTCCCAACTCCTCGGCCAGATTGGCAACCAGGTTGGGCTTGGAAAGGTCGCCGCCCGTTTCTTGAATCAACTGCTGAACCACCCGGTCGCTGCGCAGAGCCATGTGGATCGACAGCATGTCGCCAAACGACTCGTGGAAAGCCGACGGTTCCGGTCCCCAAGAACTCATATACTCGGGCCGAATCGCGTCCAACAATGCGTGGCCCACCTCGTGAGCCACAATGTCGGACGAAGCTCCCGAGTGCACCTGGGCCTTTCTCAAAGGGTCCAGGTCGGAGTAAAAATTGAGCGTACCGCTTTCGCGCTTGTAGTTGGCGTTAAGATCTTTGCCGCAGTTAGGACGAATCAGCAACCTGTCGAAATCAAAAGCCCACTTGATATCGTCCGCAAACACCTCGCGAAAGGCATTGATGGTGAGGGCCGCGTTGGCAAAAGCCAGCGAACTGTTTTGGCGCGGATCATTGTCGGCGTAAACGTAGCTGTCATTCTCTTTTTGCAGCTTCTCGCGCAGCATCACATGCGGGTCGGCCGGACCCAACTCGCCCATCACCACGTTGGGGATCACCGTAGTATCGGAAATGGCGTACACCATGCGATCCTGCGGATTGTAGCTAAACGTTTCGCCTTTCAGGGGCGCACGCTTGTGCGAATCACAATGGCTACAGGCGGTTCGGGGGGGCAAACTGATGATCAAAGCATATCCTCCGATCACCAGCATAGCGGCTACTATCCGGCCAATTGTAACAATTGGTCGACAAAAACCCCAGAGTCGATCAGAGGATGGCTTTGTTCAGTTGGCGCTTATTGCGTCCCCGCCGGGTCTCGCGCGCCGTGTGAAAGGCGCGTTCGCTAAGGGTGGGCTCGATGACCGGGCGGGGCAAACCGGCCTCGGTGCGACGCAGGCGCTGGCCGGCGGCCCGCTTTTCCCAGGTGCCGCAAGAGATGGGCGCCATGCTCTCGTCGCTTGAACTGGCCAGAGTTGCGCCCTGGCGCAGGCGGCGTTCGCGGCGCTTGGGCTTGCCTTCGTTCTCTACATTGCGAGCATTGAAGTCAGCCACATTGAGCAAGACGCCGATACTAACCAGAGTGAACAGAATCGAGCTGCCGCCGTAGCTGATGAAAGGAAGGGGGACACCGGTGCTGGGGATACAACCGCTGGCCACGGCCATATTCATCAGCGCCTGCAGGGCGATTTGAAAGGTGACGCCGGCGGCCAGCATTCGCAAGTAAGGCTTGCGGCACTGCACGGCCACTTTGAAGCCCTTGTAAAGAAGAGCCACATAGAGGGTGCACAGCGCGGTGGTGCCCATGAAACCCAATTCTTCGCCCAGAATGGCGAAGATAAAATCGGTATGCATCTCGGGCAGATAGTTATATTTTTGGTGACTGTTGCCCAGGCCTTGCCCGGTCAACCCGCCCGAAGCCAGCGCCAGCAGACTGTTGTAAAGTTGGTAGCCGGAGCCTTGAATGTCACCCATCGGGTCAACAAAGGTGGCCAGACGCTTCATTCGAAATGGCTTGGCGATAATCATCAAGCCCACGGCCATCACGCCGGCCGCGGCCATGCCGCCCAGGTGTTCCAGTTTGGCGCCAGCCACAAACAGCATGGCCATAAACACGCCGGCCAGCACCAGGGCTGTACCCAGATCGGGTTCCTGCTCGACCAGCAGCAACATGATGCCAAAAATGCCCAGGGCAGGCACGATGCGCGAGGCGTGGGCCACCTTTTCGCGACGCCGGTCGAGACAGTCGGCCAGGTAAAAGATCAGCGCCAACTTGGCCATTTCGGCCACCTGAAACTGGAACGGTCCCAGCGGAATCCAGCGGCGAGCGCCGTTGATCTCCGGCCCGATCAGCATCACCAGAGCCAACAGCCCGATGGTGCCAATCGCAAAGGGAACGCTGGTCAGAGGTCTCAGGCGCGTCAGGTCCATCCGGCGCACAATGAGCAGGGCAGCCACCCCGATAACACAGGCCAGGCCCTGACGCTTGAGAAAGAAGAAGGGATCAAAGCGAAAGTCTTCTGAGGAGGCCGTCATCACGGTCGACGACGAGAAGACCATTAACAGCCCCAACAGGCTTAAGCAAGCGGTTATGGTGATCAACCAAGGATCAGCCTGACGTGACCTCATCGTTCCTCCCTCTGGCCCGCTCCCGGCGGTGAGCCTGCAATCAGTCGCTGGGCGCTGGCTGCAAACTCATCTCCGCGATGCTCGGCGTTACGAAACATGTCAAAACTGGTACAGGCGGGCGACAACAGCACCACCCCCGGGCTGGGCGCCAATGAGTGAGCCAGTTGCACTGCTTCCTCCATGGTGGTGGCCATATGATGCGCCTGCAGTCCGTGCTTTTGGGCATAGCTGGCGATCACTGGACCGGCCTCGCCAATTCCCACCAACGCGTGGCAGTGGCGGGCGATCACATCACCCAGGGCCTCCAAGTCCAGTCCCTTATCGCGACCCCCGGCGATCAAGACGATCGGCTCGGCGTAAGTCTGCAGGGCCGACTCCACCGAGGAAACGTTGGTAGCCTTGGAGTCGTCGATAAAGCGGACCCCACCCAACTGACCCACCTCTTCAAGGCGATGATGCATGCGCTGATAGCCAGCAAAGGCCCCTTCGATATCGGACCTGGGGGTGGCCACACACAAGGCCGCCAGACAGGTGGCCAGCGCATTGGAAAGGTTATGAGGTCCAGGCAAATTGGCAAAGTCCCAACGCAGAATGGGCTCGGCCTGGCCACCGGGCAGATGGGCCCAAAACCAACCGTCTTCCAACCAGGCGCCCAAATCCACGCGTTTTTCCACGGAGTAGTGTAAAACCTGAGCCCCACCCGATCCTGGCGGCGGATAGTGAGGCCACACCGGCAACTGTCCCCGGGCAACCCATTCCCCTACCTGCACGGCCCAGGGGTCGTCGGCATTAAAAATGGCCCAATCCCCTGCCTGCTGATAGGCAAACAGTCGGGCCTTGGCCTGCACATACTCTTCCATGGTGCGATGCCGATCCAGATGATCGGCGGTAATGTTGGTCAACATCGCCAGTTTGGGGCGAAAGCTGTGGACGGTCTCCAGTTGAAAACTGGAAATCTCGGCCACCACAAAGTCCACACCCTGAAGATCCGAAGTCACCTCGCTTACCAGGGGCACCCCGATGTTGCCCGCCAGGCGCCCCCGGCTGCCCAGGGCAGCCTGGAGCAAAGAACAACTGGTCGATTTTCCGTTCGTGCCGGTGACGGCCAGAAGCGGCCGGGGACACATTTGATAAGCGATTTCTACCTCGCCGGCAACCACCACGCCCCGTTGCAAAGCCTCTTGAACCACGGGCGCATAGAGCGAGACTCCGGGACTGATGATCAACACATCGCAGTCCAGTAAGCGCCGGCTGTGCCCAGCCATCTCCACTTCGGCCCCTAACTGTTGGGCCTGAGCGGGCAGGTCGCCCAGTTCTGAGGCGGCCCGCTGATCGCTCAGCAAAACCTGCGATCCTTGACCTCTCAACACGCGAGCCAGGGCCAGGCCGCTGCGAGCCAGTCCCAAGATGGAAACGCGCTGTCCAGACCAATGTTGGGGAATCGGCTTCACAGATGCCCCCCCGAATGCAGATAGAAGCCCAGCAGGCCCAGCACCAGAGAAACCACCCACAAGCGTTGAGTCACCTGCACCTCGTGCATGCCGCCCAGGCAAAAATGGTGATGAATGGGACTCATACGAAAGATGCGCTTGCCCTTGGTCAGCTTGAAATAAGTGACTTGCATGATGACCGAGGTGGCCTCGGCCACATAGACGCCACCGATAATCACCAACAAGAAGGAAGTATGCGTGAGCAGAGCCAGGCCGGCCAACAGACCACCCAGGCCCATACTGCCCGTATCGCCCATAAAAATCCGGGCCGGGAAGCTATTGAACCAGAGAAAAGCCAGCGTGGCCCCGGCCATACCCACAGCCGCCGTGGCCAGGTCAGCGTGGCCCGTGCCCATGCAGATGGCCGCGTAGATGGCCAACGAACTGCAGACCGCCCCGGCGGCCAGCCCGTCCAACCCGTCGGTCAGGTTGACCGCGTTGGTGGTGCCTGACACGACCAGCCAGCTGAGAATCAAAACCCAGTGGATGCCCGGAAAAAAGCCAAAATAGGGAACCTCCACACCGGGCGTCGGCATCATGCAGGCCAGGTAGACGCCCATGGCCAGGCTAAGTACCGTCTGAATGAACAGTTTGTGGCGGGCTTTCAGTCCCAGATTGTGGTTGCGCATCACCTTGGTCAGGTCATCGGTCATCCCCAACAGCCAGCAACCCAGCGTAAGGATCCAGACGGCCAGCAAGTCGGCGCTCCAGTGAAAGGCCCAAAAGCTAGCCAACAGTCCGGCCGGAATAAAGAGGCCACCCCCCATGGTGGGAGTGCCCGCCTTGGAGTGATGGTCTTTGGGACCTTCTTCCCGAATTTTCTGGCCCCAACCCAGCCGGCGCATGCCGGCCAAAAAGAGAGGCATGCCCACAAAGGTGAGACCTGCTCCCATCGACCCGGCAAACCATAAAGATTGCATTTCAGGCGTCATCTTGCCACTTCTCCAATTCGGGAACTAAACGATCCAGACCCACCCCTCGCGATGCCTTGAGTAAAAGGGTGTCGCCGCTCGACAACTGAGGGCGAAGCATGGCGGCGGCATCCTGGGTATCGGCCGCCCACAGCACGGCGCTCAAGCCGGCCTTTTGGGCGCTCTGAGCCAATACGCGACTGCGTTGTCCCACTGCCAACAAAATGTCCACGCCCAACTGGGCCACCCATTCGCCCAACTCACGATGGGCCTGTTCCTCATAGTCCCCCAGTTCGAGCATGTCGCCCAGCACGGCCAACTTGCGACCGGAAGCGTAGCCCAGCACCTTGAGGGCCGACCGCATCGAATCGGGAGCGGCGTTGTAGGCATCGTTGAGCAAACAGAGCCCGTTGCCCAGGTCATGGCGTTCCATGCGCAGGTGACTGAGGCGCACCTGTCGCAACGCCTCTCCCGCCGCCTGCGGATCCACCTTGAAATGGCGGGCTACCGCCCAGGCCGCCGCCAGATCTTCGACGTGGTGCTCTCCCGGCAAGGGAAAATCCCAGCCAACGCCCGGCTCAAACTCCAGACCCCAGCCTTCCAGTCCACGCTGCTGACGAACCAACGGCTTGATCAGAGCCGGGCTGGCCGGGTCGCCCGAGAAACTCAACGTATTACCGCTGTGCAGCGAAGCCAGATAGTCGTAAAAGTCGCTATCGCGCGGCAGCACAGCCGAAGACTGCGGGCCCAGCGATTGAATCAACTCGCCTTTGGCCCGGGCAATGGCCTCTCGGCTTCCCAACAGCTCGATGTGAGACACTCCGATGTTGGTAATCAAGCCCATCTGAGGTCCAAGTAGTTGGGCCAATCGACGAATCTGACCCACTCCCCGCATGCCCAATTCGATCACCGCTACCTCGGTGTCCATCTCCAACTGCAGCAACGTGAGCGGCACGCCCACATCGTTGTTAAAGTTGCCGGGCGTTTTCAAAATGCGATAGCGAGTGCTCAACAAACAGGCCACCAGGTCTTTGGTGGTCGTCTTTCCTGTCGAACCGGTAATGGCCACTACCGGACAGCCCACTCGCTTGTGCAGATGGTAGGCTCCCAGGTCTTGCAAAGCCTGCAAACTGTCCTGACAACGAATTAAGGGCGCATGCTGCAATGCCTCGGGCAGGTCAGGACGAGCCCACAAACTGGCCGTCGCCCCCTGGGCCAGAGCCGACTGCACGTGATCATGGCCGTCGTGTTGAGCCCCCTGCAGAGGTACAAAAAGACAGCCTGAAGCCACTTTGCGCGAATCTGTTGAAATAAATTCAAACTGGTGTTCGCCCGAGATAGCAAGGGAGGTGCCCTGGCCACCGGTGGCCGTAAGCACCTCCTGTAAGGACCAGGCCACCACCGGGTCTAGCTATCCCCGGCAGAGGCAGCGGTGCCATCAGGGTAAACGGGACGGCGGCGCTCCGTCCAGGTCAGGGCGTGGGTCCGCAGTCCGGGTTTGCCCCGAAACATGCGGCCCCTAAGGGCAAGTCGGGCAACCTCCCGGTCGTCGAATTCAAGCACTCGGTCGCCGATGATCTGGTAAGTCTCGTGGCCTTTGCCGGCAATCACGATAGTGTCACCGGCCTCGGCGATCGCGATCGCTCGACAAATGGCCTGGGCCCGGTCCGATTCGATCTCCACCGCAGCCAGCGAATGGGCCATTCCCGCTTCGATCTGCCGCAAAATCTCTTGTGGTGATTCACTGCGCGGATTGTCCGAGGTGAGAATGACTCGGTCAGCCAGGCGCCCGGCGATTTCTCCCATCACCGGTCGTTTCTGAGCGTCGCGGTCTCCCCCGCAGCCAAACACCGCATAGAGTTTGCCCCGGGTTATCTGGCGAGCCGACTCGAGCAGTTTCTCCAGTCCATCAGGAGTATGCGCGTAGTCCACCACCACGGCAAAGTCCTGACCCTCGCGCACGGGTTCAAATCGTCCCGAAACGCTGCCAACCGACTCTACGGCAAGCAAAATCTGGTCAAGATCGGCTTTCACGGCCAGCCCAACACCGATCGCGGCCAATGCATTATACACGGTAAACAGACCCGACACCGACAGGTCAACGCGTCGGCCACCCACCGGAGTTTCCACATTGAAAGAAACGCCTTCGGGAGCAATCGACAGTTCGGTGGCCCGAATGTGACAATTTTCGCCCTGGCCGTAGCTGATATAGGGAACCCGAAGCTCCTTTAGCAAACGCCGACCGTAGTCGTCGTCTCCGTTGATGACAGCATAGGGAGCCGGTCGTCCCTTGATGTAGCGCAGGCCGCTAAAGAGCTTGCGTTTGGCCTGAAAGTAGGTCTCCATATCACCGTGAAAATCCAGATGATCGTGCCTCAGGTTGGTAAACACGGCCACGTCAAAAGGCACCCCGTAAACACGCTCCAGTTCGAGTGCGTGAGACGACACTTCCATCACCACCGAGTCGCAACCGGCCTCGGTCATGGTGGCGAAGAGTCGCTGCAAAACCAGTGATTCCGGTGTGGTATGGGTGGTTGGGATGGGACGACCGGCAATCTTGGTGTGAATGGTGCCCAACACACCGGGCACCCGACCGCTACCGGCCAGAACCGACTCGCAGAAGTGCGCCGCCGAAGTCTTGCCGTTGGTGCCCGTAATACCCACCAGGCGCAACGACTGGACGGGATATCCCGAAGCCAGACCGGCGATTTGAGCCAGTGCCTTGCGGGCTTGTGGCACCAGCAACTGAGGAATGTGGCTCAACTCCTCCAGCGGACGCTCCACAACCAGGGCAGTAGCCCCTTGCTTCACGGCCTGTTCTGCAAACTTGTGCCCGTCCACTTGGAAGCCTGGCACACACACAAACAGATCGTCAGGCCCCACTTGCCTTGAATCAAATTCAACCTTATTAACCTGACGGCCCTCGAAAGAGGCTGACTCAGGCACTCCTATTAAGTCGGCGATCACCTTAAGATTTAACACGTTCGTCCCTCCACATACGCCCTTTTTCCTAGACCATGGGATATCGGTTGGGAACGCGCCGTAAATCGGCCTTACGATCCAGTCTGGTCACCCATCTTTTGCGCCCATTACGGCCTGTATCCAGGCGCGGCCCCATAAAGGACGGCATGCCCGAAACCATGATTTCTTGAGCAGGCTTACGCGACCGAGGCACCGCCTGGATATCGATGTATCGCCGAAGAAACTCTTCTAAGTCCTTATCTAGGTTCACTGTTCTGGCCTCCCTGAGCAGCACTACTGATTTCCTCTGGATGCGATGGGTTAACACCCAATTTCCACATCGCCTCCTGCGCAACCCGCGCAAACACCGGAGCCGCCACCGTTCCACCCCAGTAGATTGGAGTCGGCTCTTCGATCTTCACCAAACACACGATTCGGGGCTCTTCTACCGGGCAAACCCCGATGAAAGAACCGATATAGGTATCCCCGTAAGCGCCATTTTGGACCACCTGGGCAGTCCCCGTCTTGCCACCTACCCGATACCCCGGAATATTGGCGTGCTTTCCGGTTCCGTGCTCACACACCCCGAAGAGCATACCCAGCATGGTTTTGGCAGCTTCCGCGGAAATCGGTCGATTCAATTCCTTGACCGGCATCTTTTTATAGAGGCTATTGTCAGGATTGAGCACTTCAGACACCACGTGAGGCTTCAGTCGCACGCCCCCATTGGCGATTGCCTGCATAGCCGAGACCAACTGCATCGGCGTCACCGCTACCCCTTGTCCGAACGAAATGGTGAGGAGATTGATCTGTTCCCAACTTTTGATGGGTGCCAGAATCCCCTCACTTTCGCCGGTGAGGTCTACCCCGGTACGATAGCCGAATCCGAAATCCTCCAGGCCTTTGCCTAAAACTTTCTTCCCCAGTCGGGACGCCACATTGGCCGTGCCGACATTGAAAGAATAGGCCAGAATCTCGGAGACCGGCGGCCTGCGCCCCCAGCCCGTCGTTGGCGTTGTTGATGGTCCAACCGCCGATGCTGATCACACCGCTGCTAGGAAACAGGTCGGTAGGCTTGATGCCATTGTTAATGGCCGTGGCCATGGTGAAAACCTTAAAGGTAGAGCCAGGCTCGTAAGGATCGGTGATGGCCCGGTTGCGGCGCAAGGCCGCCGGCATTTCGCCAAACTGGTCAGCCGAAAAATCGGGGGCAATGGCCAGAGCCAGCAGGCCACCCGTTTTCACGTCCATCACGACGCAGATGCCGCCTTTAGCATTTCGCAACTTACAGGCGGCGGCCAGTTCGCGCTCGGCCACATACTGGATAGTCTCATCGATGGTCAGCACCAGGTGACGGCCGGGAATGGCTTTCTTCAGCAGGCGCTGACTCTCCACCGGAATCATCCAGCCGTCGCGATCCATAAAGGTGCGCAGCATTCCGGGAGAACCGCCCAAATACTCGTCATAAGACGCTTCCAGGCCGTCCAGTCCTTGCTCATCCACACCCGTGGCCCCCAGTAAATGAGCGGCCAAACGGCCCTTGGGGTAGTAGCGGCGTCCCGGAGTGGGTTCGCGCAGCAGGAAAACGCCCGCAACCGGCTCCTTGTTGAGAGAGTTGGCCACACTATCGGGCACTTTGCGAGCCAGCCACTGAAACGTCCCTTTGCCAGTGAGATTCTGGCGCACCCGAGACTCGGGCATTTTCAACAAGGCGCTCAGACGTCGGGAGGCGCCGTTGACGTCTTTGACCTGCTTGGGATTGACTGCCAAAGAAGACAGCGAGATGCTGTTGGCCAGCACCACTCCGTTGCGGTCGCGAATGTCCCCGCGCAGAGCAGGCACCTCGATGTCGCCCTCTTGTTGATAGCGAGCCAGGGCCTGAAGCCGCTCATTCTTGAGCCACTGGAGGTGGGCCAGGCGGGCAACCAGACAGACATAGAAAAACGTAAAGAGCCAATAGAGAAAAATCAGCCGGTTTCGCGTTTTGCCAGACCATCCTCCCACCTTACTACACCTCCTCTCCAAAAATTATAGGACGTCCACTTTCGATAGAATTTAATTCAATATTAATTTTTTGCCATGGACCCCACCGCCACCTGCTGACGAACTTGAATTTTTCTCAAATCCAAGACTTCGCGATGCAGGGGAGGGACCATCTTGAGTCTCCGGGTGGCCACACTCTCCACCCGCTCCAAACTGCTCAGCGACTGCAACTCGAGTTGCATCAAATCGCGCTCTCGTTCAAGCTTCCGTTGATGATCGCGGAGGGCCACCACGCGGTAGTGATTCTGCACCAAAACGGCGTACTGACAAAGAAACACCAGCACCAACAGAGAGACTGCGGCAAAGCTGCCTAGGGCCAACGACCAGGTCAGCCATTCTCTGGGTTCCTCACGAGGAGTCGTCCGACTTATCTGCATAGGTGTCCTCTCTCTTAAAGCTTGGTGGCGATTCTTAGGCGAACAGAGCGAGCTCGGGGATTTCGATCAATCTCGGCGGGACTGGCCTGAATGGCCTTACCCCGCGCTTTCAAGAGGGCCGTGGCGCCACAGACACAGACAGGAACCCCACGTGGGCACCGGCAGCGTCCTAGACGGTCCTGAACAAACTGCTTCACGCATCGATCTTCCAGCGAGTGATAAGACATCACCAACAGCTTGCCGCCGCTGACAAGAACCTCAAAAGCTGCCTGAAGACCCGTTTGCAGTCGTTCGAGCTCGCGATTCACCTCCATTCGTATTGCTTGAAAAACTTTCGTGGCCGGATGCACCTTGCCAGGACGCGGCCGACCCAACACCGACTCCAGGATCTTGACCAACTCCCCCGTAGTCCGAATCGGCTGCCGCGAGCGGTCCTGTACGAGGCGGCGGGCCACCTTCCCTGCTGCCGATTCCTCCCCAAACTGGAAAAAAATTCTACGAAGCTCAGCTTCAGAATAATCCCGAATTACATCCACAGCGCTCACCTCCAGACGGCGATCCATTCGCATATCCAGAGGCCCGTCACGACGGATACTAAAGCCCCGCTGACCCACATCGAGCTGCGTCGACGAGACCCCCAAGTCCATGAGAACCGCGTCCTGCGGGCCAATCCTGGCCAACCAGTCATCCTCCAGCAAATCACCGAAGTTGACCCGAAAGGCCCTGAATTCCGCGAAACCCTGTAGCCGAGCCGTAGCTGCCTCCAGGGCCATTTCATCACAATCCAAGCCGGTAACCCGAGCACCTCGCTCAAGCATCGCCTGGGAATGCCCTCCCCCACCCAGCGTACAGTCGAGCACTCTTGCCCCCGGAAACAAGCAAAGCTCCTCCAGAACTTCTGAGAGGAGCACCGGAACGTGGTGAAACACCACGCCCTCGTCAGTCAACTGCGGAGCCGGAGCCTTCTCCAGGAACAATCAAGCGCAACTCCACCCGACCATGATCGAGGCCGCCTCGACTGGGATCGGGCGTGGGCCTGCGACGACGCCACTTGGGCGCCGGAGGCAAGGCCAGACGCAGGGGAAACTGCGAGTCTTGAGGCTTAGATTTGGTACGTTTCATAGATGTAACCCTCCAGGTCCTCGAGTTCAGTATCTCTCTGCATTTCAGCCCACCGAGCCGGACTCCAGACCTTGAGCCGATCCAACGCGCCGGTCAGCACCGCCGGGCCACACTGTAACCCCGCGTGAGACTTTTGATCAGCGCTCACAACGACTCGCCCCTGCTTATCCATTTCGGTCAAAACTGCCGCGGCCAATTGCTGCGTCAGCCAACGCTGGGCGCGCTGGTCCGTGCGAGGCACTGCTTGCAACCGGGCCAAAAATTGACTCCAGGCCGCCCGCGGCAATATCTCCACACAACCCTCGCGATCCTTACGCAGAACCACGCCATCGGCAAAATCTTTACGAAAGACAGAAGGAATCGTCAGCCGATTTTTGTCGTCCAACGAGTGTTCGTAGGTCCCTGAAAACAGAGTCGATCCAGAACCTTCCAACTTATCCCACTGCCCTCCACTTTGCCCCACTTGTCCCCCGATTATAGGAGTCCCTTCAAACCCCTGTCAACCCGAGGAGACTTATAAGAAAAGGATCGCAGCCCAACCCAAAGCGCAAAATGTGGACCGAGAATAAATTTCAACTACTACATCTGGACAAAATTCCGGCCAACAGGTTCAAGAAATCAGGATTGAGAAAAAAAAATCGCGGGAATAGACTTCCATCACCACCAGAGACCCAGAGGAGTGCCATGGCAGCCACCATTGATTTACCCAAGATCGACTTTGACTTCGAGCAAAAACTTCAGGAGTGGACCAAGGAACTCCGCGGCTGGAACGTTATCCTGTACAATGACAGCTTTAATAAGTTGCTGGACGTGATTCTGTGGCTGCAGAAAGCCACTGGATGCAGCCTGGAAGTGGCCGAACACGTCACTCAGATGGCCCACAGTACTGGCCGCGCCATCTGCTTCTCCGGCGCCAAGGACAAATGCCAGGAAGTCGCCGGTTACCTGCGCGGCAAAGGTCTGCAAGTCGAAGTAGACAGCGGCAACTGACCCCGAGTGGGGCAAAGTGGGGCGGCCATTGCAATGTCCATGACCAATCCCTTCCACGATAGACTGGTCGTGCCCCAGATCGACGACAACTTGACTCAAGAGGAGATTGCGCGCTGGGTCAAGCCTTTTTACATGTCCCGCCCGAGCGATGCCAAGTCTATCGGGGGATTGCGCATCCTCTACAGCGATATCGATGAAGGGCTGGCCCATAGGCTGCTTTCCTTACAAAACTGGCGGCCGCGGGTAGCAGGCGCCTATTTTGCGGCCATCAAAAATCTGGTAGGCCTCCAAGATCAGATAGGCAAACTGCTGCTGCGTAGCGACCTGGTCTACGCAGGCGCCACTTATTGCCTGGCGCTGGCAAGCTTTAACACCCCTGCCAGTCGCCAGACCTTACGTGATTACCTGGACTACTACCTGACCACACCCGACAACTGGTATGACCAGGGCGAGGCAATGGGGGCTTTGACCTACCTGGACGGGCTCAATGGCACCCAGGACGCGGCTGACTACCTGGAGCGCTGGCAGGCCTTTGTGGCCAACAAACCCGGTTGGAACCTGGGCGACTTCGTGGCTGACGTAACCCAAACCATGAACGACATAAACTCGCTGGGGGACAAGCTGAGCCGACCCCCAGTGACTCAACTGTCGCTGCTCCAGGGAGACATCACCCGACAGACGGTGGACGCCCTGGTCAACGCGGCCAATCCCACCCTTTCGGGGGGCGGCGGAGTGGACGCCGCTATCCATCGGGCTGGCGGCTCTAAGATTCTCATGGAGTGCCAGCAGATCCTCAATGAGCGCGGCCCCCTTGAGCCAGGACAGGCGGTGTCCACCACGGGTGGCAAGTTGAAAGCCCGCCGGGTCATTCACACCGTGGGCCCGGTTTGGCAAGGCGGTCAGCAAGGCGAGCCCGAGTTGTTAGCGTCCTGCTATCAGAAGAGCCTTTGGACCGCCTACTCCGAGGGGCTATCCAGCCTGGCCTTCCCCTGTATTAGCGCGGGCGCCTACGGTTACCCCGCCAAATTAGCGGCCGAAGTGGCCGTGCGCAACGTACGCACCTTTGTGCGGGAGCATCCCGGTTTGGACGAGGTGCGCTTCGTAGTCTTCGGGGACCGCCACTACCAACTTTATCAGCAGGTTCTGCAAGACCAGGGCGAAAATGCACTACCATGCGAATGAAAGCCCTGCTGACCCTGCTCGTAACCTTCGTCCTTGTAAGCCTGGGCCAGGCCGCCGGCAGCATCGACATCTATCCCGAAGGCGCGTCGCTCAACGCCAGCCGACTGGCCCAAGTCCGCAAAGAAAACCTGCAGGTCGCAGCGCGGGGGCCGGCGCGCTCGCTTCACCTGCGCTATCGTGACATGTGGAAAGGAAAGAAGCGAACTTTCGTGTGGTCGACCCAAAGTTATACCGACCCTGACGGCGCGGTGTCCTACGCCGTAGTACTGAAGCAAATCGCCCCGGTCCGACTCGATGTAATGTATGCCGGGTGTAGCTCACTGGACCACAAAAACTTGGGCGAAGAAGATCCCGACGATCGCTATCGTGTGGTTTACAGGGCTCTCGACTCCTACCTACGCAGCCACAACAGCATCGAAGAATTGAAACCCTGAGTGAGGCCAGATGCGTCCCGTCGCCGAGACTACTCCGGGAGTGTTTGCAGACCTTCGCGCAGGGCAGCCTCGCGCAGACGTTGGTCGAGAGAGACCAGCGCGGCAGGCTCTCCGCTCGCTTCTGCCCAATTGAGGGCCGCGGCTAACTGCAGCGCGTCAGCCGCCCGTAAAGCATGAGAGGCAACCAGGTGTTGAGCGCTGGAGCGCAAGACCGGTCTGGGTTGAATCTCCACCGCGGCAGCCAGCAAACGTTGCAGGTCTTGCATGGCTGCCAATTGGGTGGAATGCGTAAGCAATCCTTCTCGCTGGCGTCTCCATAAGGCGGAATAGCACTCCACCGGGGTTCCCCACCTACGCCATCCGGGTATCCGTTATGAGCACATTTTGGATTGCGCCCGTGGAAGCTTCCTGAATGAGCAAGGGTAAAATGGCCGAGCTGTCCCAGGACCTCAATATCCTTCCTCGCGTTCTTCCAGAAGAGCTTGAACCACCGATTTTTCGGTCGGAAGCGGAGATCTAGTCAAGAAATCAAGAGGAACTGGCGCGCTCGGCAAGGCGATGACGCCCTCGCTCGCCAAATCGGCCAGGCGCTGTTCGGTGACCTCGCCGTGGTAAGCCGTCAGACGAGCAACGGGTCGTCCCCGATCCGTCACCACCACATCTTCGCCAGCCTTGACGCGGCGCAAGATGGCACTGGCCTGGGCTTTCAGTTCAGCAATCGAGGCACTATACATAGGATCAACTTAGTCTTTTCGACTTGACCCGTCAACTCTCTGGAGCTGTCTGACTAGAGAATAGAAGCCAGCGGTCACCCGCTGACAGCCCTCCGTTACCGCTGCACGAGAAGCTTCCCGCATACAGCCATCTGGGCTGCAAGTCGCCCGCTCTAGCGGGCTGCTCCATCGGCTTTGTGCCGCTTTCTGCTCGCGTGCCGGGCCGAATCACAGTCGGAAGAGGCTGCGCAACTCGGCCTCCGTCAGGTTAGCCGCCAGATCCAGGCTGACGTCATCGATGATCTCCTCAAACAGGGCCCGCTTACTTCGCAAAACCGAGGCAATACGTTCTTCGATGGTGCCCAGGCACACGTAGCGAAAGGCGTGGACGGGATGCTGCTGACCCATTCTGTGAGCCCGACTGTCAGCCTGCTCCTCGATGGCCGGATTCCACCAGCGGTCCAGGTGAAACACATAAGAAGCGGACTGAAGATTAAGCCCCACTCCACCGGCTCGTAGCGAGAGAACCAGCACCCGATGAGCCGGTTCCTGCAGGAAACGATCGGTTGCCTGGCTCCTCTGGGCCGCCGACATGGAGCCAGTGTAAGCCAGCGGACGAAAGCGCTCCAGGGCCTGGCAAACCAGGCCCACGCCAAACTGAGCGTCGGTGAACTGAGAGAAGACCAGAGCTCGATGCCCCTCGGCCACCAGCACTTCCAGGCGCACAGCCAGGTCATCCAACTTTGCCGATTCCCCACTCACGGGATCGCGGTTGCAAATCTGCTTGAGCCGAGTGACCAACTCCAGAATGTGCGTAACTCTCAGGGCCGGCCCCTGGGCGCGCAACTGCACCACCCCCGACTGTTCGGCCGCGAGGTATGCCCGCATCTGAGCCGGTCCCAATTCAATCTCGACTTCGCGCACCAGGCGTGGAGGCAACTGCCGCAAGACCTCCTCTTTGCGCCGCCGCAACTGGACCTCACGCAACCTGTCCAGAACTTGACTGCGACTTTGAAAGGCCCGCGGGCCTCCCAGAAACTCCAAAATCGAGATCACATCCTCCAGACTGTTTTCCAGCGGTGTGCCCGTGAGTGCCCAACGCCGTTGGGCCGTCAGCCGCTTGCAGGCTTGCGCGACCGAGGCCTCGCGGTTCTTAATCCGAGAGGCTTCGTCCAAAACCAGCACGCCCCAATCGGTTCTCAGTGCCAACTGAAGATCCGATCGCAAGGTTTCGTAGCTAACCAGCCTTACGTGGGCGGGCCGGCGCCACAGCGCCCGGCGGGGAAACGGCCCGGCCATAACCACGGTGCTCAATTCCCGACCCCAAATGGCCAGCTCTCGAGCCCACTGGCGCAGCACCGACGAGGGGCAAACCACCAATGCCGACTCGATCTGTCGGCTCAAGAAAAGCATGCGCATAGCCCCGATGGCCTGAATCGTTTTGCCCAGTCCCATGTCGTCAGCCAACAGCAATTGCGGGCTGCGCATCAAAGTGGCAATCCCGGCCTGCTGGTAGGCCAGCAGAGGAAAAGGCCATTCTACCACGCTGCCCTGGCAGTCCAGGAAAAGCGGAGCCTGCAAGACCGACATCAGGCGCTTGAGCAGATCATCGTCGTGCTGGGGCAACGAACGGCTGCCTGCAGACTCCTCTTCTCGCTTGTCAGCCGAGTCGGTTTTCTGAAAACGGAATAACGAGAGCGAGACAGCCCGCGGCAGCTTCCACGGGTGCGGTTCGCACCAGGTTGGGGCTCGCAAATCCCACTGGGGAACCGGCCAATTCACGGGTCGTTCCAGGCAGCGTGGGGAAATACTTCGCGCAATCCAGCCCGGACTCGCTCCAGCGGCTCGCTGGCCAAACCGCGCTGTTGCAAAGCCAGCGCCAGGGAATGAGCCCGCATCGCTGGCGTGGGCTGACTATTCAGCCAGGTCCATTGAGGCAGGTCTGGAGGCATTGCCTCCTGCACCAGAGCGAACGGGATGGAGGGGGCCAGTTCGCGACGACAGAACTCTGGATCGCCCAGACTTGCGGCAGCCACCAGGAGATCGGGGTCGCGGCGGCAACCCGAGAAAAGGGTGCGCACCAAAGCCGGAACCCCCTGGCGCCGAACCTGCGACTCGGGCCAAAGAAAACCGGCCGGCGCCGCCAGCGAGTTAAAAACAAACTCGAGCGGTCCACCCTCCGCGTCGATCACCAACAGGGCTCCGTACAGGGTGCGCGCCGGCTCCAGCCAGGTCACTTCCAAAAAGGCGGCCAATCCCGCCTCTGCCGGCCTACGGTGGGGCACAGGCATCAGCGGAAACTAGTCGTCCTGATCCGGGTCTTGAGCCAGTTCCTGGTCGCTGATAACGTTGGAATCAAAGCGTAGCTCGTCCACCACCAGCTGAAGCTTTTGGTCGGGGAAAAAGCGGTGCAAGTCCCATTGCGTGATCCAGCGGCGAATGCGCTGGCGAATGGGGGTGCTACCTTCGTAGTAGTCGTCGCGAAAGTCTGGCACCGCGAGCTGGTAAGCCTCTTCATAAAGGGCCTTGATGCGATAGCGCACCGACTCGATTTCAGACTGACTGGGATCGATCAGGCGCAGGTTGCCCTTGAGCAGGCGAACCCCTTCCTGAGCCTGGCGATCGCGCTCGTCCAGGGCCAGCAGAATGCCACTGGCCTCGTCGGGCAGCACACAGGTATTGACAAAGCTGGAAGTCATCGCGAACACGGGCAGAATGCCGCTACCGGGTCGGGCCGCCAACCCGGCCCACCAACCCAGTTGCTCGTAGGCCGCCAGACGTTGCTTCTTAGAGAATTGGGCCATGCGCTCCAGTTCGTCAAACAAGACCACCGTGCCGTGAACTCCACAGGCTCGGATCAGTTGGGCAAAAAGTCGGATGCGCTGCGGGGCCAATACCGCAGTGGAGGAGGCACCTTTCAAATCATAGCTCCCATGAGTGCCAATTTCCTTGAGTTTCTGGTTGAGCACGGTGCGCAGCAGCGGCTTGCCTTCGATGTCCCCTAAGATCTGGGCGCGAAATTCCGGATCGGAAGAAAACTCGCAGTAGAGATGCAACAGAGCCAGAAAGCGCTCGTGCAGACCAACCGCGCTACACCAGGCGCGCACTTCTTGAAAAGCCTCCGGGCGGGCCCTCTCGCTGCCCAGACTACGCAGAGCTTTGCCGATACGCCCAGGGGCACGCGAACTCTCGCTCAAGGCCTGCAACACCTTGGGGGCGCTTCCTAGCGGCATCTCCGGACTGACCACCAGGTAACTGACGGCAAAGTTTCGCTCTTCGGCCAGCGCCTGCAGATACTCGAGAAGATGGGTTTTTCCCGAGCCGAAATTGGCGCTGATCACCAGAGGTTTGACGGCAGCGCCCGCCTGCAGCCCCTCGATCGCTTCGTCAAAAGCTGACTTGATTTCGGTTTGGGTCGTTCCCAGCTGAGCTACCGCGTGGCGACTGGGGACCCCCGAGCGCAGACCTTCGATGGCAGCCCGAGCACGTACATTGTCAGCTGTCACGATTCACCTTCCAGATGGACCAGCGAGGCCGCCGGATTGGCCTGCTGAGCCCCGCGCACTTCCAGCCCGATACGTGTTTGCAATGCGTCGTAATTGTGATAATTGCGCGGGCTGCCCACATCATAGAAAGAGCGATCCGTGAGTACCACCAGCAGAAACCGCTCAAACCAATCGATCTCGTCGATAAAGCGACGTAGCAATGCCAGCATGTGCTGATAGGCCAGATCGCTGTAGAACACTCCGGTCGGGTCTGGGGCACTTAGCAGTGCGCTCAACTCGTCCCGATCTGCTCCAGCTTCTGCGGCGTCTTGCAATTGGCGCAACTTCTGGTCGCGCAGTTGCGGAACGGTCAGCTTCTTACGCTGGTAGGGCCGCAAATCGAGTGTGACGACCAGACCGGAATGACCCAAACGCGGCAACCAGTTACAGAACGATGCAAACATGGCCCGGGCGTTGGACTGGGTAATCCGTTCGTAAATCTGAATTTTCTTCAGAGCCGAGGCGCCTCCGGGGCGCGATTGCCCGGCCAGCCAGGCTAACAGCACCTCCTCGGTGGTGGGCAACAGGCTGTCGGGCATCAGTTGAACCCGCCCCAGCGAGGTCACGGCGGTGCGAAACTCCAGAGCCATGCTATGGTCACGGAGCTGGGGAGTGGCCAGCTCGGACTGATACTGGCTCATCAGGTCGGCCGGATCTCGGCCGTTATCCTGAGCAATGCCCTCCAGGTCGTTGAGGCTACGCTGGGCAGATATGCGAATGCCGCGTGACTCCAGGTGACGGCGCGCCTGAATGGCCGCCCAGGCTTTATAGTCAACCGCCCGCGTGCATTCGAAAAAGAACCGATCCATCCGGTGAACGTCGATTTTCTTGCCGTTCTCGTCGAGGATGGCCGGGTCGAGGTGAGCGTGCCAAAAACCCCTCTCATGGGCGGCACCGAGCAGGCTTTGGCGCACCTGATCCAGCGACGCCTGGCTGCCGCTAACGACCTTAACCGCCGACCCACCAGCAGCCACGAAACCCTCCAGGTACTCTCCGGTGATAACCCGCAACCAGGATTCGACCGGGATCTCCAGATTGGAACTGGCCACCCTCAACGGAACTCGATCCCGTAGTAGCGCACCGGTTGGCCATCTTCGCGATAGACGGTGAAGACCTCACGCTCTTTGACCTTGGCCGAAGGATGCTCGAGATGGAAACGCTTGCCGGCACGGGTCAAACGCACTTCGGAGCGCGCCAGCGCGTAAATATCCTGGCCAAATTGAGCCAGGCTGTTTTCTTTCTTCCATCCCGGTGCCGCCGCGAAGCGTTCGTAAATCTCATGAAAGGTGGCCACGGTGGCCCCGCCCCGGGCCAGATCCTGCCAGGCCTGATACAAACACTCGAGGAACTCCTGGGGCCCAGAAACTGATTTTTTGTCCCGCAAGCGCTTCAGCTCGGCGGCCACGGCGCGGGGGTGCAGCCGGGGCCAGGCATTCTTGCCAATCTTCAGGCGCGAACTGCCCGGTTGACTGCGCACCAACACGGGCGAGGAAACCACCGTCTCTCCATCGACGATCGTCTTCACTCCAATGCTCTCGGCGGCCGCCTGCAAATCGTCACGCCAGCGACCGCTCTCCAAATAAGCTCGGGCATCAAAATTCCAAGAGACGGTGGCCTCCTGGGCTTTGCTCGACAGTTGGGGAATCAACTCCTCGACCTTAACCTGAGCTCGCTGCCGCGCTCCCACATCGCCCTCGACGCAAGCCTTCTTCCAGGCACTGACAGTCTCGTTGAGCCGTTTACACACCGCCTTCAAGTCGTCGACTCGCGATTCGTGCGAACTCAGAGCTTCCTCGATTGATTCGAGCGCCAATTCCATCATCGATTGAGACTCCCATCTCCTGGATGGCGGGCGATTTCGCAAGAGCCTCCAGCATACCCTCCTGTTGGGCAATGGAGTTTACCGCTCGGTGAGGATGGTAGCGGCGACAAGGGGCTCGAACGCTTCACCCTTCATGGCAGGGTCGCAAATCTCGCTATTGGTCTACGGACCCAAATTCCACCACCAGGCGGTCCACGGCCGGCAGGCATACTCCCGACTGCAAAAGCAAAAAGCCCTGGTCGTCCAGGCCAGCCACAATTCCTTGCCGCTCGTGCTCCGCCAACCAGTAGCGGACTGAGGTTCCGGCCGCTATCGACAAAGCGCGAACCTCGTCCAGGTAGCCCGCCAAACCTTGGGAGCGATGCACCTCCAGCAAGTCAGTCAGTTGTCCCATCAAGAACTCGGTAAAGTGGGGCAAGTCGGGGGGGTGCTCCGAGCAAAGCTGGAGTGACGTGGCCTGCTCGGGCAACTGGGCAGGGTCCACGCAGACATTGACCCCGATTCCCAGCACCAGGCCCAGGCACAGAGAACCGCGCCAGCGACAATCGCTAAGGGTTCCGGCAATCTTGGCCGGGCCCACCCAGCAATCGTTAGGCCATTTGAGCCAGGGCTTGGCCCCAAAATGCAACAGGCTGCGGGCCACCGCCAACCCGCCCAAGAGCGTGAAACCCGTGGGGTCGTCCAGCTGCAGTCGCCAACTGAGATACAGGCCCCCCGCTGGAGAAACCCACTGCCTGCCCCCGCCGCGACCGCGTCCGTGGGTCTGGCGAGCGGCCAGATAAAAGTCGCCTTCTGGAGCAGTCGGGGGTTGGGACGCCCAGGCCAAATCTTGGGTGGATTCACATTGGTCGACGCGAAAGATGCCCATTTCCGTTAAAACGCCCTGAAGGCGGAAAGCGCCGCATGATAGCCGCACATGCCGTGAACCCCTCCCCCCGGTGGGGTGGAGGATGAGCACAGATAGACCCCTTTCAAAGGAGTCGAGTACGGGTTCCAGCGCAGGGTGGGGCGGGTGAACAGTTGGGTGAGCAGCAAGGCCCCTCCGGAAATATCACCGGCCTGATAGTTGGGATTGTATGCCTGCATTGCGGCCGGGCCCTTTACGGTGCGCTGCAACACCACTTCTTGAAAGCCGGGGGCGAAACGCTCGATCTGGGCCTCGATGGCTTCCGTCATATCGATCTCGCAGCCCCGAGGCACGTGACAGTAGGCCCACAAAACGTGTTGGCCTTGAGGCGCTCGACTGGGGTCAAAGAGACTGGGTTGGGAAACCAGCACGTAGGGGCGACTGGGGATACCGGCCCGCCAGACCTTGCTCTCGGCCACACACATCTCTTCGAGAGTGCCCCCCAGATGCACGGTGCCGGCTTTGGCAACCTCGGGATTGCGCCAGGGGACGGGTGCGCTCAAGGCATAGTCGATCTTGAAGACCCCCGGCCCCCCCTGAAAGCGCTGCAACTGCTGACGATACAGCCAGGGAAGCCGATTTCCCGCCAACTTCAAAAACTGAGCCGGCGTGATATCCAGCAGCAACAGGCGACTGGACGGAATATCGCTCCACTGGCGCACCCAGTGGTTGCAGACTAACTTGCCACCTAACTGTTCAAGAATTTGCACCATGGCCTGGGGAATGGCTTGAGACCCGCCCCGCGGGAGGGGCCAACCAAAGCGATGCCCGGCAGCGCCCAGCACCAAAGCCACCGACATACTGGGCATCCATTCCAACGGGAGTGTGGCATGCGCGGCGATGCCAGCCAACATGGCGCGGGTGTTGGGGTTGCGAAACCAGGTACGGAGAAAAGCCTTGGCCGGCCACAGGGCGTGCATTCCAAACCAGGCCAAACTGAAAGGACGCCGCGGCAAGGACAGGGGGCCCAGCACTTCCCGGTCGATAAAGTCCCACTTCTGAGTTAAGGTTTGCATCAATACAAAGTAGGCCGAAGCATCCCGCCCCAAAGCCTCGGCCGTGTGGGTTATGGAGCGATGCAAAAAAACCGCTTCGCCGCCGTCCAAGGGGTGGGCAACCGGGCGTTCGGGCTGAATCCACTCCACCCCGTGGCGCTCCAACTCCAGACTCTGAAAAAAGGGGCTGGCCAGGGCCATGGGGTGAATGGCCGAGCACACGTCGTGGTGAAATCCCGGCAGGGTAAGCTGCTGGGTGCGCGTGCCACCGCCGGGGGTATCGGCCCCCTCCAGCACCAGCACCTTGAGCCCTTGCTTGGCCAGAGTGATGGCTGCCGCCAGCCCGTTAGGTCCCGATCCCACAATGATTGCGTCGTACTCGTATGCCACGGGGGCCCGCTTCGCCCCCCTCCCGAAGAGGACCCTCTGTCTGCGGGGCAAAAACGACGGAATGAAAGCCTGGCAAATCTCACCCTTTGCAAACCTGAAATTGTCCCAAGTCGACTCACAGCCATTGCTGCCCAGGCAGGTGCGCCTGGCTGTCAAAGCCGTCTCCCTCAACTACCGCGACCACCTGATGATGCAAGGACTCTATAACCCCAAGCAGCCCTTACCGTTGGTGCCCTGCTCGGACGCCAGCGCCGAAATTGTTGAGATCGGTTCGGCCGTGCAGCGTTGGAAAATTGGCGACCGGGTCTGCCCCATCTTCAGTCAGGCCTGGATTGCCGGCCCACCCACCCGAGAACGTATCTCGGCCACGCTGGGCGGCCCCTTGCCGGGAATGCTGCAGCAACAACGAATTCTCGACGAGGACGGAATGGTGGCCATTCCCAACTACCTTGACTGGGAAGAGGCGGCCACCCTGCCCTGCGCGGCCTTGACCGCCTGGAACGCCCTGGCCGGATTGGCCCCCGGATCGAAAGTGGTGGTTCAGGGCACCGGCGGCGTTTCGCTGTTTGCCCTACAACTGGCCAAAGCCAGCGGCTTAGAAGTGGCCATCACCTCCAGCAGTGACGAAAAGTTGGAGCGAGCGCTCTCCCTGGGCGCCGACTACCTGGTCAATTATCGACTTAGACCCGACTGGAGCAAAGCCATCCGCCACTGGTGCAAAGAAGGCGTGGACTGCGTGGTCGAAGTGGGGGGCGGCACTCTCGAACAGTCCTTGCGCTGCCTGCGACCGGGTGGACAGATCAGCATGATTGGAATTTTGGCCGGCTCCAGCGCGCCCCTCAATGTCTTGCCCATTTTAATGCAGCAACTCCGTGTTCAGGGCGTTCTGGTGGGCAATCGCGACGACTTTGAGGCTATGAATCGGCTGCTGGCGCTGCATCAGTTGCGACCGGTGCTGGATCAGCGGATTCCTTTTGAGCAGGCACCTCAGGCGTGGCTGCGGCTGGCCTCGGGTCAACATTTTGGCAAGGTGGTAGTGACGGGATTCTGGTGATCAGGCGGGCGTTCCACTTCCAGGTAAAGTAGGCCCAAACCCAGCGGGTGATCACCAAAATCTGATTCTGCAAGTCCACCAGGTAGGCCACGTGGATGAAAAGCCAGGCAAACCAGGCCAGCAGCCCGGTAAATTTGAGCGGTCCGCTGATGGCCACGGCACTGGTGCGACCGATGGTGGCCATGGTTCCCTTGTCAAAATACTCAAAGGGTCGGGTCGGTTTGCCCTGCAGTTGGGCCAAGATGTTCTTGGCCGTGCGTTGACCCTGCTGCATGGCCACCGGGGCCACGCCAGGCAAAGGTTTACCGCCATTGGTGTGGGGATGGCAATAACTGGCCATGTCGCCCAGGCAATAAACATTGTCCAGATCCTTGACGCGACAATCGGGCTCCACCAACAGGCGTCCGGCCCGGTCCGTCTCCTTATGGAGCAGTTGTGCCAGCGGATTGCCGCCCACACCCGCCGCCCACACGATATTATCGGCCTCGATGACCCGTTTGTCGGTGGTCACCTTGCCGGCCTCCAGGTTGAGCACCCTCTCCCCCAGCAACACTTCCACGCCCATCTTGGTGAGTCGCTTACTGGTATAGGCCGCCAGGTCCTCGGGCATGTTGGGCAGCAAGCGCGGCCCGCCCTCGAGCAGGATGACCCGGGCCTGATGAGGCTGGATTTTGCGAAAGTCCCAACGCAGCACCGATCGAGTCAGTTCGGCCAGACCACCAGCCATCTCCACACCGGTTGGGCCCCCACCGATGACCACCATGGTCATCAGCTTCTCGCGCTCATGCGTGTCAGGAGTTCGTTCGGCGCCCTCCAGGGCAGTCAACACCCGCTGGCGGATCTCCAGAGCATCGCTGATGGTTTTCAGGCCCGGGGCCACAGCCTCCCAGTCGTTGTGACCAAAGTAGCTGGTCCGCCCACCGGCGGCCAGCACCAGCGTATCATAGGGCAGCGATTGGTGACCGTTGTCCAACTGAACAGTTCGAGCTTGGGTGTCGATGGCCGTAACCTCACCCATCCAGCAAACCACGTTCTTCTGACTGCGCATCACGTTGCGAATGGGCGAGGCGATTTCGGCGGGATTCAAGCCGCCCATGGCCACCTGGTAGAGCAGGGGTTGAAAAAGGTGATGATTGCTGCGGTCGACCAGAGTGATCTCCACATCCGCCCGACGTAATCCCTTGGCCACCGCCAATCCGGCGAAGCCGCCTCCGATGATAACCACTCGATGCTTACTCATTAATCCTCCTGGGGGCAGGTGTGACCGGCGCAAATCCGCGAAGGCCAAGCCATGTCGAAGATACGATTGACCAGTCTGTCCAGTTGCGCAGGTTGAGCTTCTAAGGTCCGTCCCGAGGACCTGGAGCAGGTTCTGCTTCAACTGACCCCAACCCGTGATCCCCGCATATTGGGGAGTGGAAACCATTATGACGATGCAGTGGTGATTCGCCTCAACGAATCGACCACTCTGGTGCAAACGGTGGACTTCTTCACCCCCGTGGTGGACGACCCGTATTGGTATGGCCGCATCGCTGCGGCCAATTCCCTTTCCGACGTTTATGCCATGGGGGGCCGTCCCGTCAGCGCCATGAACATCGTCTGCTTTCCCACGCGCACGTTAGGACCCAACATATTGGCTCAAATTTTGCGAGGCGGCCAGGAAACTTTACGCCTGGCCGGAGCCGCACTGGCCGGAGGCCACACGGTCGAGGACCCCGAGCCCAAATTTGGCCTGGCCGTGACCGGGGTGGTCGACCCCGACAAAGTCACCTTTAAGGGAGGACTCAAGCCCGGCCTCCAGTTGTGGCTGACCAAACCCATCGGCAGCGGAATCATCACCACCGCCCACAAACGCGACATGATCAGCCTGGAAGAACTGCAACCCGGCATCGAGTGGATGGCCCAACTCAACGACGTGCCGGGACAGCTCATGGTCGAACTTGGCTGCCCGGCCGCCACCGATATCACCGGCTACGGACTGATGGGGCACGCCATGGAGATGGCTCGGGCCAGCGGAGTCCGCCTGCTCATCGAGGCCTCCCAGGTGCCCCTCTTGTCCAAAGTGGCCGAATTACGCCAACAAGGCGCCTTCCCGGGGGGCAGTCAGGCCAATCGAGACTGGCTGGAAAAATCCGGCCAACTGCACTGGCACGAATCGGTGACCCAGCTTCAGCGCGACCTGCTGTGCGACGCCCAAACCTCGGGCGGAATCCTGCTGGGCCTGGAGCCACAGGCCGGTGCATTGTTTGCCGAACAGATGGCCGCGGCCGGCCGTCAGGCCTGGCTCATCGGCAGCGTAGTCGCGGGTGAAGCCGCCATGGAAGTAGGCTAGGACGTCTTAGCGGCCATGGGTGAGCTTCCACACCATACGCTGCAAGCGCTGCCACCATCCTTTTGGCTTGCGGACGGATGCCGGCTGCAGGGGCAAATAAGGGGAAGTTCGCTGCCAGACCGCATTGAAACGCTGGCTTTGAAGTTTCTCAATCCTGTCCATAGTCAACATAGGGCTCTCCTTGTCTTGAATGGAATTCAGATCCATCTTGAAGAATTACCCTCACGGCTCCGCATAGGTTCCCGCAAAATCAAAAACGAGACTTAAGTCGGTGCCGATGGGTCAGGCCGCGGAGTTATTACGCCCTTCCAGTCGGTCCAGACGAGCCTTGACCTCTTCCATCTCTGGCTTCCAGTCATCCACGGCACCTTCAACGGCCACCAGCATCTGGCCAAAACGCTGTTCCTGCAGGCGCGTGCGCCCTTCCACCTGATTGAAGCGTTCCTCGACCTCACGGCTCATGTAAGCCATTCCGCGACCCAGTTCATCCATGCCTTTGGCCGTTTCGTCCATGCCTTTGGCCATCTCGTCCATGCGCCTGGCCGTCTCGTCCATGCGCTTGGCCGTCTCGTCCATGCGCCTGGCTGTCTCGTCCGCGCGTTTGGCCATCTCGTCCATTCGACTGCGAAAGGTAACTCCCATATCCCTCATGGCCAGCGACACGAAGTCGAAGTCGCCCGCCATCTGGATGCGGAGCTTGTGAATTTCTTGTTTATAGTCCATGGCTTCCTCCTATCTTGTCTGGCCACTCTAAGGGATAGCTACCGGCAAATCATGAACTGGGTTTGGATAAATTTATTCGCCAGGTGAACTTCCCCCCCTGGCGTCTGGCGCGCCCATCCAAGGATGACGTAAAAATCAACAATCTGGCAACTCCGGCAATCTTCTGTTCATATCCCATGCTTTCCAAGTGCGCTCGAGCCGTGCCATCCTAACAGCAAATCAAGAGAAGGACCGTGCCATGTCAAAAATCAGCAATTCCGGTAACGGCGGTTCCAGCAACCGCACCTCCTCGACAGGCAGCACCAAGAAAGCCTCTTCAACTCCGGCACCCAAGCCAAAAACCAAACCCAGTCCCTCCAAGCCGACCGGCGATGGGACCACTCTCTCGCGCGAAAAGGGGAAGGCCGGTGCCGTGCCTGACTTCAGTCAAAGCTTTGGCGCCAAACCTCCCGCTACCATGAGGCAAGGCTCCAAAGGAGACAACGTCAAGCAATTACAGGAAATGCTCAACGCCAAGGGAGCCAAGCTTGACGTCGACGGCAAGTATGGTGCCAAGACGGAACAGGCCGTCAAAGAGTTTCAGAAACAGCAAAAGATCGAATCCGACGGCATTGCCGGCAAAGACACCATGGGCAAACTGCAGCCCCAGGAAGCTGCCAGCCCTGCCACCCAGCCCAAAGCCGATCCACTCGAGGCTAAGCCGGCCGCCGCAGACAAACCCACTGGCCCGGGCACGGGCAAGGCTTTGGACTTGCCTCCTGGCTACGAGAGTCTGGAGAAGCTTAGTAAATCTTTAGCCGACAAAGACCCTAGATTCTCCACTCAAACACCCGAAGGCAGAAGTGCCACGGCCCTGGCCCTGGCTATCGGCGGCACCGAAATGTATGGCAAAGGCAGAACGGCCACCGATTTCTTCACCAGCAAAGGGGGCACAGGCAACAACATGCTCGGGTTTGGCCAATTTAATCAGAAGTATCATAGCGGCAAAACCAAAACGCCCGAAAAATACACTAAGTTCATGGGCGACATTCTTACAGGAGACGCCAGAATGCCCAACAGCAAACCGGCCTCCAACCACGTCAAGGCTCTAACCGAAGCGGTTAAGTCAGGCCGCATCAAAGATGGCCAGGACCTGCGCAACTTCATGACCCAACGAGGCTTCGGCGGATCCAACTGGCAAGGCATCGACGACGGCTGGGGCCGAAACCCTGGCCTGGCCAATTCGCTGGTCTCTTTCTTGCGCCAGGGAGCCAGCTAGAGAGGAGGCCGTCTGGTTGATTCGCCCCTCACTGCGGTCCTCTCCGCAGGGTAGGGACACCTCCGAGAGTGCGCGAGCGAAGTGTCTCAAACTGGCCAGCAACAAACCGCTGTAACAATAGGGCTCGAACTGGAGAGGATCTGGAATCCCCGGAGCCAAGGTTCGGCAAAGGGGACTCGACAGCGTGGCCGATACAAAGGGAAGCAAAGTGGCCAGGAGCGACTCTCCGGCAACCGGCAAGCTTCTTCTACTGGAGCTAAAAAGGCGGGCCGTATTGGCCACCCAGATGGTGTCCAAGTACAAAGCCCATGCCGCCAAGCTGACCCTTCTGGTCAAGAAGAGTCAACTGCAGAATAAACGCCTTCAGGCTCAATTGCTCGAGGCTCGAGCCAGCAACCCGGGCGAAGCTCAATTGCTGGAACAGCAGGCTCAAATATCATCCCTGTCCGCCCAGTGGCAGGCGGCCGAGCAAGACCTGCGGGCCCAACTCGGGGGCGCCCAGGCCCTGGGTCGCACCATCCAGGAAACCGCCGAGAAGGCCCAACAGGAACTGCGCGACCAATTGGAATCCGCCCTCGCCGAGCAGCAGATTTTGCGCGCGCACCTGGAGTTGGCCCAATCCACCGAGAGAGACCTGAGGGCCCAGGCCGAGTGCATTCAGCAAGATTTGCGCCACCAATTGGAATCCGCCCTCGCCGAGCAGCAGAAATTGTGCTCTCACCTGGAGCTGGCCCAATCCACCGGGATAGACCTGAGGGCCCAGGCCGAGTGCATTCAGCAAGATTTGCGCCACCAATTGGAATCTGCCCTCGCCGAGCAGCAGAAATTGCGATCTCACCTGGAGTTGGCCCAATCCACCGAGAGAGGCCTGAGGGCCCAGGCCGAGTGCATCCAACAAGATTTGCGCACCCGCCTGCAAGGCGCCGAGTCCCAGGAACGAGACCTGATGGCCCAATGCCAGGCCTCCCAGGATACCGAAAAAAGCCTTCGCGATCAACTTGAGTCCGCCCAGTGCGACTTAAGGCAACTCAATATCCAACTAGACACAACCCGGGCTGACGGGCTGACCTTGAGTTCTCAACTGGAGTTGGCCCAGACCGCTGAAAGGGAATTGCTGAGTCAGCTTTCTACTCAAAATGAACGGCTCGAAAGCCTGCAAGTCGAACTCGGCGAGCGCGACCGACGCCTGGACGCTTTTCAGGCCGCCTGGCAGAGTGAAAAAACTCAACTGGCCAACTGCAAATCGCATCTAGAGAAGGACTTGCTGCGTCGCGACCAACGCGTCGAGCAACTGCTGACGGATGGGCGCAAGCAACGCGAGCGCGTTCAAGAACTCAAAACCGAGCGCCAAGAATTGCTGCGTCGCGTGGCTGAACTCGAGCCCCAGACAGCTCGTTTGACCCAACTGCACGCCGAACACCGGGACTCGCAAATGCAGCGTCAGACCCTGGCCGGCCAGTTGGCCCAACTGCAGGACCAACACGAGGAACTGCAACAGCAGCGTCAGGCCCTGACCGAACAACTGGCCCAGCTGCAACGAGAGCGACAGGAGTTGAAAGAACAGCGTCACGTCATGGCCCAGCGGATGGCCGAGCTGGAGGCCGAATCAGCTCAGTTGACCCGGCTGCGCCTGGAATTTCAGGTATTGGAAGGGGAGCGACAAACGCTGATGGACCAGGTTGGAGAATGGCAGGCCCATTCGACCCGACTGCAGCAGGCGCTCCACGAGAAGCAGGGGGTTGAAGAACGGTGCCAGAGTCTGCAGGACCAACTCCAACAACAGTCAGACCAGCTTGCTGAAGTGAAGGAGCAATGGCTCCAGACCCAGCAATCGATGCAGCGTAGGGATGACGAAAAATCCACCCTGACTGCCCAGATCCTCGCTTACAAAGAACGTGTGGAAGAGCTGAAAAACCGGCTCAACCAGCCCAAGGAGTTGCCCGACCTGCTGGGTTTTCAAGAGCAACTGGAAGTCAAGGAGCGAGAACTGGAGTCAGCCGATCAGCAAATAGAGGCCCTAAAGGGAGAATTGGCCACCACCGTGCCTCGGGAGCGGCTGGGCGAATTGTCCGACCGAATGGAGCAGTGCCTGCACGACAAGGAGGCGCGCATAGGCGCCCTGACCGACCAGTTAGAGCAGAAAGAGAAAGAAATCGACCAACTCAAGACCACCCTCCACCACCATGTGGCCGACCTGAACGAGGTTCGAGGCGAACTCAAATCTGCCCGGATCGAGGCTGGCAAGATGTCACCCGACATCCAACGCAAGGTAGAAGCCCTGGAGAAAGCAGCCGCCCAGGCCGACCAGGACCTGGTTGCAATGCGGACCCGCCTGCTCGAGGCGCACAATCAGCTTGAGCCGCTGGAGCACAAATTTGCCCGCGCCGAAGCCAAAGCCTCCATTTTCCAGCGGGAACTGGCCGAGGCGCTCGAGCAAATCCGCGAGCTAGAGAAGAGAATTCAATAGATTCAGAACTCCTGATCTCTGGGGATTTTGCGCCGATTCAGGATTCATGAAATTTA
>JADMJV010000142.1:0-47788 GCA_018780265.1 bacterium
ACAAATCTGGGCCGCATGGAACCATCGGTCTACGCCGAACTCGTGCCCCACTATATCGCCAACCTTCGCATCTACCAGAGCGGCAAATCGATCGCCGAGGTCCAGCGCCGCTACGGCCTGGAGCGCGTCATCAAACTCGCTTCCAACGAAAATCCTTGGGGCCCTTCGCCCAAAGCTTTGTTGGCCGTCCGCCAGCATTTAGACGAGGTTCATCGATACCCCGACCAGAGCGCTCTCGATCTACGTTCGGCCCTGGCCCAACGATATCAACTGCGCAACGAAAACATCATCGTAGGCAACGGGTCCGAAGGAATCATGGGCTATATTGTACGGGCCTTCCTTCACGAGAACGACGAGGCTGTCACCGCCCACGGGACCTTCACCGGGTTTCCCATCCTGTGCCACAGTCGAGGAATTGCGCCCATCCAGGTGCCCCTGCGCGACTACTGTTTCGATCTGGAGGCGATTTCGGAACGCATCACTCCCCGCACCAAACTGATTTATCTGTGCAACCCCAACAATCCCACCGGCACTTTCTTCAGCCGGCGTGCCTTTGACCACTTTATGGAGAAAGTCCCCCCGCGAGTATTGGTGATACTGGACGAAGCTTACTTTGAATTCGCCCAGAGCCTGGCCGACTACCCGGATTCGATGGACTATCGCCACGACAACGTGATCACTTTGAGAACTTTCTCCAAAGCCTATGGTCTGGCCGGATTTCGGATTGGCTACGGATTTGGCCACCCCGAGTTGATCGCCAGCTTGTGGAAAGTAAAACTGCCTTTCGAGCCGGGGTCTCTCAGCCAGATAGCCGGAGTGGCCGCCCTCGAGGACGACCAGTTTCTCGCTCACACCCTGAAACAAAACCAGCAAGGCCTGGACTTGTATACTCGCGAATTGACTCAACTGGGAATCAGCTGGATACCCTCGGCCACAAACTTCATAGCCTTAGAGGCTCCTTCGGGGTGGGCGGCGCAACCGTTGTTTGAAGCGATGATGCGCCGGGGAGTGATCATCAGGCCTTTGGAGCAGTCGGGCCTACCTGGGTGTTTGCGTATTTCCATCGGAACTCCCGAGGAAAATCAAGCATGCCTCGCCTGCCTGCAGGACGTCCTCGTGCAGGGCCCTAAGGCCGCATAGGTAAGGAGCCACCATGGACTCAATGAAGGCCTTCGAAGGCCTGGCCAAAGTTGCCCCCGCCCAAGCCGACTGGAGCTATGTGCCCATCGTGGCCGCCGCATTGCGATCCAAGGCCAGCTACCTGCGCATTACCATCGATCAGGGAGGCTGCATCTTCGACTACGACGGAGAGCCTCTCTTCGATATAGAAAATCTCTTTCAAATCGCTTTAAAGGCCAACAATTCTCGCCCCGAACGCCACCTGGCTGGCGGGCTCTACGCCCTTAACCAGAGTGATCCCACCTGGGTAAGCTACGAAAGCTGGGACGGCTCGTCCGGCACTCGCCTCAAAATCGAGACGGGCAAAGTGAAAGTGGAGAAATATACCAAAGCCCCCTGGAAAGAGCCCAACGTCAACCATCGGGTGCGCGTCCAGGCCAAGAAAGGTTGGAGACCCTTTGGAGGCCTCTTTGGTGGCACCAGCGGCAAAATCGACATGATGCCCCCCGAAGGAAAGGTTCTCGAGGACCTGTGTCGCTTCGCTCCCATCCCGATCGAAATCAACAAAACGGTCATCAGCAAACCGGTGGACATGGGCCGCAGTCTGGTCTGCCTGATTTTCGAGCCGGGGCCCGAGGTCAAACGTCTCAATATCGGCGAACAGGACACCCTGGACCAGACCACGGTCGCGGCCGGCGAAGCCTACTCGGCGATTGTGGCTGTGGGAGGCACCAACCCTCAACTCTCCACCCTCAACCTGGTTGTGGACGGACTGTTGGTCAAAGTGGACGACCCTCACCTGACCGCCATGGGGATTCGCTGCGTCATCACGTGTCCGGATCTTCAGATAGACGAAAAGGGCCAGATCCTCAAGGACGAAGTGTACTCCAAGGTGGTCGCCGATCTGACCAGTAAGAGCCTGGCGCTTGGGGAAATGCTGGCCGAGCAGCTCAGCGAAATGAGTCCCCTCGACCGGGTGGAGGCCACCGACTACGTCAAACACTACGCCGACCGCCAGGAAGCCGTCGGCGAGTACGACGATGCCGAGCGTATGTTCGTCAAACTGTTGGAAGCTCAAGGGGACGCTCTTAGCGATGAGGAGGAAATGGCCGGCACCCTGCTCAAAATCGCCGCCTTACGCGAGCAGCAAGGGAATAACGCAGGCGCCCGCGAGTGCTACACCAAGGCCATGGAGCTGTTTGAGGACATCCGCCCCGACCAGGCCGTGATCGCCACCTGCCACGCCGGCCTGGCCTCCATCGAACTGGCCGAAGGCAAGCTGGACCTGGCCGAACAGGATGCCGAAATGGCCCTGGCGCTGCGTCAAAAGAACCTGGACGCCAATGACCTGCAAGTGGGCGTAAGTTACGAGCTTTTGGCCCGCATCTACCGGGCCAGGTATCAGTATCCCCACCAAAAATTCTTAGCGGTAGATGACCTTTACTTCGGTAAACCCAAAGACAACATCGTGGGCGCCATCCGTATTTTTGAAAAGAATTTGGGCACCAACCACCTTGATGTGGCCACCTTGCTGTCTGATCTGGCGGAGCACCGACGCAGTCAGCGCCGCTACCGCGATGCCGAACCTCTCTTTAAGCGTGCTTTCAATATTCGCAAAGACAATCTGGGTGAAAACGATCCCGCCGTCGCCGAAACCCTGGACAGCCTGGGCGAACTTTATGAAGAGCAAGGCCGCAGCACACAAGCCGCGGAAGCCTACAGCCAGGCCCTGACCGTCTGGGAGAAGCTGTTAGGACCCGAGCATGAAGATGTGCTGCGCCGACTCAACAACCTGGTCGTCCTCTATCGTTTATACGGGAAGTTTGCCCAGGCAGAGCCGCTCTACCAGCGCATTCTGGGCCTGCACACCGAGGGGGAACATCCTAACCCCGGCGATGCCGCCCAGGACTATTGCAACCTGGCCCTGCTGCACGCGGCCCAGGGCAAGTATGACCAGGCCGAACAGGGCTTAAACAAAGCCCTGAAACTGTTGGAATCGGTACCGGACTCGCAAGCCGACCAGGCCTGGACGTTAGACCAACTGGGCGACGTGCTCGCCCAACAGTCTCGCTACGCCGATGGCTTGCTGCGCCTTACCCAGGCCCAACAAAAGTGGCAACAGGGATTGGGCGCCGAGCATCCCGACCTGTGCGTTAATCTCGAACTGCTGGGGCGCCTCCACTACCGCCAGGGTCACTGGGCCGAGGCGGAGGATTGCTATCGCCAATCACTGGCCCTCAAGGAACGATTTTTGGGTCCCTTGCACCGCGAATCCATCTGTGTGCTGGGGTCGGTGGCCGAAGCGGTGCGCGCTGCCGGTCGCCAGGACGAGAGCCGCTCTCTTCACCGCGAAGTCATCCTGCGCCGTGAGAAAGCAGCAGCACAAGGTGACGACGACCGCGATTCGGACCAGGAAAGTTCATCGGGAGGGCGCTACGGCAAGGCCAAGCTGGAGGCCCAGCAATACGCGCATCAGGCCGCCGGTCCGGCCCGCGTCTACAAACGCTACCAAGAAGCGGAGCACCTTTATTTGCGAGCTCTCTTTGCCCGCGAGCAGGCGCTGGGTCCCAACCACCCCGACATCGCCTACGCGCTGGGCGACCTCTCCGAACTTTACAAGCGCCACCGCAAGTTTGAAGCCGCTCTCGAATTGGGTCAACGCACACTGGCCCTGCGCAAAAGCGCCCTGGGCAACCTGCATCCTGAAGTCAGCTTAAGCCTGTGCGCCCAAATCGACATCTATGTCACCCAGCAGCGCTGGTCCATGGCCGAACCACTGACTCGTGAATGGTTGACGGTGGTGGAATCGACGGTGGGCGACGCCCATCCCGAATACGCCAAGGTACTGGAAACCCAGGCCCGCATCTATGGGGCCGCTGGCGTCCTGGAGAAGCAAGAAGAATGCAACCGCAAGGCCCTGGAAGTGCGCCGACAGGCGCTGGGCACCGAGCATCCCGACTTTGCCACCAGTCTTGCCGATCTGCTCTCCTTTCAAAAAAAATACGAAGAAGCAAGTCGCCTGTATAGCTTTGTGGTAAGCTCATTGGAGGAGTCTCTCGGACCGGAGTCGGTGGAATTGATTCCTATCTACGAAAAATACGCCGGCGTTCTGCGCAAACTCAATCGCGAAGCTCTGGCGGTGGAACTTGAGACTCAAGCCATGGTGATGCGCGTCCAGCACGGTCTGGACTTTGGAGAAAACTAAGAGGGGAGGTCAGGGGATGCTGCGACGGCCCAGGGGCTTCTCGCTGCTAGAGGTTTTGCTCGGCAGTATTCTTTTCGCCACCGTTCTGGTCTACCTCGCCGGCATCTGGGGCGTTCATGCCCGGGTCATCGGTCACACTCGCGATCGCATGGTGGCCAACTTTATCGCCGGACAGCAGATGGAAAACTGTGTCACCGCCGGCTTTCGCGGAGTCGACCTGTTGGTAGGTCCCCCCATTCCAGAAACGATCACCACCACCCTCAACGGTGTTTCTCAAGAAGTCACCTATGTATGCACGGTTCAAGTGGCCAACCACAGCAATCCGCTGCTGGCCGACTCGATGAAGGTGGTCACGGTTCGCGTCAATTTTAACGAACTGAGCGAGGTTGGAGGTAAGAAGGAAGTTGTCTATCGCACCATCCTCAGCGACATCTAGGAAAGCCTTTTCGCTGGCCGAAATCATCATGAGCCTGGCCCTGGTTTCCTTGCTTTTATTGTCGATTGACCGCGTGCTCCTGTCGGGGAGTCGCTATCTGAGTCGCACCACCCTGATCACCGAACTTCAGCAGGCCTGCGTAATGGCCAGCAGTCGCCTGGTGACCGAGCTCTTGGAGAGCAACGCCGGTTGCGTGCGTGGAGACAGCCTCAACCAGCGCTACGTGACCTTCGGCACGCCGCGCAACGACAAGGGTGAGACCACTTTTGACCCCACCTCCGGCGAACTGAACTGGTACAACATCGTGGGCTACTACGTGGCCATGCAGGGCGACGAACCGTCGCTCTTCCGCAAGAACGAAGCCATCAGCCCGACCGCTACGGCGCCACCCTCCATCCCCGCCAGCTATGACGACGCCTACTGGAAGGGCTATGCCCAGCCAACCCGAATGGTCGCCCATCGAGTATATTTTGTGGAAGTAGTGTCATCGACCAACATTAATGTTATAATCGGTACTAAGTCGCGTGACGGCCGCTTTCTGATCAACATCAAAACCAAACTGAAAGCCAGAAACTGACGAGGTGACAATGAAACAGCGTAGGGGTTCCGTTTTAGGCATTGTCCTCATGTTGACGATGCTACTGGCCATCATCACTGCGGTTGTGGCCAGCAACACCCTGCAAAACTTCCGCACCACCAACTGGTCCGGCAACGCGGGGACCTCCCGCTACATCGCCTTCGCCGGACTGCAGCACGCCATGCTGAAGCTGCGCGAAGACCCCAAATTCAGCGGCCCTTTGGATGGTGAGGTGGACGGCCAACCTGAATTACACTACTACGTGAACGTCAAAAATCAAACCAACAAGACAGCCACCACGGTCACGGACAAATGGGGATTCAAGACCACCACCTACAGCGACCCCTATAGCACCACCGAAATTCCTGAAAACTCGGCCAAAATCGAGTCTGAAGTGCGGCTCAAGTTGACGGACAAGAAAGAACGCAGCCTGTCCGGCGTGATTGGTACGGCCGTGTGGAAGCCCACGGGCTTTGTCAACGCCGCCTCGGCCCGCAGCGCCGTGATGCTGCAAGGGGGCTCCACCACCAAGGCTTATGATTTCACGAAATATACCGGTGGGGCCCGCGATACGAAGTCTACCGATAAGATGGACGGCTACATCGACCCGCTCACCAATACCACCGAAGATGGGGCCCACTTACAGACCGCCGAAATGATGCACATTTCCGACACTTCCAAGGCGGAAGGGGACCTGACAAAGCCACCAGATCCCACCACCGAAGCAGCGGCTGCGATTGCCGAAGCTCAGGCGGCCGCACTAAAGGCCCGCATGGCCATCAGCGCTCCCGACCTTGCGGCCGCTCTCCCACCCACGCCCGTCACACCGAC
Source organism: bacterium (assembly GCA_018780265.1). Taxonomy (GTDB): domain Bacteria; phylum Vulcanimicrobiota; class Xenobia; order Xenobiales; family JADMJV01; genus JADMJV01. Next base: position 6,169 of record JADMJV010000142.1, read on the forward strand.
TGCCAGCGTTCACTACACCGGGGACCTCAAGCCGGGGGCTCCAGGTTCGATTGTGCCGGCCAAGTCGCCCTACCCCCTGTCAGAAGCCATTCTGGAACTGAGTAGCTTCCCCGCCGAAACCAAAGAGATCACATACACCGATAAGGATGGCAAGAAGCAGACGGCCACCGTGAGCACTCCCATGACCTTGCCCTCCAACAAAGCCTATAAGAGTATCAGCGTCCCCAAGGATCAGACCTTGATTTTAACGGGTGGCCAATACTATATCTCGGACGAATTCAAGATCGATGGAAGCATCCAAATCGACAGTAGCAAAGGCGACGTGATCGTCTACGTCGGCAAAACCATGACCGTCAACGGCGAGGTCAACTTCCAGGGTGACCCGGCCACGATGCAGGTGTACTTCACCAGCGAGGACAAGCCGATCGACCCCAAAACCGGACTGCCGATTGTGCGCGGATTCTCCACCCTCAACCTCAACAAGGACAGCAAGGCCACCATGGTGGCCGAGGGGGCAGACCTGATCACCCGCATTGACGGGGCACGCCTGCTCGGTGCGGTTTCGGCTGAAGCCGTCTGGATGAAGAACGGTGCCTCCATAGAGTATGACACCAACCTCAAAGGCCGTCAGATGGCGGGCGGGTCCGTATGGAAACTGCAGGGAGTTTACGAGACCACCTTCTAGCTGAGACAAAGGCCCCTCGTCGTCTGTGTAGAAGCCGTTGGCGTGGAGTCCCTCAATACAACAGAAACCGTAACCCGGCAAGTCCAGCAATGGGAAGCCTGGGAGAAACACAGCAAACAACAGCTAAAATTGTGGCGCGAACTGGGCGATCTGCTGGAGCGAAGCGACCTGAGTCGGTCCCAGAAGGTGCTGGCTCAGTTGGAATCCAGCCAGGCTCCCGACCTTCCCGACGTCCGCGCCGACGCCATCAAAGCCTGGTGTCAGCAGGAAGAGCGCCAGCGCCCTTTGCGGTTTTCCAAGCAACTGCGCGATGCCGCCGAACAGCAGGGGCTGCCCTGCCAGACGCTGGGGGCCTCGCCCCCAACCTTGCGCCTGGAGCCTCTCAACGTAGAGTTGGACTTCAAAAAAGGGGAGGCCATTCTCAGCTACGCTCGTCTCGAACTGGGGCGAACCACACTGGATGCCGACCTGATTTTGCGCGAACGGGCCCGCTTGTTGGCCAGCCTCGACAGCGGTGACTTTCAGCCTGAAGATTTTCTGGCCAAAACCTACGAAGCCTATCGTCGCTGCCTGACCGGCCATGGTCTCAAGTTGGGGGAGCGCGTCGACCTGGTCGACTTGCTTCCCGAACTGGCCTTCCTGCTGCAGAGCGACCGCTTCCGCAAAGATCCTACCCGAGAGGCCTTTCGACCCTATGGCAAAGTGCGCTTTGCCTACGACCTGGCCCGCCTGCGCCGCTCTCGCGTGCTGGAGCACCAGGGAGCCCGGCTCACTCTGGGGACAGCCACCTTGGGCAGCACCCGCAGTAAGGACCGCGTCATGTTTCTAGAAGAGGCCGCACAGGGCCAGTATTATCTCAGCATCGCCTTTCAGGGAGGCCCATCTCGTTGACATCTCTTACTCCGCGCCTGGCGCAGCACATTATCAGTCGGGTCGGCGAGGCGGGTCAACCTCCCGAATATGGCCTCAGTTTTATCAACGTGGGCAACCAGCACTACCTGGACATTCTGGCCACTGAGTACCTCGACCGTCTGCTGGACGGCAACCGGGGGTCTGCCTTCAAGTTGGTGCAGGGCTACTACGGGGGCGGCAAAACCCACTTTCTGCACTGTTTACGGGATCTGGCCTGGATGCGAGGCTTTTTGTGTTCGCTGGTACAACTCTCCCCCCAAGAATGTCCCTACGAAGATCCGCTCAAGGTGTATCGGGCGGTGGTCAGTCAACTGGCCGGTCCTCCCGCCCAAACCGGGGATTCGCCCACCCGCGGAATCGGCGATTTGTTGCGTGATTTTGCCGACGGCCTGGCCCAGCGCCAGACACCCGAAGAGAGAGCCGCCTGGCTCAAGCGCATCTCGCGCAAAGTGCAGGTGGACTCGGTCACATTTCGGCGGGCCGTCATCGCCTTTCTGCAATGCTGCTGGAGTGGCGACAGCACCGGAGAAGCCCTTTTGGAAAGCTGGCTGCGCGCCGACCCGGTCCCCCGCCAGGAACTGAAGCCATACGGCATCTACGAAGTGATCGACCACAACAACGCCTTCGCCAGTCTGCGCAGCCTGTGCCAGACCATGACTGGATTTGGCTACCCCGGGCTGTTGCTGATGTTTGACGAGGTCGACCGCAATCTGTCCCTGAGCACACGTCGAATTGCCGCGCTGGGCGACAATCTGCGCCAGGTCATCGACCTGTGCGGCAGCGCCCAACTGCCCGGAGTGCTCTTCCTGTACGCGGTTCCGCCCGAGTTTCTGCGCCTGGTCGTACCCGAATATCCGGCCCTGGACCAGCGCCTGCGCAGCCCCCTGCCACTGTCGCGCATCAGCCCTCAGTCCACCCTGATCGACCTGGAAAAGTTAGAGCTTCAACCCGAAGAGTTGCTGCTGGCCATTGGCCAAAAACTGCTCAAGGTATTCCAGGTGGCCGAACAATGGACGGCCACCGAAGCCATTCAGCAAGGCAACCTGCAAGCATTGGCCCGGGCCTGCGCCCAGTACAGCTTTGAAGTGGGCCACCGGCGCACTTTTGTGAAATCGTGGGTGGCCTTCTTGCATCAACAAAAACAGAACGGCGAATCGTGGATGAGCGAGGAGATGGCCGAAAACATGCTGACCCACGGAGTTACTTCCCCAGACCAGGCTCACGACTTTCTGGATGTCTAGTCCCACCCTCCATCCTCCTCGGCGCCGCCGGGCCGCCAAAAATCCCCACCTGCAGACCCTGGAAGCTTTGCGCCTGGGCGTGGTTCCCCGGGTCGGACCAGAAGATTTGACCGTCGCCCGCGATCAGGAACTGGCCCTGATCGATCAGGATCTGGAGGAAACCAGTGTGCGTGGCGCGGCCCGCGTCTTTTTGGGGGACTACGGGACCGGGAAGACTCACCTGCTCGAACTGCTCGAACACAAAGCCCTGGCCCAAAATTTTCTGTGCACCCGAGTGGTCCTGGACGAGGAAGAAGTGCCGCCCAGCCACCCGCAACGGGTCTATCGAGCCCTCACCCGCGGACTGCGCTATCCAGACTCCGACTCGGGCGCTAACGGTCTGGGCCTGCTGCTCGAGAAATTGGGCCAGGCGGGCAGCAAAGACCCCTTGCCTGCACGATTTTTCACACCCGGCAAAGACCTCTACCACCACTACTTTTCTCCCGTAGTGGCTTACTGGCGAGCCCTCGATCCCGAGGATCCCCTGCGCGAAGAGTTGCAAGACTGGATCGAGGGGCACGCCTCCCAATCCAATCAAGAACTGGAAGCGCGCCTGCGCCAGCGGACCCGGGTGCGCGGCCACCGCATGTTTGCCCTCAAGGACTACCGCCCCTGGGCGCATCTCTATAGCTATCTGGTGGGCGGCCTGGCCTGGTTGGCCAACAGAGCCGGATACCGTGGGCTGGTGGTCCTCTTTGACGAGGCCGAATTTTATGCCCTGCTCAACTCGACCGGCAAGGAGTTCGCCGACCTGGTTTTCGGCTACTATGCCACGGCTGCCCTGGGCCAAGAGCGCAGTCGCTTCAGCCTGGAACGAGCCAAACGAGGAGGCCAGGCCGTTCACCGCAGCTTTCCGCCTATCTACCAGGAAAACCAACCGCTCTACTGCGTTTTCGCGCTGACCGAAGACCCATGGGGCGTGGGCGCACTGCGCAATGTGGTCGGCGAGGAACGCCTGCATCGCCTTACCGCCCTGGGTCTGCGCGATTACCAGGATCTGTGCTTAAAGGTGGTCGACCTCTATCGTCAGGTGTACCCCGACTGCAAAGTCGGAGCCGAAGTGCAAAAGCCCATGGGCCAGGTGGTCTATCGCGGTGTCGAACGAGGCATTTTGGGCAACCCTCGGCAGGTGCTGAAGTTTGTCATGGAGATGCTCGATTTCAGCCGTCTACGCCGGTCCGAAATCGCCGAATACGTGACCGAGGTGATGGAACAATTGCGGAGTTCGTAATGGTCGTCGACGACGACCCTATTTTCCGCCTGCTGGTAGGTCGGGTGGCCCAGCAATTGGGCCGCTCCGCCGATCTGCAGGTATGCGCCAGCCTTCATCAGGCCACTCCGTTCATGCGGTCAGCCAACTTTTGGGTCATCGACATCAACCTGGGGGACGGAGTTGGCCCGGAGTGGGTAAAACAGAAGAGAGACGAAGGGTTGGTGCAGCCGGTGCTACTTCTCAGCCACGGACCTTGTCAGTATGACCTGGAGCCGCTGCAGCCCTGTCACTTCTTGCGCAAACCCTCCACGCTGGAGGATTTGCGCCAATTGATGCAAGGATGGTGGAGTGGATGAACTGGCTGGCACGCGGGTTGACCGGGGCTATACTGGGCTCCCTGCTGGGCTGCGGTGGGCTGAGCACTCAGGGAGCAAGGTACCTCAAACAATCCGAGCCCTATCAACTGCAGCTTCCTCAATTTCAGCAACAACTCAAGCAGTCCTCGCAGTTGGCGCCCGAGCAACGAGTCAAAAGTATCCAGCAGTTGTTGCTGCAGGTCCAGACCCAACACCAACAACTTCGACAGTTGGCTCCCCCCAAAAGCGTGCTTGCCGTGCACGCCGAACTGGACGCCCTCTACGCCACCATGGAAGAATTTCTCAAGGCATGCCTGACCGGCAGCGGGGACATGTCGGATCCCAAGATAAAGAAACTGGCCGGGCAGTGGTCCGAGCACCTGGACAAACTACAAATCGAATTGCAAAAACTGGAGAGTCACTGAATGTCGGCTCCGGCGACTCGGCAAAAGGACGGCAACATCCCTTGCAGCCCTGTCCCGTAGAGTCTAACGAAGATCTCATGCAGCAATTGGAGTGACCCCGTGTCCGACGACCAAGATTCCCAGCCCATCGGCTCTATCGGTTTTGACCGAGGCAGTGACCCCGAGAAAATCCTCAATCTGGATGAGTTGGGTCAATTGCCGGTGGCCGAGCGCGAGGCCTACTGGTTCAAGCACTACTACCAGGGCGACCACGTTCCCCAATTGACCTGGCGAGCCATCTTGATCGGCTCGGTGCTGGGCGGCGTGATGTCCCTCTCCAACCTCTACATCGGCCTCAAAACCGGATGGGCACTGGGAATCGGCATCACGGCCTGCATTCTGTCCTACTCGATCGGAAAGATGTTCCGCCTCAATATGTCGGTGCTGGAAAACAATTGCATGCAAAGCTGCGCCAGCTCCGCCGGATACTCGACGGGCGGCACCATGGTCAGTGCCGTGGCGGCCTACCTCATGCTCACCGGTCATCACATGGAATGGCAAACTCTGGCCATCTGGACCTTCTTCCTGGCCATGCTGGGCGTCTTTCTGGCCATTCCTATGAAGCGACAGATGATCGACGTGGATCAACTACGCTTCCCGTCCGGTATCGCAGCGGCCGAGACTCTCAAAAGTCTCCACTCCGAGGGCGAGGAGGCCCGTCAAAAAGCCGGGGCTCTGGCCAAGGCCGGCGGCCTCTCGGCGCTCTGGAAAACCTGCCTGGAAGTGATGGACAAAACGGGCATCCCCACTTTGCGGACCCCCCCGATGAACTATTTTGGCCATCCCTTTGCCAAATGGACGGTGGGCCTCGACCTCAGTCTGGTCCTGCTGGCGGCTGGCGCCATCGTGGGCTGGAAAATGTGTTGGTCCATGCTGTTTGGCTCCATCGTCAACTACCTGGTGTTGGCCCCCCAAATGGTCCAACTGGGCGCCATTCACGCCGACAAACTGGGCTTTCGCGAAATTGTGTCCTGGAGCACCTGGTGTGGAGCGGCCATGATGGTCACCTCCAGCCTGTTCGCCTTCGCACTGCAATGGCGCACGGTGGTGCGCGCCCTTTCGGGGCTGACGGCCATTTTTGGAGGTGCCAAAGAAGCCGAAAACCCCGAACTGGAAGCGATTCAGGTGCCCAATAGCTGGTTTGTCATCGGAGGAACCATAGCCGGCGCAGGCTGTGTCTACATCCTCCACCGGGCCTTTGGCACCGCCGTATGGGCAGGCGTCATTGCCGTGCTACTCAGTTTCGTGCTCTGCCTGGTGGCCTGTCGGGCCACCGGCGAGTCGGACATCACCCCTATGGGAGCCATGGGCAAAGTGGCCCAACTCAGCTTTGGCGTGCTGGTGCCAACCAATATGATCACCAACCTGATGACCGCCAGCGTCACCGCCGGGGCCGCAAGCGCCTCGGCCGACCTGCTCACCGACCTCAAAAGCGGATACATTCTGGGCGCCAATCCTCGGCGTCAATTTATTGCGCAATTCATGGGTGTCTTTGCCGGAACCCTGGTGGTAGTGCCCGCCTTCTATCTGCTGGTACCCACGGCCGATGCCCTGGGCGGGGATATGTGGCCGGCCCCGGCAGCCACCGTCTGGAAAAAGGTCGCCGAACTGCTCTCGCAAGGCATCCAGGCGCTCCATCCCACCGCCCGGGCGGGACTGGTCGTGGGCGCCCTGGTGGGCATCCTGCTGCCCCTGATCGAAATGTTCATCCCCAAGGCCGCCCGCAACTATCTGCCCTCGGCCACCGGCCTGGGCCTGGCCTTCGTCATCCCCTTCAGCAATGCGCTCTCCTTCTTTATCGGCGCTCTGCTTGCCAAGATGTGGGCCAGAGCCAAACCGGAGCAATGTGAAAAATACGTCGTCGCCATCGCTTCTGGTGTCATCGCCGGTGAATCCCTGACCGGAGTAGGAATCGCCTTGAATGACGCCATACCAGGGGTACTGCTGGCCATTCGCAAACCCGCCTAAGCCTTTTCCCCTTTCGACCTCCCCCGACGAGGGCGGCGGCCCTGACCGGTCACGTCGCTAAGCCGGATCGTCAGAGGGGCGCGGTTGGGGAACTCGGCAACCAGGCGTAACTTCCCGCCCATGGCTTCCACGTAGCTGCTCATGGTCGACAACAGCATGTCGGCGCGGCGCTCCATGCGAGAGACGTTGTCTTGCTCAATGCCCAGCATTTCGGCCAACCTTTCCTGGGTCAGCGACTGGGCCCGGCGCAGATCTCGTAAGGTGTGCTCCTGCTCAATCAAAGCTCGCGCCGATTGTTCAACCTCGCTCCTCTCCTCTGGCGTGAGGCTGTCCATCATTTCCTTCAGTGACTTTGCCATGACGTGGTTCCCTTTCTGCTAAGACAGATCGTCCAGATGTTGGTCAAAACGCTCGTCGGCAGTGGCGATCAAAGCGCGGTAGAAGCTATCTTGACTTTGGCCGGATTTGCTGCCTCCCACCAGCAGGATGGCACACCGGTGCAGGTCAAAAGCATAAGCCACGCGCCATTCACCGTCAATCACGGTGAAGCGAAGCTCCTTCATATTCGCGTGACGGGACCCATGAAGCGTGTCGCTGTAGGGCCGATGCAAATGAGGACCAAACTCTTGCAGGAGGTTGGCCATCGCCAAAACCTTAACCCGAACGAACAATGTCTTCAAGTGCATATTGAAAACGGACAGCTGGTCCCGGCAAACCGGAACTACTGGGAAGCACAATCAAGACCTGCGGTCAGGAAACCTCCGTTGGTGGACTCGGGCTCCGGTAAGGGTCCAAAAGAGCTACCCCACAACCCTTAAAATCTGCCGTATTTCTGGTGACCAGTGTTAGACCGAAAATGGCTGCTGTGGCACAAATCAGCATATCCGCCTGAGAACGCGTCTCGCCGCGGGATTGAAGGCCGCCACGCAAATGACCGGCTGCTTGAGCTATCTCTCGGGTAATCTCGAGCACAATGCAGTGTTCATCAAGGAAGCGTTCCAGCCATCCTTGAACGCGGGCGTTCGGCCGCCATGCGAGCCCGTAGGCGATCTCCTCGACAGTCACCGCGCTCAAGCTCACGCGTGAGATCCCCTTTGCCCATTCCGCGATACCTGGATTCACTGAACGTCGAGTCAGTTCACCAAGAATATTCGTATCAAGAAGAAATCTCATCGAGCACTTCGGCAAACGGATTCTTTCGACTCAGGCGATCCGGAATAACCAGCTGGTAGTTCTCTTCCATGCAGATTTTGCCCAGATCCTGAAGAGAATCAAAGAGTGATCGCCGGCACTGTTGCCGCCACTCTTGGAATTTCAGGAAAGTCTCGGCATCCAACACGGCGGCCACCGGGCGATTGCGGTTCGTGATCAGCTGCGGTTCCTGGTGGGCGTCTTTGACCAGCTGGGAGAAACGTTGACGAGCTTCGGCAATTGTCCATTCCATAAGGCTATCTTAGCTATGCCAAATAGACAAGTCAAGCTTCACGGTTACGCACAAAAATGACACCAGGGGTACTGCTGGCCATTCGCAAACCGTAACTCCCGTATGCGTAGTTGTCGGGAGCCGAGTTGTATTGCCTGGCCTCTGCAGGCCAGCGATCAGTATTGTAGTTGGTGCGGAAGGCGATTGGTCGAAGTGGAGGCGGGCTTCGAGTCAAAGTTGGGCGACGATTGGGTGCTGCTCGATCCGCCGGTACTCAACCGCGAGCGTCCCCCGTCCTTGCGACTGCGGGTGGCTCACTGCGGAGAGGCCGGTCACCTGCGCCTCACGCCGCAGGACTTCCGCCTTAGCGCGCCCTGGCTCGAACTCGACTACAGCAGCCTGGGCGAAGTTCCGCTCAAGCCCGGTGACGCGGTGCAATTTCCCGTTCGCAAACTCAAGGTGCCCGGTCCCGAGGACCTGCCTCATGAAATTCGTATCAATGTGGGTCAACAGGAGATCCGGGCCAGCACTTCCTTGACCTTTGTGCCCGCCCCCGAGTTCTACCTGGAACTGAGCGCCAACGAAGTGGTCCTCAGTTCCGACAGCGAACCCTACCTTGAAGGCGCTTTGGTGCTGCGACGGGGACGCGTCTGGCTGGAGGGTTGTCCTCAACTTGAGCCGGCCTGGGCCCGCCTGGAGCCCCTTCCGCAAAATGCCGACCAGGAACATCTCGAACTCGACGCCGTGGAGCGGCCTCGCTACAGTTTTCGCTTTCGTTTCTCGCCGGAAGAGTTGGCCCTGTTGCGCCAACGCAGCGCCGACCAGTTTCAGCCCCTGCAGCGCCAGGGGGTGGTCAAATTTGTCTACCTCGATCGAGGCCAAAAAGGCACCAGTGGCCGAGAAAGTCTACGCGGAGAGCTGGCCCTCAGCCTGCAGTTTATTCTGGCCCCCGAACTCTACCTCGAACCGTTCGGCTACGAGCAGCGCAAAGACTGGTTCGCTGTGTTGGGGCTGCGCCACCCGGCTGCTTTCGAACTCATCCTCCACAACGGGCCCCCGGGCTCGGCGCCCCGTCAAGAACTGGTCGTTCAGCAGTTGAAGGTGCGTGACCTCGACTTCAACGAGGAATTTCCTCTGGAAACCAGCGAGCCACCGCCCTGGAAAATCCAGTCCGACTCGCCGCGCACCGTGCGCTTGCGAATGCCAGGCCACCTGCGCAAATCCACCACCGTGGAGAATGCCGTCCAACGCCGCCTGCAACTGATTCCGGTCAGCAATGATCCGGTACAACGGCTCTTTCACCTGCGTTTTCAAGCCGAACCCGCCGAGGCATTTCCCGGCTACCTGGCTGTCGACCTGGGCACCACCGCCACCTGTGCCGCCCTGGTCAGCGAGACCAAACAGGTGGAGAGAGTGCGTCTCGACGACCAATTGGAAATGCCGTCGGCCACCTGCTACTTGCGTTGGATCCAGGAGCACAAGTGGGAAGTGGGCCAGCGCGCCCTGCGTCGGCGCCTGGACCCGGCCGCCCAACGTTCGGTCATCAGCCAGGCCAAGCGTCGTGTGGGCGACGACAATAACCCCTTCGAGGTGGTTCCCCTCGACGAACCCAGTGAGACAGTGCTGCTCACGGCCACGCAAGCCCTCTCTCACCTTTACCGTGAAGTACTTGATCAGGCCCTGCTGCACCGCCTCACCCAGGGCTCCTCGGAGGTGATGGTGGAACGCATGCTGATCACTCACCCCTCGCGCTTTTCGCTGCGCCAGATCGAACTGCTCAAACAGGCGGCCCACCAGGCTCTGCAGGACCATTGGCGGCACTGGACCCGCCAGGAGCGGACCGACCTGCCCCAACCGCTCACCTTGCACGAGCCAACCGGGGCCGCCTTTCACTACTTGCGCGACTGGCACAACCTGGCCCAGTTGCATTCGCGGCTGGGCTCCAACGAATTGACCTGGCACTTACTGGTCTATGATTTAGGCGGAGGCACCCTGGATGTAACCTTGCTGCGGCTGGAGTCGCTGCAACAGGCCTGCGAGGGCGACAGCGAATCTTTTGCTTATCAGGTGGTCCCCAGCGTGGTGGGGGCCACCGGCGAACGCCGCTTTGGGGGACAAGACGTCACCCAGTTGCTCTTCGACCAGGTTCTCCATCGTCTGGCCACGGCGCTGCACGACTGGAACTGGCCCGATCCCGAGTTAGGCGGCAGTCAACGGGTGGCCTGGCAGCGCAATCAAAACCTGCTGGCACACTGGTGTGAGACTTTCAAGCTGGATCTGGTCAAAGGAGTACCCACCCTGGAAAGCTGGCTGAACTTCCCCAGCCTGACCGTCCTCGAAGGCGGGCGCGAACGCCTGGTAACAGCCAGCCACTGGCGACAATCCGTGCAACTGCCCACCCTGGCCGAACTGGAAGAGGCTGTTCAACCCCTCTTGCAAAAGAGCTTGAAAAGCGTCCGCGAAATGCTCCAACGCCATCAAATAGAATCGCCCGAGGTGGTCCTGCGCGTAGGCAAAGCCAGCCAGTTACCGTGTGTCCAGGCCGGCCTGCTGGAAACGTTTCCCAACAGCCTGCATCTGGCCCCCGATCTGCTCAAGGGCTGCGTGGTCGAGGGAGCCTGTGTGCCCCCTTTGCCCGGCCTGCCCAGCGGAGTGCAACTCTCCCGCGGATTACGCCGGCCGGGGGTGCGCTTCCGTTGGAAACCCCACGACAGCTATACGGCCACGACCTGTCGACTGGGCTTTCAGGTGGTGGACTCGGGCGAAACCTGGTTTCAAGAAGTGCTACCCGAGGGCACACCCATTCCTGTCGAAGGCTTGCGAAGCTGCCTGGACGGATTGTATTTGGAGGCCGGACCCAATACGCTGGTCCTGCTAGAAAACGCCGGTCACCGCGACTCCCTGGTGATCAACGGGGCTCCTAATCCCGACATCCAGTTGCTGGCCCGCTGCAGTATGGAGGTGCCTGCCCTAAAATCGTCTCAAATGGAGCAATTCTCCCTGTGTTTCGAGCTGCAAGTCGACGGAACGCTGTCGGTACATCTCTCCGCCCCGGACTGGGAGGGGCTGCAGGTGGCTCATTTAGATGGTTCCCAACTGGGAAAACAGTACTGAGGAGGGGTTATGCAAGAAGACTTCCAACAAACCGTGCTGCGCGAACTGAGCGCTCTGCGCCAGGAAGTGCGCCAACTGCGGGAGGCCCTGACGGGAGTTCCGGCGGCACACCCAACCTTGTCGCCCCCCCCTGCCCTGCAACCGACCCCGGCCTGGAGCGACCTTTTCACAAAGCTACCGGCCTCGCTGCAAAAACGGCTGCAGCCGCTGCTCCAAGAATCCCCCCCCGAAGCCCCGCGACAACGCGCCCAGTGGCTGCTGGAAATCAGCGAAAATGTCGAAGACTACATGCGCTACGAAGGAGACGAATGGAGCGGCGCCGGCCCTTTCTTAGAGCAGCTCCAAGATCTTCAAGAGCGCTGCGGCCTGGAGCGAGTGGTTCCCCAAGAGGGCGAGTCGGTCGACAGCCGGCTTCATCTGGAGCTGCAGACTCTGCCCAACCCCGAACGCCTTGACCAGATCGCCCGCTGCGCTCGCCCCGGCTTTATGCACGAGGGCGACCTTCTGCGTCGGGCCGAAGTGGTCGTTTACCTCTAAGCCGACACGCTTCCGCCCAGTTCAACCACCTGAGCCTTCAGTTGGGACACCTGTTCTTGGAGCCTGGCCATCTCTTTGCGCTTCAAGCCGGCCTCGGCCTGAGCCCGCACGGCGCTGCGCCGCGCCTCCTTAAGCTTACCTTCCATCGAGGCCAGCGCCTCGGCGGCGTCGCCGGTCACGGCCGCGCCAGTGGGCCCCGCCCTGCGCGCCGACTCCAATTGTGCCTGTAGCATGCTGTTCTGCTTCTTGCTTTCGGCCAGCGCCGATTCCAGCGTGCGTCCGCTATGGTGAATCAATTCACTGCTTTTTTCCAGTTCCACACTGCGACTTTGCATCTGGATCAACTGCTGGTGCTTTTCGATCAAAGCGGCCTTAACTTCTTGATACTTCGACCCGGCCAGTTGTAGCTTCTGGCGCAAATCAACCAGAGCCGCCTCCAGTTTGACGGTGCGCTCCCCTCCAGTGTTGGCCCGCAGTTGAGCATTCTCGGCCTGCAAAGCGGCCTTAGCAGCAGACAACGCTTCATTGTCCTCTTGCAAGTGCGCGATTTCATCTTGCAGATTGGTGACTTCAATCAGCAACTCGCCGGCCTCATCGTGGCCGTCATGACCACTCTGGCTGGCCGACTGCCTGACGCTCTCCACTTCCTTCTCCAGCGACTTGATGCGGTCACGGGCGGCGTGAATAGTGGCGACCGCCTTTTTTAGTTCTTCCAACCGGGTATTGACCTGCTCCTGGAGTTGGGCAACCTGCTGATCACGGACCTTCAACTGGGCCTGAAGGGCGGCATCCCCCTGCGAAGCCAGTGCGGCCACTTGCTGCTCGAGTTCGGCCACACGCCGCCCATCGACAACCTTGATATCCTGTTGGGCCAACTCTTGAGTGAGCAGCCGAATCCGATGGCGAGCCTCGGTTAATTCGCGCTGCAGGGTGAACATTCTCCAGTCTTCGGCGGCACCGCCCTGGGCGGGTCGAGACAACAGTTCGTGGACCTGCTTCTCACGAAACTCCAGCAAAGTCTCAAACTCCGCCACCAGATCATGGGACTCACGTAGTCGCACCAAGAGTTGTCGAACATACTCCGCCGGGACGCTTTCATCTCCGCCAGGCAACTCGGGCAAGTGAGTCTGCTGCGGAGGTCCGTCGGGACTGCGCTGTTCCAGCAACTCCAGCAGCTTTTGCTGTAACCCGTCGGCTTGCAGTTTGCGAGAGCGATTTTGCTCCGCCAAACGCAACAGGTCCCGTCGGTAGCGACGCGCCACTTCTACCGCCCGCTGCAGACGGGTCTCCAAAACCTGTGCCTTGCGACCGGAAACTTTCCAAGCCCTCACCAACTCTTGGACATTCGCAGGCTTGACCGATTGAGGCAGGGCAGAGTCCATCACCGGCCCGCCTTTCGTCTTCCCCCCATCGACTCCCGCAACCTGCACAAGTTTTAACAAACTGTTAAAGAACAGGCCCTCCTGGTCCGGGGTGCGAACTGCCCCCCATGCTTCCCAGCGAATGCCCATATCCAGAGACCAACCCCGAAAATCCCGCTTCCCATCCTTTGGGCAGCAGCGCAATGGAAGGCAACTGCGCTCAATGCCAGCGCTACTATCGGCGCTGCCCGGACTGCCAGGCTGCCAATCGCTGGCTGTCGCGCTTTTGCCGCAACTGCGGCCACAGCCTGACTCCCGTCAATTGGCTGCCGGACCTCGCCGACACTCCACTCCACCATCTTCCCATGCGCCGGCCCACTCGCTGGAGCGGGCCGGTAGAAAGCGGGCTAACACCGATGTGGGCTGGACTGCTGGATGGACGGGTATTCATGATCAGCAACCGGGGGGAGTTGCGTCATTTGTTGCGCCACCCACTGCGCCTGGAGCAGCCCCAACCCGGCAATACGCCGCTGGCCTCGCCCCCCAGCTACCTGCATGGATTTCTGGCCATTCCCGGCGAAGATCAGATTACCTTGATCGACCTGCTGGATTCGCGCGGTGGAGCCCGCAAGGTACAAAGATTGCGGGGCCCTCTGCTCTGCCCCATCGCCTCCGACAACGCCCAATGGCTGGCGGCCCTGGTTATGGACGGCGAAAACCGAGGGTTGCAGCTCTTTCGACTCCATCAAGGTCGCTTGCAACTTGCCTGGAATCAGGTCCTGGAGGGCTCGGGTCCCGACCCGAACCGTTTTCCGCGACTATTGTGGTGCGACGACACACTCCTGTACCAGACAGAAGAGGGAGTCTTGAGCGGTATCGACCCGCACTCGGGTGTGGAGCGCTTCCACCTGCAATGCCCGTGCCCACCGGCCACCTTGGCCCCCTGGGTATCCGGACCCCATTGCTACTGGGGTGGCAGCGACGGGTCGTTGTGGTGGCTCAAGCTCAAACCCGATCTGCAGCTACACCAACTCTGCGGAGCTCAAAGCCTGCCCATGCTGGCCATGGCCGCCGGCCCCCGCGATCTGGTGGCCAGCTTTGGGCGCACCCTGCTTAGAGTCCAACTGGAAACAAGCCGCTGTGAAAGTCTGGAGCTTCCCCAATACTTCACCACCTCGCCATGGGTGGGAACAGAGGACGCCCTGGCCCTCTCCCAAGAAGGCCAACTCTATCAACTGTCCCTGGGAACGCAGACTTTTCAGGTGGAGTCCACCGAAAAGGTCCCCTCGCCTTTCAATGGCAGCCTGCTACCGCCATTCTGGAACGGCCGCGAGTGGATGATCTTCGATCAGGACGGTCGCCTCTTTGTGGGCGAATAAATCCTACTCCGACCGCCTGAACGGCAGACGGGCGGTGAAGGTGGAGCCCTGGCCAACTTCAGAACGTACTTCCAACTGCCCGTGATGCTCCTCCATCACCTGCTTGGAGACAGCCAGGCCAAGACCGGTGCCGCCCAACTCGGAGGCGGGCCCATCCTGGACTCGATAGAATTTGTCGAAGATTTTGCCCAGGTCAGCCGTGGAGATGCCCACCCCTGTATCGACCACGTGAACCTCCAGGCCGCTACGGCGTGCCTCGGCCCGAAGAGTGACCTGACCGTGCCCTTTGAGTCCGGTGCACTTGATAGCATTGTCGAGCAGATTGACCACCACTTTGTGAATCTCATCTTCACGAATCTCGACAGGCGGCAGCCGGTCGGGAAGATCACAGACCAGGGCCAGATTCTTCTCGCGGGCCACCGCCTCAAACATCGTCGCGGCGCGACGCAGCAGCGGCACCAGGTCCACGTGCACCGGCTGAGCCGGCGCTGCCGCCGGATTGGCCGCTTCGTCCAGACTGAGAACCAGGCGAGTGAGCCGATTGGTCTCTTCGTTGATGACCTGGAGAAAGCGGCGGGTCACTTCAGGACTCTGGTAGGCCCCCTCCAGCAAGGTTTCCACGTAGCCCTTAATGGCCGTCAGCGGAGTGCGCAACTGTTGACCCACATCGCGCAAAAAGTCATCGAGGCCTTTCTCGATCTGCTGGACGGGAGTCATGTCGCGCAGGTAGGCCACCCAGCCTTGAAGGCGATTCTCGTCGTTGTGGACCGGGGCCAACTGGCACAGACACAGAGACTGGGGGGGTATTACCACCACCTGCTCCACGGAAGTGTCGACCGAAGACTTGACGGTCTGACCCAGCAATTTGAGGAAGTCTGAAACCGGCAACACGTCCCAGATCGACTGATCAACCCATTCAGCGTTAACCCCACTGCCCAACAGAGTCAGGGCCCGTTGATTGACAAAGCGAACTCTGCCGCTGCGGTCGACTCCCAGACACGCATCCGGCAGGCTCTCCAGCAGAGCATCAAGGAGTTGACCACGGACGCGGCGAGCCACCCCGTGGAGCTACTCGGAATCCTCGTATTGGAACTTATAACCGATGCCGTGCACGGTTTTCAGCAACTTGGGAGAGGAGGGCTCGTCCTCGATTTTTTGACGGAGTCGGCGCATATGCACGTCGACGGTGCGCGTATCTCCCAGATAGTCATAGCCCCACAACTGCTCCAACAGGAAGTCGCGGGTAAAAACTTTGCCGGGGTTGGTGGCCATCAGCTTGAGCAGATCGAACTCCTTCGGCTTGAGTTCGACTTCCTTGCCATATTTTCGCACCTCGTGCTTGACCAGATTCAACGACAGGTTACCAAAAACCAGTTCGTCTTTCTCTTCGGCCTTGCCACTGGTGCGGCGCAGCACGGCTTTGACGCGGGCCACCAACTCGCGCGGCGAGAAAGGTTTGGGGACATAGTCGTCAGCGCCCAGTTCCAGCCCCAAGATCTTATCGATCTCCTCGCCTTTGGCGGTGGCCATGATGATGGGCGTCTTCATTTCGCGGCGCAGAATGCGGGTAACTTCCAACCCGCCCTGACCGGGCAGCATCACATCCAGAATAATTAAGTCTGGACGGTCCTGCTTGGCTACGTTCACGGCCTCCACGCCATCATAGGCGCAGATGACCTCGTAGCCCTCCTTCTCCAGGTTGTATTTAATGAGCTCCACGATATTCCGCTCATCATCAACTACGAGAATTCTTTCCTTGGGCATCTACAGTGATCCCTTCCCCTACGGTTGGTCGCAGGTTCTGCTTCTGAGAACCAACTTCCTCCAGCCCGTCCCTGGTTTTCAGAATCAAATTCATTCAAGTTTGAATCCTGTTCCTCAAGGGATCCGGGCCGCCGGAGCAAGAAAAGGTTGACCATGAAGAAACTCTGCCCCGACCTGACGGCTCTCTCCGACGACGCCTTGCGCGAATTTTGGCGCGTTCATCAGCCCCTACAACTCAAACGACTGGGCGACCGCCTGCTGGCCGAATCCCTACCCAAGCTTCAAGCGCGCCCCCCGGAATTTTACGTGCCCGACCTGGCTGCGCGCCGCCAGGCTATCAACTTGACCCTGGCCCAGGCCGCCATCCAACTGGGAGTAACGCCAACCATTCTGGCCGCCTGGGAAAGTGGCGAAGTGCGCCCTCCGGCCAGTCTACCCCTGATATACGCTCAGGCCCTCACGTAGTTGGGCGGAGCCGGGTAAAAATGCTGAACCCGGGCGGTGCCGTCCTCGGCACCGATCACCAGCGTGTTGGTCAAGCCTAAAAACAGCCCGGTCTCCACCACCCCTGTCAATTGAATCAATTGAGCATGCACCTTTTCGGGGTCGGCCATCGGCCCAAAGTTGCAATCGAAGATATAGTTGTTTTGATCGGTCACAAACGGGCGACCCTCGTGCAAACGCAACTGCACCTTGGCCCCTAATTCCTCGATGCGCTTCTGCAGTCGGGCCCACCCAAAAGGCACGATCTCCACCGGAATCGGCCAGTTCTGGCCCAGGCATTTCACTCGTTTGCTCTCGTCGATCATAATAACCAGACGAGTGCTGGCCGTGGCCACCAATTTCTCGCGCAGCAAAGCCCCTCCCCCACCCTTGATCAGGCGGCCCTCCTCATCCACTTCATCGGCTCCGTCGAGAGTGACGTCGACCCTTTGAAAGTTAGGATAATCGGCCACCAGCACAATGCCCAGACGGCGCGCTTCGGCCGCAATCGCTTCGGAGGTGGCCACCGCTTCCACTCTCAGCCCCTGAGCCACGCGCTCCGACAACAGACGGACCATATGCAACGAGGTAGAACCAGTGCCCAGGCCCACGACCATGTCTGGCTCCACAAATTTGACAGCCGCCTCCGCGGCCGCCTTCTTCGAGGCGTCAAATGCCATCGGATCCGCCCTCCTCGTTGGGCTGGCGCCGGCGCAAGCGTCGCCTACCACGGTCTAACTCCACCGGCTTGCGAATCCCTGGGGCACCCGTCCGAGGCCTGGCCGCAGCCACCGCAGCGCCGGGTCGACGCTGAGGCTGTCGCTCGTCGTGACGCTGCTTCCAGTAGTCGTACTCGCCCGCGTAGGCGGGAACTTCGGCCGAAAAGAACTCGAGCAAACGCAGGGCTTCCGGAAAGCCCTCGCGCTCCTCGAGCGGTCGACCCTGGCCTCGCTTGCGTTTGCGGCGCAAGGCCAGGCGCCGAAACAGGCTCAAAGTCAGGTGCATCATTTCGGCCTCGCGACGAGCGAACCCCAGGCGAGCCACACTGTCAAAGACGACCGTGCTCCACCCTTCCTCGTCGTCCTCGGAGTCGAGCAACCCCTCCATCAAGGCGATGGGCAAAATCCAGAAACAAAACAGCAGCGGCCGACTCATCTTTCCCATACCACGCTGCAGATCGCACCGCTTGAGCAAACGATACAGCAACCGGCCGTCGTGATCATATTCCAACTCGCCACGCTCAGCGATGCGCAGGTACGCTTCCAGGTGGAAATCGATGGCCTCGAGCAACCCGCTCTCATCCATCAACTCCAGCGAGCGAGCGGCCGCGCCCTCGTCTAGCAATCGCGCCAATTCCTCGGACACGCGAGCCGGAGCGCTTCGCTGAATGAGGGAGGACAGCCTGGTCATGGCACGCCAGGTCGCTGGCTCGATCTCAAAGCCCAACCGGGCCGAGAACTTGACCGCCCTGACCATGCGCACAGGATCTTCCTGAAAGCGCTGCATCGGTTCGCCGATGGTGCGAATGACCTGACCCCGAATGTCTTCCAGTCCACCCACATAGTCGATCAGGCAAAACCCGGCGATATCGTAGAAAAGACTGTTGATGGTAAAGTCGCGGCGCTCCGAGTCCTGACGAGGAGTTCCGAAGCGATTGTCACTCACCACCAACAAGTCGCCCTCTTCATCTCCGTCGCGGGGCTCCAGGTCTGGATTGGCTCGAAAGGTGGACAGTTCAATGATCTTGCCATCAGGGTAGTGGAGATGGGCCAATCGAAAACGTCGGCCGATGAGCCGACAGTTGCGAAAGAGGCGCTTCACCTGGGCCGGTCGCGCCGAAGTGACAATATCAAAGTCTTTAGGACGCCTGCCCAAGAGCAGATCGCGCACCCCTCCCCCCACCAGATAGGCGGTATGACCGGCCCGATAGAGACGGTATAGGACCTTGATCGCATCGGCATCGATGTTACGACGAGAAATATTATGATTGGAACGAGCGATGCGCTGCCCCCCGCCCGGTACCGGAGTAGAAGGTAGGGGGGCCTCGATGTCGTCGTCCCCAGTAGGTTTGTTACGAGGGCCTGGCATAGGGGGGATGCTTTTAAGAAAGGCACTTCATCCCCTGCCTGTGGAAAGGACCAGAAGGATGGAGCGTGGTCAGGTCTCGTCCGGAACTTCGTCTCCCTTGACAATGCGGCTGGCCGGAGAGACCTTGTCCAGGATCTTCTTGAGCCCCTCCGCCGATTGCTGACGGGTTCGACCCGCGATTCGTTTAGCAAAGAACTCTTTGCTCTGCTTCATTTCGGAGACCTTGCTGGTCACCACGTAAAGCAGAAATTGGTTCATCGATACGCCCTGGTCTTCTGCCAGTTGCTGAATGTCCGCGTGGAGTTCTCTGGGTAGGCGCAGGGGTAATTGCGCGGGTTTTCGCGTTATTGCCATGATGTGCTCCTTTGCAAAAGATTGAGGAAGTCGCCCGGTGTAACCAACTGAAAGCCAAAGAGAGGGGCCGCTTCGCGGAAGTGCTTATGATTCATGGTGACGAGGCACTGGCTTTGACTGCGGACAACGCATTCAAGGACTTTTTCATCGCCCGGATCGGGTAGAGCCGGCTTGGGTTGGTAGTAGATCGGCTGGGCCAGGTAAAATAAGCCCGCCAGGTAGTCTAGAGCATCCAAAACATCGTCCGCCGTGAGATCGGGAATCCGCTCCTTGAGAATGGCAGGACGGGTCAGCACGTCTTCATACTCAAGGAAGAGAGCCACCGATACCGCCGCCTCGAAGCGGCCTGCAATGAGAGCCTGGAGAATTCTATAACTGGCACCGCGGGAACCAAGGCCGGCAACCAAAACTGGCGTATCAAGAGTCGCTCGAATCATTCTTCAATAACGATATCATATGTGGTATCGCCTGAACAGTGGTGACCTTTTGCCTGAAGACCCGCGAACGAATCGTTCGACCCCTCAGCCAGAAACGACCCGGTTCAACCGGCGATGGACCCTCGCCCTCTGGAGGCAGGCTTCCTGTGCAATGCCTTCAAAAAAGGTCCAGGCTCCTCAAGCATCTGGAGAAGCCTGGAAGCGACTCCTGAAGGGGCTCGCAGCCCCTGTTCCCAGCTCTGAACGGTCTTGATAGATACGTGCATCAAGGCAGCCAGGCCGGATTGACTCAACCCCAGCTTGACTCGCACGGCAACGACGTCAGCCGCTGAATAGGCTCGAGGAGGATCCGGAATACTCCGGCGTGTCTCGACCAGTTGCTTCTCGTCTTTCGCGTAGAGGAGCAAGTCGTCCATTCCACTCTTTAGTCTCTCGAAGAGAGAGGGGCGATTCCGCTTCATCTTACATCCTCCGTCTTTGAAACTCTTTACGGACACCGTCTGCTGCTTGGGATCCTCAAGCATTATGTCCTACCAGGTAGGACATAATGCAACCCTTTTCAGAATTTAGCAAGCAAGGCAACCCTTAGCCTGCATCACAGACGGGTTCTAAGGGGAGTCCGCTCCTGAGTTTGGCGGGACCACACAAGAGCCTGTCGATTAACGATGAACCTTTGATGCAGCCTGGGGCGCGCGCCCTCAAACAAGACGCGTGAGGATCATTCCACGTCCAAGAAAGGACTCGGAGGAGACCTACCGAAGCGCAGCCCGAACAAGTGCACCCCGACCCGCAGGGGGCTCTATACAGGGGTCAATTTCATTGCAGTCGCGCGGGAAAAGGCGACGGCAAGCATAGTTATCTTGGGAGGAATTTCATGTTGCGTATACGAGGACTGCTGATGGCCGGTATTGGGCTGTCAATCAGCCTGGCCGCCTGGTCGGCCCCGAACTGGAAAACTTTAACCGACGCTCCCCGCAACATCGACGGCCAGGGCTTCCGCCATGACAGGCCTGTCGACATGCCGCACTCCGGTGGCGATGTGATCATCGCTATGCCGAACGACACGTGGGTGCTAAACAGCGAAGGCGGCATGGGTGCCGACAAAGAGTTTTACCAAGAAGTCATTGGCGCTCGCCTGGGCATCTGGGCAGGCTCAAGCCTGGAAGGCAAGCAACCGCGCGCCGTTGTCAGCGAATGGGTGGGAAATATCAAGCAAATCACGGGGGGCGACTGGTCTGCCCCTAAATCTGTCAACATCGCTGGCCAACCGGTGGTGCAGTCGTGGGGCGTAGATGCCTTTGGCAACTACGCCTACCGGGTGCTGGCCTTCACCAAATTTGGCGTCAACTATGCTCTGGTCAGCCGTATTCCCTACGAATATCGCTGGAACCGCACTCTCGACGAGGACACCACCTCGCTGATCACGGATTGCCACTTAAGCACGGCCGCCGTAGCCCGAATGATGAAGAAAAAGCAGCGCCGCTAGTTGAAGTCGGCAAACTGCTCGATCTTACTGGCACTGGGGCTGGTGGTCCAAGGGACCGCCGGCCCTTTGTCTGAGCGCTTCTTTGTGGTAGCCCAAAGCGGTCCGCTCAGCAAGATTTTCGTGGTCCGTCGGGATGGCCGCGACTGGCGGCGCCTTACCAACCTGACCGGCAGCGAAGCGGACGCCGCGTACTGCGCTAGCCGTCACGAAGTGTACTATCGCAAGCTTGTCGACAGCGACTGGGAACTGGCCGCCTGGGATCTGGACCACCAAGAGAATCGAATCATTCACCGCTGCAAGGGGCTGGACCGCCAACCAACACCCTCCCCAGACGGAAGCCAGCTCGCCTTTACCAGCGACCGCTTTGGCAACGACGAACTCATGCTGCTTGCCCTGGACACTCCCGAGGCCGAGGCCGTCCGCCTCACCTGGGACCAGGGCGAGGACTGCTCGCCGAGCTGGTCCCCCGACGGACGTCGGCTCACTTTCGCCAGCCGTCGCAACGGCCAGTCCGATATCTACTGCATCGACGTGACCAGCGGTCAACAACAGCGAATAACCCGAACCGACGACGAGGACGAAGTCGACCCCCGCTGGTCACCCGACGGAGTGCGCATTCTCTTTCAAACCGTGGAAGGTCGCTACCGCCGAGGCGAATTGGGCTTGATTGACGTGGCCAGCCAGACCGTCACCCGCATACCCGAGATCGGTGGGTCCGCCCACCAGGCCAGTTGGTCCCCCGACGGGTCCAGCCTTATTTACCTGGACTATCGCTCGGCCCGCCAACCCTCCAGCCCGGCCTTGACCACCTATTCACTGGCCGACCGGGCTACCCAGCCGGTCACTCTTTATCGCCGCGAACTGGAACTCACCCACTGGAGCTTTCGCCAGGCATCCTGGACCACCACCAGCCTTCGCGTCCGCGAAAAGCACGAGTGAAGTTTCCTTCCACCGGGCTGGCCATTTTTGCGACCGTCGCCCGATCACGCAAGATCAAGGCTCCACGCTTCTCGAAAATAGTTCTTGAAATACACTCTTAAACGCCCCGGCCGGCACGAGTTTTGAAAAAGAGGCTGTTCGCGAACCAGTCCAATCTGACATCTGGTATTGCAGCTGGCCTGCGGGGGGTTCCAGAACCCTCCCATCGAGCATATCAGCTTCGCATGGCCCTTCCAAACAGGCTTGCCGAAAGGTCACAACCTTTTCTCCTTTTGGGCGCTTTGGAGAAAAATATGGCCACCACGCCGGAAATAGTTTCCAGCCCGGTGGAAACTTTTCCAGAGGGCCTGGCGACCACGCGCATAGCCCGTTAATCCGTCGGGCGGTTTCTCAGCCGATCCAGTTCGTCGAACAATCGACGATTTTCGGCTTCCAATTGATCGGCGCGCTGCCGCTCTTGCTCAGCGCGCTGCCGCTCATGGGCCGCCGTCTCACTGGCCGTCGGCAGCAATTCACCGTGAGTTGTGCGCAGGCGCAACCTGTCTCCTTCTACTCCAAGCTGAAGACCCAAAGAAGGTAGCTCATACCAGCCGTCTTGAGCGGGTTCCTGGGAGACGTATCGTTCCGATTGCAGATGATACACCTCAATTCGCAAGCTCTCCTGGTCGACCAAGACATAGTCTTTCACTCGCAGCGCGTCACGGTAGATGCAGAATTTCTCCCCTCGATCACGGACCTCGGTGGAGGGCGATAAAAACTCAAATACCGTGGCGGGCATCAGCCAACCGGCTTCCCAAGCGACCCACTTGGGTTGCCCTTCCTGGCGGCCCCCGAGAACCACGTAGAAGTCAGGCCCCACTGGTTCCCGGTCTGGGTCATAATAGACAAAGCTGCCTCCCGAGACATAAGCCGCCTGACCCGTCCTGGAAAAGTGCTCTCGAAGCGGATGAATCAAGTAAACACGGGTTTGGTCAACAACCCAGTCAGAGTCCATCGGAATTCCGTCTCCATCAGGCAGGTCTTTGCCCCGGGGAAGTTCCCGGGGAGAGGTATCTGGATGGCGATAGGGACGTGGCTCTCGCACTTTGCCAGTGGGAAAGCGACAGTCACTCCGCTGCTTGGTTTTTTCTAACGCCACCAATTTGTCTTCGGGGCAGTAGCGAGTTTCCCTATTCTGCGCCCCTGCTGAAGGACGGGCGATACACAAGCGGCTTCATTCACCACTGCAAGAGACTTGAGCGCCAACCGACATACTCCCCTCAAGCCCTGGGCTCAAGCAGCCGAAAGCAGCACCCAGAACCAGTTATTCTGCCCGCCGGCTTCTCAGTCGATCCAGTTCGTCAAGTAATCGACGATTTTCCGCTTCCAGCTGGTCGGCCCGCTGTCGCTCTTGCTCGGCCCGCTGTCGCTCTTGCTCGGCCCGCTGCTGCTCTTGCTCGGCCCGCTGCCGCTCACGGACCGCCGTCTCACTGGCCGTGGGCAGCAATTCACCGTGAGCTGTACGCAGCCGCAGCCAGTCTCCCTCTACTCCAACTTGAAGACTCAAAGAGGGTAGCTCATACCAGCCGTCTTGATCGGGGTTCTGGGAGACGTATTGCTCCGATTGCAGATGATACACCTCAATTTGCAAGCTCTCCTGGTCGATCAAGACGTAATCTTCCACCCGGAGCGCATCACGGTAGATGCAGAATTTATCCCCTCGATCACGCACTTCCGTCGAGGGTGACAAAAACTCAAATACCGTGGTGGGCATCAGCCAACCCGCTTCCCAAGCCACCCACTTGGGTTGCCCTTCCTGGCGGCCCCCGCGAACCACGTAGAAGTCAGGCCCCACTGGCTCCCGGTCAGGATCATAATAGACAAAGCTGTCTCCCGAGACATAAGCCGCCTGACCCGTCCTGGAAAAGTGCTCTCGAAGCGGATGAATCAAGTAAACGCGGGTTTGGTCAACAACCCGGTCAGAGTCCATCGGAATTCCGTCTCCATCAGGCAGGTCTTTGCCCCGAGGAAGTTCTCGAGGAGCGGTATCTGGAGGGTGATAGGGACGTGGCTCTCGCACTTTGCCGATGGGAAAGCGACAGTCACTCCGCTGTTTGGGTTTTTCTAACGCCACCAACTGGTCTTCGGGGTAGTAGCGAGTTTCCCTATTCTGCTGCCCCTCACTCCCTGAACGGCCCCTGCTGAGGGACGGATTGAATGGGTGTCGCGGCAGATCCGGCGAGCGCTGCCCTCGAAGCTGTAAGTGGTTACTATTGCAAACTGCGCAATCCAGGTGGATAGGGCGGGGGGTACATGTATCCCCGATTGGCCGGCCATGGCCGGGGGTTTGGTGTGTCGGCCATGCGATTAGACTGGGCTCGCCGACCAAGTGTCCACCAGACTGCCTCCAGGGCACCCTCAGTCCCTGAGGCCGCGAAACCCTCGCAACCAGGCATCTTGTAGTCGCTGAAGGCAGGACTGGACCTGCACCTTCACAGGACCTTCGCGCGCAGGTGCGGCTACTGGCGGCAAAAAGGCTACCGTTAGCGGACTCCAGCGCGGCCACCAACTCCCCAGTGGCAACAACTGCCGGCTACCCCGGATCACCACCGGAATCACTGGAGCCCCGCTGCGCAGAGACAGCATGGCCACGCCAGGCAACCAGGGGCCGGGCAAACCGTCGGGGCGGCACCGGCCCTCGGGAAACACCATAAGCGTCGCTCCGTCCGCTAGCAGACGGCGAGCCTTGGACACAGCCTCCGCGTCGGCCACACCCTGCTTGACAGGAAAGGCACCCATACCATAGAGGTACGGCCCCAGGCCCGGAATTTTAAAAAGATACTCGGCCGCCATCGACCGCAGGGGATTGGGACTGGCAGCACACATGATCCATGGGTCGAGCAAACTCACATGATTGGGCGCCAGAATCACCGGGCCCCGACAAGGCAGATACTCCAATCCCGTCACGGTCAGGCCGCCGCGGACGGCAAAGAGCGCCCGCCACCCCCAGCGGCAGGTGACGTAAAAGACCCACTGAGCCCAGGGCAGCGTGGAAGGACTCACGACTTGGGCTGATAGCCCGACCGCTGCAGCGCCTGCTCCAGGTAGCCGGGCTCGACAAACATCACCGACAGCACTTTGCCGTCGGCCACCATCAAGCCCAAATCCAGCAAGGAGGCGCGGTAGTAATAGTTCACGCCCACTTTCTGAGGATTCATATACATCTTGCGGGGCTCGCCTACTTGAGAACGCCAGCTTTCCAGCGACTCTCCAACCGATCCCACCAACTTGTCGCTGCGAAGCACCGACCAGTTGCCCTTGAGCACCGTGAGATTGACGGCCCGCCGCTCTCGATGGCGAACCAACAATCCGCTGGGCAAGATAACCATTTCGTCGGCCGACTCGGCCACGCCCAATTCGCTCAAGGCCTGATCGAGACGATAGCGGACTCCCTCGCTCTGCAACTCCCACCTGGCGTCCTCGTCCCAATCAAAGGTCGGCGAAACCCAGCCCAGCAACAGCAGGGCAGCGGCCATCCAGACCCCGAAGCGAAGCATGTGTTGACCCGTTGCCGCCATTGGGACCTGCGCCACGAGACTGGCGATTCGGCCGAATTGAGTGAGAATCTGCTGACGATTTCTCATGAGGAAGCGTTACTGGTCAGTCGCAAAACGTCCTTCCCAGAATCCTGGAATCAAGGCAGCCACCTGTGCCTGATCGACGGCCCTTCTCTATTTATGCGGGTCTACCTGACCCCGGCAACCGCCCTGCCAGGCATTGAAGACCGGCGCCAAGAGCATGCCGAGTGGCTGAAACGGTTTGCACTTTTGAAGCACGAAGCTACAGCTACTTCTCCGGCAAGCGTGGAATTTGAGCCGACTCATCCCCTATCCGCCTCTTGAGGCCTGCTGCGCGAGCCGCACCGGCCAGGGCTGGCTTCAATTCATCGTGGAAGTCAGCGCCATGCATTATCGTTCCGAGCACCGGGGTGGTAGTGCCTCGCGTAGTAAACCATTCTTCGGTGTAGTCCAGTGCTACTAACCGTGACAGGTCGAACTTTGTAGTGTAGGCCAGGCCTGCGGCCTGAAACGCGTCGGCGTGACGCTTCTGGTCAAGAACGAACTCCTCCAACTGGAGCTTGTCAGTGCGCTGCGAGGTGCCGAAAGCAACCAGGACTTTGAACTGCTCTCGTTCCATGGAGAGCCTGCGGACCAAGAATACCAAACAAGGCCTGGCCTTGGCCGGCTCAGGTTCGGCAGTATCCAAATCTTCTGGAAAGTGGCAGTAAAGAACATCTCCAACCCGGGGCGCGACCGGCCAGTATTCAGGCTTATTAGGCATGGACGACTGGAGCGAGGCCAACGCCCCACCTGCAGCGGCTTTCTAGAGAGGACAACGTCTCTAGTCTAACAAATCAAACGCGCTGTCAATGATAGTTCCGCTTCGATCGTCTTGCGGACAGCGGCGTAAAATTGCCTCATGTTGCTTTTCAGTCAGAGGCCCGTTATCTCGCTCGTAGCGTGGCGCGATCGCTGATGCACCTTTGGCCTTGGCGGTCGGTACCGTCCTTTTCGTTCTGGCTGTAGTCTTAGTTCTCGTTGACACTTTGTGGCCTTTCACGCTGTTGGGGCAAAGTCTCGTTGGCTCAAATTTTCGAGCCAGTGACACGCACAGGTGCCGACATTATAACCCGCAACAAGCCAAACCTCAA
Organism: bacterium; assembly: GCA_018780265.1. GTDB lineage: Bacteria > Vulcanimicrobiota > Xenobia > Xenobiales > JADMJV01 > JADMJV01. The sequence continues at coordinate 33,102 of JADMJV010000142.1, forward strand.
CAGCTTCGATCCACGGTCGGGAATCGAGGAATCAAGTCCCGTGCGCCCGGGTCGACGGTGGGCCGTCCTCATCCCAATCAAAGGTCGGCGAAACCCAGCCCAGCAACAGCAGGGCAGCGGCCATCCAGACCCCGAAGCGAAGCATGTGTTGACCCGTTGCCGCCATTGGGACCTGCGCCACGAGACTGGCGATTCGGCCGAATTGAGTGAGAATCTGCTGACGATTTCTCATGAGGAAGCGTTACTGGTCAGTCGCAAAACGTCCTTCCCAGAATCCTGGAATCAAGGCAGCCACCTGTGCCTGATCGACGGCCCTTCTCTATTTATGCGGGTCTACCTGACCCCGGCAACCGCCCTGCCAGGCATTGAAGACCGGCGCCAAGAGCATGCCGAGTGGCTGAAGCAGTTTGCACTTTTGAAGAACGATGCCCTGCAAGGATTGGAAACCAACCCGAAAACACAGGCTCTGCTCCATTCAATGGAAGCGCATATGCAGTGGGAAGAGACGGTTCTCTTTCCCCGCCTCGACCAATTTCTGGGCACCTCTCGGGTCACTCGCGAACTGGGCTACGAGCATCAGGGAATCCGGCGCTGGCTGCCTCAACTACCCGATGTGCTGGACGAACTCAAACCCTCAAGTTCCTTGACCGTGGATGCGCGTCGAAAAGTCTGGGAGAAGTTTTCCCTGGATCTGATTCACTTGATCGAGCACCACATCGAACACGAAGAAAGAGGACCCTATCCTCTTTATGAACGCCTGGAAGCCAAGGAAGGAAAGGGCAGGATCCAGGTGCAATAGGGGATCAAGCTTGGTCTGGAGGAGGTCTCACGTTTTGGCGCTGGCAGGTCCTTCCACCCCTACTTCCGATCTCGCGCCCAGGCTCCACCTCAAGGCCCCCTCGCACCTTCTCCACATCTTAGAGGACTACGATGAGGGGGTCCGCCTGGACGCCCCCAATACAGCCTTAAGGGCCCTGCGACGGGCGTTCGCACTCTTACTAGGGCTAAGCTGTGACATTTTAGGCGCCGCCGCCGTGGTGAGGGGCGCCTCCCCCGAACTCTTCCTGCTGGAAAAGGGACAGGTCCCCCGACTGACCGACATGGAAATTCGCGTCAAGGAAGCCCTCTACTTTCTCTCCCAGCAAGAAGAGGACCCGCTGGCCGCGGATTGCCAGGCACTCTTTTTCGACGCCTCCGGCACCCCCCGCCAATTCTACATGCTCACTCAAGGCGGTCGGGTTGAGGGTATGATGGGTGGGCTTCTGCGAATTTCGGATTTCGCCAAGGATCCGGCGCGCCCGCCTGGTCGTAGCGAGAGCTTCAAAATGCGCAACGCCTATCTTCCCCATCTGGAAGCCTGGCTTCACGCCCTATCCAAATTCTGGGATTCGGCTCAACTGACTTGGGAAAGGACCTGGCTCGACGGACAACAGCGCCTCCTCTATCGAATCCATGAACACGATCTTGAGGTAGGTGCTCGCATCGAACTACACGGATGCAAGGCTTGCGTGCCCAGCCGCGTCATTCAGGCCCCTACCTCCTGGGTTCACGGAGAGCCTTTCCTGGGGATACCTCAGGAGGTTCCAGAGCACACCCTTCACCTGGTAGACCGCTTCTCGGCCGCATGCCAGCAAGAAGACATTATCGAATCAACTCGCCTGCTTCGCGACGCGCTGGAATTCTTATTGCGATACTTTGCCGGTATCGGGAAAATGCTCTGCCAGGAACTCAATTGCCTGGAAGAAGAGGCTGCTCGTTTCGCGCGCAACTGCGAAGAGGTCGACAATTGCGAAAGGTTGCTGCAGTCCACGGTGGAGATGCTGAAATCCCATCAAGACGATGCTGCCGCCAAAGATTTCGTGGGCGTCTTTTACCGACGTGATGCCAATCTGGAGCTGCAACCTCGCTCTCACACCAACATCCTTTTACTGGAAGGGGTACTGTCGTCCTGGTTCAAGCAGGAGCGCGGCCAGCAACCCAGCGCCGAACGCTATAGCAAGGACTTTGAGCGCTACTTTCCCTTGTTTCGAGACTGGGTGCGGTCCATGGGAGCTTACTTCAGCCACACCGAGCATTTTTCCGATCCACCCAGTCCGCAGGGTCAATTGCCCCTGACTGTCCGTTGCGGCGAGCATTTGCTGGAACTGCTAGAGGACAACTACTGGCTGCGCATACGACAGTGTCCCGTTTGTCTGCCCAATCCCATTTGGACCCAGCAAGCGGTGGAGGCTTCCAAGAAACCCAAGGTGGCGGTCCCGGTGCTATCCGCCGAGCAACTGTTGCGGCGCGCCCGAGACACCAAAGCGGAAGCACCGGGCGAACATCCAATAGGGGAGGTGGCCCCAGAGAAGCCCGCAGCCCCCGAACTCCCCAAGACCTTTCCTGGGGAATTTAGACCCATCGACATTCCCACCGATTGCCCCAAGTATCTGGCACGAATCCTGCGCCGTCTGGACATTCGCGTCCGGCGCGGAGAACTGTCGCAAAGCCGGGACGCCTTGCGGGACGCTCTGGACTACCTCCTGCGCTATTGGGCTGGAGCCAGTTTCATCTGTGCCCGAGATGCTGGCAAAATCTCGCTGGAAGAAGAAGAGATGATGGCTTCCCGGGATCTGTCGATCCAGAACTGCGAAAAGCTGTTGAGCGCTAACCTTAAGAAATTGGGTGCTGGCGTCAACGAACTGGGCGAAGAGGTCATCCGCGTATTTTACGCTCGTGACCTCTTTAGTGAGCAACTCAGGCCGCATGGCAGCCACACTCGGATGCTTACCACAGATGCCAGTTCAGAAAATCAAATGCAGTTGCTCGCCGAATTCTGCGAAATGACCGATCCCTGCGACGTACATCGTTCGCGCCGTGACCTGAAGACGTTCCTGCCTGTCTTGCGGGACTGGCTGGAAAAGTCACAGGGCTTCTTTGAACAGTGCCAGCATCACGAGGAAGACCCAGACAAAGAAGGTCGCATGGAGTTGGTGGTCCAGTGGGACAAGACTTACCTAGAGCTGGTTGCTCCCGATTACGCCTTCTATGTCCTGCCGGGCAGCGACCTGGTCCCCGACCTTCCCGTCCCCGAATGGGTAGAACCCGTTGATGGCAAGGCCGAGGCCGAGATCCAGAAGCCCAAAGTGATCACGACTGAAGAACTTGCCCTGTCAGAGCCTTTCCTGATTCACAAAGTCCAATATGTAGGGGTCCAACCCAACACGCAGGGCGTGATGTGCAAGTCAGGGGTCATCAGCATCCAAAATGCCGGTGGCGGCTCGTTAACAGGCCGGGCCTTCAGCAACCACCCGTGCATCGAGGTCAACCCCAATCGTTTCCGGGACAAGACGACCCTGCAATATTGGCTGGACGAGTCCACAGTCCCGCGCGACTTCGTGCCTGTGCTGGTCCTGCGATCGGGGGGCGATGAAAGACAGGTCACCCTGGCTGAACTCCGGCCGTTAAGCAAGTTCAACACCATGCCCAAGGCCCAAGCCCTCACTATCACCTTCGCTCCGGCAATATTCGGATTTTTGGCCCTGAACGGAGTCATCATCCGGCAAGCGGTCAAAATCCAGCACGAGATCCAGCCTTATCAGGGGGGCCGTCTCAAAGACGTGGCCCAAGATGTGTTGCAATCGTGCCTGGCGCACGGCAGTTGGATTGGCGGGCTGTACCTACTCTACGCGGCTTTCGCATCGGTGCTCACCATGATGATCTACAAGAAATTCTCTCACAGCCTGCAGGATTTGCTGATGAAGCAATTTATGCAAGCATTGGCGGCACCGATGGTGCTGGCGTTGGTGACCACGGCCGTCAACTCGTTGGCTTTTTCAGCCGTTCGTCATTCAGAAATCACCAGCGCTAACCTGTTCAAGTTGACACCCTGGGCGATTGCTTTTGCCATCGGTGGAGGAACCTACAGTTACCTGGAGTACGAGCGAAAATTCGCGGAATGGATTCAAGAGCCTGCTCTGCGAAAGATCGTCGCGCCAGCCGTGATGGCCTTATTCTTGATTTTCTGGACCCTGGCCCTTTCCTGACGGAGCGACAGGCATTTGTCAGGAACATGCTGAGATCGTTGCCTTCAGCCTGTGATGTCACGGCCGCGTCACATATGTTCGGGTTCCTGCTTGCCGAGGACCCGTTGGCCGGGAAGGGCAAAAAAAAATCGGCGCGACCGTGCACAGTCACGGACTGTTGGCTATACTTATTGGTACGCCTACGGCATAGTCTAGGAAAGTGAGATACAAGTAATGATGAGAACCCGTGGTCCAACGGGGCGCAAGAAGAGGGGGGTGGCCATGCTTTTGGCCATTTTCTTCATGATTTTATTGTCCCTGATCGGGATTGCCCTGATTGGGATGGTTCCTGTAGAGTTGAAGTCAGCGACCAGGACCAAGTTGGATGTTCAGGCTCACTATGCCGCAACGGCTGGTATCCGACGGGCTCGAACTTGGTGTCAGGCTGTGATGACTCCCGATACGCAGTTGACTTCCCCGGATAACCTGGGTGATGCCTCCACATGGAACAACGGCTACTGCAACTATCTAAACGAAATTGTGGCAGTCCCTACTGACAATCCAGACTTTACGGCCAGGTCATTGTCCACGTTAGCTGGGGCCAACCTGATACCGATGGCGAGCACCAGGTGGGGCGGGGATATTTATAAAGCCCTGAATATTCCCGCCAGTGGGCCCGGTTCGGTGGATGGCGACACGGTTTGCCTCGTCAGCAAATTGGCGCTTCCGCTTGGTGACTGGCAAGTTTACACCGTAATCATCCCCGACGTTGACAGTCCGGGCGGCGAGAAAACCCTGGATGGCGCTGGCCAGGTGGTTCGTCAGTTTGGTGGTGCCGGAGAGGCCGGTCAGCGCTGTTACCAAATTGTCTGCCTGGCGTATTATCAGGGATTTCCTGTCGTTCGGGCCAAGTCGGTGTTTCTGGAGAGCAGCTTTGCCCGCTACTCTCTGTTTGTCAATAGTGACCCTGAAAACACGTGGTATCTGACGGCTACAGCCGGTCAGCAGGCCACCGAAGGTCCTGTTCACACCAACGGATTTTTCCGGTTTGCTCTGGATTCCGGTCTCTGGACGGACACCAGTGGAAAAATACCCTTCCGCTCAGACATGACCTTTGCTACCCGTCCGGGCAGTGCCGTTTATACCGGTATGGACTACGACGGAGCACTCTATTATCGAGGCAATGACCTCAACGCCCAAAACCAGGACTATCGTCCCTTTGGTTCGGGTGACGAGACGACGCGCTACACCAAAATGATCGATGGAGGGCGCGGTAAGCTTCGGCAAACCGCCTCGCCTATCGCGTTGCCGCAAAACAATGCCAAGATCAGCAATGCGGCCTATGGCGCTACCAACAGCCAGACCTTTACCACCGCGATGTATACAGACGCTGCCATCTCTTCCCACCTTGATACCAAAGGGGTGTTCGTGATGGGCAAAAGCGGTGCCGCCAATCAGGTCGCCGGTGGCGTCGTGGTGAAGGGCAACCAACAGCGTATGTTTTTGGAAGCGGTAGGCAGCCGCGGCATACCCTATGGCCCTAACAGTTCCTCTGAGTCCAATAACCTGGCCAGCGGGAGCGTCAGCACAGCCAATCCCGCGGTTCGTGTTCAGGCCGAAACGGCCATTACCAAAGAGTTGTGGTCGACCTCTGGCCCGTTCACAACCTCGAGTTCTACTGCTCGGACTCGCACCAGCATTACCCAGACTACAATAAATACGTCCAGGTCCGCGTCGAGGTCTTTGACCAGCACCAATGTTTTGTATGGCACCTCGACGCTCGGGACCATGTCCACTTACACGACCTCGGGGGGCGGGGCTGGCGGCGTGGTTCAGACCACCAGTACTTTTGTCTCCACGGGCGTCACTTCGTCTCCTACCGCAACTCAGAGCTATTATACAACATGGTCGACCCCTTCCGTCTCAACCTCGACGAGTTGGAGTCCCTATACCACTCAATACAGTACCTATAATACGTCCACCAGCGTGAAAACGGCCGAGGCTACCTGGAAGCCCATTGACCAGGTAATCGAGACTAAAAACGCCCCCATCACGCTCAGCCCACTTTTCTTCGTCGCCAGTCAAAGCAAATTTTATCGACCGGCCGGTTCCCAGGGCAGTGGAGCCGACATGACGACCTTCAAGGTTGTAAAAAGCGGCGTAACGACCACGGGTTATACCGGATTTACGCAGTTCCTTATCAAGGAAGGCACCAGCACGCCGACCACTCTCGGCTTGGCGGCCACTAAGACTATCGATGTCGACAAAGTCGTGGTGATCAAACAAAGCCGAACCGACCCACAGACCGCCGTGGTGTTCATTATGGATCGCGGGAGTGGGACTCGGACCGATGGAGATCCTGTCCTCAATGGCGCCGTCTTCACCGAAGGCAATGTCGGTGGCCTTGCCGGCGTAAACTTGGAGCGAAAAACCATTGCCGGCCAGATTCAGGAACCAGCAGGGATAAACTCCTCCGACCCGCTGGGGCCGCAACCGGCTACCCCGTCCGTTACGCTAAATATTCGAAACAATGTATGGCAATACGGAACCAATCCCAAAGCTGCAGACCCGAATGATGCCAACAAGCCCGGCGGAGCCGACCACGGTCTGGGCCTGGTAGCCGAGTGGATCAATGTTAACACCAGACCGGGAGACTTCACTACCTACAGCAGTGGATTGCTCTCGAGCAACAACCAGATTCTTACCCTCTACGCCACGATGTTGGCGGGGCGCAAGAATTCAGATGGAACGAGTACGGGCGGGTTCACCGTGGGTGTGACCGGTCCTCAGACCAGCATCAACGGAATTTCCAACGGAACGATGGGATCCCTCAATACGCCCATGATGCGCACCGTCGGAGGGCTGATCGTAGCCAACTACTTTGCGCGCCTCAATCTGATTAACCACGCGGGCTGGAACTCATCCGCGATTTACGACCAACAACTGGCTTTGAAGCCGCCGCCGTTTTTTCCCAACGATGGCGGTCTAAATCCACTGACTTACATAGAAGAAAGAATCTGGGCTGCCCAGAATCTATAGCGAGTCAGACCATCAAGGAGGAGGCCTGGGGAAGCCAGGTCTCCTCCTTTCTTTTGTTTTTTGGGAAGCCTGTCGAAAACAATGAAAAGAATTCCATTCCTTCTCTCTCTCCTATGTTGGATGAAGTCCCCCGGTAATCGTTGGTGGCTGGCCCTGTTTGTGGCCGCTCCGGCGCTGGTGGTGCTGGCTCTGCAGCGGATTCTCCGACCCGGGTACCAATTTGTTGGCAACGACGCGGACCTGACCCAATACTGGATTTACAGTTGCAAATACATTCGGCTTTGGCTGTACGCAGGCGCATACCCGTTGTGGAATCCCTATGTGGGTGCCGGTGTACCCCTGGACAAACCCGAAGAATTCTATTTATCGGCAATTCACCTCGGGCAGAGTCTCCTGCCGCCTTTCGAGAAGTCCCTGGATTTTCTCTTGGTCGCTCACGCACTATTGCTGACGGTATCGACCACGGCCTTTTTGCGGAGTTATGGATCCTCCACGTTGGCAGCTCTGGCCGGAGGAGTGGCCTTTGCTTTGACGGGAACTCCCAATGCACAATTGTTTGCAGGGCACGTGAGCCTGTATTGTGCTCTGGCCTGGACCTCGGCCGTTTTGGTTAGCTTGAAATGGGCGCTGGAGCGGAAGGGAATGGCCTGGACATTGCTGTACAGTGTTCTGTTGGCCATCGTTTACAGCTACGGCTCTCTGCAAGGGTTTTACCTCGTCAATCTCTTGAGCTGGCTCTGGTTCGGTCTTCATCTCTTGCTGGGCAACTCACAGCCGGTTCAACCGCTGGGAACGATATCCCAGGCGGATGAAACCATGCTCCCACGGGACTTGGGCCGGATTTGGTGGTCCCAGCGAGTACGAGACCTCGGATTTGCTTTCCTTAAGCTTACGTTCGCGTATGCCGTCACCTTTCACCTATGTTGGTGTTATTGGAGTCCTCAGCTCTCCAGCGGAGGATATGCCGCAGTAGACAAACTTGACGCGGCCTGCGCATCCCCGCTGTGCTGGATCGGTTTGTTCGTTCCTCACTTTTTTCTCGGGTCCGGTCAAATGTATAGCTGGAGCGGCTTTCCCGGATGGGAAGGGGCTCCCGGCATCGGCGGGAGTTTTATTTTCTTATTTCCTCTGGCTTTGAGCCTGGGGGGAGGAGCTCGGCGGCAACTGATTGTGCCTGCTCTGATGGTGTTGTTTGGGGCTTTGATTGGGTCAGGTCGATGGTTGCCTTTTTTCGATATCTACTCTCACCTCGACCCATGGGTCGATCTGTTTGAAGTGCCATCTCGAATGCTGCTTATCAGCAATTTTGGCCTCTCGGTTCTGCTGTCCTGGTCTCTTCAGCAGCTATCGCAGCATCAATGGGAAATTACTTCACGGGCACAAAAGCTACTGTCCTATCTGGCGGCAGGGATCGGACTTGTTTGGGTGGTGTCCTATTATGCCCCCGCCGACACTGTGCTATGGGTCTGGTTCGTCGAGCAGGCGCAGAAGGCGCTCAATGGCAGCGTGGCTGCTCCCGTTTCCGTAAGTGAGTACTATGTATTAGAGTGGACTCGCTTCAGCGGAGAAGTGATGCTATGTTTGGCCTTGATCTACAGTTTTGTTAGACTATCGGGGAGCCTCAGGCGGGTGGCGGTTAGCCTACTTTTAGCCGTGGATCTGCTGAGTTACCCGTCCCCATATTTGAATTTGCGTCCCCATGAAGATTTGAATACGCCAGATTATGCGGTTACAATGTTTCGAGAAAAGGGTCTCGACGGATTGGTTTTCAATCGCTTCGAGCCGCGTTGGGCGGGACAACTCCAGTTGCTTCGCCAGCACGAAGTTGTCGATTTTCGCCAGATATGGCCCGGGGAGTTGCGCTCCATCATTCAGTGGGTGCTTCACGAATTGCCGGCCATGGAAGGGTCTGACAATGACAAACTGGAGCGTCCCAACGTGCTGAATCGAATGATGGGCGTTCAGGTTTATCTTCAAACTTTAAACGGTCTGCCCGAAATCAAGAAGGATCCAACTTACGAGAGTTTTACCGTATACTCAGTTGAAGCTCAGAACTTTTGCGCGGTTGTGGACCCCTTCTGTAGGACCCGGGTATATTTATCCAGGAACACGCTGCGCGTGCAGGGGTTTAGGGATTTTGCGCGCGAAATTCAAGATGTCGAGAAATTTCATGCGGTGGTCAACTTTGCCACAGTCCGTTGTTACGAAGCAATGGCTGAACTATTTCGAACGCGAGGGTGGCAGCGCCAGTACCAACTGGACCCGGCTGTGGAGGAGAAGTGCTGGATCGTCAAAGAAGTCCCAAACGAAGTTCATGTGGCCTGCTTACTTCAAGCCCCTGCAATGGTTGTCCTCAATGCCAGCTATTCGGAACGCTGGAAAGTCGCGGTCGACGGTGTCCAAGAAGAACTTCTGCCTGCTCAAATGGGCTTGAATCGGGGAGTTCTCGTTGATCGTGGCTCCCACCAAATCGTATTCTTTCTCGCTCACAAAGAGTTAGATCAGGCCATTGCCTATAGCAAACGGGCTCTGCTGTTGCTGGCGCTGGTGGCAACAGCGTTGATTGGCCACGGCTGGGTCTCTCGTCTCCTGCAAGCGGAGGCGGATCCGCCGTGCAATTGAAGGATTTTCTCCGTGACCTTTTCTACCGGTCCAAGGATGATGTCAAGGCCGCGCTACCGGTCTGTCGGAGTTCTCGCAAGGACGTATGGCTGGTAGCGCTCTCCTGTAGTATCTTTTTCCTCCTGCTCTACAGCTATACCGTGGCTCCGTCTCTGGCCATGTGCCATGACACGGGTGAACTCACGACGGCCTGCGTTATTCAGGGGGTGCCTCACTCCCCAGGCTATCCCCTGTTTGTAGCCGTGGGCTGGCTGGCGCAGCAGTTGCCAATCGGTAGCGAACCTGCCTACCGCTTAAATCTGATGTGCGCCTGGCAACTGGCACTGGGCATGGGCTTCCTGGGGGCCACCCTGTGCCTGGCCACCCGCCCGTTTCCCGCCGTGATAGCCACGCTTCTGACAGGAATGTCTACCGCAATCTGGCGACAGGCCGTGGTGACGGAGGTCTTTGCGATGCACCTCCTGCTTCTCAGTGTCCTGTTCTGGCTGGCTTTGCTATGGGAGCATAGCGAGGATGTCCGCAGGCGCGAGATTGTCCTGTGCGCCTCGTTTGTGCTGGGCTGCTGTCTGGCCCATCAGCATATTATTGCTCTGGCCGCACCCGCATTCGTCATCTACGGGGCCTTGGCCAAAGGTCGGGGAAGATGCTGGGGATTCAGCTGGCTCAATCTTCCCATTTTGTTGCTCAGCATGGCTTTGCCGTACGCTCTGCAGGCATACTTTGCGCATCAGAAGCCTCCTTTAAACTGGGAGGACGTGACCACTTGGGGGCGTTTGAGAGACCATTTTCTCCGCAAGTCATATGGAACGGGATTACTCAATCCGGCATCCCTGAATTATGACCATCGGGCAGGTCAAGCTCAAGTCACAGCCTATCTTATCAATGTGGCGCGGAACTACTTCCCCTTTCCCAGTTTTGTGCTGCTCGGATGGTCGATCGACCGATATTTCCGGGGACCCCGTTCGGCTCGGATGGTTCTGTTTTGGGGGATAGCCCTGCTCTACGGCCCGGTGTTTGCCTTGATGGGCAATCAGCCATCCGAGGAATTCTATTGGGATATGATGGAGCGCTTTTATACCAGTTCCATGCTGGGTCTGGGAGGGGCCGTGGCCCTTGGGATCGATTGGGTGCTCCAGTCAAACTGGTCTCATAGGCGTTTCTTATTCGTCTGCTTGAGCTTCTTACCCCTGCAGGCCTGCGTGCTGAACTATTCCAAATGTAGCCAGCGCGGACAATACCACGCAGTGGATGCCACGATTGCGATGGTCCATACTGTCCCAATCCGTTCCGCGTTTGTGGTGGGAGGCGACCTGCCAGCTGGCGTGGTCGACTACCTACGATACGTGAAAGGGGAGTTTTCGGATCGGCTGTTCATTTATCCCGGTATGGTGGGTGGAACCTGGTACCGGGAACGACTGCCAGTGGGTGTAGCTTTGGCAGCAGAAAGGGGCGGCAAGGATGGAGGAGGTCAGCAGGGGGCGTTGGAGGGGATATTCGTCTATCTGGGCAAGCGAGGTTGGAATCTCTACTGCAACAACCTGAGCGTTCCGATTCGAGGTTTCTTTATTCGCCAGGGCATGCTGCATCGATTTTACCCAGATGCCAAGAGTGGCCCGTTGAAGGCTCACCTGGTGCCGGAGTTAAAGAGAATTTTCGAGGTGTTGGACGCTAGCCCGCGACGCGGTAACTACAAGATGGACTGGCGTCAGAATTACTGGATTCGCTATTGCATCACTCAGTGGATCGACGCCTTTCAAGATCTGGCCCACCAATTGTCGGACAGCGAGCCCGAGGTGGCCATTCGAGCCTGGAGTCGGGTCGCCGAGATGGAGGAAACCCCTGGCCTTGAAACCTATCTGCAGAGAGGCGTCCTACACAGCCGCCTGAAGCAACACAAGGAGGCCCTGGCAGATTTCAAGATCGCCCTCCGAGTTCTCCCTCGCTCGCGCCCGGCACTGCAGGGATTAATCAACAGCTACCTCGCCTTGGGCGATGAAACGAAGGCCCGCCGATACCAAAAGCAGCTGGAATCCCTTCCCTAAAAGTACTCACTCCTCCACCCGCGTACAGGTGTCAAGCAGAGAGATCATGAAAAGCCCGTCATGGCTAAAAATAGGGCTCCAAAAAAGTTCAAATTCGGACCCGACTTCCCGCTCCCTCCAGCCGCAACGACTGGGGCAGATCGATATAAAATCCATCCACGCGAGGTTCTGGAGAACGCTCCCAGCACACGCATGACCAATGCGAACCAAGCCTCTAGGCCGTGGCCAAGCACCATGTCACCGGCAAAAGCGCACCTAATCTTGACTGGGTCAGACGAGTTCCAGGTCAGGCTGCCCGAGGGAGTGCCTACGTTGGACTGTCCGCCAAAATCCTAACCCCACTCATTTCATGGTGAGGTTAGGGAGCTGGATGTTGGTCGTCATCTCCACATATTGTAGGCGAGTCTGATTGCTCGTCCCGAGGCGACTTCCCCCAAATCCCGCTCGATGCATGGTCGCACCATCGGTGAGACGATTCAGATTTTCTGGGTCCCGGTTGTAGATACGCACACGCATCAGAACGACGTTCGAGGCATAAGCATTAAAACTGAGAAGGTGCACATTGGGTGCCAGAACGGTTCGGGTCATGGCGGAGTAGGGCGTGCCGGAGTCCGGCAAGAAGGTGTTCAAACTAACGCCATGATAGCTTGTTGACGAGCCAGACGTGTTGTTGTTGGGGTCGCCAGACTCTCCGTATGTCAGGCGCTCTAAAACCACCGCCCGAGGCGGAATGGCGCGCCCCCCCGTCCGACTCTTGTGCGTGTACGGGGTACTGGGTAACGGATTCCAGGAGATACGGTAACGATACAGGCTGGGATAGCGCAAAATGGGAGAAGTGAAGGCCACCTCGTTTTCATAGATGGTCCGAGGGGTTAACGAGTCTCCGATATAGGCGGCGCTAGTACTGTCGGTGACGTTCCAGGTCGCGCCTTTTGAGGGATGCGGAGTGAAGCATATCGAACTCACAAAGTCGCATTCATAGATCTCGGTGTCTGGCTCATAGGTGAAGTTCGGGTGATAAAAGGGGCTGGAGGAACTGATTTGCGGATTGGGAGGGCAAGCCGTCTTCAGATACTGCGTGATCCGATCAGAGGTTGTCCTGACCTTTTGAGAAAGAGTCATATGACCCGAACTGTGCTGAAACTCCGTCTGAGCACTCAGATACAATTGAAGAGTCACCAAACTCACCACGCTGAGTAATCCCATGCTTACCATCAGTTCAGCCAGCGTAACACCGGCCTGGGCTCTAGGTCGCTGCATCTTTTGCATCACCTCTCGAAATTCTAATTACTAAAAGCTTCGGTTTGAATATTTTTCCAACCGGTCTTGTCTCTCCACCGAGTTGTTGCGATGATGTGCTTGAGACGACTATCGAAGGAACTGGTGGTCGTCGAAACCGGCTCAATGAAGACATGTAACTCGTAGCTAGGTGCTTCCGTAACAAACTTGGTGGCATCCCCCGAGGCCGGGTTACTATACCCGAAGTCGGTCAGTCTGAACCAAAAATTATCGCCGGTAACATAAAGGGGACGCCACGGCGCCGTCCCGTAGGGCACCGACATGTCGGCAGCTACCAGCGCCCCGACCTGAAAGTAGGTGTTAGGAAGTTGGTAGTTTCCGCCCAGGATGAGTTCGATGACCTTGCGGTTGACACCAATTGCAAAGGTGTTCGTTCGACCCAGGTCTGACGCGCGCAAGCCAAAGGCAATGGCTGCGATTGTTCCAAAAATTGCCACCGTTATCACTGCTATGGCGATCAATATTTCGAGAATGCTGAAACCTTGCCGTTTTGATCGTCGATGTGACATTCGCCGAACTCTCCTCTGTTTACGCGTCACTTCTGATTTGGGGAAAAAGAACGATATGACGCGAGTTTCGCTCGCCAGTAAGTCTAACATGCAGAACCGTCAACTGCAACACATCCCATCCACAGCCGTTGATCTTCCGCTTGGATCCAAGGGCCTGTACTTAGAAATCGGATACCATCCTCGATGAACCACTCCCGATAGGCAAGGTGCTCCCTCACGGGGCTCACCTCCTGGTTTTCCTCGACCAGCAGCGAAATCCAAGGAGGCACCAACTGGCGCCGTAATGGGCCATCGGACGCACGGACAGCGACCTGAAAGGAAGTCAGTGCGAAAGGATGCCCTTGGGTTGTCGGGATTGACGGACGTGTACATTCTTCGCCCAAGAACCACATCCGGCTACACCAGACGGTCACCGCTTGAACGGAAAGAACATCGCAAAGGAATAGACGACTCCTGCCACGAGCAGGTAGCGAACCCAGCGTGGGCACTCTTCGAGAGTGCAGGCCAATCCTATGGCGAGTGCCGGCAAACAAGGCAACATGTAGTAGAGGTAGCAAATTCGCCGGACTTTAAGCCAGGTAGCCAGAAGGGGCAGGTAGTTGGCAAAAAATAGGGAGAAGGCCAACAAAGCGGCCCGGTTTCCTTTGCACCCTCTCATTAGACAAAAACAAAGAACGAAAGGGGCAGCAGCTATTGTATACGGGCTCATAATTCCCCGGAACTGCACGCTGCTCAGGCTGTTGTCTCCTTTTAGCAAATTCACCGTCAGGTAGTCAAAACTCTTCTCATTGAGCCACCATTGCAGAGGCGTACTCTCAATTCCCTGGGGTCCAATCCCCTTTTCTCGAGAAAGGTGAGTGCCGAACTGGAGAATGTGTCGGACATGACTAACGGGGTTCCTAAATTCTGTCCAGTAGCAGTCCAATGTTCCCAGGGCAACAAAAGTGAAAGAGAAGTAGAAGAGAGAGAGGACTCCGAGAGGCTTCCAGAAGCTTGAAAAGTCATTCATCCTATCTTTTCGGGACTTTCGTAGAAAAGACAAGCACTCAAAGAGAACGAGACCTCCGTAAGCGAACAGGCCGGAGATCTTACAGAGGGTAGCCAGCCCAAGGGCCACTCCTGCAAACTCTGGGTCTTTGCGCATATAGAGCCAGCACCCCAGCAGAGAGAAA
>JADMJV010000142.1:47798-51532 GCA_018780265.1 bacterium
CATAAATGTCCAAGCTAGCGCTGCGGCTGTGCACAAAGAACAAATTGGCAAAGTCAAGAATTGTGACCGCCAATCGGGCCTGACCTCGGGACCCTCCCAGTTGTCTAGTCAGGGCATAGAGAAGCATCAAGGACGATAGCCCCAGAGCGACGCTGGGCAAGCGCCATCCCAGCGCGTTGGCCTGAAAAAACCGAATCCCCGCAGCCATGACAAGCTTGGCAAGCGGTGGATGTTCGGCATTGGGGTCTCCTCCACTGTACCAGTCTTCTGGTAATCCTTCGGGTGCAACCGGCAGGCCAGCGATGGCGCGAGCAGCCTGAACATAGTAGGCCTCGTCAAAGATTAGTGAGTCTTCTGGCTCCGAAAGGCGATAGAAGAGCAGGCTACCAGCCACGAAAAGTAGCAGTAGCAGCAGGGGATCCAGATTGGGAGTGCGTTCTTTCATCCATTCGCCGAGGCTGCGAAGCTTCCGAATAGAGACTTGGTGAGACATCACGAACACTGCCAACGCCGTCGAATTGTCAGGAAAAATGCAGCAAGCACGACCAGCAGCGAAAAAATGGCGTATCGTTGACCCCCCGCCGTATCACGCTCCAAAGGTTCCTGTAGAGTGAATTTGCCGTGGTTGCCGACCAATATTCTGCGGCAGCGTTCAATGAATAGCGCCAGACCTCGATAAACCGGTTGAGGACTGGTGCTCTGGAGTACTTGCTCTTCCAAAGCCTTGCGGTTTTTCGAGGGAAAGGGTCTGTCTGTCTCGCCTTGGATGATGCGACATTGACGGCCGTCTGGCGAGAAGACTACCACAGCACCTCCGTGTTTCCAGGTTTCCCCTATGTTCCATCGGCGGTAAGCTCGCTGGCCAAATTCCTCGAGAGTTTCCGGCGTCGGCGGGCATTCCAGGAGAACGATCGCCAAGTCCACTTGGCAATCTCTTTGGATCAGACCCAGAGACTCGTCCAGGCTGGTTTTTTCGGCAGCGCTAAGCTGCTTGCCAGGGGCTGTTAGGTGTCCTTCTATACTTGGCAGCGGCCGATCATCCGCCCGGCACGGAGAACCGAGTATGCAAGCTGCCAGACAAAGGCAGCAAATACCTATTCGTTTGCATATAGCTCGGGCCTGCACTGACGCTACATGGGTCCTTTTTGTAAACAACGTGAGCCACTTTGGTGCACGCTTCTTGAGATCGCTTGGTGACCCAGAATCGCCGCTCAGCGTCAGGATTCAAGATGCCCCGGTAAGTATACTCTCTGCCCTCAGAGGTGTCTATAGGTTGTGGCTCAATCGAGTCCTGCTCCTTATAGATTTTTTCAAGGCTACCGTAGTTGCCATTCTTTACGTCTGCCCGGGCTCCAATCATGGGAGCCTTGGGAGGAGCGGCCCTCTTTTGACCAGGCGCCCTCTATCACCCCACTTCCGACTTCGCGTGATACTCGTCCTGGTGGCTGGTAGTTCAGCTTGCTTTGAGCCACTCGAATGAGGCTGGCTTCCACTGAAGCCGCTTTGCGGTCTTCGGGCTTCCCCGGCGACCGAGCCTGCAGACCTGTTGCGATGAGTGGCGACGGAACGCCGAATTTTAACCTGATTTACCGTGCCAAGCAGTGCGGAAGATCGGTCTAGCCCTACCCCAAAAGTCCTGTCCGGACGGGAAAGGCGGCAAGGATGGATAGTCTTGCTCAAGCAAACTGCCGCTCCCATCGGTGCCCAAACCTAAAGCCTCCACCTGAAGCAGCGTATTACGAGCAATAAAAAGAGCTTGGGATTTAGTGGCTCCGACGGTAGGGATCGAACCTACGACCAACCGGTTAACAGCCGGTTGCTCTACCACTGAGCTACGTCGGAATGTTCCCAAGCTCTGGCGCATTATAGCGAATGACCCCAGGCTTGTCTAGCCTTCAAGCAGAACTAGAGATTTTGCAGTAACTCAACCATAGGCATAAAGGCGGCAATAGCCACGAAGCCCACAATGGAGCCCATCACGGCCATGATGATCGGCTCCAACATAGAAGCGAGGTTATCCAGTTGGATCTCTACGTCTTCCTCGTAAAGCCTGCCAATACGGCGCACCATGTCCGAGAGGTTGCCTGTTTCTTCCCCGACCTTGATCATCTGTAGGCAGGTTTGGGGAAACGCATCGTGCATTTCGAAGGCTCGATAAACACTGGCACCATCCAACATCGAGCGACGAGCCCAACCCAACTTCTGAGTCAACACCTGATTGCCGGCAATCAACTCTAAGGTGGTAAGCACGTCGGTCAAGGATACGCCTGCGTCGAGCAACGTGGCCATCGAATACAAAACGCGCGATTGGTCATTCATCAGCAAGAGCTTACCGACGACCGGGAGCTTCAAAATATTCAAGTCAATGACGTATTTAAGCTGCGGAGTCCCCTTGGAATTGCGCATGACCGTGATCAAAACGTAAATACCGATGGCCAACAAGACGGCTATCGGGACCATGACCTTGGGGTCGCGGGCAGTGTTCACTACAAACACCAAGACGCGCGTTGGCCAGGGCAGGGTGACCCCCATAGACAAGAAGACGGGCAACATCATGGGCAGGATGTAAAAAACAAAAAGACAGATAACCGCCAGACAAACCACGAAAATAACCGCCGGGTAGGCGAAGGTAGACTGCACCCGCTTTTTCATGGTGACGACCTTCTCCATCAGGTCCGCCAACTTCTTGAGGGCCATATCGAGGCCACCAGAAGTTTCACCCGCCTTCACCATGGCCACATACGTATCATTAAAGACGCGCGGCTGCTCGGCCATCGATTTCGACAGAGACTTGCCCTGCTCAACCCCTTCCGCCACACGGGCCAAAACCAGATTCAGGTTCTGGCTTTCGCCTTGGGTGAGAAAGCGCAAGGCGCGATTGATACTGATGCCGGCTTCAATCATCACTGCTAACTGACGCGTGTAGACGGCCAGAGACTCGTAGGAGACCTTAGGACTGCTCTGAAAAACCGTGGTGGTGCCTTGCGCCATATGCTCTTCGCGCAACACCAGTACATTCTTGTACACTTTCTTGAGACGCAGCATGGCCAAATTCTCAGAGGGAGCATTGAGCGTCCCCTGAATCACTCGATCATTCTCGTCTACCGCTTTAAAAGTAAAAGTCGCCATTGCATCTCTCCGGTCCGTTAGCCCAAACTCATTCTGGCTAGCCGGTGCCAGCCCCTGCTCAAAAATCGGCCTTACCTGGGCAATTCTCGCGCTTTGTCAACCTGGATTCCTTTGATACCCCTTTTCTCAACGATGAACCTGCAATTCTTGCAGAGTAGGGGTCGAATGCACCAAACCACAGGAGGGGCAGAACCAGACCACGCTAAAGCCTACCAGCATGAAGCACTTGAGCGCTCAAGACCTTGAATCGCTAAATCATTGGCCGGGGTTGGTCGATAGCCACATCCATTTAGATAGCGAAGCCTACGAACAAGACTTAGAAGACTGCTTGAATCGAGCGCAGTTGCAAGGGGTGACCACCATGCTGCTGCCCGGTACCGACGTCCGTTCGAGCACCCGGATCGCTCAATTGCTCGGCAAGCACGAACAGTTGCGTGGTGCGCTGGGGATCCACCCACATCAGGCCGAGAAATACGACGCTCATGAAACACCTGCGGACTGGGCGGCTCTACTGAAACAGGCAAACTGGAGCGCTATCGGCGAAACCGGACTGGAATGCCACTACGACTTTTGCCCTCTGGAAATCCAAAAGCGAAGCTTGGAAG
>JADMJV010000120.1 GCA_018780265.1 bacterium
CCCAAACCTCAGCGGGGGCGGGGCATCTGAATCGAGTAGGGGTGTTGGCCGGGGACCGGGCGCAAAGAGAACCTGGCGAGTGTCGAGGATCCGCTTCTTACGGATAGGGTTTTTCAGTTGGTCCACTTCGAGCAAGTCAACTCGCCGACCAAACCAACTGTTCATCTTCGAGTCTTCTCATGAGATCGGTCGCAGCTTGCAACGAAACTACGACCAATGGACGAAGTTCGGTAACCTGAATTGACCGGTGATTCACTTATGCTTGTGTCCAGGAGGTGACCAAAGTGCTTAGACAATCGCGACTGGTAAAGGGCGTGACTCAGGTGGAGCTGGCGGCCAGGACGGGCATCCCGGTGCGACGTATTTCATACTATGAAAGGGGTATGCGCCCTGCGTCCCGCCACGACTTGCGGCTGATGGCCACCTCGCTGGGGGTGGAGGTCAAGCCGGATCCCCGCCATCGGGCTCGGCGCCTGCCCACTCTCGAGGGCTGGCAGAAAGTGGCCCCGATTTGTCAGGAATTGGGTATCACCGAGGCGCCTCTCGAGTTTCAGCAGCAGGTGCCCTGCACTCCTTTGCAGGGCGTGGCCTGGAGTCAACTGGTTCATCAAGGCGCCCTGGTTGGAGCGGCTTCTCCAGCGGCGCTGGGTTTTGAGAGCTATCCTATCGTGGACGTCAAACACGATGGGCTGGGGCACCAGCCACTACCGTGCCTGTCTTGGACCAACCAGGAGCAGCGTTTTGTGCTTTGGCCGCAGGTGCGCCTGCGTACCCGCGAGCGAAGCTACTTGCTGGACGGGTTGCTGTTGGCAGCCGGCTGGAGGTCTTCGGGCTGGGTGGGGCTCAAGTTGGACGGCGAGCAGAACGACTGGGACAATCGGCTGCACGAGAATCTGCAATTGCGACTGCTCAAGATTCAAGACAATGACATCTACCGCTGCGGCCTGGCTCAAAAGGTCGAGTGGGTGTTGAGCCCGGGCCAGCAGTTGTTCGACTCGGAGTGATGTGGCAGAATAGGAGGCAAGATGGATCAGATATACTGAGATTGCGCGTGCAGGTGGACCGACTATCCAGACAGTCCACCTCGGACTTCCAGTTCACGATGTTGGCCTTGAAGGATATGTGAGCCGTTTTTCGGCTGCAAACCGACGAACTCGGCAAACGCATCCAGGGTCTGGGTCGCGAAATGGACGAAGGCTTCCATCTACTGGCTGGCCGGATGAAGTTGCAGGAGCAGCGAGTGGCCGGGGTGCTGCAGGCGGTGGACAACTCGTTGCAGGTATATGAAAACCACGAGCTTGGCTGCAGGCTTTAGAGGGTACGGGCCAACCGCCCGCCTGATCAGCGGGATTGGTTTTGTGCCTCCCGATGTCGAGCAAGCTCGCGTTGCTGTCGAAGCTCGTTTGCGGTGTCTGGACGTGGCCGTGGTGATGCCCCCGTAAGTCGGGGTGTCCAGCCGGGGCAACTCGGCCTCGTTCAACAAGACCCGGATACTCCGAGCTTTACCGTGTCATGGTAGCCTGTCCTCGACAAAACCCAGGAGTTGCCGGGCAGGTTCTTCCAGGGCCATTCGGTAGGTTTCCTGGTTGCGTTGAAACCAGTCTCGACTGTTGTTGTCTTTGAGCAATTGCAACCAGCCGATTCCCTGCGGCGGAAAGCCGTTCTACGTTTCGAAGTTGAGTCTTGACGCGCAACAGAAATGGCTCCAGTCCTCATCTGGGATCTAGGACTATTTAACGGAGAAATAACGGCTGTCTTCCAGAGTGGACGGATACAAGGGCAGCTTCATTGACCCGGTCCAAATGCAATCAACGACGGCGGTCTCGCCTACAGGGAGGATTCTCAACATGGCTTCTGGAGTGAATTTCAACACTTCCTCTTTCCACATTTCCCAAGGGGTGAGTCGCACCCCGGCGGCAGTTTCCGAGGAACAACCGGTGGCAAACCCGGGCGACGGTTTTCAGCCCTCGGAGCAACCGGGGGCGACGCCAACCGCTGCCACCACTCCAGGTTTAACCTTCAATGTTACTCCTCAGCAGTTGGGCACGGCAGCTTTTCAGCAAACGTTGGTCACGCTGGCCTCGTCGGGAATTCCCATCGGCGTAACCTTGCTCAATACAGGCCATTCTCAACCACAGTCGCCTTCCGGCGACTCGGTGAGTCGACAGGAGTTCCAAGACCTGAAGAGTCAGTTGGGGAATATCGCGCATAAGATCCACTCTCCCAAGGGGACATCAGCGTGGTCAGGGTTTGCTGCTCCCACATACCATGCACCCACAGGGCATTGTGCACCGAGGAAAATTTCCGCCTATGATGAGCCAACTGGCGATTGACGCTAGAGAGGGATCACCGACTGGCCTGGCAGAGGGAAAGCGCAATCATGAGCACCAACAGAACGTTGCATATCACCCAGTTTAGACATCGTCGCTATAACCCGGCGGGCGATCTCGAGAGCAACAATTGTGGACCGACAAGTTTGGCTATATTGTGCGCCCTGTTGGGGGGCCCTCTGAGCGGACCCCCTCAACAGCGCATCGATAGGGCCCGCTGGTGGATGTTTGCAGGCGTCGATGCGCAGCGTCAGGCCCTTCATCATTGTCGTGGGCGTTGGTCGCGCGATGCGGCCGCCGCCTCTACGCTCACTGACCTGGTGGACGTGCACAGAGGGGCTCTGAGATTGGGCCTCCAGTTGAAGCCCATATGGAATCATCAACAGATGCTTGAGCAGTTGAGGCGGACCAGGCCTGTCATTCTGGCCGGCCATCCTGGGGATGCACCGGGCTACCAGGAATTATCCGGCGTAGACTATCCCGGGGGGCATTTCTTGGTGGCTTCGCGGTGGTGCCAGTCCACCGACAGGGTTGAGGTGCATGACCCTCTATGCGCACGAGGGCCCATTTGGGTGGATTCCGAATGGTTAGAACACTTTTCGCGCCGCTCCATTTTTCGTGAGGGACGGGGTCTGGCTGCCGTCAAGTGGAGAGCAGGAATGCCGAGTAGGAGGGGCCTTGGAGAATTCGCTTTCAGAGCGCTACCAACAACTGGTGAGTACCCTGCTCACTCTCTTGGAGGCGCGTAACCCCTACAACCTGGATCACTGTCGCCTGGTGGCCACCTATTGTGACAAAGTGTCCCGACGCCTGGGATTGGAGCCGGCTCGGCGGCAGGCTTTGACGAAAGCCGCCGAGGTGCACACGCTGGGAGTGCACTTGCAGATGGAAGAGAAAAAAACTCAGCAGAGCCTGCCTATTACCCAATTGGGCCTGCGAAGTGGGCGAGAGACGCCCATTCATGAGCGAGAGAGTGAGATTTTCAAAGCGGTTCTAGGGGATGTCCCTGGCTTCGAATTGAGTATTCCGCTGCTGCAGCAGCGGCACGAGTTTTATGACGGGAGCGGCTCTCTGCTCGGCTTGAGCGGAGAGAATATTTTGCTGGAGGCGCGAATTCTGGCTGCCGTCGATGCCTTTGTTGATCTGGCCACTCCCAAGGCTCACCGTCCCCCTGAGTCAACCAGGGAAGTGTTGACGAGATTGCGTCAGCTCTCTGGCCGGCAGTTCGACCCCGTGGTAGTGGATGCGTTGCTGGCTGTTCTCCAGGACGAAGAGGGGCAGTGGGGGGCGCTGGCGCGCGCACAGCAGTTTGAGAACTCCCGTGGTCATCACTATCTGGGGCTGGGGCATTTCTATGGGCAGATTCAGGAGACGGCCTGGGCCTTGCGCAGCTACGCCAGTGCAGAGCGCGTCGCTGTCTCTACGGATAATCTGGACCTAGAATTAGAGGCGGTGGCAGGCCAATTTCTCGTCTATGTGAACCAGGGTTCCTTGGAGCAAGCCCGCCAGAGCCTTCAACGCTATCGCAAGCGTAGCCATCTTTCCAATCGCGCACAGACCATGGCTCACCTCTACTGGGGTCTGCTGCAGTGGCTTGAAGAACTGGGCCCCGAGGGTGGCAGGGTAGGGGAGACAGGTCGGCAGATTCTGGAGGCCGTGATTGCCCGGTGTCGTGAGCAAAAAGAGGTGGTGGTGCTGACCTCGGCGCTGGCGTTTCAGTCGACTATGCTTCTTTTTCAGAAGGGACCTGCCGACGCGGAGCACCTGGAGTGTTTGCAGCAATTTCTGGATTTGGTTTCGCGTCACGATGTGTTTGATGTGGTGGAACGCTATCGTCCTCAAACCGTACCACTCTTACTCAATGGTGTGGTCAAAAATTATCACGCTTCGCTCTGTCGCAACCTGCTCACGCGTTTAGGGGAGCCCTGCCAGGACGCTCTCTACGAGCGTTTGCATCAGCTGCCGCCAGTTCAGTGGATGAAAGTTTTGTTGGGCTCGGATCGGTGCGAGCCTGCTGATGGGGCAGCTACGACGGCTTTACCCTCCGAGCAGACCATGGTGGTGTTCCTGACCGGACCCCTGCGAGTAGAAATGGGTGACGAAGTTTTTGGTGCCGACGAGTTTTCCACCCAGAAGGCGGCCCGGCTATTTGCCCTGGTGGCGTCCCGTCGCGGGGGCGTAAACGACGAGGTCCTGCTGGACGCTTTTTGGCCCGACGTCCCCGCCGAACGGGGCCGCAATAGTCTGCGTAATTGCCTGCATAATGTCCGTCAAACGCTCAAGAAGCACCTGGGCGACAAGGGCGCAGTGGAGCGTTGTCGCAAAACAGGCAACATTCGCATGCACTGCGCTTATCAGACGGATTGTGAACTCTTTCAGTCGAACCTGCGCCAGGCTCAAGAACTTTCCAAGCAACGGCAATGGGAGCCTGCCTTGGAGAGTGCGCGTCGCGCCACCCTGCAATTGCGCGGCGAGTATATGCAAGGCGCGGAGGACGAGTTTGTTGAGGCTCCTCGCGCGCATTTCATGGATCAGCGTTTACGCGCTCTGCTGCTCCAGGGGCGACTGGAATTGGAACTGCGTGACGGTGAGGCGTGCGAAATGACCGCAGCCCAGGTCTTGCAACTCGATGACTTGAGCGAAGAGGCCCATGGGTTGCGCTTCCAGGCATTGGCTCTGCAGCAGCGGTATGCAGAAATGACCAAGTTCTATGCGCGTTCTCAGGACCACTTTCGACGGGAACTGGGTATCGTTCCCCGATCGATCATTGCTGCTTACGAAGCCTGCGCCAGAGACCCGATCTGAACGAATCATAGGCTGGGCGGAAATCAGAGAGCTTTCACTGCGCCAGCCTATGTGCCCCCCACGGAGGAGCAACAACCGTTGCAGGAAAAGGCTAACGTCTCTGACCGCGAGCAATATTGAATCCCTCACTGGCATCCTGCAGGGAAACGTTGCAGGACTGAGCGTTGAAGGGGGCCTCGATGTGGTGACTGACCCTATCACCCTGTTCTTCCAGGGTCGTGCGCAGAACCACCACCCCTCCGCCTTCAAAGGTACTCTTTACGAACAGACTCTGCCCCGCCTCGCTATCGTATCCACCCATTTCGCGAGCGTGCCAGTCGGGTCCGGGAGAGGCGTTGCTCTGCACGAACGCCTTAATGCGCGGGTCACGAATGTCGCTGAGAAAGGAGCCCCCTTGCTTGACGAAAGCATCATCGACTCGACCGTCGGACTCAATAGTGGACACCGACGTGTGCTTTCCCGTCTGGGTGTTGATCGATCCGTAAGGAATTCCGCTCACTTCGCTGATGGCCATGATTGACTTGTTCTCCCTTGTTTCTGTCTTTAGATTTGTTTCTCGCTTATTGTGGAAGTGGCCCGTTAATTCTTCGTTAAATCCAATTGTCGCACATCACAGGCCAGCAACCGATATTGACGAAGTGGTTACCGCTTCCTCTCTGTGAATTGGAGGAAGCTCGAGTACACCACAATCAAGGACCCTGGGAATATTTGAGCCTGGCTCTGGGGGCGCCGTCACCAGGAACCCTACGGTGCTACTCAGGCGCCCTGGATAGCTGTTGTGAGGATATTCGCTGGATCGCCTGTACACTTTTCCTTCATACCGAAACCACGATCGAAAGCTCGCTTCTCCAGAGCTATCCGGAGAGATGACGTCCGTAAGAGTCATGGGGTCATCCCTGTCAAACGTTGCCGACCCCTGAAGCATGACCATGCTGCCCTCAGGCACGTGAAATGTTAAGGCGGCGTTGGTAACTTTCTGGATCCCTGTGGCCTGACCGTTGAGTTTCCTTACGGAAGTGAATTCAACGCTCTTCACGGTGTAGAGGTCAGCACTCACTCCGGTGGCAAGGTTTGAGTATATTTCGGTGACGGTCTGAGAGCGTCGGTCCTGGATTGCCCAAGGAAAATGGAGTGTCTGAATTTCGGTCAGTTCCTTTTTGTCGTTTTCAGAAAGCCTCTGCTTAAGGCTAAGGACGTCGCTCAAGTAAACCCTGTCAGACCCAGCGCCGTCGCCGAGACTACTCGTTTCTGCGAGTCGCTTTCCCAGCTTGCAATGTCTCTTGTCGAATTGGCTAAGTGAGGCCATTGACGGCCTACTCCATTTCGGCAAATCAAGGAATGCTTGGTCCACCTGCACTCTGGTTATAGGACAATCTTTTCCAGAGGCCGTAAGCGAGCCCAAGAAGCTCGTGAGTTCCTGCTCTCGCGGCAAAAGCGCAACTGCACAACCATTGTCACCCAACCACCTGGCCTCGAAATCATCGACAGTGACATTGTATCTGGTTCCAGGTGGTCTCTTCTCCATCGGCAACTTGTCTGCTTGCTCGACGATGTGGTCCCAGGCCCTCTTGTCATCCTTGCCTTGAGGCGTCTGCGGAAGCAGCTGCTTTGCGTATTTCTCGTAGATCATTATCTCACCAGACGGTGTCACGGGCAATGCGTCTCTTGGCGCCCGAGGCTCGGCTGAAGATTGGATTAGGCCGATGTTAGCGGACTTTGCATGAGAGTATTTGAAATCTCCACCTTTTGGATTGTTTGACATCACTCTCATCTTGATTTTCACCCTCTGCTGCCCTTGTTTCTCCGTTCACTCTGGAAGATGACCGTTATTTAACCGTTAAATGGTTTCCGCTTAGATGTGAGCTTACGACAGCCGCCATGCGGAGCCGGGCCTGCTGGAGGTGCGGATTTTGGACAACCAGGGCCGCCCAACTCTTGGTGCCGAAGGATAAATCCAATACGCAGTTGCGCGAGTTCTGCGGTTTCCCCCTTACTTTGGCCATTTATCCACTCATTCCAATGGCATTGCGCCTAAATGCAGGGCTTGCAGACTTACTTGACCCTGACAACCAGGCGCATCTGATTCTGAGCGCCCTTCGCCACGATCTCCCAATATCCAGTTCTGGAAAATTTCCCCACGCTGGGAGCGAATCGATGCCGGTACTCGGCCCCCCGTGCCGATGTCGATGACGAGGCGGAGCCGGGCCATCCATATCCCAGGCAAGCCAGAATGTCTTCCGACTCCAGGTCAGGGTCGTCCTGAATCATGTCTTCTACCCCCATCCTGTGGGCCAGCAGATTCAGCACCAGGGACGCTGAAATGCGCATCCCTCGGACACAGCCCTGCCCGCCCATGATTTGTGGGTCAAAGGTGATTCTGTCAAAAGGTGGTCTCATCGGGCCTCGACCTTTCCACTGCGGCTCCTCAAAGTAAAGCTCCAGTAGAACCCTGTCGACGCTTTCGCGCCCACTCGGCTTTGTCGGCTCGCTGCTTTTCAGGATCTGCGTACGGCTACAAGTTGGCCGGCAACAATCTGATCGTGGCCTGTTTCGAGAAGGTGTACCAGGTTGAAGAGGATTCTTTCGGATGCCAACGTTTCAGGCCTCGGATACCGGCCAACTCCGTCCGCCAGCAAGTGCTGCTTGAGCGCGCTCCGGCCGCCAAAGTGATCGGCTTTCTCCAGGGGCAATAGAAAGACGTGGAATTCATTCCCCACCCCACCTTGAACGGCCTTTACGCGGTGGGCCTCCGGGAGGACATCCTCTCCATCAAGAACGATATCCACGACCTGGACCAAGAAGCCGAGGAACAGTCTGATCAAGCCGGACAGCCCTCACGCCCCCATGCGCTGGCCTTCGGCCATCAAGACCGAAAGCCCCCAAAGTTAAGGTAACGTCAGGGCCAGCTCGTGCAAGACCACTGCACTCATTTGCTGATGGCGGCCTTTCTGTCTCAGGTGGTGGGGCATTTGATTTACGTGAACGGTCGTGGCACTACGCCAGTAGCTCTTCCGAGTTCAAAATTCCGGCATACTTAGTCTGGCCCGGTGCCGCGCCACTGGGGTGGCAGCATTGAGAAGCCGCTTGTAGGTGGCGGGGTCGCAGTGTTCACGGGCCAACTTTAAGGAATTGGCGTGGGCTACGGCATAGCCTCCATCCAGAGCTTCACTGCCTTCGATCAGAGCACGCAGGCAGCGCTCGCTGCCGTACCGAGCTTTCCAGGCCAGAAAGTAAGAAAAGTAGGCGTGATTGTCGACACTATAGGAGCGGGGGTTGTTTACATAGGTCTGCAACTGGCCCTCGGTGGGCAGAAGCAACGCCGCCACGCCGGCTAAGAGTAGAGATACGACCGCCACCAGGATCAGTTTCTTTCGCATGGAGCCCTTATAGAATCTTGACGTCGATAGTGGCGCCTGGATGCGCGGTGCTCCAAGCTTCCATCTTATTGAAGAGTCGCTTGGCTTCTTCATTGGGCAGACCCAAACAACCTGCGGTGCCGGCATGCTTGCTCCCGTGACCATGCAGAAAAAAGTCACTCCTCCCCCAGGTATTCGTGCCCGGGCATGGGTGGAGAGGCGCGCGTACCGTTCCCCAAGAGTCATGGTCGAGTAGCATGCCGCCCCCCCAGGTGGCGCGAAACTTCCAGGCACTGCGAAGGTCGGTGATCTCCTTGGGGTCGATGATGTAGCTCCCGGCAGGCGTGCGCCCTTCGTAGGCGGCCCGGGGGTTTAGCGAGTCACCCAGAGGATTGCCCGAGGTGGCCATGCCGGTGATCCTGGTTTTCTGTGAGTTCGGGCCGTCTTGCCAGTAGACATCAAAAGCCGTTACCCTTTCGGCGTTGGGACCGGTGGGCACCTTACCCGAGATGCTACTGGCGTCCACTACTTCCCGTGGTATAGCCGTAATGATGGCCGATTGGCACGGCAAAGGTCTTTGGACTTTTTGAACCGGCAGCGTTGTCTGGGTGGCCGTGGGGGAGTCGACGCTTGAAATAGTATTTCCCAAGCACAGCTTGTAGAGATCAGCCGCCTTAATCTCAGAGGCGCCTGGACGGGCCAAAACAATTTGATCTGGCGAGAGTGGCGCAGTGACCTGTCGGGGAGTTCGGCGGGCAATCGGAAGGGCGGTGTTGTGAGTGGCGGTTTCGATTGTGCTCATGGCAGCACTATGAGGCATCGATTACTACCAAATTTCTACCGAGGCCCCCAGATTGTTAATTTTTTGGCTCGCGAGGCTTATCCTCGTTGTCCGGGCGGGTAAGCGAGGGCGGCCTGTGTACAACCTGTGGATATGTGTACAAACTCTATCCTGGTGTAGTGGCCAGAACGCGCTGTTGCTCGTCCTTAAAAGCCTGCAACCCGGTGAGGTGGCGGCTGCTGAAAGCCGGTGCAGCGCAACGTGTGTGGTGGGCACGATTTGCACTACAGCAACGCCGACATGTCTCCCCTCAGCAGGTAAATCAGCAAGGAGACCAGCTCTTTCTCAATCCGGCCAACATCCTGCGGACAGAGTTCGTCAACCCCCTAGCGGCTGCCAGACCCGGCCAGAATCGAAGGAGTGACATCGGGAGCGAGCGACTCGCCCAGGGGTCTGAAAACGAGGCTCTTGTAAACTGAGTCAGGGATTCTCGGGGAAAAATTCCCTAACCCGTTCCGGGTCGACGCTTCTTCTCGAGATTCTCCAGCCGAAAGGCATGAGAGTCCGCCACCACTTCGAGACGGTCGATGCGTCCAGAGTGCCCGCGCAACTCGTCCCGAAAAGCGCGAAACTCGCTCACTATCGACTCGGTCTTGAGGTCAATATGACGCAGCAGAGTGTCGAACCGATTGTCAATTTTTGCATCCACCGTATTGATTTTGGCGTCCAGTGTGTTGAAGCGCTCGTCGATTTTGGTGTCCAGAGCTTTGAGTCGGCCAGTATGTTCTTCCAACTTGACTTCTACGCCGTCGACACGGAGACTGACGCTTGGAACGGTTGGTTTCATTATGTTCCTCCAGAAGCATGTCTGTGTGTCGCGACGACTTCGGAGCACGCCAACTCATCCCTTGAGAGCGCTTGTTCGAATAAGATCGGCAACAATTCTAGCCCGCAGCCCTGACCAGGGTCCCGGGCACAGAGCAGGGGCGGCACCTGGAGCAGTTTGTGCGGGTTCATCGGGGCGAGTTTGCTGAGCCGTTGGGAGACCTTTTGCGTCGGGCCAGTCGGCTCGGGACCCAGCACAAGGATAGCGCTTTTGTAGATTTTGACCCCTTCTGCGGCGGATCGGTGATGTTCGCAGGCTTCGAGACCGGCCGGGCCCATGTCGACGGGGATAGGGCCACGGTTCCCGTTTTCGTGCCTGCAACTGCGGACTAGCTTTTTGTGGGAGGGGCCCAAACCTCAGCGAGGGCGGGGCATCTGAATCGAGTAGGGGTGTTCGCCGGGGGCCGGGTCAAAGCGCTGAGGCGTGAGGTTGTGAACGAATCCCGGACCGCACTGGGCCGGCCGACGGTAGCCGCCCGGGTAATATCCGCCACCGGGATAGTAGCCTCCGGCCGGGAACCCGGCCGTGACGGTCAGGCCATTTCGGTTGCTGTAAAAGCCCTGAATGGCAATGCCGTTGGTCAGGCCACTGGTGTAATAGCCCCCCGTGTAGCAGCCATTGCCGGCGTAGGGGTAATAGCCGCCAGGGCCGCAGAAACCGGGTCCGTAGTTGGGTCCCACAGAATAAATCGGTGACGGACCCGAGTTGTGGTCTTGAGTGTAGGTGGTGGTGTTGTCCTGAACTTGCACCGGAGCGGGCCCGGGTCTCAAAGGCGGGGGGGTCAGATGCGGGGGGACGGCATAGAGGGGGGCAGAGTCCTGAGCCGGTGCATTCACGGCCTCCAAACGCGGCGGAGCGGCCACCTTGACTTCGGCGTAGTTGGCCGCCGGGGCCACTGCCGGCTTGACCGCCGCTTTCTTGTAATTATAGTACGTGTAAGAGTTCTGGTTCCCGTTCACCTTCCTCACGATCGGCTGGGGGTCGGCTTGAGCCAGGCTACAGGTGGCCAGTAAGGCCAGGGCGATCCATCGGCTGCGTTGCATCACTCGGGAACCTCCTTGAGGATTGAGTATCAGTCTATTGTTACCACACTCCTGTTATGGTAAGCAAGGAAAACTCGCATAGCCACGTCAAAGTTCCCGCTATGACCCTAGCCACGCCCACCCCCTTGCCCCTCCACTGGCACACCCCCGACAGCTGGGCCGAGAGCGCCATGCAGGACCTGTGCGAACTTCTCGACGACCACGCCCACCTCGAACGCAAAGCCGCCACCAACGCCATGGACCTGCTCAACCGCTGGCCCCAGCCCCAACCTCCCCTGGGTTGGGTCACCACTCTGGCCTCCATCGCCCGCGACGAGACCGATCACCTTTTTAAGGTCAGCAAGTTGCTGGCCCAGCGCGGCCGCCAGTTGAGCCGGGTGCACAAAAGCGAGTATGCCAGTGGTTTGCGCGAAATGATTCGCATGGGGTGTGGACAGGACGAACTGGTAGACCGACTGCTGGTGTCGGCCTTGATCGAGTTACGCTCATGCGAACGCTTTGAGATACTCGGCCGACTTTGCCCCGACCCGGTCCTCAACAAGCTTTACAAAGCCCTGTGGGGCTCGGAGCACAACCACTTTCGGGTTTTCCTCAAACTGGCACGCCAACTGGAGAAGGAGCGCGGCAAAGTTGAACATCGGTGGCAAGAGATGCTGGCCCAGGAGGCAGCCCTGATCCAGGCCCAACCCAAAGGCCCCCGACTGCACAGCAGTGGATAGCCTGCACTTAAGCGCGCCGGCCGCATTCAATCGCAGGGCCGGGCCGGGGTCCTGAGCCACACGCTAACCGAGAAATTGCTCGAAGGGGACTACCGGCATCTGGTGGTTACTCTCCCAAAGAAGATGGGACTGCGCAAGCGTTTTCAGATGGATACACGCCTGCATCGCCAGATCTCTGCAATGGAGCCGTTGCCGGGAAGCAAGCGAACTTTTACCTGGTCGTTGGAAGCACCGCATTCCGTCACGGCGCCTGCCACCAGTGTGCCTCGTCCGTTGTCATCGTAAGCTTCTTCTTGGCCATGTACGAAATCTTTGAAAGCGATGATACGATGTGCCGGATTTTCAAGACTCTGGTCACTCGGCCTGAAACCGCCTGCTAGTTGGTGTGCCGACGACGGGCACTCAACACTTTCATGAAGGTCAGTCGGTGATCCAGGAAGTGTGGTAAAATTGACCCCTACTTTCAAACCTTTCCACGACCACCGGGACAACCTCGAAGGAGGCGAGACTGTTCCAGGAGTTTTTGGGTCCCTTCCCACAGGGCGACGTGACGCTCCTTGTCCCCCTTGCCTCGGATGCGCACGTAGACCTGACAGGCCCTTAGTTAAGCAGACTGGACCAAAGGGAGTCATAGCGCTGGATGGTTGGGGCGGGCTGGAGTTCTCGGCCGTTCTGTTGCCAAACGCACTCACTCAATTCAGGAGACGAATCCCAGCGGCCGTCGCTGGCCGTGACGATCCAGCCACCGCTGGCGGTAGTCCGCAAAGAAGCGATACGCTGCAGAGGAGGCCCCGAATAAAGGTGCCAGGCCCCCTGAGTGAACTGCAGCACTCGCCCGCCCGCCAGGGGATAGATTGCATCCATCCAGCCTTCAGGATAATCCAGCCATTCAAAGGAACCGCTCTCCAGGTGCCAGCACCCACACGTACCGCCTGCACTGGCCAAAAGCCAGCCGTGACCGGAGTTCATCTTCATGGATTTGAGGTCGGAAATCTCGAACTGGCGCGGCTCGCCCAGTCGCACTCCTGCGGGTAACGACCACACGGAGATGCGGGCGTCTTGATGGAGAACAAACAGCCATTTCCCTTCCTGGCTGACCGAAAAATGGTGAATGCCGGGGATGTTGAGGCTGCCCATCTGTTGTTGGAGATCGGGCCCAAGCAGTTGCACACCGTAGCCATTGGCCACCACCAGATATCCGGCCGGGCTGCGTTGCAATCCCGTCCATGTTCCGTGAGCACGTTGATCCAGTCGCTGGCCCTGGCCATTCCAACGTTCCAGGCCGTCCTGGTTGGAGTTTACCCACCCTCCTTCGGGCAAAAATAGCGGACGCCCGTGCAATGACTGACAAAGGTTGGACTCCAAAAGCCAGACCCGCCAGTCAGGCCCATCCGGGAAGGCCAGTACAAGGCCGTCGGGGCTAAACACTACCGTTTGCAAATCGCTCACAGACAATTCCAGACTACGCCACAACAGCAACGGGTCGACCTGGCGACGAAACACTTGCAGCAGTCTGCTTTTGGGTTGGAAAAAAGCGAACAGGTCGGCCTGGCCGCTGATGGCCAGCAAGTTGCCGGCAGGTGGCGCCTGAAAGGTAAATCCATCCAACATCTGGTGGCGGGCCCCACGGCGGCCGACCAGATAGTCTGACACCTCGTGAACGTCGCCCTCAGCGCTCAGGGGGCGTCCACTCTCTAACGACCAGGGCTGACTTCCTATCAAAATGGCCCGGCCTACCAGCCTTTGCGAAAGGCCCTCGTCGGCCCGCAAGGGAGCGGCCAGTCGACTGACCGAAGTGGACTGCGTGAGATTGACTATCTCGGTGGCCTTACCCAGAGGAGCCCAGGCCGCCAGGCTGTCAGGACCCGCGCACCAATGTCCCGTCAGGCCGTCTAGGGTTGAGGCTGCCGGGCAGGTCTGTTTTGGATAGGCCCGAGCGCCCCCTCGAGTGGCCTGAAAAAGCTGATACCCACCGGTCGCATCTCCCACCACCACGCGGTTTCCGCACAGCCAATGAAGCATCGCAACTGGCCCCAACTGGGTGGTGAACAGCGACATTCGCCAGTCTTCTAAATTGAGAAGGCACAGCGAAGCGTCCTGTGCCACGCTGGCAAACCACAATCCATCCGTAGAGAAGGCCCCATACAAAACTCTCTGACGGTGAGCCTCGATGGGCCAGGTCTTGAGGGTCTCGGTGTCCACCAGAGTCACCTTGCAATCATTCAATCCGGCACAGGCCAACCAGCGGTCCTCGGGACTGAAAGTCCCCAAGGCGCAGCCTACTTCCAGTTGGCCCACCAGTCGCGCGGACACGCCTGAGAACAGGTGCGACTTCTCGGCTCCCATCAGGACCCTCCGACCGCGTCCGCCGGTGCAAAACCAGCGGGCCTCCGGGTAGACGTGCTTCAATTTTCCATCGTGAATGTCTCCCAGAGCCACCTTGCCGTCGACCTGATGGAAAAGAAAATGGCGCGTGGTCAGCACCAGCGTTTCCGTGTCCGCCTCGTACTCCGCCAGTAATTCAAAATCGAAGCCTCGTTCATCCATGGCCGTCGTTCGCCATAGTCGCACCTGGGATTGGCCGTAGCTCAACAGGCGATTCTGAGAAAGCCTGAACTGGCGCAATTTGGAGTGACCCGAAAAAATGCCCAGCAGAGCCCCGTCGTGCACTCTCCAAAAATGAATGGACGCCTCTTGAGATGCACAGGTCGCCAGCACCTTTCCATCCGGCCGAAAAGCCATGGCACGGGTGCTGGCGTGTCCGGCTCGGACGACCAACGAAGTCATCCGCTCGACCCTGGAACGACGGTGGCCTGACCTTCCACGACCTTCTTCCAAATGTCTCCCTGCAGCATTTCGATGGTAGTGGACAGGCTCATCTGGCCTTTGCCTTCGGCTTGCGGTTCTCCAAACACAACCCGAATGCGGGAACCGACCGGCACCGGTCGACGAAATCTAATCTGCTGTTCCACGTAGACGGTGCCGGTCCCCAGAGCTTCCACCAGGCAGCCGCTGATATAGGAGGCCACCAACATTCCGTGGCAGATAGTCCCCCCATATTTGGTGGTCGCTGCGTACTCCATGTCGAGATGGACCGGATTGTGATCACCCACCAGATCGGCAAAAGCCTGCACCTGTTGGGCTCCGATCTCAAACTCTTTAGAAAAGGCCATTACACCTCAGGGGCGAGCACCAGCTGGCGGCGTAAGGCACCCACCGCCCGGTTCATTTGCGAAAGCACGGTGCCCAGAGGTCGTTGAAAAGTGCTGGAGATCTCGGCAAAGGTCATGCCCAGATACTCGTGCATCAGCACCACCTGTTTTTGCTCTTTGGTCAGATTTTTCAAGGCCGTAAGCAGCCACGCTTTATCCAGTTCGTGGTCCAGGGTCAGGGTGCTGATCAGCCATTCCGCTTTCTCCAGGGGGGTGGTATGCACCACCTGACGCTGTTTGTCTCGGGCCAGGTTACGCGCAATTCGAAACAGGTAGGCGGCGAAATGGCCCCTTGGATCGTAGCGATGG
Organism: bacterium; assembly: GCA_018780265.1. GTDB lineage: Bacteria > Vulcanimicrobiota > Xenobia > Xenobiales > JADMJV01 > JADMJV01. Next base: position 15,442 of record JADMJV010000120.1, read on the forward strand.
ATCGAGGTGAGCAACCGGGAAAACGTTTCCTGGAGCAGATCTTCGGCCCAACTGCGACCTACCTCACCGGCCAGGAAGGTCAGTAATTTCTTGGCATGGCGGCGGTACAACTCTTCGAAAGCTTGCTGGTGTCCGGCCAGGTAGGCGCGCACCAGTTCGTCATCGTCGCTGTCCTGTGCCACCGGTTGCATGTCGGCGCTCATTTAGACCCGCCCGCAGGCATTTCCCCTTCGGCCTCCGGCGCCCACTCCAGCGCACCCAAGGCGCCCACGAACTCTCCATTTTCGAGTATACAGGCTTTCAAGCCCAACAAACCGCTGACTTCGATCAGAACTTCAGCCAGGGCGGGGTTGTTGCGCAGCGTGGAGCCACCGAAGACCAGTCGACTCAGGCCCAGCCGCTGAGCGTGTCCGCCCGCAATCAGGGCCACATTCTCGCCCACCAGTCGCATAATGGCGGCGGCCACATCCTCGGGGGGGGGCGCATTGTCCTGGCGGGCCAAGCGTCCGAAAGAGGCCGCTGTCAAATCTCCTTTTAGAGGACCGTCCGGATCGGGATAGATGTCGCGCACCAACAGGTCTACGCTGTCTCGGGTGCCCTGAGCGGCCAACTGGCAGGTGCCGCCAAAGTCACTCTGATGCAATAAGGCCGAGCCCAGACCCAGAATGGTACCGCCGCCCAGAGCGGTCCCCCCCATGCGGCGAACTTCAGAACCGTCCACTAACATCACCGAGGTGCCCGTACCTAACGATACCAGCAGATAGGCTTCGGCCTTTTTTCGCCGGGCCAGCATACGGTTGGCACCGGTCCCCCAGGCCGTAAACTCGTTGACCTGAACCGACTGCCGGTCGAGTCGCGAGGCCAACTGGGCGGCTCCGCCTCCGGTGAGGCCCAGCACTTCGGGCTCGGCCCGATTGACGGTCTTTACAACCTCGTCGTAGGCTGCGCGCCCCAACAAATGATAACGCACCACGCCGGAAGCGTGGCGAAAGGCCAGCTTGGTGAGACTAGATCCAACGTCGACGCCGATGCGTACGGTTTTGCCACCGCCCATGAGAGCATGAGTTTTCCGGGGCGGGCAAGTGTTCCCTTCTTGTTTGACCCATCTAGGGAGAGGTTTACATCGCGGCCTCGTTTTGGGCGCTTTCCAGATTGTAGAAACATCTTATGAAAGCCACACTGCGTCTCTCGTTGATTCTCGTGCTGACCTTCGTGGGAGCGTTCCGCTTGGGTCAGGCTTCGATCGACTATCAGGTGATGATCAACAACCAGCCTTCCAAGATCAAGGTTCTTCAAGACAAGGACTCGGTTTTCGTGCCGCTGACTCTACCGGCCAGCCAGGAGCCGGAAGAATGGTCTGTGTCCTTGCTACGCAACGACAAAACCCGCCGCATCGAAGTGAAAATGGCATCCGTGAAGCGAAAGCTACGCGGAGAAGTCGACTGCTATTGGTGCAAAGCGTCTGGCGAATGCGCCCAGGACTACCCGGTTGGTTCTGGGGTAAACTTTGCAGGGGCCAGCGAAAGTAAAGTGTCCCCGCGATGGTTCCCCCATGACCACCATCCAAAAGGGCTCTACCGTAATTGATCTATGCAATCAATGTGGCGGTCTCTGGTGCGAGGTGGGTGAACTGGCCGCCATCGTGGGCACGGCCGAAGATCTCCCGGTCCAGCAAGATCTGTCGATAGATGGTATACGCGCCAACTGCCCGACCTGCGATCTGCCCCTCAGTCGTCGATATTACAGTAGCCTGCGTATGGTGGTGATCGATGAATGCAAAACCTGCAACGGGGTCTGGTTGGATGAAAATGAGCTTTGCGACCTGGTCAAGGTGGTTCACCAACTGCGTACCCTGTAAACCCGCCGGGAAGGGCTCCCAAAGTTGGAGCAGGAACAGAGCTGCAGAAACTTTCGTGGAGGCAAACCCATGTCCGCAACTTTAGAATCTTACCTGACCGAAGTCGCCCAACTCAAGATCGAAGGCCGTGCCTACATCGACGGCACCTACGTGGAGGCCAAATCGGGCCAGACCTTCCCGTGCATTTCTCCGGGAACGGGTCAAACGGTGGCTCAGGTCGCTTCGTGCGACGCCACCGACGTCGACATCGCCGTGGCCGCGGCCCGACGCAGCTTTGAGTCGGGTGTGTGGAGCGACCTCAGTCCCAAGGACCGCAAGCGAATTCTGCTCAAACTTTCCGAACTCATCCTGCAAAACAAAGCCGAATTGGCCATGCTGGAGACCCTGGACATGGGCAAGCCCATCAACGACAGCCGCAACGTGGACATCCCCCTGGTGGCCGAGTGTTTCGCCTGGTTTGCCGAGTGTATCGACAAGGTTTACGACGAGATGGCCCCGGTGGGCCGGTCCAACCTGGCTATGATCAACCGCGAGCCGGTAGGCGTAGTGGCCGCCGTGGTGCCTTGGAATTTCCCCTTGCTGATGGCCTCGTGGAAGCTTGCCCCGGCCCTGGCGGTGGGCAACTCGGTAGTGCTCAAGCCCGCCGAACAATCGCCCCTGACCGCCTTGCGTCTGGCCGAGTTAGCCAGCCAGGCCGGTCTGCCCAACGGGGTGCTCAACGTGGTGCCGGGCCTGGGGGAGAAGGCCGGCAAAGCCTTGGGGCTTCACAACGATGTGGACTGCGTGGGATTTACGGGCAGCACCGAGGTGGGCAAGCTGTTTATGCAGTATTCCGGTCAATCCAATCTCAAGCGAGTATGGCTGGAGTGCGGCGGCAAGACCCCGGTAATCGTGATGGCCGACTGCCACGATCTGGACGCGGCCGCTCGGGCCGCCGCTTTTGGCATCTTCTTCAACCAGGGAGAAGTGTGCAATGCGGGCAGTCGCCTGCTTCTACATAGCAGCATCAAGGAACCGTTCCTGGAAAAATTGCAGGGATGGGCCAAGAAAATGCAGCCGGGGGACCCGTTCGACCCCAAAACCCGCATGGGGGCCATTGTCGACAAGACCCAGATGGACAGAGTGCTGGGCTACATCAACAAGGGTCACGAGCAGGGCGCCAAACTGATCGCGGGCGGCCATCAGGCACGCACCGACTCGGGCGGCTACTATATTGAACCTACCATCTTTGATGACGTCAACAACGACATGATTATTGCGCGTGAAGAGATCTTCGGGCCGGTTCTCTCGGTGCTGACCTTCGACGAAGCCGACCAGGCCATCAAAATCGCGAACGATACCCACTACGGGTTAGCCGCTGCCGTCTGGACCAAAGACATCAATCTGGCCCACCGCACGGCCCGCTCTTTGCGCGCTGGAGTGGTTTGGGTCAACTGCTTCGACACCGGCGATATCTCGACGCCTTTCGGCGGCTTCAAACAGTCGGGATCGGGTCGAGACAAATCGATGCACGCCATGGAAAAATATGTAGACCTGAAGATGACCTGGGTCAAACTCTACCCTTGAAACCCTGGTTGACATCCTGGTTGACATCCTGGTTGACAGTGGGCTTGAGCGTGCTGTTGTTGACAGGCGCTCAGGCCGACAAAGACAAGGTCCGTGAGCTAGGCCAGCAAGCCGCCAGGCTGCGCGGGCTGGCCTATCGTCCGGTGGTTTCTCAGGTGGTTTCGCAGAAGGAATGTGCCGACTACCTGTTGCGCCTCCTGGATCAGGAGATGCAGCCGGCTCTTACTCAAAAACGCGAGGGCTTTCTAAAACTGTTGGGGCTGATGCCCGAGCAGGCCTCCATGAAAAAGATTTATGCCGAACTCTACACCGATCAGGTGCGGGGGCTTTATGATCCCAAGCAAAAGCGCTATCTGGTGGTGCGGTCCGAGGGACCGACGTCGGCCGGTCAGATGGAGGGGCTGGCGGCCGCTATGGGACTGAGCATGGAAAATATCTTGACGGTCCATGAATTGGGACATGCTATCCAGGATCAACATTTTCAATTGGCCGCCCTGTCCAAAAAAGTGGCGGCCAACTTTGACGAAGAACTGGCCGCCAGTTCGCTCATCGAAGGCGACGCCAGCGCCCTCATGATGGACTATGCCATGCAGTCGGTGGGGCTGGAGGCAGATGGCCTGGATATGGGGGCAATGGGAGGGCTGGACCAGGAGCAGATGATGCTGGGGTCCTCCCCGGCATTGTCCAAAGCCCCGCGATTTTTCCGAGAAGTGCTGGGCTTTCCCTATAACCAGGGAATGACATTCGTTGGTTCTCTACGCGGCGGCAAAGATTGGGGGGCTGTCAATCGGGCCTTCCGGGACCTGCCCGAATCGAGCGAGCAGATCTTGCACCCAGAAAAATATCGGCGCGACCACCCCAAAGTGGTCCACCTGGAGGTTGTCCCTCCGCGCGGGGTCACCAGCCTGGGCCGGGACACGGCCGGCGAATTTACCGTTCGTTGCTGGGCCCGCGAAAAGGGCGGCGACGAGCAGGCAGCCGCCGGCTGGGGTGGGGACCGCTATGAAATTTTTCGAGGCTCGCAAGGTTTGTTTGGTGTCTGGAGCACGGTCTGGGATAGTGATAAAGACGCCCGCGAGTTTGAAAGACTTGCCCTCCAAGGGTTGGGAAAAAGCAACAAAAAAAATCACGTCGAGCGCCAGCAGCGTCAGGTAGTGGTGCGCCTGAACTGGCCCCTATAGCCCCTCTCTAGGAGCCAAAGAGGCACCAGACGCCCGGGTTCTCCCGGTAAGTCTGGGTAGGATCGCAACCCGGATCGGGATTGGCCCACTGATTGGCCTGCCTCAAATTGCCCAGGCTTTTTTCCATTCCCTCATGACTGACCGTGACGGGCTTCTCCCGGGCCAGGCGGTCGGCTGCACTGAAGGGCGACAGACTCTCCAGAGTGATGGGATGAAGCAGTTGCGTGGTGGGCGACAGGTTCACGAAACGCTTCAGCACCCGGGCTCCGTTCTCCTGAGCGGTTTCGGCCACGTCCCCGCGCATATACTTCAGGTAGGCGCGCAGTTGAACCGCGTCGGTTAAGTAGCCGATACGATCAGGAACACTCTGCTGGGATTCGGCCACCGACACTGTGCCCCCCTCGGCCAGGATCACTTCCGCGTGCCAGTTAGAGATGGGCCTGGCCAGATCGTCCTCGGTCATCATGCGAAACTGCAGGCTGATGCCTTGCTCCTTGGCGGCCACCTGAAGTTGATCCATGTCGGACTGTTCTTCGAGAGGTTGGGCTTGAACCTGATCGAGCAGACTGGGCGCCTGGGGCGGAGCCACCTGGGCCTGAACCAGAGCGCTGCCGGCCATCAAGCACAGGCCAGCCACAGCCGCAAAGGTCAGCGCCTTACCTGCCCCAGAACCCAGTTCGGCACGGTCGGGCGACTGGGGAGGGGTAGGCGCGGCCGGATTTCCACCCAGCTTGGGGGGGATCGGGCTCAAGTTGCGCAGAGGGGGAGTGGTCAGTAACATCGTGGCGCTACTATAGGGGTTCAATTTCACAGTACTGTGACCAATTCGTTGACTTCTGTCCAAAAAGTCTGCCCAGCAAAATCAAGCTGGCGGCGCTCACCGCCCCCAAACTCACAAACCATGGAAAAGCCAGAGATGTATGGGTTTTAACCCAAAGAACCAGCACGATTGATAGGGGCATTGCCACGACGGCGGTCCATAAATCCGGGCCGGCCTGACGCTCTTCTGGCTGAATCAGGGCGATGGCAAAGACGGCCAAAAGGGCCCCGTAAAAATAGGTGCCTACCTCCAGGCCAAACTTGAGAATCTGATCGATATGCTGCGACTGGATGGCTACCACCAGCAACAGCAAGGCAAATCCTACCGTGGCCAGACGGGTGACCACCAGATAGTGGCCTGGCGGGGCATGAGGCTTGAGGGTAGGCTTGTAAAAGTCGACCACAAAAGAGCCAGCCAGGGCGGCCAAAGCGGACTCGTAGGTGGACAAAACCACCGAGACCACGGCCGCCACCAGCAAACCGCATAGACCGGCTGGCAGTTGGTGGACAATAAAGTAGCCAAAGACCTCCTTGGCGGCGCTCGGCAGATTGGGGTCGGGATGCTGCAGATAGTAGAGACGCAAGAGCGTGCCAATGGACAGAAAGAGCAGGCAGATGGGCACTTCGGCCAGGCCCGAACCAAACACCGCCCAGCGGCTTTGCTGGCTGTTCTTGGCCGTCAGCATGCGCTGCACCATATCGTAGTCGGTGCCGAAAATGGCCGTATTGGTCAGAGTAGTGCCCAGCAGGCAGGCCCAAAAGGTAAACTCGAGGCCTGGCTCGAGGCGAAAATCCAGCACCTGCATGGATCCGGCCGGCACTTCCCAGGAATGCAGTCCGCCGGCCAGCACCAGCACAGCGCAAAGGGCCCCCAGCAACATCACCGAAACCTGCATGACCTCGGTCCAGACCACCGCCCGAATGCCCCCAGCCGCGCAAAAAACCAGGCCTACCGCGGCCAGCACCCAGACGGCGTGGGTGGAGGAGATACCCAGAGCCAGATGGAGAATGACCGCCCCCGCCCCCAGGCGCACGCCGCTCATGAGAATGCGGGTGAAAAGAAAGACCAGTACAGCCATGTTGCGCGTGCGCGGGCCATAGCGGCGCAGCAAAAATTCGTAAATCGAGACTACGTTGTGTCGATAGAAGGCGGGCAGAAAATAGCGCCCCACCAGATAGCGACCGCCGATGGCTCCCAGCGTCACCTGCAGATAGGTCCAGTTGCCGGTGTAGGCAAAGGCCGGCACCCCCACGAAGGTCAGCGCCGAGATTTCGGTGCCCAGCACCGACAACAACACGGCCCACCAGGGTATCTGTCGATCGCCCACCAGCATGTCACGGGCGTTGTCCTCGCGAACTCTAGAACTCCAGCCGATATAGGCCAGGGCCGCGAAGTAGCCGGCCAATACCAGCACATCGAGGGCGCGCACTTAGTCGACGAAAACGGGGAGTCGAGCCACCAGCAAGGTGCCGTCGGCCAGGTTGCGCACTGCCTGCCAACTGGCCGGACCGTTAGGTAGACGACGTAATTCGTCGCCCAATCCAACCCTTTCCGAGTCCTGGGAAGGCTGGTCATAAACCCGATGCAGCAGGCGCCCGTTGCCGTCGAAGGTGAGCGTGATCCCTTCGGCCACCTCGCTGCTGACGCCGTGCTGCTGGTGACGCAACGTTTCTTTGCGCAAGCCGTCCACCAGGGTGAAACCGTGGCCGTCCTGGATCACGCGCTGGGCCACAAAACCGGAGCCTTGCGGAGCCAGTTGGTCAACCAGAGTCTGCGCTTCGGACGCATTGGTGGGGCGCTGCTGCCAGGTGAAGTCAGGCACTTCCTCCAGGTCGCAGGCGATATTGGCGGATGCAAAGGCCTGCTGCAGGGCCTGACTGTGTTGCCCGTCATAGAGCAACCGGTCGGCTCGCACCATGGCCGAAGCCACCTGGGCGTAGCGAGCCCGGGCCGGGCTGGCCATTTGCGTTCCCAGCGTGAACAGGTGTCCAACGATCTCGCCGCTGCGCTGCAAATCGGCCGCGTCGCGCCCCGGTTGTTGGGCGAAGATGCCGGCCACGGCTTGATAAAAGGCACGCGACCACACCTGACAAAAACTGTGCGACTCGCCGCTCAGTTCGTCTCGGGGGCCATCGCTGGGCAACGTGTTGGGGTCCACGTAAGTGAAGGGGTTGAGATGAGTGCGCAGATAGTCACGGTCATCTGCCGGGTTGTTATTGAGTCGGCGCACCGCCGTGCCAAACTCCTCCCCCAACCGTGATAAGCAATTTTCGTGGCTCAGATCGCCGCCGCTCTGATCAAGAATGTGCTGACAGTTGACCGGACGAGACAGTGTGAGCAGCATGGCGGCGCAGTCGCCAAAGGCTTCATGAAAGGCCTTGGTCTCGCGTTCGAAAGTGTGACCATACTCGGGCTTGAGACCGTCTAAAATGGCGTGGCCGGTCTCGTGCGAGACCACGTCGGCCGACTGGGCCGTTTGCACCTGCTTGCCCAGCGCCTTGGAGTCGAAGTAGTAGAAGCTGACCGACTCGGCAAAGCGCTGATAGTAGGCGTTCACCCCCTCGCCCGCGTGCGGTCCCACCCCCAGCGTCTCATTGTCAAAAGCCCAGGGAAGTGAGCGTTGGGCATAGGCCTCGAAGAGGTCCAGCGTCTTTTGCGAACTGACGAACGCCTGCACCTGATCAAACTGGCGCCGGTCTGGCTTGATCAGAAAGTCGCCATTGGAGTCGGCCGAAGCCTTCATGACCTCCTGATCCCAAATGCCCACCCGAGGCCCCTCCAGGCGGCGACCGATCTTGCTGACCTCCACGCTGTCCTCGACCAACGGCCCCACCTGGGAGTCTTGAGCGTAGGTGTAGACGCGGGCCATGGGCGGAGCGTTGCTGATCTTCACCTGGGCAGTATAGGAGGACATCCTATTGAGTGGAGTTAGGGGCTTATGAACATTTGGCCTCTGCAACAAATTGTTAACAACCTTATGTAGACCCCTCCTTGCCCAAGGGTCAGGATGTGATATGATACCGAAGCTCTAATAGGTTCTAGGAGGCTTTCAACATGGCAACGATCGGATCGGGTGGAAATTACTTCAGTCAGATCAACCAGAACCTGGCCAAGGGGCCCGACGCCAAGACGGCCGAGAACCTGCGACACACCGGCGGCACCGCCAATACTCAGCGCAAGTCCAGCACAGCCAAGAAGGGCGCAGTGCAGGAAGAAGGCTCCAGCCTCAGTGAAGCCGCCCAAAAATCTCTGCAAAGCTCCCACGCAGAAGCGATCGAGGGTCACGAGCACGAATTGGCCCAAAAAGCCGGTCTCCAAGAATTTGACCCGGAGAGCAACGAGTCCCACGAACTCAAAATGAAGCGTGGCTACGAGCGTGATCAAGAGGAAAAGGCGGAAGCCACCAACGGCGGTCAGCTCCCCGAGGGCTTCGTCACCATGAAAAGCCCCCAAGGCATTGAGCAAGTGTTGGCCCCCGACCAGGTTGAGAAGTTGGGCGCCCTGGACGGCGACCTTGAACACGTTGACGGCCGACTGCTGGGCGATATTCCTCAAGCCAATCTGGAGGCGGCCGAGCGCGTGCTGGACACCCAGTTGAAAGACGGTCTGAAGCCCGTTGCCAAACTCAAGCCCGTTCCCGAAGCCCAGGACGCCGGCCGCATGGAATTGGGCGCCGTTGATTTTATGGTGGAACCTCTCGACATCCGCCAGACCGGCAACGACCGCAGCCTGCCCATGTCGCTCGACTTTCCCGACTCCATGACCGAGATCGCCGCCAAGCGCGCCGCCACCCAACTCGCCAACGGAGAACTCCAAGAAGAGATGCGACTCTCCTAGCAGGGCGTTGCTCACATGGGCAAATGAGGGACTTCGCTGTAGCGCTCCCAGGGATTTTGGTTCAGTGGTTGGAGCCAGTCCGCGTGCGCAGGAATGCCCAGCGTAAAGGCCCAACGGCGGTGGAGGTGGTCGCAGCCCCGGTCGGTGACGTCGTCGCTGGCCTGGCCCGGGCGAAAGAAGACGTCACCGCTGCCAAAGCCATCCGAATGGATCTCCAGCCAGAAGACGTGTCCTTGCTCTAGTTCTTGCCGTTGACTTTGTGTGGATGGGACTGGCTGCGCAGCCAGTCCGCCGAGGCCGTCACCTCCTGGCGCGTGCCACGGCGACTGAGGTCTCCCGCATGCAGCAATAGGTCGCCATCGGGAACGAAAAAATCCCGAAAGCTGTCGTGAGTGTCGGAGAGACAAACGATTCGCATGGCGGAGGGGATTCCCGGCCAGGAGCCTTGTTCCTCGCAACTTGATCTGGATCATGGATAGGGACGGGTCCGTTGGTATTGAATGCCACGGAGCAACGGAGGTGGTCATGGCAACCCAACAAGAGATCTATGAGAGTCAGTCCGAGAAGGGTCGCCTGCGAGAGGCGGGCGCTTTTCCCAGCGTAGTGCTGCTAGACTCCATCAGCTACTGCAACCTGCTGTGTTCGATGTGTTTCCACAAGGACATGACCAGGAAAAGGGGGCTGATGCCCTGGGATCGCTTTGTCAAGATTATCGACGAGGTGGCGGAGAAGCGCCCGGATGCGCGGGTCTGGATGGTGTTTTTTGGAGAGGCGCTGATCATCAAGAAGCGTAAGCCGACGATCTTTGACATGATCAAGTATGCCAAGTCCAAGGGCCTCACTGACGTGGTCCTCAACTCCAACGCGAATTTGCTCGATGACCAGGCGGCCAGGGACTTGATAGAAAGTGGTTTGGATGCTATTTATATCGGCATCGATGCCGCCAGCCCGGAGACCTACGCTAAGGTGCGGGTGGGGGGGAACTACCAGAAGGTTGTCAAGAATGTGCTCAATCTGCTGGCTATTCAGGAGCAAACGGGAGTCGATCATCCCAAGGTTTTTGTGCAGTTTGTCGAGATGGATGTCAATCAGCACGAAGTGTCAGACTTTGTCGAGTTTTGGAAAGACAAGGGGGCCAATGTCAAGATTCGACCCAAGGTGAGTTGGGCCGGCAAGGTAGATGCACCTAATTTGGTGCTGGGCGATGAGGAACGTTGGCCCTGTTACTGGGCCATGCATTCGATGTCCATCACCGACCAGGGCAAGGTGGTGACCTGTGCCGTCGATCTGGATGCCGGCTGGGTGGCAGGCGACGTGAACACTCACAGCCTGGAAGAGATCTGGAATGAGTCTCTCAAGGACTTTCGCCGTAAGCATCTGGACGGAAAGTATTCGCAGTTGCCCCCGATCTGTCGGGACTGTCGCGATTGGCAATCGGCTCGGGCCGATTACTACTGAAGAACGAACTGCATGGATTGGGGCAGGGGTGTCAGGTCAAGCAGACGACGGGCCAGCCCAAAAGAGACCGGGCGCAGGCGCAGGGCGACTCGGTAGGCAGTCATTCCGGTGCGGCCAAACCAGCGCGCCATGGCCGTGTAGGCAGTGGACAATGAAGCCTCGGTAAAGGCGTAGTCTCGTTCCATGGTGACTCGAAATCCTGCTTCCCGGAATACCTCCACATAGTGGGCAGCTTTGCGGTAGTTGATTGGATAACTCCCCTTAAGGGTGATGCGCGGGTAGATGCCGGGAATGACGGAGATGCGCACGTATACAACACCCCCTGGTGCCAGATGGGCTGCTGCGTTGCGCATCAGGGGCAGCAAGTCTTGGTCCTCAACATAGCCAAGAATTCCGCCCAGCACCACCACGTCGAAGCGTTGCTCGCATTTGACCCCCAGCATCGAGCCCACTTCAAACTTAAGATGGTCCAGGCCCCTCTGGGCGGCCTGCTGGCGGGCATGCTCGACGAAAGTGGGGGCGATGTCGTAACCCAGCCAGGAGTCGGCCAGATGGGCCAACTGCAGAGCCCAAACCCCGGGCCCGCAGCCCAAGTCCAGCACGTGCCTGGGGCCGGTGCGCTGACGCAGAATGTTTTCTAGATATCCCACCTGCTGACTGCGCACATCTTTGTGGATGGCGGGAGGGAGGCTGTAGTTTTGGGAGGCGACCTGATCCAGGTCAAGTTTGGGATGGCGGGCGGCTTTGATCCAGTAGTCTGCGCTCTTCAGTGTATTCACAACGAAGCCCCTTTACTGTACATTTGCTCTATTGTCGGGTAACCCGTCAGGGAATACTTTGATCCAGGTCATGGTGCTCCCAAGTGGAGGTTGGTAGGCTGACTGTATGTGTCCTGGTAGGCGTAGGCTGGAGCGATTTTGGGATGGCCAGCGCCTCAAGTTTGTATGGAACAAACTGGAGGTGCTCTCTCTCGACGGCCGATCAAGGCCGGTAGCCCTGACCATGAATGGTCGACAGTACCGGCGCGGGTTGGATGGGAATTGTAAGGAAATTGTCAGGGTGGCCGGGCCGACCGAGCGGGATCTCTACGATGCAGTTCCTATGGCCGCATCGCAAATGGATGACCTTTTGCGAGAGTGGTCTCAGCGAATCTCCTCATGGATGCCCTTCGAGGTGGAGGACTGGCTGGTCGGGTTGCGTCGGGACGCCCGGAATTTTTGCTCCATTTATCAACCGGTCAGCATCTTGCCGCCCGACCAGTATCGCAGTCTGGTCTTTCAGTTGACCGAAGGGTGCGCCTACAATCGCTGCTCGTTCTGTCAACTCTACCAGGATCGTCCCTACCGTTGCAAAGACCGGCAGAGTTTTTCGCGCCATATCGGCCGAGTTTTGGAGTACTTTGGACCGGCGCTGCCCTGGCGACGTGGTGTATTTCTGGGGGACGCCAACGCCGCTGGCATCTCAACGGCTCGCCTGAGTGAAGCCCTGGAACAGATTCGCCAAAGTCTGCCCTGCGACGGGACGGACCAGCAAGGTGCCCCCCGCCATCCCCTTCAGTTTGAGCAGGTTTCCAGTTTTCAAGACACCTTTAGCGGCCGCTTGCGCGCCGTGCAAGACTGGAGGCAGTTGCGTAAACTCGGCCTGGACCAGGTGCATCTTGGGATCGAGTCGGGCTCGTCGGCGGTGCTTGACCTGTTGAGAAAACCGATCGAATCCGGGCGGGTGGTCGAAATGATAAACCGGCTCCAGCAGGCTGATATTCGCGTAAGTCTGATTTTTCTGCTGGGGGCTGGAGGACGCGAATTGGCGCATAGCCATGTGCACGGGACATTGGAGTTGCTCCAACGTGTCCAATTAAGAGCACAGGATCGAGTTTATCTCTCGGACTTGCTGGTTCATCCGGGGTCTGACTATCATGTCTTGAGCCAGGAACTGGGTATCACGCCTTTGACAAGGTGGGAGTGTCGGGAGCAGGCCCGGACTTTGCGAGAATCTCTGCGCTATGAGCCACCCCCTCGGGGACCGGCGGTGGCCCTCTATGACGTTCGCCAATTTGTTTACGTCTAGATCACTGGCAGAAAGAGGCGGGCCACCTTGGTGCCCAGCCTCGTCATCAGTCCGAAACGTCCCATGGCATCGAAATCTAGTAGCCGGGCTACGGCAAAGTCGCGTTCAAGCATGTCCTGCATTTGGGCGGCGAATTCCCGGCCAGTGACCATCAGGTTGCCTTCGAAGTTCAAGCGCAACGATCGGTTGTCCAGATTAGAACTGCCTACCCAGGAGAGCCAATCGTCGACCAACATCACTTTGGAGTGGTTGTAGGCAGGGTATTCGTAGAGCTGAATTCCGGTGCCCTTGAGGTCGGGCAGAAAGGACAGGGCGGCCAGGCGCATATGCGGCTCGTAGCGGCCCGGAGGGATGAGAATTTTCACGTCGACTCCGCGCATGTCGGCCATCTTTAAGGCGTTCATAATTGAGGGGTCGGGGGCGAAGTAGGGCGAGGCCAGCCACAAGCGCTGGCGTGCCGAGTGGATGCATTCCAGATAGAACATCACCCCCACAGGCCTGGAGTCGACCGGTCCGCTGGTTAAGTAGGTGCAGGCCAACTGGCCATCTGTGGCGGCCTGGGGAGTCCAGTGCAGGTCGGGAATTTTACCCCGGGTGGCCCAATAGTAGTCTTCACAGAAGGCCAACTGTACTCCCAGCACAGCCGGACCTTGCAACACCGTGTGGGTGTCGCGCCAGGGACCATAATAGGGGCTGAGGCCCAGGTATTTGTCGGCGATGTTCAGGCCGCCAACCAGGGCCAGCTTACCGTCTACCACCACAATTTTGCGATGGTTGCGAAAGTTCCACTGCAGGCTGTGACGCCAGCCGCGGGCGGTTCGAAAGGGCCAGGTTTCGATGCCGGCCTGGCGCATTTCACGTAGGAAAGCACCCTGTATCGTGCGGCTGCCCAGTTCGTCGAAGACGAAATAGACTCTGACTCCCTGCCGCGCTTTTTCGATCAGGAGATTCTTGAGGGCCCGTCCAGAACTGTCGTTAACAACCTTATAGAAAAGTACCAACAGGTAGTCTTGAGCTTTCTCGATCTCTTGCTGCATGCGGCGGTAGGCGGTATTCCCGTCGATCAGAAGTTCAACGCTGTTGGAGCCGGTAAAGGGTGTTCTGGAGAGTTGTTCGAGAAGCTTGAGCTGGGCGTGACCTTCCCTTGGCCGGTACTTGGACAACGCTTGCAGGGCCGAAACCATGAGTTTCGTTTGAACCAAAGAACCGGCTCTCAGGGGATTTACGTAGCCCTCAAAGTGAGTGCTGCCAAACAGCAAATAGAAGGGCAGCACCACCACGGGAAAGGCCACCAGGGCCAGCGACCAGGCGATGGCTCCCTGTGGTGTGCTGGACTTGAGAATGGCATGCAACGCAGCCAGCAGTCCCAGGGCATGCAGCACGGGCAGAATCACCCAGAGCGCCTGCCACAACATCGGATTTAACCCACTCGCATGGAGGCTTGGGGCGCGCCCACACGTTGTTCCAGAATTTCGGCCAGGCAGCCGGCGTCTTCGCGGATTCCCCGCAAAAATTGACTGCGGAAAGTGCGCAGACCGATCAGCCCCAAGAAGAAGAGACCGGTCATCTGTTGGCTTTCGAAGCCCAGCAGAGGCGGATAACCTGTCTTGGGGTCCATGGCTGCCAGCGTGCTCAGGTGAGCCAGGGCGGGCTGGTAGCCGGTGGCGTAGATGATCAGATCAAAGGGCTGCTCCTGTCCGTCGCTAAAGACTACGGTCTCCCGGCGTATCTCTTTGATTTCGGGAAGGACTTTGACAACGCCGGACTCCACCAGTCTTCTTTGCATTCCTCCCGACATTTTTACGTCCAAATTGGGCGGCAGGGGAGCTCCAGGCAGCCTGGCCAACACTTCTTCCATGACAAAGGTAAAGGGAGATACGCATGCTTCCAGCATCCGCGAGGGGCCGTACTCAATTTTACTGCGGGCAGACAGGGCCACTTCGTAGCCCGCGTTGACCAGTCGCTGCATGGTTTCGCCGGCAGTGAGGCGTTTACCAACGATCAGGACCCGGGCCCGATTTTGGCCCGTGATTTGGCGTACGGTTGCGGCCTCGCGGAATTGCCCTGCGTGGATCTGTCGAATACAGGTTTGATCACAGCCTGGATATTTCACCTCTTTTGGATTGGAGAAATAGCCAGTGGCGTTCACTACAACGGGAGCCGTAAACACTCCCTGATTGGTGTGGACCTCAAAGGACTGAGACGGCTTGACGACCTTCTCTACGGTAGCTCCCGTCACAATCGAAAGCTGATTGGCGATGGCGTAGTCGCTGAGATATTCGGCATATTCTTCACGCTTGGTACGCTGTAGCAGGTCGGCTAGAGGAACTCTGCTTCGGGGCAACAGGTTATTGATCCACGGCCCGTAGGTTGTATTGGCGGCCATGTTTCGGAAGGTGTTTCCCGGTGCGGGACCAGCTTCAAGCAGCAAAAATGGAATCAGGCGATGGGAAAGCTCACAGGCCAGGGCCAGCCCTGCAGGTCCCCCTCCTATGATAACGACCGAGGTATGATTCATCCGTGCCTCCTGAGCGATGTTCTCGGGAGATAATCTAGCTCTAATCTTGACCAGAATATATGATATGGGTCAATTTTGCTGCCCTTAGAAGGTGAGTTTGTAGCAGGTGGAAATTTGTGGGCCGCTCCAACTGAAGGGGTGAGCCGTGGCGCCGATGGCGTTCAGGCCCGACCCTGCATAGATGGCCGTGTCCACACGGTCCGAGGTAGTGTAGTAGCGAAAGTCCACCGACCAGCTGGTGTTTTTTGAAAGTTGCGCGTCCAGTCCCACATAGGGTACCGTCTGCAAGGAGTCGAGGTTGGAGAAATTGGTCTGGCCCGAGGAAAGGGCGAAACCGTTGTACAGCCCGGCCGGGTCATGATGGCCATAGAGGTGGACCCACTCGCAGCCACCTCGCAATGTCCAGTCCTGCTGAAATCCCCAACTGGTTCCCAGGCGAAGGTAGTCGGTCTTGAGGTCAACCTGGTTCTGGCTGCCTCCCAAAGTGGCCGGCAGAGCGCTATTGCGCACAAAGGCATTGTGGTCCCAGGCGCATTCCACCTGAACGGCCGGCTCGTCCCAGCGGTATTTGAAGTTAAACCCCCATTGCTGGGTCGCTCCACGTGGGTTTTCTAGAGGCTGTAAGTTGCCGTCGAAGCTGTTGCGGGATTGTGCGCCGTAGATATTGGGGCTGGCGAAGCCGCTGAAGACGGGGTCGAGAAACCCAGGGGAGAATCCCAACACGTTGTTGGTCGGGATCGCCGGACCCAGCGAACCACCCAGAATACGCACGTCATAGAGCGAGGTTTGGGTCTGTTTGTCGGCTCCATAGTAAAGCCCCACATTAGCGTGCTTTTCATCCCACCAGTAGTTGCCCTTGAGCAGAAAGCCTTCGCGATTGTGTGGGTAGTTCACATTGTCGTGCAGATGGAAGCGGCCGGTCATATTAAAGGGGCGGACCAGACGGATGCCCAGTTGATTGCCGGGAAACAAGGATGGATTGTAGCTGGGGTCGACTCGCTGGTATTGCAGACCCAAGGTTAAGTTTCCCTCCAGCAAGGTGGAGTCGACAGCCAGGCGTGTCAGGCTTCCGCCGCGACTATAGCTGGAGTTTCGGTTGGACTGATAGTTGGAGTGAGCATATTCTCCCGTAAAGCGAATTCCGTCCTTGCCGGGGGCTTCTACCAGAGGCAACCAGTAGTGGGCTGACAGTCCCAAGGTGGTTTGGGCTTGAGAGCCAAAATTGCCCCCTCCGGAAGTGATTCCCAGGGCATTGTCGGCGGATCCGTTCCAACCTGCGATAGGACGGGTATCGAACTGGTTAGGGACCAGAGTTCCGTTGACAGCCCCCGTCCGGGCCTGTTCAAAGATAGTGCGTTGCTGGGCCAGGTGTCCGTTGGGGTTGACCCATTGCACGGGAGTCCAGCCTGCCGAATTCAGATAGCCTACGTTGGTACCGCTGGCGTTCAGGCCTTCGAGGGGTCCGGCGGAGTCAGGCGACTCGTCGTAGTAACGGGCGTAGTTCAACTTGAGATCGGCGTTGCCCACCTGATAGGAGACGTCGGCGCCCATTACCAGGTGGCTATAGTTGGTTCCCTGGTAGAGATTTCCGTCCCCAAAGCGGGTGGCGAAAGCTTCGTATTTGAGCAACTGATCGGGTGCCAGGTCCCACTGCCCCTGGATTTGAAACCCGAAGCCGGGAAATCGAGCTGGCCCATAAACTCCCAGATTGGGCTGGCCGGAGTAGATAAACGAGTCCATTCGGAGGGGGTCGAAACTGCCCACTGCCAGACGGGTTTTGCTGGGTTTATGTTCGTACCAAAGTCGGTCGAGCACAGCGCGCGAGTAGGGCGAGTTTAGCTGAGATTGGAGGCCCCCGGTGGCCACGCCATTGGCGGTGAAGGCGTTGGCCAGATAGGGGGCCGAGACTCCCCAGTAGGTGTCAATGGGCGTACTGCCCTGGGACGTAAAGGCAGCCAGGTCAACGCCAGCCACATTGTCCTTATCGATGCGAATCTTCAGGTTGAGTCGGGCCAGGCTGGTAAAGCCTACCCCATTGGTGAGGGCTCTCCCATTGCGGTAGTCAACCACGGGTATCGCGGCCTGGTTCTGAGGGCGCATGGTGGCGCCATTGGAGGCACCTACTACGCGATTGTAGTCTACGAAGGGCACGCCCGCGCGCAGGCCTGCCCCGCCGCGCTGGTTGTCGTTGTCACTGGCCCCGTCATTGGTGAAGGTCTGGCTGGTGGCGCGCGCTTCAATGCTGCCGCTCCAGGTGAGGCGCTCCAACTCTTCAACTCGTTGATCAATCAGGGAGGTCTGCTGCTCGATTTGAGTGACTCGCACCCCAAGCGCTTCCAGTTCGTTGCGGAGTTCGGCTGTCAACTTGCGCAGCAAGTCCAGGTCTTCCTTCGTGGCCCATGTGGCGCGATTTTGCTCGTATTGCTGCCAGAGGCGGGCCACCAGCAGGGCCATTTCATAGCGGCTGGCGGTGCGGTCTCCCTTGAAGGTGCCGTCCGGATACCCATCGAGCAGCCCGTGAGCGGCCAGTTTATGAACCGCCTGACTGGCCCAGTGGTCGGACTTGACTTCCGGGAAAAGTGGGGCGGCCGCGGCCCCGGTGGCCACAGTCAGTAATATCGCTGCGATTTTCATAGCTATGTCCAATCTAACAACTAACTAGGGGCAAAATAGATCACCTGCAGGGGGGGCGGCATTGACCTTGATCATCTCGCGGCAAATCATTCATTGACACAGGTCATATGCACCGACCATGGGCGAGGATAACTTGAGTGTTGATGAAACCGTTGCATCGACCCTTTGTGGGCATCTCCCTGCTTTTTGCGCTCTTGGGCTCGGCCCTGGGTCTACTGATGTTGCCCCTGCTGGTAGGCTGGGCTGGCCCGGCCTGGGTGAGCCAGTTGCAGGCTCATGGCCAATTTCAGGTTTTTGGATTTGCCGTGATTTTCACCATGGGAATTGCCTATCAGATGCTGGCGGAATTGTTGGGTGCCCGCCAGTCGCCAGGCCGACTGTGGCTCTGTCTGGGGGCCATGGCCGTGGGCACTCTGGGGCAGGGCCTGTCTCCTTTACCGGTCTGGCGCTGGTTGCAGTTTTTCTCGGGCCTGATCTTTGTGGCAGGTGTGGCCAGTCACCGTCCTCCAGCGGGAACGGTGCGTCGCAACGTGGCTCATTCTCATTTCTTGCGCTGGGGTAGTATGTGGCTGTTGGCCGCCTTGCTGTTCCACGCCGTGAACTGGCCCGTGGCCCGGGTCTATGAATTGGTGCTTTGGGGATTTCTGTCTCTCTACATTGTAGGTGTTGGCCTGCGCGTCCACCCGGCAATGCTGGGTCGGCAGGCTCCCGCCGCAGGCCTGCAGTGGACCGTTCTGGTGCTGTGGAACCTGGGACTGTTTTTGACCTTTGCGCCTCCATGGGCCGGTTGGGCCAGCTCTTGCTGGCTGACGGCCAGTCTGCTGCTGGTGGTCGGGTTGCGTCCCTGGCGGCGCGGGCCGGCCAGGTTGGACTGGCCCTTTACCGAGTATCTTAGTTGCTCCTATCTGTGGTTAGTGCTGGCCTGCCTGGGCCGATTTGGGCTGGACTTTATGCTGTGCCCGCCCGGTTGGTCTGGCGCCATCAAGCATGCCCACGCCTCCGGCTTCATTCTGGTCATGATGGTGGGCATGGGGCTGAGGCTGGTGCCGGCCTTCGAGAGCAAACCCATCGCCTGGACGCTCGCTCGCCATCTCTGCCTGTGGTTGTTGGTGGGGGGCGCCGCCCTGCGGGTGGCTGGCCAGGCCAGCCTCCTGCCTCGAGCTCTTCTTCCCGGAGGAGTGCTGCAGATGTTGGGAGTTCTCTTGTTTGTTGGCGTTCAGTTGGCCACTCTGCTGGCTCCCGTCACTCGAGAGGGTGAGTCAGGCGCGGATTTGAGTCCTTTTCGACCTGCTTTGGC
Source organism: bacterium (assembly GCA_018780265.1). GTDB lineage: Bacteria > Vulcanimicrobiota > Xenobia > Xenobiales > JADMJV01 > JADMJV01. The sequence goes on from JADMJV010000120.1 coordinate 34,678, forward strand.
CAGTTGAAAATGCCCAAGTTTGATCCAGGTCATGGTTTGACTGAGTCGTGGGCCCTTATACTGAACCTGTTACAAATGCCATAAGGTCTCCGTAGCGGCAGGGACTGGTTTGTGGGAGTATCTCTGGCAAGTGGTCCGAGTCTCCTCGGCTCGGTGTTTCTCCTCGTTTCCCTGGTCTCTATCGCTACGCTTTTAGCTCCGGATTGTCTCCGGGGCTATCTTTCTGTACCTCACCGCCCTTTCTGGGTCAATTGATCTATGTCATAGCGGCGCCCTCGATGTTGGCTGACAATGGCTACATTCGTATGTGGAGGTATTGATGGAGCATTCCCCTGAGCAGCGCGACGATGAGTCGCCCCCCTTTTTTCAGCGTCTCTTTGACAGGCCTTTCGTTTTGCTGGCCGCCGGCATGGTGGTGATGTTCCTGTTTTATACGGGGTGGGGCATGGTGGAAATTCTGGGCTTGCCCCCCTCAAAGTTACCGTAGGAGGCGCCCATGCATTCGGCTTTAATTTCGCCTCAAGGAGTCTGGTGGAAACCAGCCGGCAGCCAGGAGAAGACCTGGATTTACATCTCCTTTGTTTGGTGCATGATCATGTTCGCCATTATGCCGCTCTGGCACTGGAAGGGCGGCCAGAATCCGTCAGGTATTCGCGGGCGAACTACCCCTAAAGAGTTTCGGGAGCGCACTGAGCGTTTCATCAACGAGTATAAGGTGGGCGTCGAAGGGGGGGTTCCGGTGGTTGCACCGCCCCCGGGCTCCGACGTCTATTTGGAAGCGTCCATGTGGATGTGGCGTCCCGTTCTCAAGCTCAAGAAAGGTTCGAGCTATGTGCTCCATCTTTCTTCTTTCGATATCAATCACGGTTTCAGTCTCTATCCCATGAACCTGAATTTTCAGGTGGTTCCGGGATACGACTATGGGTTACGGGTGACGCCCAACAAATCGGGGGACCTGCGCATTATTTGTAACGAGTTCTGCGGAGTGGGCCACCACATCATGACCGGGAAAATCCTGGTGGAAGAGTGAGGAACCCCGGGTGACATCATTTCGACTCTGTCCGGTCACCGGGCTGAAAGTCTGTCCTGACGCGGAGGCACTGGTGCGCTGGCACGCAGTGACGGCCGTCGTCCACTTTTTGGTTGGCGTGGTATGCGCTCTCTTGTTGGCGCTGACGCGCTGGCAGGCGGTCCATCTGTTGCCTGCCGACTGGTACTATCGCATTTTGACCGCTCACGGTCTGAACATGCTGATCTTCTTTATCATCTTCTTTGAGATGGCAGTGTTGCATTTCGCTGGACCGATTATGCTGGGATGCCGGCAGCCCGCCCCCAAACTGGGCTGGCTCGGCTATCTGCTGATGTTGATCGGTGCCTGCACCACCAACGCTTTTGTTTTCGCCGGCAAGGCTGATGTGCTTTTCACTTCCTACGTGCCCTTAAAAGCCCATCCCGCCTACTATCTGGGGATTATCCTCTTTGCCGTGGGGGCGTTGATTTCGACCTCCCTCTTCTTTGCCGCAATGGTGGTGGCCAAGCGAGATAAGACTTACCAAGGGTCTGTTCCGCTGGTCACCTTTGGAGCTCTCACGGCCGCCATCATTGCCGTCATCACCTTGATTCACGGCGCTCTGGTCTACATACCCACTTTCCTTTGGTCGCTGGGCATGATGAACATGGATCCACAGGTCTATCGGATGGTCTGGTGGGCTCTGGGTCATTCCTCGCAGCAGATTAACGTGGCCGCTCACGTATCTTGTTGGTACCTGTTGGCCGGCCTGACGGTGGGTGGCGTGGTGCTCAACGAGAAAGTCAGCCGCACGGCTTTCTTCCTTTACGTGCTCTTCATCTCGATGGCCTCGGCCCACCACTTGCTGGTAGACCCCGGCGTGGGACCGGCCTGGAAAGTGTGGAATACCAGTTACGCCATGTATCTGGCCGTGTTAGCCAGCATGGTGCACGGTTTCACCGTGCCAGCCGGTATTGAAACCGGTCAACGCCTGCGCGGCTTCAATCAGGGCCGCTTTCAATGGCTGACCAAGGCTCCTTGGGGCGACCCGGGTTTCTCGGCCCTGTGGCTGTCGCTGGTGATTTTCGGCTTCGGCGGCGGTATCACTGGAGTGACTATCGGCACCGAGCAGATCAATATCATCGCCCACAATACTCTGCGCATTCCGGGCCACTTTCACATGACGGTGGTGGGCGGCACGGCGCTCTGCTTTATGGGGGTGACCTACTATCTGCTGCCACTCATCTTTCGCAAGCGAGTGGCCTTTTACAAACTGGCCCAGATTCAGCCTTATCTGTTCGGCGCCGGTATCACCCTGATGGGAATTTCCATGACCTACGCCGGCTCCTTTGGTGTGCCGCGCCGCCACTGGGACATTTCCTTCACTCACGCACCGTTTGGCGTGCAGTTCCCGCCGGTGGTTGACCTGTTTATGGCAGCTACGGCGATGGGCGGCATTCTGGCCTTCCTGGGTGGCATCAGTTACTGCATCATCGCGGTGGCCAGTGTCTTCTTTACGCCCACCCTGACCGAGCAAGATCTGCGCGAAGGCGTGTCGGGATTACCTCCGGGCGTGCTCAACCTGCCGAAACAACAACACACCGAGGAAGAAGCTGCCGAAGTTCACCGCCAGGGCAATCCGGGCACAGTGGTGTTGGTGGGCATCTTCTTCGTGTGCTTTGTGCTCTACTACTTCACCAACTGGAAGATCCTCTCGATGCTCTGGAAGGTTGGATAACCCCTTGGCGCTCTGCCTCTATCTATTTTGGACCGTGACCAGCGCCGCCTGGGTATGGCTGGCGCTGGCCCCGGTTGCAGAATCCGCTCCCCCCTGGTTGGTCCAGACTCGCGACGTTTGTTTTGGAACGCTGGAGAATGGATTGCCCGATGTGCATGGCTGGATCAGCCTGGCTGCGCCCCTGCCCATGCTGGTGGCGCTGGTGGTGCTGATGGGGGGGGACTTGAGGTCTCAGTTAGCGCGATTGTCACGCTCGCCCGTGGGATTCGCGCTGACCCTGACGTTGTTGACAATGCCGGGTATCACCCTCGGCTATGCCGCTCTGCGGGTAGCCCAGGCCCCTCGGTTGGCGGTGGCGCCCGAAGTGGGGCCACTGCCTCAAGAATATCCGATGGTGGACGAACCCTGCCCGGACTTTCAATTGCAAGACCAGGGGGGTAGACTGTTCGGACCCAAGCAATTGCTGGGGCAGGTGACCATTGTAACCTTTGCTTACGCCCACTGTCAGACAGTATGCCCGGGTCTGCTGGAGAACTTGCGTCAGGCGGCTGCTGCCACCCACTGCAAGGCGGTGGTGGTCACCTTGGATCCTCGTCGCGATACTTGTGGGTCTTTGGAGGGACTGGCCCGCCACTGGGAGTTGCCGGCCGGTTCGGTGATGCTGGGTGGCGAGGTGGACGAAGTGGAGAAGGCCATTGCAGCCTTTGGGGTGCCCATTGATCGTGACCTCAAGACGGGAGACATCACTCATCCGGCCCTGGTTTTCGTTTTTGATTCACGGGCTCGACTTCGCTATCGATTTACCAGCCCCAGCCGGGCCTGGCTGGAAGAAGCAGCCATGCGCTCGTCTGCGGGGAACACAAGGGTCATTCGATGAGAGAGGTTTCGGGTTGGAGGCCCGTCGCCGATACTGAGCCGGCGCGTAAGCCGGCGCTGGCGCGGGCTCTGAGCCAGTTGCTGTGGCCCTGGGAGAAGCTGAACTCGTGGCTGTTCGGAGCTAACTACAATCCCACTTACCAGAGTGGAGTGCTGGCCGTGTTCTTGCTGGGCATTGTAGTGGTGACCGGTGTGCCGCTGCTGCTGTTTTATCGAGTGGGCGCGCCCTACGAGTCCATGCAACTCATGCAAAATCAGTTCTTTTTGTGTTGGCTGCGCGCTCTTCATCGTTATGCGTCAGATGCTGCCGTGCTGGCGGTGCTCTTTCACACCTTGCGCATGCTGTTGGGTGGCCGCACAGCGGGTCCTCGGGCCCGGGCATGGCTGAGCGGCATTGCCATGACTGCCCTGATGGTGGCCGTCGGGGTGCTTGGTTTAATGATGGTGTGGGACGAGCAGGCTCAGCGCCTGGCCATCGGCGCCATTCAATTTTTGGAAGGCCTGCCGCTATTTTCCGAACCGCCACGGCGAGTCTTTGGGGACAACAGCAGTGTGGGCGAAGCCTTCTTTTTCATGCTGATCTTCTTGCATGTGGCCTTGCCCCTGGTGCTGACTTTCTTGCTGATTTTTCACACCTCCCGCACGGCTCGAGCGCGGCTCTGGCCCGAGCCACATCTGGTCAAGTTCTACGGAGTGTGCATGGCCATCCTGGCCCTGCTGTGGCCCGCAAAGCTGGCCGCCAAGGCCGACCTTCTGCACATCCCCGGGGCCGTTCCGCTGGACTGGTTTTATGCTTTCTGGCTGCCTCTGGTCGAGATTGTGGGGCCTACCTGGTCTATTCTCGTTTTGGGCCTGGTGGTGGTCGGTCTGGCTTCGATACCCTGGTGGTGGTCGGGCCGGGGTTCCATCACTGAGCAGGCCTCCGTGGTGGATGAGAGCCATTGCACGGGATGCACTCAGTGTTTTCAGGATTGTCCGTACGACGCCATCCAGATGGTTCCTCGCACCCAGAGTGCCGACGAGCGGCACTCGGAGTGGGTCGCTCGAGTGAATTCGGACCTGTGCGTGAGCTGCGGAATTTGCGCCGGCTCGTGCGCCCCGATGGGGGTAGGCCCCCCAATGCGAACCGGCCGCGACCAGATGCGCGATGTGGACCATTTCGCCTCGTCCATCCATTGGAACGCGGGTGACGTGGTGGTGCTTGCCTGTCGCTGGGGTACGGGTGAGTCAAAGGAGTGGACCGATTTCCCCGGGCTGCACCTCTATCCCACCGGCTGCAGCGGCTCGTTGCATACCTCCATTTTGGAGATGTTATTGCGCAAAGGGGCTTCTGGTGTATTGGTGGTTTCTTGTCCCGAGCGGGACTGTTCCAATCGAGAGGGCCCCAAGTGGCTGAGACTGCGCGTCTACGAGGATCGCGAGGCCGAGTTGCAGGCACGGGTGGACCGTGGCCGGGTGCGCCTGCTGGCCTGCCCGGCAGTGGACATCCAGCAGGCCGTGGCAGCTGCCCTGGCTTTCCGTGAGGAGTTGCTGCAACTGGGCGAAGCCATGCTGGGCGAATCCGAATCGGTGCGCTGTCGCACCCAGGAGGTCAAAGTTGTCGGTCTTTAAACGTAGCCTGGCCACCGCCATCCTGTTGGCGGTCATGGCCTGGCTATCCCAATTGAGCTGGGGACATCGTCCGCAGCACAGCCAGTTGCGCTTGAGTTGGCGAATGAACGGGGAGGAGATCAAAGTCCCACGCCAGCAAGACCCCAACCTGCCGGCCCATATGCGACTGCCGGAAGGGCAGGCCTTTGATTCTCGCACACGGCCCTATCGGCTGCAGGTAAAATTGGACCAACAGGGGGTGCTGGATCGTCGTGTCGAGTCGCCGGGACTGCGTCATGATCGGCCTCTGTCTGTGTTTCAGGAATTTACGGTTCCCCCGGGCAGACACGCCCTGGAAGTGAGTTTTTCGCCCGAAAGGGTCGAGGGCGCTCCCGCTCCCCGGCCCACCGCGGCGTATCGGGGCAGCCTGGATTTTGCGGCAGGTAAGGTCAATCTGTTGACCCTGGACGCCGAGGGCGGCTGGTTAGTTAAGCCTTAACGGCAACAGGGTGGCAGTGTTTCGCTGGCGAGAAGTTTTTCGATGGCGGCCAGAGTGTCGGCCGGATCCACGTTGAGTCCAATCTGCTGATGGATGATCTGGCCCTCGCTGTCGAGCACCGTGATCATGTTGGAATGGGCGAAATCGGTGTCGGAAACCTTGCGATATTTGAAGCCGAGCAGCGCGCCCAGATCCTGAATCATGGCCGTGTCCCCCTGGAGCAGGCGCCACCTGCCCTCGGTCAGCTTCTTTTCGCGGGCCAGCTCCTTGAGGCGGGCGGGGGTGTCCACGCCGGGGTCGATGGTGACCAGGACAAAGCTTACGCGAGGCCGGGCTCGGGTCGAGAGCTTACTCTCGATCACCTGCATATCGTGAATAATGGTGGGACAGGCGCCGCGACAGGTGGCGTAGATCATGGCCAGCACCCGTATCTGTCCGCGCAGTTGGCGCAGTTGAAAGGGTTGCCCCTGTTGGTCTTTCCAGCTTCCTTCAAGATGGTAGATCGAATTGGGGCTGAGCGGTTCGGGAGCCGACAGGCCGGTCCAGGCCAGGCCCCATAGACAGGCCGCTCCCACCATTGCCCCCACCAGATTGCGTCGTTTCATGGTTTACCTCCGGGACCGCGTGCGCAGCGAAAGCCAAGGTTGCCCAGGCAGTAGCTGGCCTTGAGACTGGATCGAAAGGCGAAGCGCATATAGGCGGGGTAGTCGCGTGGATCGGCTCCCCCCGCAGCGCCGGCTGCACAAAAGAGGTTACGGTCCAGGCTTTGCCCGCCTCGACCTTCGCCCTCCATCAACACGCCGGTGAAATCGTCGACCCACTCCCAGACCAGGCCGTGCATGTCATAGGCCCCATAGCAATTGCGCATCCCACCGCCTACGGGGGGCAGTTGGGACCGGGTGGGTTGTCCGTACCAGGCCAAAATCTGACGCTGAAAGGCGGCATCCGCCTCCCCGTCGGGCTTCGAGGTGCTGGCCCGGGCCGCATACTCCCACTCCATCATGGAAGGCAGACGCAGGCCGGCGTCTCGACAGTAAGCTCGAGCCGCGAACCAGGATACGAAGTTAACGGGACTGTCGGCGACGCCGGTGCCAGTATCCAGGTCACCCTTCCAGTGTCTGAGATATCCCGCCTCGGCAAAAACCCGTGGCACCCGCGAGCGGCGCCATTGAGGGCAGCGCCGGACAAACTCGAGATACTCGCGGTTGGTGACGGCCAGGCTGCACAGTTGAAAGCCGGCAACCTTGACCTTCTCGCCCGGGGCCAACTTCTTGACCGAATAGAGTGGACGAAAGCTGCCGGCCGGAATGGTCAGCCAGGACTTTTTGAGAGCCTCGGCCGAGACCGTTGTGCAGCTCCATAAGACCCATCCGGCCAGCAGCAGGTTTTTCATTTGCGGATCTTTTTGACCTGGGCCGGAGTGACCTCACCGCCCGGGTTGCCGAAGTTGTTGACAACATAGGTGACCACGTTGGCCGTTTCTTCGTCGGTCAGGGTGAGTTTAGGCATTACACTCTTGTATTTCACCCCGTTGACCGTGATTTCGTCGCTCAGGCCGTTGACGATGGCATTGACACCGCGCAGCGGGTCCTGGCCCAGGTAGTCGGATTTAGCCAGGGGGGGAAATACGTTGGGAATACCCTGGCCGGCGTCCTGGTGGCAGGCCACGCAATTTTGCTTGAAGACGGCGGCTCCCAGCGAGATCCGTTCCGCTTTGGATTTGGCCGTCTGAGTGGCAGGGGTTTTGCCATCAGGCATCTCCTGGATGGCTCCACCCTCGCCCTGGTAGGCCAGGTCGTCCTGTTTGCCACTGTAGATGCGCTTGTCTTCTTCGCCGCTGACCTTCAGCATGCCAAGAGCCCCCTTGTTGAAGGCCCGGAAGATGCTGTGGTCCACCAGAATGAATGTGCCAGGTACATCGACTTTGAATTCGGTGATGGCCGACCCGCCGGCCGGCACCAGCGTGGTCTGGACCTGATGGTTGGCGGTTGTGCCGCCTTCTGGATAGACGGTGTCGAAGATTTCACCGATGACGTGGAAGGAAGAAACCAGATTAGGACCACCGTTGCCCACGAAGAGCCTGACGGTTTCGCCCTTCTCGGCCTTGACCGCATTGTCTCCGGCCAGGGCTCCCACGGCCCCGTTAAAGACCACATAGTCAGGCTTTTCCTGGATGGCCTTCTGCATGCTGAAGGGTTGCAGGCCGGGTTGACCATTTTCTCCGCGGGTGTAGAACTCGCTCTGCATCACGTAGAACTCTTTGTCTGCAGGGGGCAGTCCCTCTTTGGGCTCGACCAGAATCAAGCCATACATTCCGTTCGCGATATGCATACCCACGGGAGCGGTAGCGCAGTGGTAGACGTAGAGACCGGGATTGATAGGCGTGAAGGAAAACTTGGACTCGTGGCCGGGTGCGGTAAAAGACGAAGCCGCTCCGCCGCCCGGACCGGTGACCGCGTGCAGGTCGATATTGTGGGGCATCTTGCTGCTGGGGTGATTTTGAAGGTGAAATTCTACAAAGTCACCCTCTCGCACACGAATGAATTTGCCGGGCACCTTGCCGCCAAAGGTCCAAAAAGTATACTTGACGCCATCGGCCAGTTGCGACTCGACCTCTTTCACCTCCAGGTTGACCCGCACGGTAGTGGGGTGCTTGCGGGTGATGGGCGGGGGCACATTAGGAGCATCGGTGAGCACGGCCACCTCTTCCCCCTGCAGCTTTTCGTCTGCGACCGGGGAGTTGTTACCAACCGGTGGTGTGGGGGCGCAGCCCCACAGGCAGCTTATAAGAACCCCTGACATGGCCAATTGCTCAAGTCTTCTCATGATGGACACCAACCTTTCTATTTTCACCCCCGCAGCTTAAGCCGGTCTGAGCCTTGTAAGCTTTGACATAAGTCAACGGTTCTCTGCGACCATAGCTCAGGCCGATCTATCGCACTATGATGCAGGTCAGTTGAGATTTCGTGAAGACAGGACTTCAAGAGTCTGAACAGAATCGCCCGGGGTGGCCAGTAGCACCTATAGAATTACGGATTTCTCCCTGTTTTCCGGTCTCAATCCTGAAGATGCCGAGCGCATTCAGGGCTCCTCGATGATGCGCCATTTTCCCGCCAATGCCCGTATCTTTGACGAAGGAGAGCGGGCTCTGGGGCTGTATCTGGTGATGACCGGGTCGGTCAAGATTTTCAAGGTCTCGCCCCGTGGCCACGAACAGGTGCTGGCCGTTTTGGGCCCCGGTCAGACCTTTGCTGAGGCTCCGGTTTTTCAGGGTGGTGGCTATCCTGCCAGCTCGCAATCGCTGGAGGAGTCTGAGTTGATTTTCGTGGAGCGAGAAGCTCTGCTGAAACTGCTGCGCAGTGATCCCGAGATGGCCCTGCGCATGATGGCAGGTATGGCTTTTAAGCTGCGTCGACTGGTTTCGCTCGTGGAAGACTTGACTCTGCGCGATGCCCGCGGCAGGCTTTGTCGCTACCTGGTGGGCCTGGCCGAAGAAGGTGTCGACCATGTGCAGTTACCTGTGCAACAGACCCTGCTTTCGCGAATGCTGGGCCTTACCAGTGAGACCCTGTCAAGAACCCTGAAGAACTTGCGCGATGACGAGATCATTGACAGTTCCCGCGGCGGGCGCATAGACATTTGCGATTGGGAGCTGCTTCGTCAGGAGGCAGGCGAGGGACCGCAATGCTAAATTGACTTAGGTCAATGTGAAGGGGGTCTACCTGGAGTAAGCTCCGCCCGTGAAAGGCAGTTCATCGAGATTCGTTTGAGCTAGCAACGGGAGGTATTTGCCTTGTCTAAATATTCGCGCCGAAGCATTCTGCGGGCCATGGGTTTGGCCGGCGTCACCGTGCTGGCCGAAGGGTGTGGGAAACCCGCCGTGGTTCAGCTCCTTCAGCCTGTGGTCGTTGACAATCCCCTCAAAGACTACCCCAGTCGCGATTGGGAACGTGTCTACCGCGATATTGCCAAGGTGGACTCCAGTTTTGTCTTTCTTTGTGCGCCCAATGATACCCACAACTGCCTGCTCAAGGCAGAAGTGAAAAATGGCCAGATTGTTCGAATCAGGCCTACCTACGGATTTGGTAAGGCCACGGACCTCTATGGGGTCAAGGCCTCTCCCCGCTGGGACCCACGCGTTTGTCAGAAGGGTCTGGCCTTGCCTCGTAAGTTTTATGGTGATCGCAGAGTCAAGTATCCAATGCTGCGCAAGGGCTTTAAGACCTGGGTGGACCAGGGTTTTCCTCGCGACCCTCAGACCGGTAAGCCGCCCGCAGAACTTTTTCAGCGCGGAGCGGACTCGTGGGTGCGTTCCACCTGGGACCAGGCTTTGGAATACTCGGCCAAGGCCCTCAAGAATATCGCCGAGACCTACAGTGGAGACAAGGGCAAAAACTTCTTGCTGGCCCAGGGTTACGAGCCTGAATGCGTGGAGGCCGTAGGCGGGGCCGGTGTGCAGACGATGAAGTTTCGTGGTGGCATGTGGCTGTTGGGGGTAACCCGCATCACGGCCCAGTATCGCACGGCCAATTCCATGGCCCTGCTCGATGCCCACGTGCGGGGTGTCAAGCCGGAAGAAGCCGTGGGAGCGCGCGGTTTTGACAACTACTCCTGGCACACCGATCTGCCGCCGGGCCACCCCATGGTCACGGGACAGCAAACCTGCGAGTGGGATTTGTGCGGGGTGGAGCATGCCAAGGTGGCCGTGGTCTGGGGCATGAACTGGATCACCACCAAAATGCCCGATGCCCACTGGTTGACCGAGGCTCGCCTGAAGGGGACCAAAGTGGTGGTCATCGCGTGCGAATACAGCGCCACGGCCAACAAGGCAGACGAGGTGGTGGTGGTTCGGCCGGGCACGACCCCGGCCCTGGCGCTGGGGATCGCTCATCAGATTCTCAAGAACAAAAGCTACAATCCGGCCTACCTTAAGGCCAATACCGACTTGCCTTTGCTGGTAAGGTTGGACAACGGAAAGTTGCTCAAGGGCAGCGACCTGAGCAAGAATTATCAGAACTCGAAGCTCACCAACTACCTGCGAGTGCTGGGCAATGACGAGAAGCTTCCTCCTCCAGTAAAGCAGGAGTCCCCGATGGTCAAACAGTCCTTGCGCGACGAGTGGGGCGACTGCGTGGTGTGGGATTTGAAAAGTGGCAAGGCTCAGCCTCTCCCGCGAGATTTTAGCGGCGCTAAGTTCAAGCAGTCCGGACTGGATCCGGCCCTGGAGGGAACCTATACGGTGACCCTGGCCGGGGGCGAGCAAATCAAGGTTACTCCGGTTTTTGAACAGGTAGCGGCTGTGGCCAAAACCTATGATGCCAAGACCTGCTCCGAGCTGACCTGGGCGCCCGTCCAGGCTATCCAGAGTCTGGCCAAACTTTTTTCGAAGAACAAGGGCCAGATTCTCTTCGCCATGGGCATGGGGCCCAACCAGTTTTTCAACAACGACTTGAAGGACCGGGCCGTATTTTTGCTGGCCGCCCTGACCGAGAATGTCGGCAAGATTTCGGGCAATGTCGGTTCCTATGCCGGAAACTACCGCATCGCGCAGTTTAACGGACTGCCCTGCTACATCAATGAGGACCCTTTCAAAACCCAACTGGAACCGGATGGGGAACTCAGCGTCAAGCAGTATTGGAAGGCGGAGTCGGCTCACTACTTCAATCACGGTGACAAACCTTTGCGCATGGGCAAGACCATGATCACCGGTAAGACCCACATCAACACTCCCACTAAGAGCCTTATGGTGTCCAACTCCAATTCGTTGCTGGGCAACATCAAAGGCCACTACGAAGTGGTTTATAATACCCTTCCCAAGGTGGAGTTTGCCGGCTGCAACGAGTGGTGGTGGACCCTTAGTTGTGAATATGTGGACGTGGTCTTCCCGGTGGATTCGTGGGCCGAATTCAAGGGTCCCGACGTTACGGCCTCCTGTACCAACCCCTTCTTGTATGTCTTCCCCGAGTCTCCCATGCCTCGACTCTTCGATACTCGCGGCGATATAGAAGTGGCTTCCGGGTTAGCGGAGCATCTGGCCAAATTGACGGGCGATCAGCGCTTTTCCGACTACTGGAAGTTCGCCAAGAAGCCTCAGGTCTATTTGCAACGCATTCTGGATCGCAGCAATCAGGCCAAAGGCTATCGACTGGAGGACCTGCACGACAAGGCCAAGCAGGGGATCCCCAGTCTGGTTCTGTCGCGCACCTATCCGAAGGTGGTCGGATGGGAACAGGGCCACGAAGGTAAGCCCTGGTACACGAAAACCGGGCGACTGGAGTTTTATCGCGACGAAGATGAGTTTCTGGCGGCGGGAGAAAACCTTCCCGTCCATCGCGAGCCCATTGACTCCACGTTTTACGAGCCCAACGTGATTGTCTCCGATCCGCATCCCCTGCTGCGCCCCAAAGGGCCCAAAGAGTATGGTGTGGACGAGGGACAACTCGATGGCGACACTCGTCAGGGCCGCAATGTGGTGAAGAGCTGGCAGCAGCTCAGGCAGACCCAACATCCCCTGGTGGCCGAAGGTCAGCGTTTCATCTTCCACACGCCCAAATATCGTCACGGGGCTCATACGACACCGGTGGATATCGACATCATCGACGTGCTGTTCGGCCCGTTCACCGACATGTATCGTCGTGATCCACGCCAACCTTATGTGGGCGAGGCCTACGTGGACATCAATCCCCAAGATGCCAAGCAAATAGGCGTAGAGGATGGTGATTATGTTTACATCGATGCCGACCCTCACGATCGACCCTTCCATGGTTGGAAGGATCGACCCAAGGAGGCTCACTATGCTCGCCTGCTGTGTCGAGCCCGCTACTACCCGGGTACGCCCCGTGGAGTCACCCGCATGTGGCACAATATGTATGGGGCCTGTAAAAGCACCGTGGAGGCGGCGGAAACTCGGCCCGATCACCTGGCCAAGTCAGAAGAAACCGGCTATCAGTCGCTCTTCCGGCAGGGCAGTCATCAGTCATGCACGCGGGGTTATATCAAGCCCACGCACATGACCGACTCGCTGGTGCGCAAAGGCGCTTTTGGTCAGGAAATAGGCAAGGGTTTTGCGGCCGACATCCACTGCCCCACCGGTGCCCCGCGTGAGTCGTTTGTAAAGATCACCAAGGCCGAAGACGGCGGGATGGACGGCCAAAAATTATGGCGACCGGCCCAATTGGGATATCGCCCTACCTACGAAGACCCGGCGATGCAACGCTTTCTCAAGGGCGAGTATATCAAGGAGGTTTAAGTCATGCCTAAAGTTTATAACTGGCAGATCGGTCGCGAAATGGAGTTCCCTTATGAGGGCGCCCGTCCCGACCATCAATTTGCCTACATTTTTGACCTGAACAAGTGTATTGCTTGCCAGACTTGCACCATCGCTTGCAAGACCACCTGGACCGCCGGTAAGGGTCAGGAAACCATGTTGTGGAATAACGTGGAGACCAAGCCTTATGGTTACTTTCCGCTGGGTTGGGACGTGCGCATTCTGGACAAATTGGGGGCGCAGTCCTGGGATGGGAACACCTATACCGGCAAGACGCTCTTTGAGGCGGCAGGCAGCGAGGAAATTATTCTTGGCTATTTGCCCGACGACATGGACTACGCCAACCCCAACATTGGCGAGGACGACTGCTACGGCATGGACTTCAAGGGTGCCGTAAACGGTAGGGCGGACGGTAGTGGCGGTGCCTATTTCGACGCCGAGCATCACAGTTGGATGTTTTATCTGCCTCGCATTTGCAACCACTGCACCTACCCTGGCTGTCTGTCGGCGTGCACTCGAAAGTCTATCTACAAACGGAAGATGGACGGCATCGTCTTGATCGACCAGTCGCGCTGTCGCGGCTACCGCGAGTGCGTAAAGGGGTGTCCCTACAAGCGGCCTTTCTTCAATCCGCATACGCGCACCAGCGAGAAATGCATCGCCTGCTATCCTTTTGTGGAGCAGGGTCAGCAGCCGCAGTGCGTGACCATGTGCATCGGCAAGATTCGTCTGGCGGGCTACCTCAACATGCCCAAGGCGGCCATCGTGGACCACCCGATGGACTACCTGGTGCACGAAAAGAAGATTGCTTTGCCGCTCTATCCCCAATTCGGGCTGGAACCCAATGTCTATTACATTCCACCGGTTCACGTACCGCCCCAGTTCTTGACACAAATGTTTGGGCCCCGCGTGGAAGAAGCCATCCATACTTATCGCAATGCCTACAAGGACCCCAAATTGTTGGGCGCTTTGATGTTGTTTGGCTCGACCGAGAGAATTTTGAAGAGCTTTCGTGTGGAGAAGAATGAAGTCGTGGGCATCGACATGATGAACGGCAGCGAGGCTGTGCGTGTCCCCATTACCGAGCCGACCATGGTCCGTCCCTTCCACGACGCCAACCTGGGCGTATACCGGCATAACATCACTTAAGGAGGAAATCGTGCGTATCTTTCATTGTTTAGCCGCCCTGGCGCTGTCTGGCGCTGCCTGGAGCGCTCCCATCGAGGCCGGTAGTGTGCAGCAACAACACAAGACTCTGATCGACCCGACCTCGGCAGTCTGGAACAGTCAGCCCGAGAGCCTGGTCACGATGGCCCCGCAAAACATTGCCAAACCCATCTTGAAGGAGCCCGTCTTTAAGCAACTCAAAGTTCGCGGTGCGGTTTCTCAGGGCTGGCTCTTTCTGCGTCTGGAGTGGGACGATAAAACCCGCGATGCAGAGTTGACGAAAGCACTCTTTACCGATGCCTGCGCGGTGGAGTTCGCCGTCAAGGGTGACGATAAAGATACCAGTCCGTTTATGGGCAACCCGGGTAAGCCCGTTCAGTTGATCCACTGGAAGGCAATCTGGCAGGATGACATCGAGAAGGGTTATCGCGACGTAGAACACGGCTATCCCAATCTCTACTACGACTATTATCCTCTGACTAAGGGCAAGAAGGCTCGCGATATTCAGGGGGCGGCTCTGATGTACAATCCGGGCCGATACCTGAACAATCCGGTGTCCCAGGTCGAGCGCAAAGACCCCGTAGAGGAGATGGTGGCCGAGGGGTTTGGCACTTCTACCACCCAGACTCATCTGGACGCCAAGGCCTGGGGTAACCACACGGCCGGCCATTGGGCGGTGGTGCTGGCGCGCCCACTGTCGACGCCGGATCCGGCCGATGCTCAAATCAAGCCGGGTTCGACCATTCCTGTCGCATTCGCGCTTTGGGACGGGGCTACCAAGAATCGCGGTGGCCGCAAGCATTTTGCGATGTGGACCGAGCTAAAAGTTGGAGGCGGCAAATGATTGAAGCACGTCTGATCGACACTTTGCGCTATCTGGCTGTGTCGCTGGCCTTTCCAGACCAGACGCATTTGGACGTGTCAGGTGCCCTGGCCCGGGCCTTACAACTTCCCGAGCACCTCTGGTCGGTCCAACGCGACGATCTGGAACCCGATTTTCACCGGTTTTTTTCAGGTCAAAAGCGTTGTTCGCCCTATGAGACGGAGTATGGTCCCGGACGCTCCGTGCGCAAGGCCGTGGAGTTGGCCGACATCGCCGGCTTCTACAAGGCCTTCCACCTGGCCGTTGACCAGCAAGACCCCGAGATGGTCGACCACATTTCGCTGGAGTTGGATTTTCTGGCCCAAGTGGGCTTCAAGGAACGCTACGCTGAATTGCAGGGCTGGACGGAGCAGGCGGAGATCTGCCAGCAAGCTTACGCCGGGTTCTGGCGCGATCACCTGGGGCGGTGGGGTGCTGGTTTTTTCGAAAACCTTCAGTCGGCAGCGCGACCTGGTAGCTATTACCACACCATTGCCGGGCTCGGTTTGGAGTTGGTCGATAGCGAAGCTCACAGACTGGAGTTCGCCATCGGTCACCTGGAACCCGACCATTCTGAGATTCCAGCCTATGAATGCCTGGGCTGCACTACGGGGGCCGAGGACGGGGGTTGCTATGCCGTTTGACCCGGGGCAGCCTCCGCAACGCTATCTGCGTTTCGCACAGCGTTATCCCGAACTTTTTGAAGCCTACGAAACCTTGGGGAGCCGACTGCGGGAGGCGGGGCCACTTGACGCAAAAACCATTCGTCTGGCCAAGTTGGGTATGGCCATTGGCGCGCGCCTCAAAGGAGCCGTATTTGCGCACGCCCGGCTGGCCTTGCACGAGGGCTGCAGCGTCGAAGAAATACGCCACACGGCCGTGCTGGCTCTTTCCACGCTTGGACTGCCGCAGATGATGGCAGCGCTGTCCTGGGTAGACCAGGTGGTGGACAACCTGGAGGCGGGGGCGGAGTAGGCTGCTAAGGGCCTGTCGCCAAAATAACTCAGGCACATTATGGATCAAACCCTGGTAAAATCGAATCGTTCAACCG
>JADMJV010000091.1 GCA_018780265.1 bacterium
TCTTTGCCGCGTAAACCTATGCATTATACGATCCGCGGAGTGTCAGACTAGCCTTTGTCGGTTTCGGTAGGGCACGAATCCTGATTCAACACATAGACATCCGCTTCTACGGGCTGTTGCAGAGAACCCAAAAAGGTGGCCAGGCCCTTGACGCGCTCACGAGCGCTGCCCTCCGGGGCCATTTCGGAAAAGCCCAGTTGACGCAATTCGGACTCGTCCAATTCATCGTGGACAAAAACAACGCGATCCCTGATCTGCTCCCATTCCTGGCTGCTCAGTGAGGTCTTGGTCAGGAAGTTTTCCTGCAACTGCTGGCGCAGGCTTTTCGGCTCCACCAGGGCAGGTTGGGGCGTAAGGTTCAGGTTGGACCATCCGGCCGTGTGAACCTGAAACCCTCCCTGTTCTTCGATATTCTTCACCACGCTGCGCAGTTTGCGGGCCACCAGCCACAGGAAAAGGCGCAGGCCGATCAAGAAGAGCACGGGCATCAGCAAGACCCCGATGCCAACCCCCAAGAAAATTGACTTCCATTCCATCCAGCAACTTTCGCCCTAAGCCGGCCGGATCCTTATCTGGGAGAATAGGATTGTGGGGAAGGCGACCGTGATTTTTTGCAAAGGAGACTCGTCTTGAAGAAATATTGCCGGCTCGCCCTGATTTTGTTCCCCCTACTACTCAGCACTCCGCCCAGCTGGGCCGCCGAGCCGCCCATCCGTCAGGGTGCCTGTTTTAGTTTAGTGATAGGCGATGGGGCCGCGGCAAGGAAATTGACAGCCAACAGCAAGGTGACCGAAAAAACGCAGCTTCACCTCTTCGTGAAGGCGCTGAAGCAGCCGTGCCTGGCCGTGGTGACGGGCTTTAAAGGCCGCGGGCACGGATCCTCACCAGATTTCAAGGCCACCGTGCTCGAATTGCAGGCGGGAGAAGTCAAAGATCAGATTTTCCAGGTCTCGTCCCCATCCACGCAACTGTACGTCACGATTGTAGCCAGGGACTCGCCCGAGGCCAAAAGTCTGCAAAACATGATTAACCGCTGGGGCGAAGATGCCCAACGGGAGGCTCTCCACAATCGCCTCAACGACCTGTTTGGCGCCAACGGTTTTGGAATGAGCAGGCAGGGTCCGGTCCCTGCCGAACTGGGCGGCGTGTCTTCGACCTCTGCCCAGGCCAACAATCCAACGCTCCAGGAAGCCTCTGGCGGTGGCAACAAGGATTCCAAGAATGAGAAACGTCAAGGACCTGCGGCCAGGCCAATTGCCTCAATATCGTCCTACAACTGGCTGAGCGAAGCGGACTGGGCGGCATGTGACCAGGCTCGTCCGGGTGTCTTCATCTACCGGGTGACCATGTCGGCCAAATGATCCAGGTTTGGCCCTGGCGGACCGCCTGGTTGGGCTCTATCGTGCTGTGGTTTGCCCTGGCCGGGCCCCTCTCTCCCCTGGATCGGTGGGGCTATGACGAATTTTTACGCCTGCGCAGCCCTTATGCGGCCGCCGTGTCCCCCCGCATCGCCCACCTGGACGTGGGTCAACAAGATCTGACCGGCTGGGCCAGCACGCGCCAGGAATATGCCGGCCTCAGTCAGATCGTGGCTCAATTGCGAGACCAGGGAGCCCAGGTGATTGTGCTGGACTTGCTGCTGCTGCGAGGCGAAAAGGCTGATTTCGAGCCTTTCTGGGAGCAAATGGAAAGCGGTCAGGAAGACATCGTGCTGGGACGCACCTTTCAAGAATCCACTCGCCTGCCGCCGGACCTGAGCCTGAGCAGCGGGCTGCTCTATCTCGACTCGGATTCCGACGGTCGCTTGCGCTCCTATCGCTGGGCTCGACGCGAAAGCGAGGGTCAACCCTGGCTGCCATCACTGGCCCTGGCAGCCTATCTCCAATTGCGCGGTCACCCCTATAGTCCCGCTCTGCTAGGTCCAGGCGGCCAGTTGCAGTTTTCGGATGTCAGACCGGACGGCCAGGAGTTTCAGCGCAAGCTACCCGCGCAGGTGCTTCTCGACGAGCGAGGCGACTGGCGTAGGTCTGGCCCGGGGAATTTTTTCCATCTCACTCCGGCAGACCTCAAGGCATGGGCAGAGCAGCCCGGGCCCCCCCGACTGGCTGGAAAGGTCGTGTTTGTGGGCTATGTGGCCTCCGGCAGCGGCGATTTGGGGACCACCTCGCTCAATCGCTCCATCCCCAAAGTTGCGGTCCATTCCATGGCCCTCAATGGTCTGCTGCAAGATGCCTGGTTCGAGCCACTGACCGGCTGGCGTTCCTTATTAGGCGCCTCGATCCTGGTGCTGGTCAGCTGGCCCCTCAGCCGTTGGCGCAGACCGGTACTGATTTTTGCCTGGCTGGCCGGCAGCCTGGCCCTCTTCGGGGGTGGGGTTGCCCTGATTCTTTACACGCACACCGTGCCCTGGTTGATTTCGCTGTGGGTGATTTGGAGCGTTTCGCTGGCCTTAGAGTCCTGGATGAACGACAAAATCCTGCACTCTCGATTGGTGGCTCTGCAGGAGCTGGCCGATTCTGACGACCCCCTGTTGCTCAAGATTGTGGGAAAATACCAGATCATCCGAAAGCTGGGACAGGGGGGGTTTGCCACCGTCTATCAGGCCGTGCCAACGGACAGCCTCGACCCGGCCCTGTCGATCGCCCTGAAAATCGTGCACCCCGCTTCGGCTCAGGATCCAGAGTTTCGCCGCCGCTTCATGCGAGAGATCCGAATCAGCTGTCAATTGCAACACCCCAATATCGTGCGCGTATTTCACGCGGGCGAAGAGGTTGGCTTGCTCTATATGGCCATGGAGTTGGTGGAGGGCCGGCCTCTGAAGCACTACTTGCAGGCCGGCCGACCGTGCAGTCCCGAGGAAACGCTGCAGATATTGCGACCGCTATTGACGGGGTTGGCCTACGCCCACGACTTCAAAGTGGTGCACCGCGACCTTAAGCCCGACAATCTTATGGTGCGACTGGAAAGCGAAGTCCATCATCCCTGGCAGATCGATTCCCTCAAGATTGTGGACTTTGGGCTGGCCTTTGATTCTCAGGCCAGCCAGTTGACCAAAACCGGCGAGGTGTTTGGCACGCTGGACTACCTGGCTCCCGAGCGAATCCAGGGGAAGACCGACGATCCACGATCCGATCTGTATGCAGTGGGAGTGATCGCCTACGAGATGCTGACCGGCAGCAACCCCTTTCAACAAAGCAATCCTGGTGAGGCGATCTTGTTTCGCTTGACGGCCGACCCCACCCATCTGTCCGAGCTCCATCCCCATTTGCCGGCAGCGCTGACCGAGGTGGTCATGCGCCTGCTGGCGCGCGACCCGGACCAGCGCTTCACCAGCGCCCAGGAGGTTCTGCAAGCGTTGCGGTAAAATCGCACAGATGAGCAATCTGCTGATGCAGTCTTCGCGATTTTTGGAGCACAATACCGGCAACCACGTAGAGAACGCCGGCCGACTGGATGCCATTTTCCGTCGGCTGGCCGAGCTGGAAGGATGGACCCGGCTGGATCCTCGACCGGCCAGCCGTGAAGAAATTGCCCTGGTGCATGACCCACAGGTGACCGAAAAACTCGAGCAAATCACGGCCGAAGGCGGTGGTTGGGCCGACGGCGACACCTGCGTCAGTCCAGCCAGCCTGGAAGTGGCGCGACTGGCTGTGGGGGGCGGACTCAAACTGCTCGATGAGGTTTGCGCAAACCCAGGCAATCAAGGTTTTGCCCTGCTGCGCCCGCCCGGCCACCACGCCACGCCTACTCAATCGATGGGCTTTTGCCTCTATTCCAATATCGCCATCGCGGCCCGCTACGCCCGCGAGACATTGGGGCTGAAGCGAGTTTTTGTGCTGGATTGGGACGTCCATCACGGAAACGGCACCCAGGACAGCCTGATCAGCACCGACATTCCTTTTGTTTCCTTTCATCAATGGCCCCTCTACCCAGGATCGGGCTGGTATGACGAACGCGGACAGGGCAATCTCTACAATCTACCCCTGCCGGCTGGCTGCGGCGACGGGGAGTATCTTTTTGCCCTCCATCGGCTGGTCAGGCCCTTGTTAGAAAATCATGACCCCGAATTGATCCTGGTGTCGGCCGGTTATGATGCCCATGCCAGCGACCCCCTGGGTTCGATGGGCATCTCCTCCAAAGGCTTTGGCCAGATGGCCTCGCTGCTGGCCGAGTGGTGTCCTGGCGCCCATCGAGTAGGCTTTCTAGAAGGCGGCTACCATCCCCAGGCGCTGGCCCAGGCGGTGGAATCCACCCTGCTGGCCTGGCGCAGGCCAGAGCCGGTAGAATGCCCCCGCCCCGAGAAAGTGCAAGACGGTTTTTTGCGTCGAATGGTTCAAGCCCAGGAGCACTGGGGAGTCTAGACGCGGCCTGAGAAGCGGTTCTCCAGGTCGGCCACCATGGCCGGATGTAGCCGGGCCAAGTCGGCTCGCTCGGCCAATTTAAGCCAGGGTTTCAGTTGAGCCGCCATGTGCCTGGCGCGCTTGGCCACAGCCCGGCGTAATTCCTCGAACGTAGCGTCCCTGACGGGCTTGCAGCCGTCGGCGTCAGCAACCAGGCGCTCATCGCTCACCACCGCTACCGTACCGGGGATGCCAAGATCGCAGTCGATCACCTCCAGAGCCACCCCCTGGTGAATCACGCTCAACTGGCTTACGAAGGGAGCGCTCACGGGAAAGAGCACGCGCTGCGACACCTCGAGATAAGGTGAGGGAGTCTTCTCCAGATCAAGGTAACCGCAGTTGCGAGAAATTTTCTGGCTCAGATAGTGCCGGCGCGACACCAAAAACTGCTGCGAAAGGCAAACATTCTGAGTATTCGTGGGATGCAACGCCAACATGTCGCCCTCTTTAGGAAAATGGTCGACGCTGGTAAAATGCCGCACCAGGTCTTGGGGGTCGTTCTCCAGCACCAGTAGCACCGCATTGCACTGGTCCAAGATCTTGGTCCGCAAGGAATGGGTGCCAAATTGAAACTCCAGCGGCCGAGTCAGACGGGTGGAAGGAGCGATGAAGCCCGTTCCCAATAAATTGAGATTCTCGGCCACCACATTGTAAAGGTGGGCGCTCTCATTGGCCGGGAACTCCGGGGGCAAGTAGCTCAGACCCGGCAAGGTGGACCAGTCGGCGTCGTTGATCAGCAGCGAATCTAACTCGATGGGGATAAGGGCGTGGCGACAACGCTGACCCACCTCGACCTGCACCTTGGCAGGATAAGAGACGCGCCCAAAATGCCACCAGCGGCGGGCATAACTGGCCGTAATGTGCAGCTGAGTGGGCTGAGGGCAGGCACCCCACAAAGTCATACGGTCCTGGTCGGGCATCCAGGTCAGCTTTGCATCCTCGTGCTCATTGACCAACACCAGTTCCAGTTTTTCTGGACCGCTGGCCATCAGGGCCAGCAAAACCTCGGCCAACACCAGTGAACTGGGCTTGTCCACCGGTCGATGGGCCAACCACTCCACCGCCGACCACCACTGGGGTTGTGCCTCACAGGCGAAACTGAAATGAAGTTGGCTGTGGCCGGTCTTCAGCTTGACTCGCGAGGCCTTGCGGCGGTGAGCTTCCTGGACCATCTGCAAGAACGGCCAGGCCGGGCTCTTCTGCAACAGCTTGAAGCGCGCCTTAGCGGCACGCTCCAAACTGATGGTAAAGCGCCCCTCCGAGGTGAGAACACCCTCCCCATGCAGTCCCTGAATGACCCCCTCGATGTCCGACATCGTATCAGGCCAGTGAAAGCACTTCCACGTCGGGGAAATTGTCCATCAGGCGCTGCTGTCGGGCCGCCTTGAGACACTCCAGGGCGCGGGCCAAAGCCACCGTTTGCTGCTCTTTGACACAATATCGGCGACAGGTAACTTCTTGCTGCTCTTGCTCGCGCTCGCCCACGATAAAGACGTTGGGAATCTTGGCCGTGGCTGCGTTGCGGATCTTTTTGTTGAACGAGTCGTTGCCCAGATCGGCCTCGGCCCGAAAACCGGCACGAAAGAGTTGCTCGGCCACTTTCTGGGCGTAATCTCCAAAATTCTCCAGATGCACCGGCACCACTCGCACCTGCAAGGGAGCCATCCAGGTGGGGAAAGCGCCTTTGAAGTGCTCGATCAGGAAAGCCAAAAAGCGCTCATGAGTGCCCAGAGGAGCCCGGTGAATACAGTAAGGGGTGTGCTCGGCCCCATCGGCTCCGATATAGGTCAAATTAAAGCGAGCCGGCACAGCAAAGTCGAGTTGGTTGGTAGAAGCGGTCTCTTCGCGGCCCACCACATTGCGAACCTGAAAGTCCACTTTGGGACCGTAGAAAGCGGCCTCATCCTCGCCCACCTGATACTCGATGCCAATTTCGTCGAGAATGTTTTTGATGATGGCCTCGGACTTGATCCAGTCCTCGGGCAAGTTGACATATTTGTCCCCCAGCCGCTCGGGCACGTGGGTGGACAGGCGCATCCAGTAATGGGATAGACGGAACATCTCGTAATAACGCTTGTGCAATTCCAGCACCTTGGTAAACTCACCGCGCAGTTGCTCTGGAGTGCAGTAAATGTGGGCATCGTTCATGCACATGCCGCGCACCCGCAACAGTCCGGCCAAAGCGCCCGAGCCCTCGTAGCGATAGACCTGTCCATACTCGGCCAGACGCAAGGGAAGTTCGCGATAAGAGCGCGGCCTATGCCCGAAAATCAAGTGATGAAATGGACAGTTCATGGGCTTGAGGTAGTATTCTCGGTTCTCGTCCACAGCCATGGCCGGAAACATGCCCTCTTTGTAGTGGGCCAGATGGCCTGAGGTCTCAAACAGTTTGCCGTCGGTCACGTGAGGGGTGGCCACCCGTTGGTAACCGTCTTGGAACTCCCACTCTTTGGCCAGGTTTTCCAACTCGTCGCGCAGCACGGTGCCGGCCGGCAACCACAAGGGCAGACCCGGACCCACCTGATCGGAGATGGTAAAAATCTCCAACTCTTTACCCAGCTTGCGATGGTCGAACTTCTTGGCCTCTTCGCGCAGGCGCACAAACTCTTTCAATGCCGCCTTGTTGTCAAAGGCCAGCGCGTAGATACGGGTCAACTGCTCGCGCTTCTCGTCGCCGCGCCAGTAGGCACCGGCCAGGGCATCGATCTGAAAGCAGTCCCCTGGGATCTGTCCGGTGTGCTCCAGGTGGGGGCCGGCGCACATATCCTCGAACGGTCCGTTCTTGTAGAAGCTCAGGTTCTCGCCCCGGGAAGCCAGGTCAGCGCAATATTCGGCTTTGAGGTGCTCCCCCTGAGCATTGAGCATATCGACCGCTTCTTGGGCTGACATCTCGCGCCGCTCAAAGGGCTGCTTTTCCTGAATAATCTTGCGCATCTCTTTTTCGATCGCGCCAAAATCTTCGTCGCTGATCGGTTCGGCAAAGAGAAAGTCGTAATAGAATCCGTTCTCTACCGGGGGACCGAAGCCCAGCTTGGTGCCGGGGCGCACTTTTTGCACCGCCTGCGCCAGAATATGCGCCAACGAGTGGCGTCGCTTGTACAGCGCGTCCTGTTCTTTGCCTTCAAAATCCAGCCCCGCGTATGCCTTCTTGGCCATGATCTATTCCTCGCCCAGTGGTTGATTCAATTTGTAATAACGGTCCGCATCCATCATCGATGGGTAGTGAACCAGGGCCATATTGATGAGCACCTCATACTCCAGCAACACCTTGGTCAGGGCGGTGTGCTGCGCGTCGTTGAGGGTAGGCTCCAGCTTTTCCAGCATTCCGATGATGCAATTTTCTTGTTCCAAAATTTCCGCAGCCGTGATTTGCCCGTCGGCAATGTAGCGCTGCCAACGCGGGTGCTCCTCAACGAAGTCGTCGCGCAACAGATCGATGCCCTGTCCATCAAACCAGGGGTCTCTTGACATGGTAGATCCCTCCTTTACCGAGGGCCAGAGTTTCTGCGCCCAAGATGGAGTGCCTGCAAGGTTCCCTCGCTCGGGCCAGAAAGTGACCTGGGTGAAAGACACCCAGCGCATTACTCTGATGGCATTGTTCGCCGCCTGGTCGGCCGCCTTTCAGTTGATGCCCACCTTGCCGGGCACCTATTTGTTCAAGTTCAATGGCTTTCCCATTATCCTGTCGGGCTTTGTGTTGGGGCCGGTTGGCGGCTTCTGGTGCGGCGGCCTGGCCGATGTGGTGGCCTATCTGGTCAAGCCCGCCGGACCCTACATTCCGGTGTTTACCTTGACGTCGGCCATCACCGGCTGGCTTCCTTGCTGGCTCTATGTAAAACTGGCACCCCGCCAGGGCAACAAGCTTCGCCTCAGTCTAACCCATCTGCTGGTCTCTATAGGTCTGGCACAGGTGGCGACAAAGGTTCTTCTGGTGACGGCTTTGCGTGCAGCCTTGTTCGGGCACCCATGGCAGGTTTTGGCGCTTCACGCAACGGGGGAACAAATGGTTCATATTCCTCTTTATGCTTACGCGGCCTGGGTGGTGCTGCGGCGCGTCGTGCTTCGACGTCGGCCTGGGTCTCTTTCAACCGCTCTGCACTGGGCAAGCGACGCAGACCTAAGGCCAAAGCATCGACCTGGTCCAGGCGCAGACCCGTCAAACCCGTTGGCGTCGTAAGGATTAAAGGACGTCCGGTGATTTCGCTCAACTGCTGCCGCAGGCTACCGCGCAACCAGGCGGTGGAGGCATCGGACCAGGCGGCCGGGTCCAGGCCTCCCCACACAAAACCGGGCCAACGCATAGCCCCGCGGGCCAGGTTGGGACCGGCAGCCACCGGCCAACCTATCCCCTCGCATTCCAATCGGAGGTCTTCCCAGAAAATCCGTCGACCCAAGAACTGAACCACTGTCCAGGCCGGCTTGACCGCCTCGATCTGGGCCAACAGCAAGGGCAACAATTTCTCTTTGTAAACGGCGGGCGTAAACAATTCGTGACTGGCCGCCGTCTCCTCGATGATAATCCCCTGCACGCCAGCTTCTACCGCCTGCTTCACAAAAGAAACCAGCGATTTGCTGAGAACTTCCAGGCCCTGCATAAAGAAACCGGTGCCTTCGTCGCGGGCCTCCTGGGTGAGACGCATGCCCGCCAGTTTCTCCAACTGGCGGTAGGCGCTGGGCACCACCGCCACCACCGGCCGCTTGCCGAAAAAAGCCCGGCAGGTGGCCCGAATGGCGTCTTGCTGCTGACTCCACGAACCGTGACGGCCGTGAACCGCTTCCAAACCCGCCAGATCAGAGGGCCGATCGAGCGACAGTTTGGCCGGCATGGTGTAGCCATAGCAGGGAGGCACAGCCACCACATCGGGCTCGACCCGCTCTACAAAGGCCTGCACCGTTTGAGCCAGCACCTCGCCGCCCAACAATTCCAGATCGTAGTGCGGATAAAGGCAGAAGGGCGGCCGGTCAACCGATTCCCCGCGCAGTGTGGTTTCGACTCGTTCTATCGGTTTCAAGAGCTAGCCTGCACCGTGGCATTTCTTGAACTTTTTGCCACTCCCGCAAGGGCAAGGTTCGTTGCGACCCAGCTTCAGGTTGAGGTAAGGGTTGGTGCAATCCAGCGACTGTTTAAAGAAGGGGTTATTCGGTTCTTTCATCATCGCCCGACGGAAAGCGTGGCCGGCAGCCTGTGTGTCGCCAGCGACCTTGAACAGCCAGCCCAGACCGGCATATCCGTAGCCCTGTTCCTTATCCAGCTCAATGGCCTTCTGAGCCAACTGCTGGGCCTCCGACTGGTCACCTCGCAAATGGGCTACCATGGCGCTATTGAGGAAGGTGATGGCCATTTTGTGACCATCTTCAGCCACCTGGATGCGCCCCAGTTTGTGTTCATCCTGGGCCTGAGGCGGCAACAAAGCCACCAATACGGCCTTGCCTACCGGGTAGCTGGTGAAGACCACGGCAGCTTTGTCGAGATGCTCCTGGGCCGCGTCAAGCTTGCCTTCGAGAGCATCGACTACGCCCAGATTCAGATAAAGCAGACCGATATTGTCATCCTCTACAGAGCGCTTCAGGCAATCGTCCACTCCCTTTTGCAGGTTCTCGCGGGCCGCTTCCAGTTGCACTTCCATCAACTGCAGGAAGCCTATATTGTTGAACACCAAATAGTGATCGCTATCGCCCTGAGCCAGGTGCTGCTGATAGTCCTCGATGGCCGCTACCCGGCCCTTGTGCCGGTAGGTAAGCATAGCCAGATTGGTGACGCAGGTGGCTACCCCTTCGGTATCCTTCAGATCGGAAAAGAGTTTGCGCGCGGTGTTAAAATCACCGGCCGCCTGTGTGATGTGACCCAGGTCCACACGCACGCCGCCCAGATTGCGGTAGCCCCGGGCGATGCCAGCCGCATCCTCGAGCTTGTGATACAGCTTGTGGGCCCGGTCATAGAGGGCCTCGGCCTGGCGAAACTCGCCGCGTTGATGATGAGCGCCGCCCATCTCTTCAATGTTGCGAGCCTGAGCCGACACATCCTGAGCATTCTCGGACAGGCGCAGGCTGCGGCTGAGAAAGTTGATAGCCTCGGCCGGCTTCTCCAGACCGTTCATGCAGACGCCCATTTGATAGAGCAATTCTTCCTGCTCCCCCGGAGTAGACTCGCCCTGTTGGCTGCGGGCAGCCTGCAAAAGCTCCCAGGCTCCTCGAAAGTCCTTTTGCAAAATATGCTGCTTGGACTGCTGAAGTTTCTCTCCTAGAGGGCTAAGGGTGGCTTGCTCTGACATCTCACTGCTTCCTATCTAATGATTCCCGTTGGTTTTGCCCAAAGCATGCCGAGCTAAACGCTGTTCTCCAAGCCGGTCACCGGGAGTCTGCGTGTGGTTGGGCCCATCTGCGAGGCTGGGCAGTCGAGCTAAAAACCCTGGTTTTAGGCCGGAGCCAGGGTCTCGAGCCAGGGGCGTAAAACAGGGCCCTTAAGGAGGAGCCATGAATCAGATCAAGTTGACCCTCAGCGATCCGTTACTCGAGTTTCTAGGCCGCCATCGAACCTACGGATTTCGTGACCGAAGTGAGTTGGTGAGGACGGCTCTAGCGCGTTATCAAAAGGATTTGGAACAACGCGAACTGGAAGAGTCGGCTCAACTCTATAGTGAACTCTACGAGCCGGATAGCGAATCCCATCACTGGGTTGAAGATTCTAGCCGAGACTGGCCCTCATGATTCGCCTGCGCCACGTGCAGCTGGATCCGGTCCTGGGTTCAGAAACGGGTAAAACACGGCCGGCTATTGTCGTGACCAACGATACCTACAACGAGCGAGTGCCCGTTATTCAAGTGGTCCCGATTACGGAGTGGTCCGAAAAGAAAGCCCGTATCAAGACCAACGTAACTCTGGATCCCCTGCCCTCGACGGGTCTGATCAAAAAGTCACTGGCGGACTGCCTACAGACACGTCCAATTGATCGTCGTCACCGCCTGCAGGGCGTACGTGGAACTCTTTCTCCCGAATCCTTGGAAAAGGTGGACCGAGCCCTGCTCATCGTCTTCGCTTTGGGCGAGTAGACCATCGGGCCCGGGAAGTCAGTGTTGTTCGAGTTCCATAATGGCCTGATGGACAGATTCCCACATGCGGGCAGCCTCCTGGGGCTCGCCGCCCAGGCCCGTGAACTCCCCTCGAATCTTGCTCTGCGAAATGAGCGCGAAGGCCAGTCGGTCTACCGCTTTGCGGGCGGCCATCAGGGCTGTGCGTTGGGCGCTATCGCGCTGATTGGCCTGATAGATGAAAGCCAGCCTGTCCAGGTCGGCCCGCAAGCCGGAAACCTGACCGTAAAACTCCTCGAGCAACAGAGCCGGACGCTGCTCGTCGGTGGCGCTGCCGCTTCCCAACTCGTTCACCAACACCTTTGTTAGTTGCATCTTGAGTTGGCCAGCCTCCTGAACCAGTTGGGGTAGCCCGGGCAGTCCCTCTTCCATCGTCTGTGGTCCTTTCCTGAATGAGCACCGCTTCGCATCGGTCCCAAGATGGGCCTGTCGGTCCACCGACAACTCTCCAGGAGTGACGGCAAAAGGGTGGAACCATCGAAGCAGTTTTGGGAGGTGGGTCTGCACATGAATAAATCACTGGGTTGTTTGGCTGGACTGCTGTTGGGTTCCGGGTTGGTCTATGCAGGTTGGGCAATGACCCCCAACTCTCGGTACGAACCCAAAGTCCAAGAACTGCTAAAAGCGTGCTCGGACCGTGAACGGGCGCAGCAAAAGCTGGCCACGGACGTGGCCAACAACGCGTATCTGGATGCTGCATTTCTGCCCTACTGGGGCCGCAAGGACTTAGAGCGCAAGCCAGACGGCCAGGCCGAAAAAAAGATGAAGTTGGTGGAGAAATACAGCGACTTGCGCGACCGCAAAGAAACCGGTCTGGAGATGGCGGTAAAGGCCAAAGACCCCACGATGGAAGGTGCCTTCAGCGAATTTGCAGCCTTCTACCCAAAGGTCCACAAGGTGTGTAACCAGACCTATTTCCTGGCACCACAAACGGAGCCTCTGAACTATCAGACGAAAATGCCGGCCTTTCTCAGCTTGCGGGCCATTTGTCTTGATCTGGCGACCTACTCGGAATATTTAACCCTGACCGACAAACCCGATCAGGCGCTAGAAGTGGCTGGCGACAGTCTGCACTTAGGCTGGCTGATTGGTTCTCAGCCCCGCGGTCTAATGGGCCAGTTCATGTCCATGGCCCTGCAAAGCACAGGCCAGGGCACGCTGGCGATGGTCCTGAGCAACAGCCCCCGTTTGGCCAGTCAGGCCAGTCTGGAAAAACTTTCTCAACTGCTGGAAGCAACCAATCCCCCCGACACAGCCTTTCCTCAGGCTCTGGAAACCGAATTCTACGGGGCCTGTAACTCGTTTTCAATGCTCAGTGGAGCAGACACGGGCGGCGATGCGCTGATGGTCTCAGGCCTTACTTTGCCTGGCCTGCGCGCCCGCGAGTTGCGTCTCTTCAAAAATGACGTCTTTCCTTTGGTCGAGCAGGTTCGTCAGGGACAACCGGTGG
Source organism: bacterium (assembly GCA_018780265.1). Lineage (GTDB taxonomy): Bacteria > Vulcanimicrobiota > Xenobia > Xenobiales > JADMJV01 > JADMJV01. The sequence goes on from JADMJV010000091.1 coordinate 12,939, forward strand.
ATACGAGTTGGATGCAAGCCACGGGCTCGGGCTCGTGGCTATTGGGCCGGCATAGTTGGGTTGCCAAGGAGTTTTTTCCCGGTCTGGGCGAATCGCAAAGGAGATTCGCCCTCATGCAAAAGCGCCAGGCCTTCCTGCACCTCTACGTGGCCCTGGCCCTGGCCGCTCACAAACCAGGTCACTGGCCTTCCAGCTTGCAAGAACTGCAGGCCGGCGGCTACAAACCCTTATCAAAACTAAACCTGAGTCAGATTGACTATCAGCTAAAAGCAGACCAAATGGAACTGAAGCTGACACTGAAGGATGACGAAGCCGTTGAACCGCGAACCGCCCCCGGCGGATCCGAAATGAGCGAATGGGAGCATCTGACCTATGCCACGTGGACGTTGCACGGTCCCAGCCTGAAGCCTTGAAATTTGGCAAGGTCACACGCCGGATTGAGGCCAACCTGTAATGGTGCGCAGTTTTTTGATGGCCTTCCTGTGTACGGTCGCAGCCTGGGCCCAGCCCAAGCCGGCCGATCTGGTGTTGCGGGGAGGTTCCATCTACTGTCTCGATGGCCCCCGCAGTTGGGCCCAGACCCTGGCCGTGAGGGATGGTCGCATCGTCTATGTGGGTTCGGAGGCCGGAGTCGCAGCCTATGTAGATCCCTCCACCCGGATCCTCGAACTCAAAGGTCATATGGTGCTGCCCGGCTTTTGCGATGCCCATGTGCACCCGTTGCTGGCCGGCCTGGAAGCCATGCGCTGCCACCTGAACGATCTGCCCAGCGCCGACAAGGTGTTGGCCAAAATACGCGACTACGCGGGCAGTCACCCTGACCTGCCCTGGATTGTGGGCTCGGGTTGGGGGCTGCCGCTCTTCGCGCAGGCCAATCCCACCCGCCAGGCCTTAGACAGCGCAGTGGCCGACCGCCCGGTGGCCCTGGAGTCCGCCGATGGACACTCGATGTGGCTCAACAGCAAAGCCCTGGAAATATGTGGCATCAACGCAAAAACCCCCGATCCCGCCGGTGGGCGCATCGAGCGCGAGCCGGACGGAACACCTTCGGGCACCCTGCGCGAGAACGCCATGCAGTTGGCCTATCGGCATCTACCCAAGACCTCACCCGAAGAACGCCTGCAAGCCTTGCGTTGGGGCCTGGATCGCCTGGCCCGGGTGGGCATCACCAGCTTTCACGAGGCCAATGCCGGTCCAGACGATCTAATGGCTTATCACCAATTGGAAGAAAATGGCCAATTGACGGCCCGAGTGGTGGCCGCCCAAACCATCACCGACCTGGCCGCGCTGCAAGAGAATCGGCGAAAATATGGGGGGAAATTGCTTCGACCCGACGCCGTCAAACTGTTCCTGGACGGGGTCATCGAGTCTCGCACCGCCGCCCTGCTCGACCCCTATGTGGGCAGCTCGGAGCGAGGAAACCTGCTCTACGAGCCGGAGAAACTCCAGTCACTGGTGGCCCAGTTGGCCGCGGCCGGCTTCCAAGTGCACATTCATGCCATCGGAGACCGGGCCGTGCGCACTGCCCTGGACAGTTTTACCAAGGCGCCTGGCCACGACTTGCGCCATACCATTGCCCACCTTCAGCTCATCGACCAGACCGACCTGGCGCGCTTTCGCCAACTGGGCGTGGTGGCCAATGTCCAGGCCTATTGGGCCCAGGCCGACGAGTATATCACCCAGTTTGCCAACCCATTGCTGGGGCCACAACGGGCGGCACAGCAGTATCCGCTGGCATCGTTATGGCGCAGCGGAGCCGTGCTGGCCGGAGGTAGCGACTGGTCGGTAAGCACGCCCAATCCCCTGGAAGCCATCGAGGTAGCCCTGACCCGACGCCCTGTGGGCAGCAACGGGCCCGCCTGGATTGCCGAGGAGCGGATGGACCTGCCCGCCATGCTGGCAGCCTACACCATCAATGGGGCCTACCTGGGCCACTGCGAAGAGGAGACCGGCTCGATCGAGGTGGGCAAAGCGGCCGACCTGGTGGTTCTTGAGCGCAATCTCTTTGACATTCCCCCGGGCGAGATTCATGGTGTTCAAGTCACCCACACCATCCTCGATGGTCGGGTGATTTATGCCGGTCAGGCCCATACTCGTTGAATTGAATAGGCATCCAGGAGTGCGTCGCCCGACAAAAGTGTCAGACCTTCGTACATAGCCTGGGCGACCAACATTCTATCAAAGGGGTCGCGATGGTGAAACGGAAGCGGACTCAAAGCTCGGCAGTGCTCGGGCTTGATCTCAAGCCAATGGACGCGGTGGCGTTGACGCTGCCCCTGAAGCACTTCTTCCAGAGGGTAGTGCAAGGCCAACTTGCCCAGGCTGACCTTGATGGTGAGTTCCCACCCCGTAGCCGCGCTCAAATACAGGTCAGCAGATTGATCTCCCAGAGCGCTGGCAGCCCTGCACCCCAAGCGAGAATCTGCGGCCAACCACCACAGCCAGGTGTGAGAATCAATCAGGTATTTCAAGACATATACTCGGAAAAATCTTCCAGAGGGGCGTCAAAGTCATCGGCCATATGCAAAAGCAACCCTGGAAGAGTTCCAGATACTCGAGATTCTTTTGCACATTCCAGAGGGATAAGCTTGACCAGAGACTTGGAGCCTTTAGCTATGACGATCTCCTCCCCACTCAGGGCTTCCTGAATCAGTCGCGAAAGATGAGTCTTGGCCTCATGGATAGTTACAATCTTCATCCTCTCAATGTAGCTAAGTCAATTGACTAAGTCAATGTTCACGGAGGGCCCTGTCGCAGGCGTTGCCGCAGCTCTTCAAAAGAGCCTCGCCAGGGATTGAGGGGCTCCAGCCACCAGGTCACACCCGCTTCACGGTAGGCGCATACACGCTCGCGATCCCTGCCACCGTCCTGGCCCGAGTAAGCTCCATACACGATATCGCGGTCGGGCAACTGCTGGGCCAAAGCTCGCAAAACCTCAGGCGCCAGGGGTTCTTCGTCGTAGCAGGCGGGCACGATACCCTGATACTGAGCGGCCCGGGCCAGCGGGCCGGCTTTAAAGGGGTGAGTGGCTCCAATCCAAACGGGTATCGGAGCGGGCGGAACCGGTTGGAAGCCGGGTGTCTTGATTTTGTAAAACTCGCCCCGGTGGGCCACCGGCTTGCCGCTCCACAGCCTTTGCAACAAAGCCAGGGCTTCATTGGTCATGCGGGCGCGCACGTCCAGTCGGCCCTCCTCGCCCAGGTAGAGAGACTCTTCCGGGTCGGGCGCCCCCAGGCCCACCCCCAAAATCAGGCGCCCCTGACACAGTTGCTGCAATGAGGTGGTCTCTCGAGCTAACTTGGCGGGCCGACGCCGGAAGACGGGCGTGACCATGGTTCCCAGGCGAATGGACTGGGTGGCCAGGGCAGCAGCCGCCAGACAGATCCAGGGATCGCCGATGGCCGGGCCCCAGCGGTCCCAATTGAGATGATCCCACACAAAAAAACCATGCCAGCCGGCGGCCTCAGCCTCGGCAGCCAGCCGGGCAATCATACGCGGATCGGAGGCCTCCCCAAAAGGAGCCAGATTGACGGCGAAGCGCAAGCCCGTTTTAGTAGGCGACCAGTTGCAGGATGGCCTTGGTGATGTTCTCCACCTGTGGCAACTGGGCGTCTTCGACATTGGGAGCATAGGCCACAAAAGTGTCGGTAGCCCCGATGCGACGCACCGGACCATCTAGATACTCAAAGAGTTCGTCGCCGATGCGGGCGGCGATTTCAGCCCCATAGCCCCAACTGAGGCAATCCTCGTGAGCCACGATGGCCTTGCTGGTCTTCTTGACCGACTCGGCAATCGCTTCCCAATCGTAAGGATTGAGAGTGCGCAGATCGAGGATCTCCACCTCGATGCCCTGCTGCTGAGACACTTCCTTGGCCGCTACCAGGCTGCGTTGGACCAGCGCTCCGTAAGTGATAATCGTGAGGTGCTTACCCTCGCGCACTTTCTTGGCCTTGCCAAAGGGGATGCAATAGTCTGTGCCGGGATAGCGGCCCTTGTTATAGGTCTGACGGTAGAGATGCTTGTGCTCCAAAAAGAGCACCGGATCGTCACAACGAATGGCGGTGCGCAGCAGGCCGGCAGCGTCCTCGGCGTTGCTGGGAAAGACCACATGCACACCCGGGGTGTGGGTGAAGAGAACCTCGCCGCATTGGGAGTGGTAGGGGGCGCCGCCTTTGAGGTATCCGCCGATGGGCACACGAATCACGGCCGGCGCCTTGAAGGCGCCGTTGGAGCGCCACCGCATGGTGGCAAGCTCATTGCGCAGTTGCATGAAGGCCGGCCAGATGTAGTCGAAAAACTGAATCTCGGGCACCGGCTTTAGCCCCCGCAAGGCCATCCCGATGGCCCTGCCCACAATATTGGCTTCGGCCAACGGGCTGTTAAACACGCGCTGCGGTCCAAACTTGCCTTGCAGGCCGTGTGTCACTTTAAAGACCCCGCCCTTGCCCTTGCACTGCTCGAGCACTTCGGGCCGACTGGCATCGGCCACGTCCTCCCCAAAGACACGAATCGACGGATTGCGCTGCATCTCATCGCGCAGACACGAGTTGATCAGATCCACCATGGTGGTGGGCTCGCCCTGAAAATCCGGCTGCGTCTCAAAATTGGGCAACACCTGACTGGAGTAGACGTGCTCATAGGCGCTGTCGGGAGTGGGCTGAGGGGAGGTCTCGGCCTGAGTGGCGGCCTCTTTGACGGCCTGCTCGGCAGCCTTCTGAATCTCCTGAATCTGCTCGGCGGTGGCGATGCCCTGATCGATCAACAGTTGCTCCATGCGGACCAAAGGATCGCGCCGCGCTTCATCTTCGCGCTCGGCGGGGGTCTTGTAAGCGGTTTCGTCATCCGACAAAGAGTGAGAGTAGGGTCGAGTAACCTTGGCGTGGACCAGGGCCGGCCCCTTGCGTTGGCGCACGTGCTCTACCGCTTTACCCAGCGTTTCGTAGCTGGCCACAAAGTCACAGCCATCGCACTCCAGATGGTAGAGGTTGGGCCACTCACCCACCAGCCTGCTGATACTGCCGCCGGCGGTCTGCACTTCGACCGGTGTAGAGATCGCGTAGCCATTGTCTTCAATTAAGAAGAGAATCGGTGCCTTGAGGGTGCAGGCCGAGTTGAGGGCCTCGAAAAATTCGCCCTGGCTGGTGGTTCCGTCGCCACTGCTCACCAGCGTGACGTCATCGTTGATTCCTTTAAATTGACTGGCTTCGGCGCAGCCCACTGCCTGCAAAAACTGGGTGCCGGTGGGACTGGAGGTGGATACAATGTTCAGGTCCTTGTGACCCCAGTGGGAGGGCATCTGGCGACCCCCCGAATTAGGATCGGCGGCGGCACCCACAGCGGAAAGCAACATCTCCAGCGGGGTCATGCCCAGCGTCAGGCACAGGGCGCGATCGCGATAGTAAGGGAAAAACCAGTCGTAGCCCGCCTTGAGGTGATAGCCAGCGGCCACCAGCACAGCCTCGTGCCCCGCCCCGCTGATCTGAAAGAAAATCTTGTTCTGGCGCTTCATCTGCACTTCACGATCATCGATGCGGCGCGATGTGAGCATAAGCTGATAAGCCTTCAGCAGATTGTCAGGGGTGAGTTGCTCGGGGAGCGTTTTGCTGGGGGCGGCCGTAGACATCGAGGACTCCTTGCGCGAGTTAATGTGGCAATGTCTTCCCCACCATGGGCCCGATTTACTCCTTTGTCCAGCGAGCCTGCCCGGCCACCGATTCGCGAAGCACGCTCAACTGGCCGCGCAGCTTGATGGGAGCAATAAAGGTAAGCACAACGGCCGACTTATCCTTGACCAACATGACCATCTGGCTCTCCAACGTGCCGTCGTCGCTGGTGGCCAGGATCAGGCCCCCGGTTTTATTGCCCATCTCAACATTGCTGCGACGCATGTAAGATTTGTATCCCGCCGGAGTATACTTAAAGGCAAAGTCGCGTTCGGTGTCCGGGGTGGCCTCGCGCAGCGGGGTGAGAATCACCATCATCTGTCCGTTGCTGTATTTGCGGCCGTTCGAGCTGCCAAAGCTAGCCGGCAGCCGGATTTGCAAAGCCCCCGAGGGGTCGCGAACTTCCCGGTCATTCTCGCTGGACTCGGTCAGGTCCGGATTGAACTTGATGGACTGGCGCAGGCGATCAAAAACGGCTTCAATCTCTTCCTTGCTTTGCCCGTTGGAGGTCACGCCCCAGCCGTAGTGATAATTGCCGCGCTTAACAAACAGATACTTCGAAAAATTGGGACCCTCGGTCTTACCCACCACCTGGCCCTCCAGGCCGTCTACCTCGGCGCCATCGTTGCTCTTCTTGCCGCTGCCCGTGGTAGGACACATACTCAAGATCAGGTCCTTCAACTCTTTGCCGGGAGCAAACTCCTCGCGCATCTCGATCACCACACCGGGATAGACGCCCCAACTGGAACCCCCGCGTTGGGCCAGGTTCTCGGGGACATCAAAGCTGACCAGACCCCGTGGACTGGAGACAGGTCGGGCCCACAAAATGGAGGTCAACAACAACAAAAAGGTGGTAATTCTGACCATAAATCATAGATTTCGAGCCGACTGCGGGACTTCCCTATGGGTCCGTCGCACACTCAGCCATGGCAGACGACGACAGGCTCAATTTTTGGAATGCGATCCTGATCGCGCTGGTCACGGTGCTGGCCGCCCTGGTGGCCTGGCGGGCCTCAGTGGCGGGCGATGCCGCCGGCGACAACGACTACGACGGCTTGCGCAGCCTGGTCAGTGTGCAGGAAGTGCAGACACTGGGCACGGTGGAGGCCTATGTTCATTCCCAGGCCTACGCCAACTATCGGCGCTACGATGAGACGGCCACCACTCTCGAGGAAGAGCTTGAAGAGGCCTCGGGCAAAGAAGCCGTAGATCTGCGACGCAAAAAGCGCGAAGCCGAGGTTTTGGTAGACGCCAAGCTGAAAATGTTCCCCAACAAGTTCATCGAGCGCCAGGCCAAGTCGGACCAGAGCAGCTACAACGCCCGCCGCGAAATCGGCCAGTATGTGGCCAACCAGAGTCGCACTCGCGACCTGGCACCCGATCCCCATTTCGCCGCCGCCGAGGCCTATCGCACCAAAACCGAGCGTTTGCTTCTGGGCGTAGTCTTTCTCACGCTGTCGCTGGTCTGCCTGACCCTGGTCGAGGCCTTTGAAGGGGGTGCCCGCAAAGCTTCCTTCGTGCTGGGCCTGCTGCTGGGCCTCGGGGGAGCCGCATTTTCAATCGCCATGGAGCTTGCCCAATATGAGTGACGAACGCTTCAAAAAAATCATCGCCGTGCTCATCGCCGTCACTACGGTATTTGCCGCCCTGCTGGCCCAGCTGCAGGCCGAGGCAGGCAACCGCGACGACCGTGCCAATCGCGATTCCAAGCGAGCCAGCGTGGAGGCCTTTGGATTGCAAATCCGGGGCAATGCCGAAGCCAATTATCACTATTACACCGCTTTCGAGCAGTATCGCGAACTGGAGACGCTGCGCGAAGCGGCCGACCAACGCCACGACCAAAAGTCGGCCGATCGCTACGAAACTATGCGCGATCGCCTGGTCGACACCAGTCCGCTGCTGGCTGGCAAAGACCGCCAGGGCAAGGCCTATTTTGATAGCGAAAACGAATACGAGCCCGACCTGGCTCGTTACCAAGCCGACACCTACTACGTATCGGTCCAACAGCAGTTGCAGACTTTCAAGGCAGCCTCGAAAGTCAAAGACGGTTGGGACTACAAGGCCAATGCCTACATCTTTCACCTCACCCTGCTGGCCGTATCGCTCTTTCTCTTTGGCCTGGCAGGCACCATCGCCACCGCCGCCACCCGCATGGTGTTTACCGGCTCCGGACTGCTTCTGACGGTGGTGGCCATGGGCGCCGCCCTCTCCACCTACCTCGCACCGGTGCCCGACCTGCGCAATCGCAAGGGGGCCATCGAGCACTATGCCCAGGGAATGGGCAAGGTCCACATGGAGCTGCTCAAAGAGTCCATCGCCGAATTTGACCAGGCCATCGCTGCCGCGCCCGACTATGGAGACGCTTATCTGGAACGGGGCCGAGCTTACCTGTATATGGACCCCCCTGATCTGGCCAAATCCCTGGACAGCTTCGCCAAGGCCCTTCAGTTTGACCCATCCAATACTGCGGTCTACACCGAAATGGCCTGGGGTCAATATTTGCAGGGCGAGTTTGAAAACTCCATCAAAACCTGTCAGACCGGACTCCAGCAGCGTCCCGACAGTCTCCAGTTGCAGTTTCAGCTAGGTCTGAGTCTGCTGGCTTCCGGCCAAGAGAAAGAGGCTCGCGAAACCTACCAAAAAGGCCTGGAGCAGGCTGCGGCCATCGTGGCCGCAGCGCGCAAAAACAAACAGGAGCCGCCCAGCGAGGTGATTGCCAACCTGGAGGAAGCCAGCGGAATTCTTGACCAACTTCAAAATGTTGTCGACGAGAAGAAAGGCTCCCCGCCGCCTGCCAAGGTGGTGGGTAAGCCCGAAACGGTCAGCAAAGTCTGCGAGCAACTCAGCGGCCTGCTGGTCAGCTGGGAGCTGGCTCTGGAAAATACCGGTCTGCCTCCGCAGGGTAAGTTGACGGCCAAACTGGACAACGAGTATTTCCAGGACACCTCTGGCAAGACTCCCAAAGATCCCGACGACAACAACGTCTTCAAGGGCTCCCCGGCCCAGATCAGCCTTAACTTCAACTACGCCAATATGAAAAAAGGCCAGAAGGTAGTCTACCGCATTTTTCACGACGGCGAGGAACTCGATTCCTGGCGCTACGAAGAGGACTGGACCGAAGACGGCCAGGGCGAATGGGAAGAGCCCCTCTATCCGGGCTACTCCGAAGGCTTTCGTTTTGAGCCCGGTGACTACTACGTAGAAGTCTTTGTAGACTACCACCTGGCCACATACGGCACTTTTAAGGTCGAGGAGTAGTCTTCACGTGCGAACGCTTTTGCTGGTCTGGTCCCTGAGTCTGCTGGGCTGGGCCCAGCCCCAACGGCACCTGGTGATCGTGGGAGGGGGCGATCACCCCCCGGCGGCCATGGCCCAGCTGCACAGTTGGGCCGGCCAGGAAAAAGCCCGACTGCTGGTGATCCCGTGGGCCACCTCCGAGCCCAAAGAGAACTTTCAAGAGGTGGCCAAGGACTTTGCCGGGTCGCCCACCCCTCCCCACATGGAATTGGCTCCGTTGGCCCCACTCAACGCCAGCTCGCGGGCGCTCTTCCTGGAGCAGCTCAAGAACAGCACCGGAGTGTGGTTTAGTGGAGGCGATCAGGTCAAGGTGATGGATGTCCTGAAGGACCGGGAACTGCTTCAAGCCTTGCGCGACAAATATGAAAGTGGCACCGTCTTTGGGGGCACCAGCGCAGGTTGCGCCATCATGTCGATCCGCATGCTAACCGGGGAAACCGACCTCACCCTGTTAGACGGCCGCCAGGTGGAGATTCGAGAGGGTCTGGGCCTGTTGCCCCGCCACGTCATCGTCGACCAGCACTTCATCAAACGCCAGCGCCAAAACCGACTCTTTGGGCTGGTGCTGGAAAACCCCGACTCGATAGGGGTGGGCATCGATGAAGACACCGCCCTGTTGGTGAGCAACGACCGGGAGGCCCGGGTGGTGGGACGATCCCAGGTAATGCTGGTCTACCCCCAAAAAAAACCCAACTCTCTGCTGGTACGCCTGTTCAAGGTGGGCGATCAGGTGGACTTGGGAGCAGTCAGCGGAGACTGAGCAACGCTGACCATGTCTTCGGTGACCTTCTTCAATCCAAGCTCCATGGTATCGATGGGCAGATCATTGGGGTCATCGCCGAAGGGGTCTTCAATCTCCACCCCGATTTCTTCAATGCCGAATAGCGCGTAAGCCACCGCCGCCGAGGCGACCAGGTTCCAGCGACCCACCGGCTCGGCCAGCACAAACGGCAACGTAAAGCAGAAGATGAACAGAAATCCCTTGATGTGCTGGGCGTAGGCAAAGGGAACGGGCGTTTTCACAATCCGCTCGGCCCCACCCAGATTGTCCATCAGGGCCGTAAGGTTGGAGTCGATATTGCGATGAATCTCCGCATCCAGCAGACCGTCTCGATGGGCGTCGCTGAGCAGGCGGCTGATGCCAGCCAGGTAAGCCACCGGACGTGCCGTCAGCGGTTCCAGTTCGGCCTTCTCGGTCTCGCTGAGGGGAGCGTTGAGGCCCTCCAGGCTGCGTTCCTGACGTAAGTATTGGCGCTGCAATCCAAAGAAAATCACCAGTCTGCGCTGCAACTCCAGACAAAGGGCGTGGGCTGACCCACCCCGAGCGTTCCCGGCCACCTGACGCATCAGGTCGCGCAGGCGATTGATGCTGGATCCCAGCAGTTTGCGACCTTCCCAATAGCGGTCGTAGCTGGTGTTGGTGCGAAAGACCAGCAACAAGCCCAGGGCCGCGCCCACCATAGTGTGGGCCACCGGGGCAAACTTGACGTGCTGCGTCTCAAACAGGTAGGTGGCCACAAGGGCGACCGAGGCTACCGCCAGGACCCTGTAAAAGAGTCGAGGAAAAACCGACCCGTGGACCTGGGTGAGCACTCCCACCCAATTGCGAGCATCATAGTTGACCATCGCCGGGCGTTCCCGGGTCGCCGCCCAGGGCCTGCAAGAAAATGTCGCCATAGCGGGCCAGCTTGGATTCGCCCACGCCGCTGATCTGGCGCAATTCGGCCGCAGTGCGGGGCCGTTTCTCGGCCATTTCGTAAAGGGTGGAGTCGTGAAAAATCACATAGGGCGGCACCGACTGGTCGCGCGACAGGCGCAAGCGCACCTCGCGCAGCCGCTCGAAAAGCGGGGTGGATACCCGGGCTGGACCCAGGGCTTTGGCCGAGGCGGCCTTGGCCTGGGTATCCCGACGCAACTGCAGTTGCTCGGCCCCCTTGAGCATGGCCGCGCTGCGGGCGGTAAACTGCAGGCCTCCGTGACCTTCCATGTTGACCTCAAGATAGCCGTGAGCCACCAGTTGGCGAAAAACCGAATGCCACTCCTTGTCGCTCAACTCCTTGCCCACCCCAAAGGTGGGCAGGTTAGCGTGGCCATTGCTCTGCATCCGGGGTTCTAGCTGCCCGCGCAGCAACAAGGACAGATAACCAACCCCAAAGCGTTGGCCGGTGCGATACACCGCCGACAGGGCCTTCTGGGCGGCCGTGGTGGCATCCCAACTGGCCACCGGCTCCAGGCAGGTGTCGCAATTGCCGCATGGCTCACAGCGATCGCCAAAATACTCCAATAGAACCTGGCGTCTACACCGCACCGTCTCGCACAACCCTAGCAGTGATCGCAACTTGAGCCGCTCCACCTGCTTGATTTCAGGCGCCGCCTGCGACTGTTGCATCATCTGATAGAGTGTCACGGCGTCGTTGAGACCATAAAGCATGTAGGCTTCGGCTGGTAGGCCGTCGCGACCGCCACGGCCCGTTTCTTGATAATAGGCCTCCACCGATTTGGGCAGGTCCAGGTGCATCACAAAGCGCACATCCGGCTTATCGACCCCCATGCCAAAGGCAATGGTGGCCACCATGATGTTGGCCTCATTGAGTTGGAACATGCGCTGATGTTTTTGGCGAGTGGCGTTGTCGAGGCCGGCATGATACGGCAAGGCCCGATAGCCCTGGCCGCTCAGCCACTGGGCCATCTCTTCCACCTTACGCCGCGATAAGCAATAAATGATGCCGCTGACATCCTCGGGCTGCTGGGCCAGAAAGCGTTGCACCTGGCCCCGTTCCTGCTGGCGCAACTGAATGGTATAGCGAATGTTGGGGCGATCAAAGCCCCCCAGAAAAGTGCGTCCCGGCTCCAACTGCAGTCGCTGCACAATTTCGCGCTGGGTCTGTCCGTCGGCCGTGGCTGTCAGGGCCAGGCGGGGCACCAGAGGGTGCGTTTCCCAGAGGCGGGTCAGTTGCAGATACTCGGGTCGAAAATCGTGTCCCCACTGAGAAACGCAATGGGCCTCATCAATGGCGAACAGATTGACCTGAGTATCGCCCAGTCTTCTCAAAAAGCCGCTGCTGGTGGCCCGCTCCGGGGCCACATAGAGCAACTTGATGTCCCCGGCCAACCAGGACTGCTCCACCTGGTGCTGCTCGGCCGAGGTCAGGGTGGAATTGAGAGCGGCCGCCGATACGCCCAGTTGTTGCAGAGCCGAGACCTGGTCGTGCATCAACGCGATCAAAGGCGAAACCACCACCGTGGAGCCGCCTCGCGACAGGGCGGGAATCTGATAGCAAAGCGACTTTCCGGTACCGGTGGGCATCACCACCAGGGCGTGCTGATCGCCCAGCACGTGCTCGATCACCTGCTCTTGCAGGCCGCGAAAACTGGCGTAGCCAAAGGTATCACGCAGGATGGAGCCGGGAGACTGGGTCATTTTCATAGGCCGCACCTTCGCAACTAGCGAGCGAAGACCCCCAGCGCAAAGGGGACCGGGCTGAAGCCAGGGCAGTCCACTTTGCCTTTAACCGAACACTGAGTGCTGGAGCCCCCGTCCAGGTTCAGGGCCCAGTCCACATGCAGTTGATCGATCAGGTAGTTTTGCAGCTGGGCAAAAGTCAGCAAGGTTTGCGGCGCCGTAGCCAGCAATATCACCCTCCCCTGGGAGTCGAAAGCGAGTGCCGTGCGCCGCGTCACCGTTTTCTCCAGGCCTGCCACCGCCTTGCCCCGGGCTACCAGACGTGGCCCACACTGAATCAAGAAACGCAAGCGGGCGGCCTGCCGAATCGACTGGTATTCCTCTTCGCTGATCTGGTAGGTGGGATGTAACGCGGGCACATCTCCGATCAGACTGAACAGGCCCCCAAAGGCCGAACCTCCGGCAGCCTTGGGCTCGATCCATTGGCCGGCAAAGAGCAAGCCCAGCGGTTTCCCTTTGGCGTCGAAATAACCGCCGTTGAAGACCGCTAAGGCTTTGGAGTTGGCCAAATAATCCCGGCTGAACTGTGGGCTGGAAGCACTCAGGTGGCGCAATTCGGCCCGGCGCGGGTCAAAGCGCAGCAAATGCAACGGTTGTTCGGACTTCTGGTTGACCCAACCGGCCCGATAGTCCACGCTGGCCGCCACCTTTTGCCAGGCTGGTTCAGCCGCCAGGGGGGTGTTGAAAAGGACCCAAACCGCCAGCGTGGAACGCACGGCCGTATGAAGATTCGCACTACCGGTCAACTGTTTGAACATCCCTGCCAGATCAAAGATATGAAGCTGGCCGGCTTTAGTCCTTCTGGACTGCGCTATTTGTGCAGCATGTGCGGCGGTCAATTCGTGCTCCGCCTCGATCGCGAAAAATGGGAGCGGGCTTTTGGCGAAAATCCGTCCTTTCGCCTCACCAAGAAGATTCTGGCCGTGCTGCAGGGCGAAGGCGCTGAGGCCATCGACGATGACGAGCAGGCCAACCAGGCATCCGAAGGCATGGAAGCCCCCGATCCCAATCGTTTTCACTGGACCCCTGAGGACGACGACGACGACGAAGACGAGTGAGCGGAAAAACTTTTCGCGACCCGGTCCACGGCGACATTCGCCTGCCCGGTGAACTGGTCCAACTGTGCGACACCCCTGAATTTCAGCGCATGCGCGGCATCAAAATGTTGGGCACCGCCAGCCTTGTCTATCCTGGCGCCACCCACACTCGCTTTGAACATAGTCTGGGCACCTGTCATCTGACCCAACGCCTGCTGGCCAATCTGGGCAAAGACCCGCAAGAGCATCTGCCCGTGTTGGCGGCCGCCCTGCTCCACGACATCACCCACATCCCCTTTGGCCACACCCTGGAAGATGAACGGCGCGTTTTTCAACGCCACGACACGCCCGAACGCCTGCGCCAATTTTTGCCCCGCGGGGGTCTGGGCCAAAAGCTCCGCCAACTCAAGCTGCTCGATCCGGTGCTGGCCATCCTTGGAGGCCAGCCCCAAGAAGCCTGGCATTCCGAGATTTTCTCCGGAACCGTCTGCGCCGACCTGCTCGACTACCTGCGCCGTGACGCCTACTACTGCGGCCTGCCCCAAAGCTACGACATGCGCATTCTGAGCATGTTCCGCCTGGACGGCCAGGGACGACTCTACCTGGAGGCGCTAAAGAACGGACTGGTGCGTCAAGACGTCCTCTCCGAAGTAGTCAATCTTTTGCGTTTGCGCTACTTCCTGAGCGAAAGAGTCTATTTTCATCACACCAAAACGGCCAGCGGCGCCATGATCTCGCGGGCGGTAGAAGCCGCCCTGGAATCGGGGTGGCAGCTCAAAGACCTGGAGGGCCTGGGCGACGAAACGCTGCTCTACCGCCTCCAGCATGACCTGGCCGAGCCTATCGTGCAGCTGTTGATCGGCCAGCTGCGATCGCACCAAATCTACAAGCGGGCCTACGTGATCACGCGTCGCGTGGGCGAAGCCCGCCGCCGCGAACTGGTCGACGGCTATCACCACGACGCCGCCCACCGTCGCCAGGCCGAGGCCGAAATCAGCCAGCGCTGCAAACTGAAGCCGGGCGAGCTGATCCTTTACTGCCCCGCTTTTGGCATGCAGCTCAAAGAAGCCGATATGCGCGTGCGCCTGAAAGAGCACGAAATCGGGCCGCTCTCCAGCGTGGCCCTGCCCGAACTGCAAATCCTGCGCGAACGACACCAGGACCTGTGGAAACTCTACGCCTTTGTAGCCCCCCAGCGTGGCCAGCAACTGGTGAAAATCTCCCAGGCATGCGAAGCCCACTTCCGCGAGCCCAACCACCTGCCCGCCCTGCAGGGCGGGCAACTCTTTCTAGAACTCTGATTACCACCATAGGGGTGTAGCTATCCTTACCAGAAATCCATGGTATGAAAGCGGACTTACGTGGACTCGACAAAGGGCAGCTCGGGCTTTGGCCAGATCTGGCCCAAACCCCCCCCGAGTTTGTTCTCTACGGTGGTGTCGCTCTGACCCTCAGGTTCAATCATCGGCATTCGGCAGACTTCGACTTCTTCTGCTGGCAAGAGTTTGACCCCCAACAGTTGTTGGCTCGCATCCCATACCTGGAGGAAGCCCACGTTCTCCAGATGTCGACCAACACGCTGACTTGCCTGGTGCATCGAGAAAACCCTGTGAAGCTCTCCTTTTTTGGCCTACCCAAACTGGGTCAGGCCGATGAGCCCGAAACGGAGGAGCAGACCGGCCTGCGCGTAGCTTCGCTGCTAGACGTAGCAGCAACCAAGGCCTCCGTCATTCAGAAGCGAGCTGCCGCTAGAGACTATTTGGATATGGATATTCTGCTCACCCGAGGGAAACTGCGCCTGCCAGCGATTTTATCGGCGGCAGGTCAAGTCTACGGCCGCGCCTTTAATCCTCAGATCAGCTTAAAAGCTTTGACTTTTTTTCAAGACGGAGACCTGCCCGCGCTATCCACTGAATTGAAAGCGCGGCTTCGGGACGCCGTAGTTAAGGCCGACCAGGAAATGTTGGAATGACGGTGCCAGATAGCCCTGAAATGCTGGGCGTGGCCCAACGCGTGATGTGGTCTTGCAAACCCCACGAGGCATTGCAGCAGCCTTACCTGTTTCTTGCCCACGTGATGACCTATGGTTTGACCTCAGATGTTGTTTTCGTACGCAAGACTCTGGGCCTTGACGCCTTTCGTGAGGCTCTGGAGCACGCTCCCGCCGGCATCTTTGACCCACGCTCCTGGAGCTACTGGCATCTGATATGTGGCCAAAGTTCGCCTCCGCCATTACCCGAGCGCCAGCTGTAAAAGCTGGCGTCCTCCCGGGACAAAGTCTGCCGGCCCGGCAGGATACGGGCCAGCTAATTGCCAATTTTATATCAGATCAGAGGGGGTAATCCATGGTTTACCGCGACATCCTCTCCGGAAAGTACTACCAACTACCAGGGCCATGTCTGGTGCGTGCCTTTAGACATGGTCAATGTGTGGAGCTACGCGAGCACACCCCCGACGGCTCCAGCCACAGCCGGCGCTGGCTGGCCCACGCAGACGGGCGCATTCGCTTGAGCCGAGGCGTCGGACAAGATTTTCCGCTGAGCGACCTGCAGCCATGCGATCCCGAGCACGAATCTCGACTGCTCGATCAGCTGGAGGCCTCCCGTCTGCAACTCGAAGCGGCCGCCATGCAAGGCGTCGGCGCCTTCACTGCGTCGGCACTGAAGGCCTATCCTGGCGAGGCGGGCAGGGTCGAACAATGGGGCGAACATGCCCCGCAGGGACCGTGGTCGCGCTCAAAACTGCTGGACCTTTTGCGTTTATTGCAAGATCTGAACGAAATCGCTATTCACAAGCACCTCCCCCAAATTCAGCGCCAAATAGAGAATGCCCAGGAAGCCGGCTACGACCTCTGGGCTATGCTGGCCCTGCGCGGGTCCCCGTGCCTCCCTGAGACCTTGACGAAGGGACCGAGAATCTTATATCCTCCAAGCAATCCAATCCTCTAAGGGGGTACCGATGCTGAAAAATTTCCTAGTCCTGGTGGCGCTGTCCGGCAGCGCTTTCGCACAATACGGCGACTTCACCAACATGGACATCACCGGGATGTACAACAACCAGGTAAACCAGAACAACGCTCAATACCAGCAAATGACCCAGGGAATCGTCCAGCAAAATATGCACAACCCGCAAGTGCAAAACATGTATCGCCAATACCAACAACAGGGTGGCCAGGCAAGCTTTGAGCAGTTTTGCTATATGTATGGCGCCACCGGCGGATTTACCCAGCAAGGGATCAATCAGTATCATCAGGTGCAGCAAGGCATCAATGCCCAGCAGCAGCAAGCCTGGTCACAGTATCAGGCGGCCCAGGCGCAGCGGGCCCAGGCCCAAAGCCAGTACGCCAACGGATACTACCAAAATCAGCAACAAGCTGGCTACAACCTCAACGGCCAGGGCACCTACTACAGTCCCAATGGCTCTCAACAATTGCCCTATACCTGGCAGCCTGGTAACTACAATTACAACAATCAAAACTACTACGTAAACCCCTATGGGCAGTACTACCATGTGGACCCCAATAGCGGCTGGATGACGCCCATCTATCAGGGTCGCTAATCGCGACGATTCCGTCTGGCCGTCAGGCGCTCGGACCAGACCAACAAGCGCGATACAAAATTGGGCAGCAACGCATCTAGCGCCAGGCCCAGCGCCGTGGGCGTGTGAGTCACGTACTCCCCAATGTTGCGATCCAGGCAACGCATGACCATGTCGGCCACTTGATCGGGGCTATGCCGAAATCCCGTGGGACGGTAGAGCCGCTGACTGGTATTGCTGGCCCGCTCAAAAAACGGGGTCGTGACTGAAATGGGCAGCACTTCGCTGACGCGCACCTGATAGGGATGGGCCTCCAGGCGCAGTGTCTGAGTCAGGCCGTGCAAAGCCGCCTTGCTCGATCCGTACGCCCCCATGCGGGCCAGAGGGCGACGGGCCGAAGCGCTGGTCAGGTTGAGAATGTGCCCCCTACGGCGCTCCTTCATGGCGGTTAGGGCTTGCTGACAAAGGTTGAGCGGGGCAAAGTAGTTGACCTCCATCACCCGGCGAAAGGTGTCCATCGAGGTCTCGGTAACCTCGCCATGATGGCCGATGCCTGCATTGTTGATCAGGATCTCAATCGGACCATAAAGCCCTTCGAGCCGCGCAAACAGGCCATCTACCTGGTCGGACTGGCTGAGGTCACACAAAACAGGAGTGGCCTGGCCGACCAGGTCCTGACAGGCTTGTTGAAGCTCGGGTTCGTCATAGCTGAGCATCAACACGTGGTGGCCCCTGTGGGCCAACCGTCGGGCTGTGGACAACCCGATTCCGCTGGAAGCGCCCGTCACCAGGGCATTTGCCACGATCTTGGACCTCTCCATGTGGATAAGCTGGGGATAACTTGTAAAAGTTTTTTGAACCTTTGGACGAGCCCTTTACAACAGAGGCTCCTCGGTACCCTTCTCACATGACTGACATGGGTCGTTTTTTTTGGCTCTACCAATAGGAATGCGCACAGGACCCTGTTGAGAAATGTTCACCAGAAGTGTGTTCGTATGCAAATCTACTTCTAAAACCTGGGCCGGACCCTCCGGGGTGTCAACCCAATCGCCTGGTTGTGGGTTTTGGCGCTGCTCCAGATAGCTCTCGTACTCGTAGCGCAGACAACACAAAAATCGTCCACAGACGCCGGTGATGGCCTCCGGCTGAAGCTGAAAACCCTGTTCCTCAGCCATTCTTATCGATACGCTGGGAAACTCGCGCAGCCAGGCGGTGCAGCAGCACTCCAATCCACAGCGGCCTTGCGCTCCATGGTTCTGGGCGCGTTGACGAGAATTCAACTGATAAAGTTCAATCTTCTTCCCGTAGTGCTGAGCCACAACCTTGACCAGGGGGCGAAAGTCCACCCTCTCATCGGCGCTGAAATAGAGCACCAGTAAATGCCCGTCCAGCACCAGGTAGGCCCCTTCCAGGCGGATATCCAACTGGAGCGAATCCAGTTGACGAGAGGCAAAGCCCCGGGCTTCGGCGGCAAAAAGCTTGCGTTGCTGCGCCAAGCGGAGGTCTTCCTGAGTGGCTGGCCGGCAACTGGGAAAGGGCTTATTGGCCAGGGTCTGGATGTGCCGAATCCAACCCAACTGTTGGCCTCGCGGCGTGGTGGCCACGACCGGACCGCCTGGCGCTGCTTCGGCTTCCAACCAATAGGGGACCAGCGCCTCGCAGCGATGAAATTCCACCCCCACCTGATAGACGCTCAACGGCGTAACTTGAGAAAGAGATCCTGCAAAAGCAACCGAGTGTTGACGTTGGCCGTGCAGTAGTCGCGAGCTTCCCGCAGCCATACCAACCAGGGCTGCAATTTGGCCGGTTGCTCAGCCAGTTTCTCCAACTGAGGGCGTCGATGCTGATGGACCACATGAGTGGCCCCGCTGCCCACCAGCAAGGCATCGCGAAAATATGCCTGGGCGCTGGACAAAATCCATTCCAGTTGAGCCCGTCCTTCCAATCCCGGCACTTTGATGGCTTCGCTGCGGGCGGCCAGTTCCAGGCACCGACCCAAACTGCTACCAGGGATCTCCTGGAGAGCGTCCAGCAACTGTTCCAGCGCTTCCCACAAAGCGGGCTGTTCCCAAAACTGCAAGGCCTGGCCCGGGCAGCCTTGAGCCAGGGCCGCATAGCGGGCCGCTGCCTCCAGAGGACACCCGCGAGCCTGAAGCCATTCCAGCAACACCGGATCCTCCACCGGCCGAAAACGGTGAATTCGGCAGCGACTCTGCACGGTGGGCAACAGCTTCGATTCCTGGCTGGTGATCAAAATGAGCAGATTGGAGTCCGGTGGTTCCTCCAGGGTTTTGAGCAGGGCGCTCTGGGCCTCCTCTGTCAACCGTTCGGCCTCGCTGATAATGCACACCCGGGCCCGAGCCTGATAGGGCCGCAGGTAAAGTTGATGGATCAATTCGCGAGCCTCGCCCACTCCCAGGCTCAGTTTGCCCGGGGCCCGCTCCATCCAGAAAACGTCGGGATGCTGATTGCGCATCACCAACAGGCAATTGCGACAATGGCAACTCCAGGGGCGTTCGGCGGGGGGCTGCTGGCAATTGCTATGGGCCCCAAACCAGGCTGCCACCAATCTCTTGCCCAAACCCTGAGGCCCGGAGAACAACAGGCTGGGAAAACCGCCAGCCCGCACCAGACGATCTCGCTCCTGAGCGTGGCCAATGATTTCGTCCCAGTCCTGGACAGGCAGCGGTTTCTGGGGGACGACCTCGTCCATAGCTTACTCCAGCATGGTCCGATCAAACGTGAGTTTATGGGGGTGGGGAATGATACGGCTGATCTCTTTACTCACGATTTGAATCACCTTGCCCAGCAACACATCCTTCTCCAGATGTCCGTCCAAAATTCGGAAACGGGCAGGCTCATCCTGAGCGATCTCCAGAAATCCCTCGCGGACGCGCTCGTGAAAACCGAAGTCCATGTTCTCAAAGCGGTCCATCTGCGTCAATGACTGCACCGAGCGGGTGCGCACCCGCCCCAGTCCAAGTTCAGGGTCGATGTCGATCAGCAGGGTCAAATCGGGCTTGACTCCCCACGTGCACATATCGGCCAATTCGCCGATTTCCCGTTGATGGACCTGACGCCCAAAGCCCTGGTAGGCTCGCGTGGAGTCAGAAAAACGGTCGCAGATAACAATGTTGCCTTCCCCCAGTTGGGGGCGAATGAACTGCTCCACCAGTTGGCTGCGCGAAGCAGAAAGTAACAGCACCTCGGTGAGAGGCGTAATCTCTTTGAAGTCGGGGTTGGCCAGAATGGCGCGAATGGCCTCACCCACAGCCGAGCCGCCGGGCTCGCGGGTGAGCTTGACGGGCCAACCTTCACGACTCAAAAAATCGTACAACCCCTGGGCCAGGGTCGATTTGCCTGCCCCTTCGATGCCTTCGAAGGTGACGAAGAATCCTGAAGCTTGACTCACGAATGTCTCCCCACTACGCGTAGATTCTCACGAAGCGCTCGGGTTCTACCCCGAAACTGGACGATTTGAGTTGCTCAGCCTCGGCCCATTCGTGTTGCAAGCGACGAACCGGGGCCGTCTGAGGAGAAAGATCCACTGGCTGACCCGTAGCACGCACCTGCTTGATGGCCTCCTTGGCCTCTCGCTGAGCGAACTCCTCCGGGCTCAAATGTTGGAGCCGGAAATACTGCTTCAGAAAAGCTTGCAGCTGCGTTACCGTATTGGCCCGCACCAGATGCACCGGGATGTTGCGCCGGCGCAATTCGTCAAATTTAAAATTGCGCTTCTTAACCTGCTCCTTCAGGGTAACCACCATGTCGGCAAACTCCCAAGAGCGAACTACCTGGGCCGACACGCCCAGGCTACGAATGGCCCTCTCCAGGCGATTGCGACTGACCGAGTAAGGAAAGATGCGCACCCCGTCCATCGGTTCGTGACCGGGAGGCGCCGGAGCCAGGCGCCCGTCGGCGTAGCGATCGACCTCGCCATCATCGTCTTGAGTGCTGTATTCAAGAAACTCCCGATTAGAAGTCTGGACCACCTCCACTTTACCCGCACCTTTGCGCAGACGCACTTCCGGCTTCACCGGCTGACCGCGCAGCAACAGGTCTACCGTGGAGGCCACGTCTCCGTGAATGGCAAAGGTATCCTTGTCTTGAATTTCGATCAAGACATCGAAACATGGCGGGGCTTTGCGCTCCAAAATAGACTTTTGAGTGCCGCGCCGGCGTGCTTCCTCGTCCGACAGAGTGACCGATGAAATACCCCCAATCAAATCCGAGAGAGTGGGGTTTTGCATCAGATTTTCCAAGGTGTTGCCGTGGGCAGTAGCCACCAGGGTTACACCTCGTTCGGCAATGGTGCGAGCCGCATAGGCCTCTTGCTCGGTGCCGATCTCGTCGACCACAATGACCTGCGGCATATGGTTCTCAACGGCTTCGATCATAATCGAGTGCTGTTCGCTGTCGTGAGGAACCTGCATGCGCCGGGCCATGCCAATACCGGGATGGGGAATGTCCCCATCGCCGGCGATTTCGTTGGAGGTATCCACAATCACCACTCGTTTTTGGATGTCGTCGGCCAGCACCCGGGCCACCTCACGAAGCAGCGTGGTTTTACCGACACCGGGTCGACCCAACAGCAAAATGCTCTTGCCCGATTCAACCACATCGCGAATCACGTGCTCGGTGCCGTAAATGGCCCGACCCACGCGGCAGGTGACTCCCACCACGTCGTTGACCCGATTGCGAATGGCCGAAATCCGGTGCAGGGTCGCTTCGATGCCGGCCCGGTTGTCGGGCCCAAACTGACCAACGCGCTCGGTCACAAAACGCAGGTCTTCCCGCGTAATCGGGTCCTGGCTCAGGTAATGAAAGCTCTCGGGCAGGCGGGCCTGGGGCAATCGGCCCAGGTCCATCACCACCTCGATCAGATTGACCAGGTCGTCCTCGTGGAGTTCCAATCCCTTGCGCACCGTGCGGGGGAAGATCTCTAACAACCGTTCCAGGTTGTCGGTAATTTGCAAGGTCTGTCGTTCCATCTACTCTCGTACCACCCGCACCGTATGAAGTTGGGGGTCGAAGGCCCCCTGAATAGTGACCCCCGCTTCCAACTCCGCCATTAACCCTTCGATCAAGCTGGCCGTCAAGACCTCCCCCGGCACCACCCAGGCAATTCCGGGCGGGTAGGGGCAGATCGTATCCACGCAAATTCGATCCTGAGCCTGTTCAAGAGGTACACTTTCCCACCAAGCGTTGAAGGCCTGTTTGGGAGTCAGTCGGCTTTCGGGAATGGGCTGGCGACGCGGGGAGCGGGCCGGCAGAGGCTGCTGGGGGGTCTGTCGGCTCAAATCGTCGACCGCCGCAATCAACCGATCGATGTCGGTCTCTTGATGACCCAGCGTGATCAGCGCCACCACGTTCAGCCGATCGGACATCTCCATCTGCAGGTTATGACGATAGCGCAAAAACTTCTCGGCCTCATAACCGCTGAAGCCCCGGTCGGCCAGACTGAATACAAGCCGTGTAGCATCCCAGCCAAAGACGCCCGGACGGTGCCCGTAGCAGCGAACCCCCAACTGACCCAAACCTCGACGGGCCCGCTGGGCCAGTTCCAAGGCCCTGCTCATCAGGCTCAGACCATGCTGCACCAACTGACGCCTGGCCACATCCAGCGAGGCCAGCAGAAGGCAGGAGGGACTGGTGGATTGCAGCATGCGCAGCACCGACTCCAGGCGCCCCCGATCGATGCGATTGCCGCGCAAGTGCAGCATCGAAGCCTGCGACATCCCCGAGACCAACTTGTGGCTGCTCTGCACCACCAGATCGGCGCCCGCCTGCACGGCGCTGGGCGGCAGATCGGGATGAAAGCGCAGGTGCGGGCCCCAGGCCTCGTCCACCAGCACCACCAGACCGCGTTGGTGAGCCAGGGCAGTCAGCCTGTGCACATCAGCCGCAGCCCCGTAGTAGGTGGGACTGGTCAGAAACAAAGCGCGGGCTTGCGGGTGCAGGTCCAAAGCTGCCGACACCCCCTCCAGCGTGGGGGCGTGGAAGACCCCCATCTCGTCATCATAGGGGTTCTCGTAATAAGCCACCCGGGTCCCGCTCAGCAGCACTCCCGTTAGCGTAGAGCGATGGGCATTGCGGGGAACCAGCACCAAATCGTTCTCGCGCAGGCTGGTCATCAGCATGGCCTGATTACCACACGAGGAGCCGTTGACCAAGAAGTAGGTATGCTCCGCACCGTAAGCCTCGGCCGCCAGCCGCTGGGCCTGACCGCACTGCTGGTCGGCCCGATGATTATCGTCCATCCCCAACACCTGGGTGATGTCGCACTGAAGCGCGCCCAGACCCACAAGTTCGACAAACTCTGGGGGGGCGCCCAGCCCCTGCTGGTGCCCCGGCATATGAAAGGAACGCACTCCACTGCGAACATATTCGGCCAGCGCATCAAAATACGGGGCTTCGGATTGCCTGTCAAAGTCCATGAGCCGAGCCGCTTCCTGAAACGAGGAGGCGTCTCCTACGAGAGGAAAGCCACTCGATGCGAAGCCTGCTCTTCTTTCTGCTGGTGGCGGTGGCCACTGCCTCTCCACCCATGTCCCAGCCGGAGCGTCCGACCCAACCCGCCCGGGTGGTTTTGGATGCCCCGCCCAACCGCTGCCATCCCAAATGCTTTCGCACCAGCGCCCAACTGGCCCAAGCCTACCCAGGGAACAAGCGCGGACTGAGCGAGTTGAGAGCCTCCGGCAGTGCCAGCTTTAGTCAGGCCGAGCTAGCTCTGATGAAAGAGCACTTCAACGGTCCGGTGGTGGTCGTGGACTTGCGCCAGGAATCTCACGCGCTGGTTAACGGGGAGCCCGTTACCTGGTATGCCGATAACGATTGGGGCAACCTGGGACGCAGCAATGAAGAGGTGAAACAGCTGGAGCAAGAGCAGTTGAGCGAGCTTCCATCGAGTCTGGATTTGAGTCCAGCAAAAGCCGACGATGAGGGAACTACCCGTCCCTTCCACTTCGATGTGCACTCTCGCCAGAGCGAGGGCGAAGTCGTGGAAGCGCTCGGACTGGGCTACTTTCGCCTGTATGTCAGCGATCATTTGCGGCCGAGCGATGGGGAAGTGGATCGTTTTCTGGCTTTCTTAGATTTGCTGCCACCCGACACCTGGCTGCATTTTCATTGCCGGGGAGGGAAAGGCAGAACAACCACTTTTCTGGCTCTTTACGACATGCTACGCAACGCCCACCAGGTGGAATTTCAAGAAATTGTCAAACGCCAGATGGCCCTGCCTCCCACCTACAACCTGTTGGCCGAGCGCAGTCAAAGCCCCCGCCATGTCTATTATCAGGAACGGGCCCAGTTTGTGAGAAAGTTTTACCAATTCGCCCGCAACCGACCTGCGGGACTAAGTTGGAGCCTGTGGAGCCAGTCCCACTGATTGAATGGGCGGCGTGGGCAGGCGCCAAAATCCCCATGCCGCCACCAGCCCGGCCACGCCCATGGCCAGCCACAGGTCACTGGGAGTCAGGCGTGTGAAAAAGAATCCCACCGTAGGAGCAGACAAAGTCATGGAAAGGCTGGCGCATACCGCGTTGACCCCCATGGCCCGTCCCATCTTTTGGCTGGGGACCACCTTGGCCACATAAGCATTGGCGTTGGAGAAGAGCAACATCTCACCGACCGTAAGAAAGAGAGTGGCTCCAATCAGTCCGGCCAGACTGGGCCAGAGCCACAAGGTAAGATAACAGGCCACCATGCACATCGCCGAGGTCGCCAACAGGGAGGCCAGCCGAATCCCCTCGGTCACTCGATTCAGCCACAAGGTAGTCAGCACAATCAGCACTGTGTTGATCAGCCAGATGTAGCCACAGTCGTGCTCCCTCAGGTGTAGTTGTTCCACGGCAAAGACTGGTCCCGCAGTAAAGAAGGTCATAAAAACCCAGAAAGTGATGCTCATCCAGAAATAGAGACGAAAGGCGGCTGACCCGATATTCCAATCAGTATTATCGGCATCTTTCGGCTGCGGCTCACAGGCGGCTCCCGACATCCACAGCAAAGCTGCAGCCAGCACACTGGTACTGCCGTCCACCCAAAAAAGCCAACGATAGTTGTGTTCGGCCAGGATGCCGCCCAGCAAGGGTCCAATGCTCATGCCCAGATTGATGGCCAGATAGTTGAGGGCAAAGGCATTGCGCCCGTGCTCCGCTCCACCCAGTCTTGCCAGTGCCGTCATAGTGCTGGGACGGGACAGATCGGCCAGCATGGCCAGAGCAAAAGTCGCCACCGTGAGTAGCCAGGGACCCTGGACCCACGGAAAAGCCAACATCAGAAAACCGGCGCCGCCCATGGATATCACCATGAGGCGCACTGGATCCACTTTGTCGGCGGCCCAACCTCCCAGCGGTCCGGCCACGAAACTACCCGCTCCCCAGCAGGCAGCAATGCCGGTAGCCACGCCCAGATTCAGGTGCAGACCTCGATGGAAGTAAAGCACCAGAAACGGAAACACCATCGCGCCCATACGATTGACCAGGGTCGCACCGGCCACCCACCAAACCGCCCGAGGCAAGCCACTGAACTGTGCCACCTCAAACCCTTTGGGATCCAGGTGCACAATTCCTTACGCCATCGGGAGCTGGGGATGGGCCGGGGCAATGACCCATCCCCAGCAGCTGATTAAGCCGCCTCGGCCTGGTCCTCCTCGATGCGGGGAGGAGAACTGCTCACCGGTTCATCGTCCTCTTCCTCGTCGTCGTCTTCTTCCGCCTGGACCTCCTCGGCAGCTTCCTCCGCCTGGACTTCCTCGGCAGCTTCTTCCGCCTGGACCTCCTCGGCAGCTTCTTCCGCCTGGACCTCCTCGGCAGCTTCTTCCGCCTGGACTTCCTCGGCAGCTTCTTCCGCCTGGACTTCCTCGGCCTGGATGACCTCGGTGACAACTTCTGTCGTCTTCTTGTTCTTTGCCATGATCGCGCTCCTTCGAATGATGCTCAAATGCAGTCGCTATCTCAGCGTCTAACTGAGACAATGGGGCAATAAGGGGGGGTCGTTAAGCAGGTATTGGCCTGGCGGAGGTCAGCTGGAGGCACGGGGATGTAGAAGTCAAATCGTTGGGGAGTCGAATTCCTTACGGCCTCGTTTCGCCGGCTGTCCGCGGCGCAAGTCTGTTTCGGGCATGAGGATCCCTGGGGGGGACTTACGCTTGCGGATTCACCAAAGAACGAGCCGTAAAACTAGTATAGACACGGTTTTGTCCGCACGCAACACCAAACTGGTGTTCGCTTGATTTTCTGCCCAATGTTACCGGCTCCAATTACTTTGGACATGGAACATCTACCGCCTTTTGCTGAGCAATCGACTATTCTTTGGGCTGTATGCAAGGAGGAATTGCGCCATGAAGAATCGATTCTCAAACCACGAACGAAGCCTTAGACAAGTTGCCGCAGAACTCGGAATTTCTTATCAGAGGCTGTCAGATTACGAGCGGGGTAAACATCTGCCCAGCAAGGACAGACAACTACGAACGTTTGCAGAGTCTGGTCAAATCGGGTTGTCTGCTGATTCCCCCCGATGCACTTTTGAGAGTGCCCCGTTTGGACAACCGACGCCCGTATGACATTCAGGATTACTCACAAGATCCGTGGGAGAAGTCCGCCAGCCAGTGGACGCACGTGGTCAGAAGCCTGAACGACTTGCCGCCATGGTTTAGACACATCGTTCGGTGCGACTCACCCACCGAGGCGGTCCATTGGCTGCGAATGGGGCGCTGTGGGGCTAAACCTGGCATCGCAAACCCTCATCAGCACCTAGGGCAGTGGCCGCATCAATGATTAAGTTGCAAGCTCGAGTGAGCTCCAAAGCTAGATTATTTATGGTAAACACCTTTTGAGCGTACTCGCCCAGAAAACGCTTTGCACGAGCGAACTCTCTCACTGAAGGCTCTCTTTCGAGTGGCTGCGGTTTGTATGGTGCAAAAATATAGCTGCCGCTAGCACCGTCTGCGAGATCTTCAGTGAATGAGGTAAGGGTATTCAGCACTCGCTGGAAATTTTCCAACGAATTTTTAACCCGGAAATCGATGCCATCCCATTTGCGGGTATCAATCCATTCCGGGAGGTCTGTCATTAAGTCGTCGTAGAGGCCAACGTCAACTCTGGGTCTCCAATTGAACAGGAGACCAGAGATCCAGTTCTCCCAAAATTTCGTGAATGCGAGTATCGCCCATTTGTCCACAAGTTTCTTTTCGGCGATGTTGATTTCGCTTTGAGAAGACAGTAGGCGACTGACCCACAGCTCGTGAGTCGCTTTGACGCTTTGGAGATAGTGTCCGGGAAAGAGCCCAGGCTGCTTGTCAACTTCTCTATGATGGTTTGGACAAAGTAGGATAAGGTTGCGGTAGCTGTTGTCTCCTGTCTTATCGATTTTCCTCAACGTCTTCCGTTGTGGCCCCTTCGCGCTGAAGGAGTGAATGTGGGCCTGATCGCCAATGATCACAGTGCCATCTTGAGACACTCGCGTCAGAGGTTGTTTGCAAAGGGCACAACGTCCACCAGCAAGTCCCCAAAGGGCTTTGATGCAGGCTTCAGTGTAAGACCTTGAAATTATTGGAAAAAATTCTTGCCGACCACAAGTAACTCTCGCCCTTGGCAATAATGCAAGAGAACGTCATCTCTACTTTCTCGAACGGTTCCAGGGTCAAGCTCGGCGCGCTGCTCGCACCGGCACGGACCCACGTATTCAACGCCAAACAAAGTCAGGAACCAGACTTGCTTCGCGGTTGCCTGGACTCGGCTCTGGACGAACTTACTAACCTCGACTTCTTTGGGTTCGGCTGACCTGTGGGCTTCGTCGGCGCAGTTTCTGGCTCTACGACCGGAGCGGAATCGGGGAAAGTGCGAACTACCCCATTTGGCATGCCGCGCATCTGAAAGGGCTGCGAATTGAGCATCCGGAACTCCTCCGGGGTAAGCTTCTTCATCGTCTCCCGGACCAACTCGAAAGCCCTGTCCGGATTGATTCGACCGTCCGAAGTATAGATATCCCGCCTAGTTTTCTTCATCTATTGGCACGATCCAAGTCTCGAGAATTGCCCTGTGGTCAATGACCACAAGTTGCACATGCGATAAGTCATAGATGGGTGAACCGGGTGTCAACGGTTTGCCCTCGACACACGCCGCGCGGTATCCGGTGACTTCTTCACCTAACCAGGATAGCACGCCAGTCGCGAAATTGAAAACGGCACAGTCCAGCCGATTCGCTCCTGATGCATTAGCCAGGCGGGTAGCTTGCTCTTTCTTTTCAAAGTCAGCTGCGAAGTCTTGCAGTGTCTTGACTCCGCGTTGGTCGAGTAGATCTACGAAGCCGTCGAGTCGAATTTGCGCGGCCACGACCACCGGGTCGTCCAGCCGCTCTTGGGCCCAGCGGAACGCTCGGATGGGTGCATCTTGCCAAAAGTACACCCCGTGGCCCAACCAATCCCACTCATTCACACTCGGAACGAAGCCGCCCGCCAGGATTCTGTCAGCAGGCACCAGCCGAACGGCTGTGGTAGCCCGTCACCACGATCGGGTCAAGTCGAAAATTCACCATCCCATCTTTACAATGCGGAGCGTCAGCCCTGCTGGCCTGGGCAGCAAATCGTGATCAACTGCTGATCAACAGAGCCCCCAAAACACCCCCAAACTGGACCCAACTCGAACAAAATCGAAAACGCGGGAAAGCCCATCAAATCGAAATCTAAGCCACCTCACGCCACACAATCCCAACAGCCAAGACGCTTCTGGGGGACTAGGGGCCCACGGTTCAAATCCGTGCACTCCGACCACTTGAAACCCGCGTAACCACGCGGGTTTCTTCATTTTTCGGGGATCGGTGATCTAGTCCAAAAGGGGGTCGTGATCACGAAACTGATCACGAAACGAAAGCTCCAGCTTTTTTCCAGTTTTTATGCCGAATTGCCGCGTTTTTCTTCCTTGATCCCAAGTAATCATTTGGTTTCACGAGATGCTGACTGGTTCAGTTTGGATGGGACACAATCGAACATCTTGTTACACCGTGGGCTAGATGCCAACGGGCAAGATGTCTGCAGGACGGCCACCGGAGATGATGGCGACAGTGAGGCCGTTTCCCTGGACGAGGACGGTTGCCTTGGGTCAGGGCTTTGGGGTCATTAAGGGTCGAGTTCCATTTCGCCGGGTGGCGAGGGTGGCGAGGCCCCTAAAATCGAGCGAATCACCGGCGCACTGTGTTCCAAAAGGTCACGCAGTGCCAGTCCCAGATGTTCCTCCCTGATGGTTCCAGCCTGATCACCGGCAGGAGTGGCCATAAGCACAGCGCGTCTAACCAATTCCTTGATGAAGGCGGCGCTGGTGCCCTCGGAATCTCGCGCCGTAGTTTCCAAATCGGTCACCTCGTTGGGCACCGAGCGCAAAAATAGCTGCAACAGTCGCGTACGACCCGCCAGGTCAGGAAGTCCGATCTCAATGGCCTGGGGTTGGTTCCAACCAATTTCAGCACCCGCCGTAGAATTATTCTTGGTGGCCCGATAGAGAGGAAATTTCGCCATCATCGTCCCGACGGTTCAAGTCGGCCCCGGAATCCAGGATGAAGGCCACCGTGGCGGCGCTGCACCATTCAACTGCCACATCCCCTTGCTTTTTCATCTGTTGAATGAGATGGACGGTCTCTCGGAAGACGCTGACATCCTGTTCATTCTCACCACCAATCGGGTCGATTTGCTGGAATCCGCGCTGGCCTCGCGTCCTGGCCGTATTGACCACGCTTGGTGCTTGGAAAGGACGTCCGGCTCGTGGTGTACAGAGAGGATGAACTCAGGGCCATACTACGTCAACTTCATGCTACTCGCGACCGCACTTCTGGCACACTGACAGAAGCGGGGGCAAACTTTTTGGATGGCGAACCCGATACTGGAGCTTCTTACTTAAGCTGTCGAAGCGACTCCCTTCCTGGACGATCCAGGCCCAACCTGGGGCCTCCATTGGGACCATTTCATTGGAACAACCGTCGATTGACCTTTGCTGAACTCTGTCGATTACAAACTTTTCCAGACGGCCTTGCTCTTGACTGCGGTCGAACCGAGATGCAGCGCATGCTGGGCAATGCTGTTCCATCTTTGATAGCGGAGATCGTTGCCAAAGCGATCAAAGCGCAGATATTGGGCTTACCTGATGACTCCCGCCACCAACTGTTGCCCCCCAAGCGGTCCCCCGTTCCACCACCAGAACCTCTAGGACCCTCTAGGACCGGTCCTGGAAAAGTACAATCAATTCATTGGGGTCCATGAAGCCCATCCCGGAACAGGCCTTGGGCGCTCTTCCAGAGCGCTTGCAGCGCTAGAACCTAAGCTCGAACTCGTTACCGCGTAGGATATATTAGCGCTCAAGTTCCCTGGCCGCGTTCGGCTCATTTTGGGTGACCATAACCCAGAGCGTAGAAAAGGGACCGTTATGAAAACGGCCCCTCCGGGTAGATTCGTCTGTCAACAAGAACACAACCCTCTCGAGGCTTCATCGTCTCGTCGACAACTACCTACAGTGGACGTCAAATGGGTGCAGGTGGAGAGGACGGCGACCAAATTGCCCGGGGTGTAGTGGTTCCTCGATCGGGTGGGGATGGTATTGGCGCTCGGTGATCGTGCCGGCCGGCAACCCTGATCAAGTAACCATCCGGTGGATCCCGATCAAACGCTTCTATTGCGGGCACTGCTGTAAAACTTTTGGAGTTCTCCCTGCTTTTCTGGTGATTCTGAAGCGCTACGCAGCTCCGCTGATTCAGGGGTGCTGGGGAGATTGGTGCGCTGGCAGTGGCTACGAGAAGCTGAGTGAGAAATGGTGGATTCGTTGCGTGAGGACTGTGCAGCGCTGGCTGCGCCCGCTGATACGCAATCAGACAGCGCTTATGGCGGAGTTACGGCGTCTGTGGCAGTTGGAGGAGCCACAACAGTCCAGCAATGCTCCGACCAAACGCTTTTTGCTCCTCGATGCGATCCGTCAAGCTATCCAACAATCCCAGCGATCCTCTCGAATCCAGAACTGCACCCCATATCTTCACGTCCAGTTGGTTCTTCGCGCCCTCGGGCTCGCCTGAGGCCTTGATTTCCTGCGCCCATTTGCCAGTGGCACCAATCGGGATTGGCCGTTTGGAGATCTCACCAACAGAACTAGACGTGTTGCTGAATTCGACCTTGCATTAAATTTCAAGAAGCCTGAAAAGGAGGCATTCTTGAAGAAGAGGCAAGATATTCCAGCAGATTGGGCGGAGGTGTCCTTTCGATATTGTCTGATCGCTCCGTTGCTCGATCCCCATCTATCGAAAGCCGAACGCCAAGCCCATCGCGATGCTTTAACAAAGCGCGCCCACGAGCATCCGACCCGCGGTCTGGTCAGGGTCTCGGCACGCTCTCTGCGCAGATGGGTGCAGAGCTGGCGTCAGTTTGGCCAGGCGCTGCCCGCCCTGTGTCCAAAAGCTCGGAAAGACCTGGGTTCCTGCAGTTTGTCCGCGGAACTTCTGGACTATGCAACCAAGCTCCTGAAAGAAAACCCGCGCCGCAGCAGCGAGTATTTGGTCGATGAACTGGAGGTGAAGTTCCCCGAGCACAAGGGGCTCATTGCCCGCTCGACGTTAAACCGGCACCTGCGCCGGCTCGGTGTGCTCCGGGGTGCTAACCCTGAGCAAGCCATTCAACCATACCGTCGCTACGAGGCCCCCGCTCCAAACTCCCTATGGCACAGCGACGTGCACTACGGGCCCCCGGCCATTTTCGAGAACAATCAGGTCTTGCCCACCCGCATCGTCGGCTGGATCGATGATTTTTCTCGGCGCTGCTGCCACTGCCAGGCGTACTCGAGCGAATCGTTGCCCTCGCTCGAAGATTGCCTGAAAAGAGCGATTCTCAAGTGTGGAATCCCCGACAGGGTCTACACTGATTGCGGTAGCATTTATTCGTCCATCCAATTTGCCTTGATTTGCGCTGACCTGGGCATGATCAAGATTCCCTCGCCACCCTACTCACCCTGGATGCACGGAAAAATCGAGCGCTGGTGGGGGGTCTCTGAGGACCAGTTCTGGAGCGAACTTTCTTTGCTACCGCCCATGCCTGTTGCGAAGCTCAATTCTCTCCTGCAGGCCTGGGTCGAAACGGAATACCACCGACGCATCCACAGCCAGATCAAGGAGTCGCCTCTGCAGCGCTGGGAAGCGAATAAGCCTTCTCTCCGTTGGGCATCCGAAGAAAAGCTGCGACGCATATTCTGGCTTTGGGCGGAACGGAAGGTGGCCTCCACGGCCACCGTCCAGCTCTTCAAAAACTTCTACTACGTAGACCCCAAACTACTACGCACCAAAGTCATTTGTCGCTATGACCCGTTTGATTTGGCGCTGATTGAGATCTGGGAGCGGGGCAAACCCTATCGCAAGATTTGCGACGCAACTGCTGCGCCTCTCATCACCCGGCAATGCGCCCCCAAGCCGCCTGCCGACACCGGCAAGATTACCTACTCAGCCGCCGCGGCGCGCCGCATTCAACGTCTTGAAGATCAACTCCAAGAAAACCAGAGACAACAATTGGGCCTGATGCTCTACCCAACCGAAAATCAATAGGAGGAAACCATGCCATATCGTGCCACGTTCAATTTGACTCGAGCCCCCTTCTCCCCTGAGATCGAACCCCACTGTCTCTTTCATTCCGAGGCCTTTACCCAGTGCAAAGCCCGCCTGGACTACCTTCGCCGCGAGCGCGGCCTGGCGGTGATCACCGGCGAGGTTGGTTCCGGCAAAAGTTCTGCTTTGCGGGCTTTTCTGCGCCAGCTGGCCCCCTCGTCCTATCTGGCTCTCTATGGCGCCGTGCCGGCCGTTCCCGGCCCGTTGCGAGCCGTCGTCGAGGGTTGGTTGGAGCAGCTCGGCGAGAAGCTTCCCTTCAACAATCTGGCACGCTGCTTGCATGTGCTTCACGAATCCCTGGGCGCTATCGACGAAAAAGGACGCCAGCCTTTCGTGGTATTGGATGAGGCTCATCTGCTCGACAATCGCGGGCTACTGCAGTTGAAGGCCATGCTGAACTATGACATGGACTCTCGCCTGCCCCTGTCGTTGGTCTTGGCGGGGGGACCCAAGCTGGCCAGAGCCTTGTCATTGCCACCCTTGGAGGAAATTCGCCAGCGAGTTCTATTCGCATACCCTCTGCCCGGACTCAAGCGCACGGAGATGGAGCCCTACCTGGCCTCCCGGCTCAAACAGGCTGGCTGCGAGCGCCAGCTCTTCCCGCCAGAAATCGTCGACGAAATGTATCGCCATACCCAGGGGATTCCTCGGCGCGTCAATCAGTTGGCTAACCTGTGTTTGGTCTCGGCAGCGACCCAGCGCCTCCAGCAAGTCGATTCCGCGTGTCTACTTCAGGCTCTGGAAGAGATGGGATTAACGGAAGAGGCTCGCCGTGAGCGATTCGACTTTACTGCCGGAGGCCTGCGATGAAGATAAACGCTGGCCGCTATCCGAAGGAGGATGAGTACATGACTCGGGCTCAACGACCCCACGGGACCAACGGGCCGCCCATCATCATCGGCCTAGATCCAGACAGCATTCCCGTACGCCTGGTATATGCTACCACCGAGCCAAAAAATCACGGAGTTCCGTATGTCATTGAGGCCCGGGCCTTCAAAACCGCCAAGAGTTTTCGCAATTATTGGAAGCGCTACTCCAAAGCACATTTTGTGGTAGTCGCGATCCCAGAAACAACAAGGGATCCCTTAGGCCTGATTCCATGGCTCCAAGGCCAAGGGGCCAGCACAGAGTCCTATTACTGGTGGGCCTACGACTACCATCTGGGTGGCGACTTTGAAGTCTGGGGCTTGAAAAAAGCATTCGCAAGGCCATTTGTGCTAGCTCTCTATGCGTCCTACGGTATCCAGAGCTGGAGAGTTGTACAGCACCTGTGGACCCGTGCTGCCACAGCGCAGGGGATACTAACGGAGCTTCGCGATGGACTTCACCGGCTGAGCGCCGCACTCCCAGCCTTCGACCTCCGCGACGAGCATGACTATGAGCCGGAACAACTCGAATTTCCATACTGACATGAATCTGGAAGTGCCCTCATCGATCCCGTCTTGAAGGCGGGATTTTTTATTACTGTACTGCGAGCCAAGCCTTCGTTAGATGGCCATACATCGTGGGCTCAAAGTGGCCAAAGAACCTGAGCGCTAACAGGATATCTATCAACGGCTGCTGCGTCCACCTTGAAGCTCCAATGAGTTATCACGCCATTGGCGACAATAGATGCATCGTAGGTGGCTCCCGGCCTCAGCGGCAATCTTGGTATCAAGATCACTGCGTGTCTGCCGCCCAAGATCGACCTCACCAAACTTTGGCATGAAGCACTCGGGTTGGTATAGTTCCTTGCGTCGATCTCGGCCAGTTCTTGTGCCGCCCCTCCACGCTGGACCAGCGAAAACCCACTGACAATCGGGGTCTGACCCGCGAACTGGAGAATAAGCGGCAAACCTGCGGGACTCGTGAATCCGGGCGTACTTGTCAGCGGGTCTGGGTATTCATTCCCGGGGTATTTGGTAAACGGAACAGTCTTCCCGTTTGCTGGCCAGATCACGGGAAAGACGATGCCATCAGTGGGGCCGTTACAGGCACCTAGGACGTTCACTCCAGCGGCGCTGTGGAAGTCTCCTACCGCGTTGGCCGAGTTAAACAGGCCAAACCCCGTCTGTTGCAATCTCGGGTCTAGCATGCCCAGGGCATGGAACGGAGCCGTTATGAAACCGTCGACTGCCTTCGTAATGGTCAGGTAGGCAGAACTGGCAGTAAGATTGCTTTGCTCTGCTGCCAAATTTCCTGCATCGGTGAACCAAGGACTGCCAGGTGTCTCGGAGTGGGCCAGGTCGTTATTGTTCACGATCCATTGGCAATGGAGCTGCAAGTTTTGGTTGAATTGCAGGTTTTCCCAAACGGGTGGAAGATTGGCTAACGAACGTAAGAAATTTAACCGATCCAACCCCGGAGAGTGATTGATAGTCACGCCTGTGGAGTTGCCTCCACTGCTAGCTTCGTCTTCGTTGCTGCCGACAGGGCCAGGCATCGCTGCCACCAGGGTCGTTGGTGGAATTGAATTCCATACCCAGCCCCATCCAGTCAGGGTCAATAGCAGTGTTGGAAACAATTTGAGTCCGATGATGGAGAGACGCATTTTGTTCTCCCTTCTCCAGTGGATTGTTTGTTGGCGCCAGCCACCAGCAGTCAACCGACAACACGGCTGAATGCGGCGTTCCTTTGTCACATAGGATATGAGCGCTGAGAACGAGGAATCACTGCAGACTATGGCCACCCGAGCCGGCATCAGGCTGGTTTCTAGCCCGCAGGATTGAGGTGCAACTAAGCTCGCCACCGTTTCAAGACGGGCCGGAGGGCGGTTAACAGTGGCGTAGACCCTCCAAAAATTGGAGCTTACAGCCCTGGACCCGCAGCCTGAGAAGTGCCCTCCAACCGGATGAGAGTCTTGGTCAGCTCCCCCCGCAACCTCTCCGCCTCAAAGGAACTGGCGCACTCCTGGTAGATGGCGCAGTAATAGTCAGCGATCACCGCCGACATGTGACCCTGGTGCAGGTGGATCCGTGCAAACTCCTCCCACAAGGAAGGGGTGCCCCCAAAAGGGCCCAGTTCCACCGACAATTCTGTCACCCGGGCCAGGGCCGCCTCAGCCTGGCCCATTCCAAGAAGTTGGTCCACCTCGGGCCGCAGCTCGACCATGACGAGAATTTTTAGGATGTCCCGGAGGACATGATTCCCTGAGACCAGAGCGGTGTGATCCTTGAAAAGCCCCAGGGCCTTGCGGCAGACTTTAGCAGCCTCTATAGGCTCTGCCAGGCGGAGATGCATTTGAGTCTTTAGCACCGACAGAAGACAGAAAAGCGCCTCGGTGAGGCTTGCGTCACCCACTGGCGTAGTAGATAACCGGAACGCCTCCTTGGCTATCACCTCGGCTCGGTCCAGGTCTTCCCTGCACGTCTCCATCCCGCGGTTGAGAGCATTCGCCTGCTGGCAAAGTGTCTTGCTCAGAAATTTACGCGCCTCCGCCTGCTCGGGAGCCAACTCCACAGCCCGGCGCCCGTCTTGCTCAGCTAGGCACAGCTGACCGGTGCCAAGGTAGGCGGTTCCCCTGGCAAGGTAACTCAGGAAGAGGTCAGGCCAATACTCCACTGCCCGGGACCATGCCTCAGGTGGGAAGCTCGTCCTGTCGTAAAAAAAAAGCTCTAGGAGCAGCCCCCCGCGCACCGCGGGAGCATTCGTCTTTCGTGGTCGTTTGCGCCCACGGCGACCGGAGGGGACGCCAGCCGTTCGCATCAAGATGTGCAAGGATTCGACGGCCACAGCGCCGGAACGGACGTCGTCCCCGTAGGGGTCGGAATTGAGGAGGCCTACTACCGTCTTGGAACGCGGATCCCAAATAGGGGAACCACTGTATCCAGGTTTGCCAAACCCATAAAACTCAAGCAGGGCGAAGCGCTCATAGGAATGGAGACCGACGAAGATGTGAGGATAAATACGGGGTCCCGCTATGATTCCAGTGTCTCTGAATGGCACAGTAAATGAATTTTCGCCAATATCATCAATGCCCGGTCTTATAAACCCGACCCTCCACTCTGGATCCCAACCCGATAGAAAGTAGGACTGCCCGACATGGAGGGACAAGGATGTGCCCAAAGCCAGATAAGGGAACACATCCGAGGCGCATTCGAGTCGCAGTAGTGCGCAGTCGCGATAGCGGTCAACCGTGACGACTACGGCTTCGAAGACTTCATATTGGGCGGTAATGACCAGAATGCGTCGGACATCGTCCGGAACACAGTGCGCGCAGGTCATAACGTACCCATCGGGGTGCGCAAAAAACCCGTTGCCACAGCCCAGCCCGTTGTCCAGCAAAACGATCAGCTTCACGCTGCATTCCTGGAGGGTATTCAAGGACCGAAAGTTGACCAGACGGTTAGCGGCCAGCGGGTCGTAGCGGTTTCGCCTGGCTAGAATCCAGGCTCCGATTCGAAAGCCCAGCCTGACCGAGGCCATTCCGAGGCATAACACGGCTACCACTGCGCTGCCGAACCAAGCCAGTTCCGGAATCGTCATCGGGAGTTCTTCTTACTGTAGTTGCAGCCGTTGGGACAAATCCAGTATCCGTTAATATTCTTGCCACCAGACCGATCCTGGCCGTCGACACGGCAGCGGAAGATACGTGTCGGCCACTCCGCCTCGATGTCCACGCCGAATTTTCGCAATTCCGTTATGGAGCATCGTCTTGGTCTGTTTCTCGTCCTGGATTCCATTGGGGGCTCCTTACTTCGTTCAGATGCAGCCCCAGAGAGCCTGGCTCCTAAATTTACATGTTACGCCGCCAGCCAGGGGAATCGGGCTGGAGGATTTACGCGGATTGGGCCCGTCCATTTTTAACAACGCCACGGGCAGGGAATGGGACAGGTGGGCCAGAGGCCAGTGCGCGCTGCACAAAGCTTGCCACGGGAATTAGTTTGTCGCAAGCGGCTTTGTAGGCCGTGGCGGCTGCATTAGTGGTGAGAATCGTGGTCTGTCGGTCGTAGCTGCGGACACGACGTATCACCGGAGTGAAGTCGGCGTCGCCGGAAAACAGGATGAACTCATCGAATTTCGTGAGCTTTCGGCAAGCGTGTTTGAAATGACGCCCACGGATGTGTCATCCTC
>JADMJV010000001.1 GCA_018780265.1 bacterium
CCAGGGTTTGATCCATAATGTGCCTGAGTTATTTGGCGACGGGCCCTTACGTATTAAGGATAGGTCAGGAGGGAGCGCGAGGAGTGGTGCTCTCCGAAGTTCTCAAGTTTCTCTGAGGCAACCGTGGGCAGCCGTGGCACTTTCTCGACTTCGCTCGCGGCAGAGGCACAGCCATCGTGAACGAGGATAGCTATGGCGAGGAGCACACCAAGGCCGGCCGTGTTGGAGACCCGGACCTTGCGGTTGTCTTGCCGGCAGAGCTCTGGCTTGCTCGACGAAGCTCAGTTGCTGTCTTACTTTACTCTCTGGAGGCAAAGAGGGCTTTCTGCTCAATTTCTATGTCCGCGTCTTGAGGGGCGATATCAGGCGGATCTATCAGTGCCGGCCATTGAGTTCGCTCGGTGTGGGCTCGGCGAGTTCTGCCGTTTTCAACCCAAGGACCTGTAAAATCAGCGCATGAGATACCAACCGACAAAGGCCCGGAACAGCCCCTCGGGGAGCAGTTTACGCAGCCAGAGCACGTCAGAACTGTTGACGGGATAGCGCATTTTCCAAGAATTGTCGGTCGCCGCCTGCCACAGGGTGCGGGATACGATTTGAGGCCCGGGGGCTTTTTCACCGGCTTGCTGCAAGCGGACCATGGTCTGGTCATAGAATGGCTGATATTCCGGGGCCTCTACCCGGTCCTGAGAGCGGTCGTAAAATTCGGTCCTGATGGCCCCCGGCTCCACCAGTTTGACTTTGACATTGAAGGGCTTCAATTCAAATTGCAGCGACTCTGAAAAGCCTTCCACGGCCCATTTGGTGCTGTGATAGCAACTGTAGAGAGGAAAGGTGACCCGTCCACCCACGGAGGATACGTTGATGATGACACCGTCCTTTTTTTCACGAAAATGTGGCAGCAGGGCTCGGGTCACGTTCATCAGTCCGAAGACGTTGGTATCAAACTGACGATGCACCTGCTCGGCGCTGGTAGCCTCAAACGGTCCCACCAGGCCGTAGCCGGCGTTGTTGATCAATACATCCACGCCACCCCAGCGCTGCAGCACGCTGTTGACAGCCGCCTGCACCGAATCTTCGCGGGTCACGTCGAGCGCCACGGTGCAAAATCTTTGCTCGTCGGGTGGGGCCCAATCGGCTTTTGCAGGGGTGCGCATGGTGGCGGCCACTCTCCAGCCACGCTCATGAAAGTAGAGGGCGGCATCCTTGCCGATACCGGCGGACGCGCCGGTGATGAAAACTACTTTGCTCATGGTGTTCCAATCCAGGCAGGGCCCCCACACAACTGGAGGAAGAGAACGCCTATGCCTGTTGCCGATTCGGTTCTGTTGGGACAGAACGTGCAGATTCCTCAGCCCACTTTGGTGAACCTGTATGGTTGCAGCATCGGAGATTACACCAAGATCGGCGCTTTTGTCGAGATTCAGAAAAACTGTCAGGTTGGCGCTCGCTGCAAGGTGAGTTCGCATAGCTTTCTGTGTGAAGGAGTGACCCTGGAAGACGAGGTCTTCATCGGTCACGGAGTGATGTTTACCAACGACCTTTATCCGCGCGCCACCCGGGCCGATGGTCAGCCGCAGAGCGAGGCCGACTGGACGGTGGTGCCCACGCGCGTCGGGCGCCGGGCCAGCATCGGTTCTAATGCCACCATCCTGGCGGGCATCACCATCGGCGAAGGGGCGATGGTGGGGGCGGGATCGGTGGTGACCAAAGACGTCGCTGCTCACACCATTGTGGCCGGCAATCCGGCGCGCGAGCGCGGCCCCGCTTGATTCCTATCTACCGGCCCTGGCTGGGGGAGGAGGAGGCAGAGGCGACCCAGCGGCCTATTCGCTCGGGTTGGATTACTCAGGGGCCCGAGGTGGCCGCCTTTGAGGCGGAGTTCGCCGACTTTGTGGGTGCCGCGCAGGCGGTGGCTGTGGCTAACTGCACCGTGGCTTTGCAATTGGCCCTGATCGTGGCCGGAGTTAGCCGGGGCGATGAAGTGATCACCGTCAGTCACTCTTATATCGCCACCGCCAACAGTATTCGCTATGTAGGAGCCACTCCGGTCTTTGCCGACATCGAGCCTGACACATTCAACCTCGACCCTGATCAGTTGGATGGCCTGGTCAGCCCTCTAACCCAAGCTGTGTTGGTGGTTCACCAGATCGGTATGCCTTGCGATTTGGGGCGCATTGTACCCTGGGCGCGCCAACGGGGACTGGTGGTTATCGAGGACGCGGCCTGCGCCGTGGGCAGTGAAATTTGCTGGCACGGCCATTGGGAAAAGCTTGGCAAACCCCATGGAGACATCGCCTGCTTCTCGTTTCATCCGCGCAAATTGCTCACCACCGGCGATGGCGGCATGCTTACCTTGGTCAATCCCGACTGGGCCGATCGAGCCCGCCGTCTGCGTCAACACGCCATGAGCGTTCCCGATACGGTGCGCCACTCGTCGGCACAGG
The DNA here is from genome assembly GCA_018780265.1 of bacterium. GTDB lineage: Bacteria > Vulcanimicrobiota > Xenobia > Xenobiales > JADMJV01 > JADMJV01. The sequence continues at coordinate 2,448 of JADMJV010000001.1, forward strand.
TGATTCAGGAGAGCTATCCCGAGGTTGGCTACAATTTTCGTCTGACCGATATCCAGGCGGCCGTGGGCCGGGTTCAGTTGGAGCGATTGCCCCGCTTGTTGCAGCGACGTCAACTGCAGGTGGAATGGTACCGTGAGCGGTTGGCGGGCACACCCTTGAGTTGGCAGCGCCAACCTCCGTGGGCGCGCAGCAACTGGCAGAGCCTGGCGGTGCGGCTGCCCCAGGGCCAGTCTCAGCAGGACTGGATGCAGCGTTTACTGGATGGGGGCGTGAGTAGCCGGCGGGGTATCATGTGCGCCCATCGCGAGGCTGCCTACCCGCCGGGCAGTTGGCGTGGCGCCAGTTTGCTCGAGAGCGAGCGAGCTCAGGATGAAGTGATTTTATTGCCGCTCTTTCACGACCTGAGCCAGGATCAGATGGAGAAGGTGGCGGAGGCGATCATTTCATGCTGTCCATAGTGACCCCCGCCCATAACGAAGAGGCCAATGTTCCACTGCTTTACGCGCAACTCAAGGAACACCTCGATCCGATGGAGTGGGAATGGATCTTGGTGGATGACCACTCCAGCGACAACACGCTGGGGGTGTTCAGTCGTCTGGCGGCCGAAGACGGCCGTCTGCGCGGTATCCGCTTCAGCCGAAATTTCGGTTCGCACAAGGCTTTGATCTGCGGCCTGCGCGAGGCGCGTGGGGAGGCTGCCGTCATCCTGGCGGCTGATCTGCAGGACCCGCCTCAGGTGATCCCTCGACTGGTGGAGGCCTGGAAAGCGGGGGATCAAGTGGTCTGGGCAGTGCGTACAGCCCGCCCCGGCGAAAGCCCGTCGGGACTTTTTTTCTCCCGCTTTTATTACTGGATCATGAGGCGATTTGTGGGTTTCACCAGTATGCCGGCTACCGGAGCCGACTTCTTTCTGGCTGATCGGCGCGTGTTAGATGCGCTGGCTCAGTTTAACGAAAACAACGTCAGCCTGTTTGCCTTGATGTGCTCTTTGGGCTTTAAGCACGGACACGTGGATTACGTCAAGGAGGCCCGACAACACGGACGGTCCAGCTGGACGCTGGGCAAGAAAGTTAAACTTTTGGTCGATTCGATCATTGCCTTCACCTATCTGCCCATTCGCTACATGATGGCCTTCGGTTCAGCTGTGGGTGCTTTCGGCTTCATCTATTCGCTATTGGTTGTCTACAACTATGTGCAGGGCTCGCCTGCTCAGGGTTGGTCTTCTCTCATGGTGGTGGTGCTCATGCTGGGCGGAATGCAGATGATGATGTTGGGTGTGCTGGGCGAGTATATTTGGCGGGCTCTGGATGAGAGTCGGGCCCGGCCGCTCTACCTGGTCGAACAGGTGGTCGTGGGCGGTGCTGGCAAGGAGGATGGCCTCCGGGGCGAAATCGCTCTGGATGATGCCCCACAGCAGTAAGCCCGCCCCTTCTTTGAAGTTATCCAGTTTTCGCGACCTCTTCGTGTTTACTCGGCGAGCCTTTGGGCTGGTTTGGACTACCAGTCGGCCTCTGGCTTATGCGTTTTGTTTCTTTACCTTGCTGGCGGGGTGCCTGCCGGGGGTGCTGGCCTTCGTGGGCAAATTGTTGGTCGATGGTGTGGTTACGGCTCAGTTGCAGCACAACCCTGATCCCGCCATGAAATACGTGCTGCTGGAGGCGGCCGCGGTTATGGCCTTGGCCCTGGTCCAGCGGGCCATTTCGGTGGTTCAGGCCCTGTTGCGGGCCCAACTGGGCTACCGCGTTAATGAAATGATTCTGGCCAAGGCTCTTAGCCTGGACCTGCGCCATTTTGAAGATTCTGAGTTTTATGACAAGCTCAGTCAGGCCCGCAGGCAGGCCAGTATGCGCCCTCTTTCGTTGGTCAATCGCACCTTCGATGTGCTCCAGCAGATGATTATCTTGCTCACTTACGGTACGTTACTGTGGGCCTTTTCCCCCTGGGCTGTGCTGCTGTTGGTGCTGGCCGGCCTGCCCACCTTTTGGGTAGAGGCCCGCTTTTCCAGCGAGGCTTTTCAACTCTTTAATTGGCGCTCTCCCGAGACGCGTCGGCAGATGTACCTGGAGCACTTGATCGCCAACGACGACTATGCCAAAGAGATTAAGCTCTTTGGCCTGGGGCCGCTCTTTTTGGAGCGCTATCGCAATATTTTTCACGAGGCTTACGGTTTGGACCGGCGCCTGGCCTTGCGCCGGGCGGCCTGGACCTACCTGTGGGGAATGCTGGGCACCTGCGCTCTCTACGGGGCTTACTTGTGGATCGTCAAGGCTACCGTGGAAGGGCACTTGTCGCTGGGTGAGATGACCATGTATCTGGTGGTCTTCAAACAAGGGCAGCAGGCCGTGACCAGCAGCCTGGCCTCCATAGGTGGCATGTACGAAGACAATCTCTACCTGTCCAATCTGTATGACTTTTTAGAGATTCCTGTGGAAACGCCAGGGGAAGGAGCCAGTCAGGGTCCCGAACCCGGCCAGGGGTTGCGCTTTGAAGCGGTCAGCTTTGCCTATCCAGGCAGTCAGGAGCCGGCCTTGCGTGAGGTCAGCTTTCACCTGAGGCCGGGACAGAAATTGGCGCTGGTGGGTGAGAATGGCTCGGGCAAAACCACCATTGTAAAGCTGCTTTCGCGGTTGTACCGGCCCACTTCGGGGGCGATTTTTCTGGACGGTCTGGACCTCCAGCAATGGGATGAAGTGGCTCTGCGCCGCCGCATCGGGGTGATTTTCCAGGATTTTGTGCGCTACCAGTTTATTGTGGGAGAGAACATCGGAGTAGGAGATGTGAGCGGCCTGGATGATGAGGCCCGTTGGAAGGATGCGGCCGAGAAAGGCCAGGCTCAGGAAGTGATTGAGGGGCTCCCGCAGGGCTACAATACGCAGTTGGGTCGTTGGTTTAAGGGGGGGCGGGAACTCTCCGGCGGGCAGTGGCAGAAAGTGGCTCTGTCGCGGGCATTTATGCGCCAGGGTGCGGATCTGTTGGTACTGGACGAGCCCACCTCGGCCGTCGATCCCAAGGCGGAAGTCCAGATTTTTGAGCATTTTCGCGACGTCACCCAGAATCAGATGGCCATTTTGATCAGCCACCGATTTTCGACCGTGCGCATGGCTGACGAGATCCTGGTACTGGACAAAGGGAAGGTGACAGAGTTCGGCAGCCACGAGCAGTTGCTTGAGCTAGACGGACACTACTCCCACCTCTTCCGCCTGCAGGCTGCCGGATACCGCTGAGGACCTTTCAGGATTTTGTAAGTTCGTTCATAACGCTCTAACATGTTGCCCCTTGAGGCCCGGCTATGATGGCTGCAGACAACACACCTCTACAGGGGAGATCCACTCACATGACACTCACATCAATCAATCAGGCCCGTCCTTTCGTGGCTGCCTCGGCAGCTCGCGCCAGCGCCCCCGCTGAGCAGTCCGCTCCGTCCGGCGACAGCTTTACCCTCAGCAACAACCAGCCTCCGGCTCAGCAACCCCCGGCCCAGCAGCCTCCGGCTCAGCAGCCTCCGGCTCAGCAGCCCCCGGCCCAGCAGCAGCCGCCCACGCAGCCGCAGCCTCCGCAGCAGCCGCCCGCTCCTCCCCAGCCGGAGTTGAAAGAGTGGACCGTGCTTGTATACAGCGTCTCCGACAACAATCTTTACAGCTACATGCAGGAGGACCTCAACGAGGCCGAGCGCGTGGGCTCCACCGAGCAGATGACCGTTCTGGCCGAGACCAGCCACCAGCCGCGCGGCGGCAGCGTGGTTCGTATGAAGCTCGAGACCAACGACACCCCCGGCCTTACCTCGCCGGTCCTGACCGACCTGGGCAAGACCCACGATATGGCCAAGTCCGACAGTATGGCCGATGCCATCGCCTGGGCGATGAAAGAATACCCTTCCAAGCACTTCGCTGTAGTCGTTTCCGACCACGGCGGCGGCTGGCAGGGCGCCAATCACTCCGAGTCGACCGACAGCTGGATGAATGTCAGCGACCTCGAAGCCGGCTTCAAGAAAGCCCAAGAATTGACCGGTAAGAAAGTCGATGTCATCGGCTTCGACGAGTGCTTGATGGCCTCCACGGAAGTGGCTCACGCTTTGCAGGGGTGCGCCGATTATATGGTGGCCTCCGAGGAAGTCGAAGGCGGCGCCGGCTGGCAGTATGACCAGTCTTTGGGTGGAGCCAAGTCCAGCAACAGCAACAGTCGTGTGCTCAGCGGTAAGATGCTGAACTTCGCTGCTACCGCTCTGCGCTCTCGCGACCCGCTCACCCCGGAGAGTTTCGCCAAGGGTATCGTGCAGATGGCCGAAGGCCACCAGCGCGACCTGGGAACGATGTCGGCTCTCGACCTCAACAAGTTCGGCGCCGTCTCGGCCGCAGTCGACAACTTTGCTGGCGTGGTTCTCGACAGCAACCTGGGCAAGGCTGACTTCGCCCCGGTTGCCGCCGCCACTCAGAAGTTCTACCGCTTCGCTGACCTGGGTCACTTTGTGGACTTGGCCAGCACTCGCTTCGGTGGAGCTATCGCCGAAGCCGGAGCCGGCGTCAAGCAGGCGATGTCGGAGGCCGTTGTCGCCAATCAGCATAGCACCAAATACCCCAATGCCCAGGGCTTGAACATCGAGCTCAACAAGCAAGCTGCCTTCGTGGAGCAGGGCCCGGCTGACGTGCCCAACCTCGAACCACGCGACAAGGACCGCATGAACATGGCTCCTTACAAGGACCAGAAGTTCGCTGCGGAAACCCGCTGGGACGAGATGCTGCGCAAGGTTCGCTAGTTCTCTAACTCGGAGTCAAAAAGGCCAGGCTTTACCGCCTGGCCTTTTTGCGTTAACAGGCGGAGAAATTTTCTCGCCCTATTGATGCATTGCGGCTGAATTTGGTCATCAATTGGTAAGCTGATTTTGGTATCGTTTGGGCAGAAACCTGTTCTGGAGGTCGTCTTGAGTTTTTTGTCTGTGGACCCACTTCGCCAACCGGGCGGACCCGCTGTAGGCGGCCAGGTTGTGCCCGGATTTCAGCCCACCGATCTGGCCAGGATGCGCTGCGCCGGTTCTCCGGCTCAGGCGATGGACGCCACCACGATGGGCCTTCTGGCCAGCGGCAATCATTTCATGGGTCAGATGCTGCAAATGCTGCAGGTGATGCTGATGGGTTTGATGCTTAACGGGGGGGCCGGCGCAGCCAGCCTGACTGACCAGATGTCCCAATCCGGTGGCGGACAGGTGGCCGACCAGGTCGCCACTTCCGGCTCGACTTCGGGTGGGAATGACGTGGCCCAGCAGAATGCTGCTCCCGCCGGGGGAAAGATCGGCAACGGCAGTAAGGTACTGGTCATTGGCGACTCGCACACTGCCGGCACCTATGGCGACGAGTTAGACCGTTTGCTGCGAGCCAAGGGGGCCCGGGTGCACACGGTGGGAAGCAGCGGCGCATCTGCCGACAACTATATCAGTGGCAAGGGGACGACGGTGGGCTATGCCGACCACAAAGTCAACGGTCAGACGGGAAAGACCGCCTCGCATGCAACTCCCAAGCTGGAAGAGTTGATCGCTCAAGACAAGCCTGACACCATCGTGGTGAATCTGGGGGCCAACTTCCGCGGGGCAGGCCCGGCCGGGGTGAAGGCGCAGGTCAACAAACTGGGCGAGATTGCCAGGCGCCACAATATTAAGATCGTCTGGGTGGGTCCACCCACTACTCGAGAGGATATGTCCAATCCAGGTTCGCTCAAGAAGTTTGATCAGGATATGGCGGCGGCCGTTCAGCCCTTTGGTCTATACATTTCGTCGGCGCCCTTTACCCCCGAGTATTCGGGCACGGACGGCGTCCACTATGGTGGGGCCAAAGGAACGGAACTGGCCAAGAAATGGGCAGCCGGAGTCGCCGGGACGATTTGAGGAAGGGGAAGTCCGCAGGGATGGAGTTGCAGGACGCGAAAAAGGCGCCGCTACTAGACTAGCCTAGCATGACCTAGAGCGGACGGAGACCCCGACCATGGCAGCACCCGAGTACGCTATTGAGCAGATCCGCGACTTTCCAGGCAAGTACCCAAAACAACTTTGGTATCTTTTTGGCACGGAGATGTGGGAGAGGTTCTGTTTCTACGGCATGCGCGGCATGCTTGCCGTTTTCATGGTGACCCAGCTCGGTCTCGACGACAAGGCCGCCAACCTCCAATATGGCGCCATCCAGGCCTTCGTCTACGCTTTTACCTTCATTGGTGGGCTGTTCGCAGACAAGATTTTGGGCTTCCAAAAGTCGCTGTTCTGGGGAGCGATACTGATGATCACGGGGGGTTTTACAATCGCCTTCTCGCCCAAAGAGTTGTTCTACGTCGGAATCTGCTTTTCCATCATCGGCACCGGCTTCTTCAAGCCCAATATCAGCACCATGGTTGGACTGCTCTACAAGGAAGACGATGAGCGGCGGGATGCCGGCTTCGGGCTATTCTACGCTGGCATCAATCTGGGGGCTCTGCTCGGGGGATATCTGATGGTGTGGATCGGTAAAGAGTACTCCTGGCGCCTGGCTTTTGCCATGGTGGGCGTGGTCATGATCATCAGTCTCATCAACTTTGTCCGTCACAGACACACCTTCGGACCTATCGGCCTGTCCCCCTTGCATCCCGACTTGCCGGCCTCCCGACGCAAAGCGCTGGAAATGGCCACTTACGTTGGATCGCTGCTAAGCGTGCCCATCATCCTGAAGATGGTTACCCACACCGCCTACACCGACGCGTTTATGGCTGCCATCGGCCCGGCGGCGCTGCTCTATCTGGGGTGGGAGATGCGCAACTTCGACCGGCAGCAGAACTCCCGACTGGCCGCGGCGCTGGTGTTCATCTTTTTCTCGGTTGTATTCTGGGCTTTTTTCGAGCAGAGCGGCGGCTCACTCAGCCTCTTCGCCCTGAACAACCTGAAGGCCAGTCTATTTGGGCTTCCCATCGATCCCAATGGAATCAACAACTCGGCCAACTCCCTCTTTGTCATCATCTTCAGCGCGCCCGTGGGCCTGCTGTGGCTTTGGCTCGCCAAGCGGCGGGCTGAGCCCAACTCGATACTCAAGTTTGGTCTGGGTTTTCTGCTGCTGGCGCTGGCATTTTACACTTTCTACGCCACCATCTACTTCGCCAACCCGCAAGGCGTCACGTCGCTGGAGGTTTTCACTCTGGCCTACTTTGTGATCACCTTCGGCGAACTGTGTTTGTCGCCCATCGGCCTGTCCCTCATGACGAAGCTTTCGCCCCGACCGATACAGGGGCTCATGATGGGCATGTGGTTTCTGGCCAGCGCCTACGGCCAGTATGTGGCCGGCTTGCTTGGCGCAGGAATGTCCTCGGAAGATCCCAACGCCACACCCCTTGTCAAGCTCACGGCCTACACTGCGGGCTACAAGCAGTTGGCCATCTATGCGCTCGTCTGCGGTTTTGTGCTGATGGCCCTGTCGCCTCTGGTGAAGCGTTTAATGCGCGGCGTCAACTGATGGCTTGCCCCTGGAGGCTAAGGGCCCGTCCCAAAAGAACATAGACACTCGGGCCGTCGATCCATCCCAGCGTCGCGTCTCGGTTAAAAACCACCCCTCACCGCTCCTTGCTGGAGGGGCGGCTCGACGACCGGAGTGACCAACTTATTCCCGGGCGGGCCCTTAGAAACGTCCCGGGCTGGCCGGACCCAGCCCGTTGGCCTGGCACCAAGCCAGATACATATCCTCAAAAAACTCGCTCCCTGAAAAGCTGGCATGGCTCGAATCCAGGCGAACTTGGCCGGGTTGCAAACCCGCGCTGAACCAATTGGGGAGCAAGCTGCGCAACACGGGATGGGAGACGCGGCTGGCTCGGCGGGTCATCTGCGTCCATGTTTCTCCGCCACGGCAACCGCAGGAAGCTGCCAGGGAGATCAGATCGCGGGTCAGGCGCTGGACCGATGCGAGCCCGGACACTTCGCAGTAGTAGGTCGCGTGTCTGTGTTTGTCATCGCCGTGGCCGTGGCTGCGGGTCTTGCTGCGACACACCGCCTGCAGGGCGGGCACCTCGACCGAGAGCTCCTCGCTGGCGTAGTAGAGGTGGGCCTCGGGAAACTCTCGCAAAGCCCCAAAGAGAGCCGCCTCCAAGTGCTCCTCGCTGCTGCGGGCGGCCGCTTCAGCGGCGCGCCAGTCCCCCTTGGACTGCTTGGCGGCCTTTTCGCTGGCGCTTTCGGTGAAGACGTTGAGCCGGTCCAGGACGCTAACTTCCGAGCAACTCTGAGATCGCCTTTGAAAGGCGGCCAGTGCGGCCTGACGTTTTTGACGGGCCTCCCCGAGCATGGCCGCAAAGGGCTGGTTGGCCAACCGGGCCCGCATCCACTGGGCCGGTGTGTTGCCCTCCCCGGCTGGTGCCTGCTCGACCTGATCGATCAGTTGACGCAGGGTGAACGGCAGTTGGTTGCGGTCCCGCAACCAACTGCGAAAGCCTTCAACAGCCTCGGCAAGGGGGCGTTGATGGTTAAGCTTGCAGTTGATCTTGCTGGAACTGGTGCCCTCTTGAGTGGACACCCTATGGCTGGCACGCAGAATGTTGAGACAATGGCTGGCCACCATACCGGCCAGGCTGTGAGCGTCGGCTTCTTGATTCGGAACGGTCTGGTCCAGTTGCTCCTGGGCCCGAGTCAGGGCCGCCTTCAGCACCTGTTCGCGGGCCTCCGAAGCCGACTGAGTGAATACATTCACCCTGTCCGACCAACTGACTTGAGAGCTGGCCTGGCTCAGTAGGCTGTCCAGGGCCACCACGGCCAGAGTTCGTCGGTTCACCTCGTCACGAAACTGCTGCCAGAGCGGGGCCTCTGGAGGGGGCGGCGGCTGCGTGTCCGCCGGAAGAAACCAACCTTGCACCTGCTGTCCGAATGGCACCCCCGGCCACGACTCACCTGCGGCCTGAACGACATTTTCCAGGCATTCCACGATGCAGGCACCCAACGGCAAAATTGGCTGGCTGAGCAGTGAGCCATCTTCTTGGAGCAGTCGGCCATCGACTGGCCTGGACTGCTTGAGCACAGCCTCCAACTGAGCCAGAGCCAGCGCGCACCGGAGAGACGGCAGTTGGGCCAGGTGGTAGCAAAGTACGGTCAGGGGAGCCGTAAGTTGGAGTGGATCTTCTTGAACTTTCCAGCCCGGGTAGTCAGCGGGAAGCGAACGGGCTAGTGGGCCGAGAATTGAGTGATGGGAGGCGGAGCGGTGGTGCTGACATGATTGGACATCGGACAGACCCTGGAGAAGTTCGACCAGAGAGTGTGGTTGGAGTAGTTGTTCTTTCAACTGAGCCACGGCCAGCACCGGGTTGCCTGCCGTTCCGCCGACAAAGTCAATACATTGAGAGAGAAGGCGTTCCAGGCCGCGCACCTGGGCGAAGTCAGGAAATTCCTTCTCCAAATCGGCCAGGGTCTGATTCCACTGCCCGGCGATGCCGGCATACTCCCCCTGGCATACTTCGATCGCCTGCTTCAGGCGCTTGACCTGGACCTCTTCGGGGCTATCGCTAAAGATATTCAGCTTGTCCAGCGTGGAAACTCGCCGGGACGTCTGCATCACCTGACTGTCCAGGTCTCGCATCTCTTTTTGCAGTTCTTCCAGACGGGGTAGGCGACTGGCGAAATCCAGGCCTTGCAGGCGCTGCCGTATCAAATCCGACTCCATGGAACACCCTCCTCTATGAGGAGCCTTCTCCGCTGCCGGGAGGAATTCCTCAGTGGTGCGTATTCCAGTGCCCGGGCTGTGTTTGGAATCGCCGGGGCCGCTCTGGCGATTCGATGGTTTCAGATATTTTTCATCATGGGATGGCGTTCACACACGGATAACAAACCGGGCTAGCATGTAGATCTATAGTGTTCTCACACACACAGCAAACCAGGGAGAACACACGCCAATGACTCTTTCTTCAATCCAACAGGCCCGACCCTTCGTGGCCGCTGCGGCCTCGCGTCCCAGCACCGCCGTCGAGTCCAACCTCGCTTTTTCGGGTGACAGCGTCACCATCGGCACCAAGTGCGATTGCGAGCCGCCCTCTGCGCCGCCCGCCCCGCCCCCAGCTCAGCAGCCTCCGGCTCAGCAGCCCCCGGCTCAGCAGCCTCCGGCACAGCAGCCGCCCACGCAGCCGGAGCCCCCGCAGCAGCCGCCCACCCCGCCCCAGCCCGAACTGAAGGACTGGACGGTGCTGGTCTACTCGGTTTCCGACAACAATCTTTACCGCTACATGCAGGCCGACCTCGACGAAGCCGAGCGCGTTGGCACCACCAACGAAATGAACCTGGTCGTGGAGACCAGCCATCAGCCCAAAAAAGGCAGCGTGGTGCGTATGAAGCTGGAAACCGACAGCGCCCCCGGCCTCACCTCGCCGGTGTTGCAGGACCTTGGCAAGAAATACGACATGGCCAAGCCCGGCGCTCTGGCCGACTCCATCGTCTGGGCTCAGAAAGAATATCCCTCCAAGCACTTTATGGTGATCTGCTCTGACCACGGCGCTGGTTGGAAGGGTGCTCACCACTCCGAGAGCACCGACAGCTGGATGAACCTGGGCGACCTGGAAACCGCTTTCAAGTCGGCTCAAGAGCAGACCGGTAAGAAGATCGACGTGATCGGTTTCGACGAGTGCCTGATGGCCTCCGCCGAAGTGGCCACTCAGCTTCAGCCTTACGCAGACTTCCTGGTCGCTTCCGAAGAGACCGAAGGCGGCGCCGGCTGGCAGTATGACGATGCGCTTGGTAAGAAGAGCAACACCAACAGCCGCATTCTCAGCCCCAAAGTGCTGAACTACGCGGCCATGGCCCTGCGCAATCGCGACCCGTTGACCCCCGCCGATATGGCCAAGGCCATTGTGACGATGGCCGAAGGTCATCAGCGCGACCTGGGCACGATGTCAGCCGTCGACCTCAACAAGATGCCGGCAGTTACGGCCGCTTTCGACAACTTCGCCGGTGCCGTGCTGGACAGCAACGCTACCAAGAAAGACTTCGCTCCGGTGGCCCAGGAAGTTCAGAAGTTCGCTGACTTCGCTGATGGCCTCCACTTCGTGGAATTGGCCGGAGCCAAGTTTGGCGGCAAGATTGCCGAGGCAGCCGAGGGCGTCAAGGCAGCTATGGGTGAAGCGGTCATCGCCAACCAGCACAGCGACAGCTACCCTAATGCCAAGGGCCTCAACATCGAGTTCGACCGTCAGACCGCCCAGTTCATCCCCAACATGGATGAAGAGGACCTGAGCCGGATGAGCTTCGACAAATACAGCAATACCACGTTTGCCAAGAACACTCGTTGGGATGAGATGCTGCAAAAAGTTAGATAGTGAGTGGGTGTCCCAGTTAAGGCTCGGAGCTTCGGTTCCGGGTCTTTTTTTGCTTTTGCGAGGTCTTTCTTCGGGCGGTCCAGAATCGTTGGCGATGCGTAAAAAGACGATTTTGGCGCCTTTCTGTTGATCGACGGGGGCAAGGGCTGTTCGGTTTACGTGGCCGGCAAGAAGGCCTTACAGAACGAACAGAAGGTACCGTTACGTGCTCCTTCAGTCTCTCCAAGAAGGTTGGGAGCCGCCATTTCCAACGTAATTGAGGCCACCGACATTCAACCCGCCCCTTGAGCCTCGCCGCACGACATCTTCAAATGGGTCTCTGACCCACGGGCAGGCTGGGAGAGTTCAATAGCAAAGGATATTCTGGCCATACCTGGGAGAGGATACCCTACTCTGATGCGACAACGCGCTTTCATTCAGGTCGACGGTTCGCCCGGTGCTGGCAAGACGACCTTTATCGAGCGGCTTCTGGAATTGGGCTGGATCTCTACTTGCATCCGTACCCATGAGTCGAACCAATCGGCACGACCGGACGAGGCAGGGGCAGAGACCTCGGCCACCTTCCGGGTCAGGGCAAGGGACTTTTTTGAAATCGACGCCCTTCAAGACAAGGGTCAGGCCATGTTGGTCCAGCCCATCTTGCTGGTGCTGGTTTCGGCCGTGGCGCTCATCTTGTCCGCTATCCCCGGCCGAGTCCTGTCCGAGAGAGTCCCACAAGAAATCTAGAGTTTCACCCATCCGCGCCGCGGGCTGGTGGCCACACCCTCGCTGCGGTTAGTGGCCCGAAAATAGAAACGCCGCCAGGCCCGGGGTGTTGATTTGGGGGAATTTGACTTGCCCTGGCACCCTTTTCCAGGTTACTATCGCGGTTCTTATGTCTGACAGCGGCCGACGTTTACCCCCCTGGATGTGGATCCCCACGCTCTACTTTGCCGAGAGCATTCCTAACGCGGTGGTTTCGGACACGGCCACCTTTATGTACACCGATTTCAAATTGAGCACCGACCAGTTGGGCTTGATTACGGGCTTGATGTATTGGGCCTGGGTGGTCAAACCCATGTGGAGCCCGATGGTCGATCTGGTCAAGACCAAGCGCTGGTGGATTGTACTGACCGAATTGCTGCTGGCTGGCTCCTTCCTGGGGCTGGCCGTGGCCATTCGCTCCCCCAACTGGCTGATTTGGACCCAGGTCTGTCTGTGGGTGATGGCCTTGACTTCGGCCACCCAGGACATCGCCGCCGCCGGCTTTTATATGCTGGGCCTGAACGAGCGCGAGCAGGCTGGCTATTCTGGATTTCGAGGCACTTTTTACAAACTGGGGATGCTGGCGGCCAAGGGCGTTTTGCTCTGGGCGGCCGGTCGCCTGACTACCCGTCTGGGCTTTTTTGACGGATGGTCCAGCATGATGATCATTCCCGGAATTTTCTTTGGGACCATGGCCCTCTATCACTGGCTGGTACTGCCACGCCCCGCCGCCGACGTGGCCAGGGTGCCTGAAAGCGCAGCCGTGTTTTGGAGCGGTTATCGGAGCACCTTTTCCACCTTCTTTGCCAAGCCAGGCGTGCTGCGGGCCATCGCCTTCATGTTGCTCTTTCGCCTGGCCGAGGTTCAGGTTCTGGCCATGGCGCCGCCCTTCTTGAAGGGCAAATTGGAAGCGGGCGGCCTGGCCATGGGATCCGAGGAGGTTGGCCTGGCCTACGGGGTCTTTGCTCTGGCCGGCATCATCGTGGGTGGCCTTGCCGCTGGCGCGATGGTGGCGGCCAAAGGCTTGAGGGCCTGGTACTGGCTGATGATTGTGGTCATGCATCTGCCCAATCTGGCCTTCCTCTACCTGGCCTTCACTCAAGACAACACCTTCTGGGTGGTCACCACCTGTCTGGTGATCGAGCAGTTCGGCTACGGCTTCGGGTTTACGGTGTATGTCCTCTACTTGATGTATTTTGCCAAAGGCGAATTGCAAACGTCTCACTACGCGATCGCTACCGGCTTCATGGCCATGAGTGTGATGTTCCCAAAGATGATCTCGGGTTACGTGCAGAAGTCGCTGGGCTTCAAAGGCTTCTTTATTTATGTAGCGGTCTGCACACTGCCCAGCTTTTATGTGGCCTGGATGGCCTGGCGCGATAAAGCCTTCCTCGATCATTTCGAACCAAAGCCCATTGCCACGGGGGATCAGGATGCCATCGGAATCAGCGCAGACTGATCTCAGGCCGGTGCGCCCTGAGGATGCTGCGGCTCTGCTTGCGTTGTGGAATCGCAGCGCCCATTTCGATCCGATCAGCGCCAGTCTGCTTCATGAGAAAGTCTGGGGCGATCCTGATTTTCTGGCAGAAGCGGCCCTGGTCAGCCACGATTTTAGCGGTTTTGCAATGGGTCTTGAGCGCCCGAGCAGCAAAGGGTATGTCAAGTTTTTGCTGGTAGCCCCGGAACGGCGTCGTCAGGGTTTGGGCCGGCGACTGCTGGAGGCTGTGGAGGCAAAGCTTTCATCCTCGGCCCTCAGGGTTTGCGAGACCCATCCTAACTATCTGATTCCCGGTGTCGATGTGCGCTACACCGCCGGTTTGCTGATGTTGGAGAAGTTGGGTTACCAGAAGATTGGCGAGACCTTCAACCTGGTGTGTTCTTTGGACCAGGATTTCTCGTACCAGGACTGCGACCGGTTTCGTCGCGCCACGGCCACCGACTGGGGCCCGGTGATGGACTTCTTGCAGCAGCACTTCCCGGGTTGGCAGGCCGAGGTCACCCGCATGTTCGCCAACCATCCCATCAGTCTGCACCTGGGTTGGCAGGGCGATCGCCTGTTGGGTTTCGCGGGCTACGATGGCAATAATCTGGGCACGGGCTGGTTTGGCCCCATGGGCACAGACCCCACCCAGCGCAGTAAGGGCCTGGGAGGAGTGCTCTTGCGCCGCTGCCTGCAAGACCTGAAGGCCCAAGGATTGGCGCAGGCCATCATTCCCTGGGTTGGTCCTTATGGTTTTTACTCTCACCATTGCGGCGCCCGCATCGATCGGGTTTTTTGGAGGTACGAAAAATGTCGCTGAAAAGTTGGACTGTACTGCTGCTCTTGTTGGGGCCGGCCTGGGCAGCCGAGTTGCAGATTCGTCGCACGCCTTCGTCGATCAAGGTGACCACGCAGGCCGATGTGCTCTATGCCCAGCTGGACATGCTCTGCCAGGAGTTTGGAGTGCAGGCGGTGGCGGCCGGAGCGGGGCTGGCGGTGGGGGAGGCCGGCACTGAGGTTCCCGTCGGCAAAGTTCGGGTGGGCTCGACCCTCCTGGATGTATGGCTGGAGGGTGGCGAAGTATACGTGCCCGCCGCCGACTTTTGCCTGGCCCTGGGTGGCAAGGTTTCCTATCCCGAACGCACGGTGGTTAACCTGAATCCCCCGGAGGGTCCGAAATCGGCCCAGAAAGTCAGCCGACGCGACCCGGCCAGTTTCTTTTTCACTCAAGTTCGCTCCAGTTCCAACGCGCTATCGGGTCGGTCCAACGGAAACTGTGGGCCCGCCTGTCTGTCCATGGTCGCGTTGGCCTTTGACCGCTGGCCGTTGGGTCTCAGTGCCGAGAACCGGCCGGCCATGATGGCCTGGTGTCGCGAGCAGATGGGTGCTGACAAAAACGAGAGCCTGGGCACGGACATGGGCCGATATCCCCCGGTGGCCGAGAAGCTCAAGCTGAACCCCAAGTGGGTCACCAAGTTTGAGGACATCGCCGGGCACCTGCAGCGGGGCCGCTTTGTGATTGTTGGGGGCGACATCGGTCGCTTGGGCTTTCGGCAATCGGGAGGGCACGCCATGCTGGTGGTTGGTCAGGATGGCCCGGACTACCTGATCAACGACCCGGGACTGTTTTACAAGAAGCCTGGCCAGAGGCTGCCTGCCCAGGATCTAAGGCGATTCTTTCAGTTGGGAGTGGCCGTAGGGGACGATTAATCGGCAATTTCAAAAGTCTTTAAGCGTTGTTTTGTTCATCCCCAATTCACAGTTGCCCGACCAGGGGGTGTGATACTCGTTCTATGACTTGCAACGCACTCCACTCACACAGACACATTGCCTCCACCCGCCCCGTTTCCCAGAACCAGAGCGCACCCGCCGGTTCTGTGGACTTCAGCCAGAACCCCCAAGATAAGGTTGTTTTGCAGCCCGGCACTTACACGGTGCAAAACCTCAAGGGCGGAGAAACCCCCGAGGTTGAGAAGGCCAAACTATCCGAGCCCCTGCAGGCCGAGAACGGCGCCTACGTTTTCGCCGATACCGACCCGCGCTTCCACGCCGCCAACTCTTTTTCGGCTGTGGCCCGCACCATTCAGTTCTTCGAAGAGGGAACGGGTATTCCAGTGGCCTGGGCTTTTGGTGAGCCCCAGATTACCGTGGTAGCCGACGGCGGTGAAATGCTCAATGCTTACTACCAGCGGGCCGAGGGCAGCGTCAATTTCTTTCATTCCACCGATGCGGTCACCAGTCAGGTGGTCTACAGCGGTGACTCGGGCGAAGTGGTTTCTCACGAGGCCGGTCACGCCATCCTCGACGGGATGCGCCCGGCTTACCTGATGAACTGGCGCACCGATTGCGGCGCCTTCCACGAATCTTTTGGCGATATGTTGGCGCTGGTGATGAGCGTCCAGGACGACAAAGTGCTGGCTCAGGTGGTGGAACAGACCGGTGGCGATATGACCAGGCCCAACATGGCAGCCAATTTAGGGGAAGAGTTGGGTATCACCATCAATCACAAAGTGGGCAAAAACCACACCGGCGGTGACTACACCCGCACAGCCATCAACAAATTCAAGTGGCAAGACCCCAAGACTTTGCCCAAAAATCCCGAGAATCCCGACGAATTGGGTAGCGAAGTACACAACTTCTCGCGCCTATTTACGGGCGCCTTCTACGACGTGTTTACCGGATTGGTCAACGAAAATCGGGCCAATGGCATGGAGCCAGGTCAGGCCATTCGGGAAGCCTCCAACGAAGGCATTCGCATGCTGGGGCGCTTGCTCAAAGCAGCACCCCGTTTTGACTTCACTTACCGAGATATGGCCAAATGCTTCGTTCAGTCCGAGCGTGATGCGGGTGGCAGCCATGCCGACCTGGTTGCCAAGGTTTACAAAGAGCGCGAGATTCTTCCGGCCAACCTTACGGTTGCCGATGTCCCGCCGCTGCAGAACCCTACCACCTCGCTGACCCAGGAAGCTCTGGCGGTACAAAAGGATCTGGTTCCGTTGCGCGGCAACTTTGGCAACTTCTCGGGAGCCTCCGTCGAAATCGCCCGCGACCCCCAAGCTCCCCGCTTCGTGGCCGATGACGATCAGGTTCGTGACGACATCAAGCGTCTTATCGATGACGGCCGCATTCTCTACACCGAGCCCCATCAACGCCTCTCCGAGAAAGATCTCTTCGATCGCAACGGCGAGCCCTACATCGGTGTGCTGCGTTGGAGAGACGGTCAGCCCGTCATCGAGCGCAACACCATCGTGACCTAGAGGTCGGCGGCCATGGCCAGATGGACATCGGTCAGGGCCAGATAGGCTTCCTGATTGTCGGGGTTGCAGTCGAGAGCCTGGCGAAACTGCAATTCGGCCTCCTCCAGTCGATTCAGGCCACAGTAGATCTGCCCCAACCCCAGGTGTCCCTGGTCACGATAGGTCGTTTCTAGCGCCAGGCCCCGTTCCAGACAGTCTTGGGCCAGGGCGGCGTGACCGGTGCGGGCGCGTAGCAGCCCGCTTCGAATCAGCCAGTTTCCCGGGTATTGGCTGGAGTGGCAGCGCTGGTAGCAGTCGGCCGCCTGGGAAAATCGGTTGCAGTTGGCATAGATCAGGCCCAGGCTACTCCACTTGTAAGTTTCCAGCGGAATCAGTCTCCAGGCCTTGCGCAGGGCCTCCAGGGCGGCCCGCAACCGGCCCATTTCGGAGAGTGCCGAGGCCTGCAAAAAATAGGCAGAGGCTTCGTCGGGATGACTCTGTGATTGCTTGCGACCCCAGGCCAGTTGGCAGGCCGGACCACGGTCTTCGGAGGTGGCAACACCTATCCGTCGACAATCCTCGGCTTCCGTCTCAGACCCTCGCCTCAAATAGGGGCCAGCCTCGGCAAAGCGCTCTTGGGCCCGCAGAACCCAGCCCATCCAGTAGTGATTTTCCCAGCTCAACTCGGTGCGTCGGCGCAAGCCCTGGGCCAGTGTGGAGTGGGCGGACTGCCATTTTCCCTGCATGGCCTGACAGGCCCCCAGTGCCAACCAGGTGCGAGCGCTACCGCTGTCGCTGGCCAGGGCTCGCTCATAATACGGTTGGGCAGCGGCCAACCGACCAGCGCGCAGGAAAAGGTGGCCATAGTCACGCCACACCACTGCCTGGACCTTGGGGAATTCGGTCAGCAGCCGGGCAGCCCGGCGCAATACGCGCCTGGCTTCCGAATAGCACCACAGTTGCCCCAGGGCTCGACCCATCCAGAGCAGGATGCCCGCATTGTTAGGATCTCTGGCCAGCGATTGGCGACAGAGAACCAGGCTACAGGTGGGCTGGTCGGTATCGTCAGTCAGGCAGGGTGTTCCTCACCCTATGGGTATACCCACAGGGAGGGGGTGAATGACGCAGTAGCTGGCGGTTTCGTTAAAATAGTAACCCCCGGCCACCCCGGGCAGAGAGCCAGAAGTTGACACTCGGGGGGCATCTCCTGGCACCGGGGCGCCCCGTCGAGATTTAGTTGGGAGACTCGAGCGGAGGGAGACAAACGGAGGCGTCGATCGCAAATGACCACCAGACCGGCTCCCCGCTTTCAATTGCTTCAGCAGTTGGGATTGCGAAGTGCCTGGCCAGGCCGAGAGCCCGCGGCAGGCGGTGGGCGCATTCCAGAGCCAGCGAGGTTTTGCCTACTCCACAGGCGCCTTGCAGGAGCAGTACGCCCCCGTGAACGGCAATGTCCATGAGTTGGACCATCTCTTGATCGCGTCCGCTGGCAACGTATTTGGGTCGGCGCGGCAGCATTGGCTTCAGTTCAGGCCCGCTCGATGGCGCTCCTGTCGGTCGGTTCACAACTCCTCAACAACAGGGCGGGCCGGGATCGAATAAGTTCAGGTCACACAAACACCAAGTATCGGGGTTCACACACATGAATATCAGCTCAGTCGCCAATTCTTTGCCGGTCGTCCGCAATGCGCCGGCCCGCTCGGCCGCTCCGGCCGCACAACCCGCCCCGGCCCCTGCCGACAGCGTCAGCATTGGTCAGCAGCAGCCCACTCAGCCGCAGCCGCCTGCCAATCAGCCGGCTCCGCCCACCGAGAACCAGCCGGCCCCCCCTAATCAGGGAATCCAGCCCAAGGATTGGACCATCCTGGTCTACTCGGTGTCTGACAACAATCTTTACGAGTACATGCAGGGCGACCTGGATGAGGCCGAGCGCATCGGTTCGACCAACGAGATGAACGTGATCGTCGAGACCAGCCACCAGCCCAAAGGCGGCAACGTGGTTCGTATGAAGCTGGAAGCCGACCAGACCGAGGGGCTTACCTCCCCGGTTCTGCAGGACCTGGGCCCCACTCACGACATGGCCAAGTCTGACAACATGGCCGACTCCATCGCCTGGGCGATGAAAGAGTATCCCTCCAAGCACTTTATGGTCATCGTCTCCGACCACGGTGGTGGTTGGCTGGGCGCCAATCACTCCGAGTCGACCGACAGTTGGATGACTGTCAGCGACCTGGAGAATGGCTTCAAGAAAGCTCAAGAATTGAGTGGCAAGAAGATCGACGTGCTCGGCTTTGACGAGTGTCTGATGGCCTCCACCGAAGTTGCCCACCAGCTCAAGGATTGCGCCAGCTACATGGTGGCTTCCGAGGAAGTAGAAGGCGGCGCCGGCTGGCAGTATGACGAAGCTTTGGGGAAGACGGCCAATAAGAAGAGTCGCGTTTTTGCAGGCGAAGTGCTCAATTACGCTGCTCAGGCTTTGCGGGCCCGTGACCCCCTGACCCCTGCCGATATGGCCAAGGGCGTGGTGCAGATGGCCGAAGGTCATCAGCGCGACCTGGGTACGATGTCGGCCATCGACCTCAGCAAGATGGGCGCCGTTTCGGCAGCCGTCGACAACTTCGCAGGTGCCGTTATCGACAGCGGACTGACTTCCCAGGACTTTGCGCCCGTCAAACAGGACACTCAAAAGTTCTACGAGTTTGCCGACATGGGCCACTTCGTGGAGTTGGCTGGCGAGAAGTTCGGCGGCAAGATCAAGGAAGCCGCCGATCAGGTCAAAACCGCTCTGGGCGAGGCCGTCATTGCCGAGCAGCACAGCGACAAGTATCCGAATGCCAAGGGTCTCAACATCGAGATCAACAAGAACTACGGTATGCACGGCGGTCAACAAAGCGGTGGCGCTGGTGGGGCCGGACTGACCAACGAGCAAATGATGCAACTGGTGGAACTGATGGTGACGGCGATGAGCCCCGAGCAACTCGCTCAGCTCAACGCTCTGATGCCGATGATCATCGAAGCCAACGCGCAGATGCACGCCGGCCAGGGTGGCGGCGAAGCTCAGCCTCAGGCCGAGCCTCAGGCTCCCGTCAACAACCCTCCGGCCCACGACATCCCCAACATGGACAAGGCCAAGCAGGCCCGCGTCGATTTCCCGGCTTACGAGCAGATCGGCTTCGCCGCCGACACCCGCTGGGATGAGATGCTCAAGCAAGTCGGCTAGAGAGCCTCCAGTCCAAAAACAAGAAGCCCGCTTCGGCGGGCTTTTTTGTTTCTGGAGGAGGGGCTCATAGCCGGCGGCGACTAAGACATAGGAAGTGTTTAAGAAAGCTACCAGCCGACTCTATACCAGAGAGTTGCAGGAAGAGAAGCGCAAGGACTATCGCAACGTGGTGGGGGCTCAGGCGGTGTTGCTGCTGATCTCGCTGCTGACCGACGATTGGCTGCACAATTCAATGCTCTCGTTCCTGATCTTCCAAGTCTGTTGCGCCGTCTATCTGGGGCTGCTTTGGGACCTTTCGCGCAACTTTACTTTCAAGCGTTGGTTGCCCAATGTGCTGGGGGTGACCGCCCTGTTGGTGGTGGTGATTTCTCTGAGCTACAACTACCTGTTTTGGGACCCGGTCACCGGTCCCAAGGTCAACAGCGCCTTACACGGGACCACGGTGTTGATTCAGAGCGTGGTGATGTGGTTGGGATTACGCGATCTGGTGCGCGGTCCCCGCAATGCGGCCGACAAATTATGGGCGGCAGCCGGTCTCTACATTATGTTGGGTATTGTTTTTGGGGAGTTGATTCATTTTGTTCACTTGCTGCAGCCCAATACTCTAGGACCGGCCATTCCGGCCACAGTGGAAGGCTTTCATGAGGCGCTCTATGTGAGTTTCGTGACTTTGACGGGAGCCGACAACGCACTCTCCAACATCAGCCACTTTTGTCGCAATCTGTTGGTGCTGGAGTCGTTGCTGGCGCAGCTGTATGTGGTAATGCTGATCAGTCGTTTGCTGGCCGATGGTCGCCAGGATGAGGAGAGCGATGAAGCCCTTTCTGAGAGTGGATCCCATCTTGTGGAGGGGACCTCAGCCGAATCTGAGCACCCGTTACTGGACCAGCCCAAGACTGAATGACGATGTCGGGCTGGCATAGATTGCCCACGATGACTCGTCAGGGGTCCAGATCCATTGTTGCCCTGTGGGCGTCGCCAAAATTTCCTCGGCCAGAGCAGGCCGGGGTTGCCTGACCACGATTCCTGGCACTTTCAGCAGGATAGAACCTTGATCGCCAGAACTTTGAGGTCCAGGGCGAGGAGGCAAAAGTGGTCAATAAGGTTCATCAACCCGGTGGCTATCTACCTTCTGCTATGGCAAGGCGTAGCTTGGAGGACCTCAAGTCCGACTTCTGCCAAGAATGCCCGGATTTCTCTTCGGTTTACAGCGACTACACAACGATGGACCAATCCAGGCAGCAGCGCAATCAATGGATGGCAAATCACACGGTGGCAGTGACTGGGACCATTCAGAATATCTACGCAGTGACAACACACAGCCGTTCCGATCGCCCGGAAACCGAGGCGCTCGCTCGCGAGGCAATGCTGTCCACGGCCACAGAGAGCGGTACTGACGGGGTCGGGTCCACCCAACATGCAATAGGAAAGCTGGGTCTGCTGGCGCACCTGGATCAAGAGCCCGATGCTTCGTCCATCTCAGAACTGGCTGGACGCGTTCACCAGGACATGCTAGAAAATGGCGCCGTAGGATTGTATGGCGTGGGTTATGCGGAGGGAGCGCTCTCGTTGCTGAATAAACTGGCCGTGGATACGGGGGCGACGCAGGCCCGCGAAATCGTCCAATCTGATGCCTCTGCATACGACAAGCTGGAAGCTCTGAAGAAGTTGTCTGGCTGATTGAGCGGGCTTCCGGGGACGGTCTCCCGCTTTCAGAGCAATTCCAACTCCACGGGACAGTGATCCGAACCCTCGATTTCGGGATAGTGGCGGCAGCGATAGGGGATTTGAAAGCTGGGAGTGCCCATAAAATAGTCGATGCGCCAACCTTTGTTGCGTTTGCGAGCGAAATTGAGATAGCTCCACCAGGTGTATTGCTCGGGCTCGGGGTTTTGTTGGCGAAACAGGTCCTGGTGGCCGCGCTCGAGCATACGGGTCATCCACTCCCGTTCCTCGGGGAGAAAGCCGGCCTGATTGCGGTTGCCGCGCGGGTCGTGGATGTCGATGTCCTGGTGGGCGATGTTGAAGTCTCCACAGACCAGCACGGGCTTACCCCTTTGGGCCAATCTTTCCACGTAGAGCTGCATCAGGTCCAAAAAGCGCAGCTTGAACTCCAGGCGGCGGCCTCCCCCCTGGGAGTTGGGGAAATAGGCACCGATCAGATAGAAGTCGGGAAATTCGGCGGTCAGGCTGCGGCCCTCGCTGTCAAAATCGTCCTCGCCCAATCCGTGTAAGACCTGCAGCGGTGCTTGCTTGGAGTAGAGTGCCACTCCCGAATAGCCCGCTTTGGCGGCCGGAAAAAACCAGCTTTGATAGCCTGCGGGATGGGTTTGAGTCTCGTCGAGCTGTGCTGGCGAGCACTTGATTTCCTGGAGAGCCACCACGTCGGGCTGATGTACCTGCAACCATTCCGGGAAGCCCTTTTTAAAGATGGCCCTCAGACCATTCACATTCCATGTTACCAGACGCATGCGGCTGCGTTCTAAGCGGACTCTCGCGGCGCCTTCCTGGCCAACCTGCTGGACTTGGAAGTTCGTTCATCGATGGTTCACGTCTGTGTAACAATTTCAGAATAAAACAAGGGTGGACGAACAACGCCTGGAGGTCGGACTTGAACGCTTTGGTTGGATTGAAATCCGGGGGATGGAATGTGGCCCTCCCTACCCGCTACCGTGAGTCCACGCGCCCTGCCCAACAGGTTCAGCGCGTCATCCAGGGTGACCGGTTTGAGTCAAGCGCGCCAACGTCCCCGGCCCCTAAGGCGGAGAGTGCGCCCGTCCGCACTCGGTCCGGCTACTATGATGCCGTCGGCGACCAGACCGCCAGTCGCAAATACTACGGCGATACCGCTCGTTTCGAGGCCATGGCGCCGGCCCAACTGTACGACGAACTGAGCTCCCTGGTCGGCGGCACACACAAGCCGCTCGACTATGATCCCGAGCTTTACCTTTATCCTGAAGTCGACCGACACAAGGACGGCAACCTCTATTGCATTTACTCGGGAGACGGTCCCAAGTTGCCCACCGACATTGCCGATGATAAACCGCTCCAAGAGGGCGAATTCAATTGTGAACACGTGGTTCCTCAGTCCTGGTTTAAGAAGAAGAAGGCTCCCAAGGGCGACCTTCATCACCTTTACGCTTCCCAGTCGGAGTGCAATTCGCTGCGCGGCAATGCCCAGTATTCCAACGACGTGGACTCGGGCCAACCGTTGCTGGCCTGTGGCGTGTTGGACCAGTCCGACAATGAGTTCGAGCCCAAAGCCGGTAAAGGCGAAACGGCACGCTCGGTGCTTTACTTCTTACTGCGATATCCAGGGGTGATTGGCGACAACCGTCAGGAATATGGTCCCAGTGACCTGCCGATGTTGCTGCAGTGGCACCGGGACAACCCGCCCACCGAGTACGAACAGCACCGCAATCAAACCATCGAGAAGTTGCAGGGCAACCGCAATCCCCTGATCGACTTTCCGGAGTTGGCGGACAGGATCGATTTTCAGCGCGGACTGGGCATCGTCGCTCGCAAGAGGTAACTCAGGCGAAGGCCTTGAGAAAGGCCACGATGATGACTCCGGTTACTGATACGTAGAGCCAGACAGGCAGGGCGATGCGACCGAATTTTGGGTGCATTTCAAACTTGCCGGTGAAAGCCAATGCGAAGGTGCTCAAGATGACGGGCAGCACCAGAATGGATAGCCCGACGTGGCTGGCCAGAATGCTCAGATAGACAATCCGGATCCAGCCCAGCTGCGGAAACTTTGTGTCACCGTGGAGTGCGTGGTAGGTGATGTAACTGACCAGAAAGAGGCTGGAAAACAGCAGCGCCTGCAGCATGTGGGCCTTGTGCCGGGACACTTGCCGGGCGCGAATGCGGCGCCAGCCTTGAGCCAGATGGTAGGCGCTGAGTCCGTTGAAGAAGGCATTGAAGTAGGGTAGATAGGTCACCCAGGCTTGCTCCTGGCCGACCACGGGCTTAAAGTAGATCAGCCAGAGAAGAAATGAAGCGGCAGCCACACTGGCCACCAGGCTGCCCACATAGGTAATGGGATGAACACGCTCACTCACAATGTTTTCGGTTACGGCTCTCTACTCTGGAATCCTGGCTTTGCCTACCTTCAGGTTGGCAAAGTGTGGCTGCCCAACTGGTCGCGTCGCTTTTGGCAGGGCTCCACCGACCACCGGGGCACGGCTGACTTTCCCGGACTGGTGTGCACCCTGGTGCCCAACCCGGGCCAGGGGTGCTGGGGCCTGGCCTATGTGGTGGCCGACTCGGAATGGCCCGAGATTCGCGCCCAACTGGACTATCGGGAGAAGGATGGATATGAGTTGCGTGCCCTATGTGCACGTGGCGATGCCGGGGAATTGCAGTGCTGGACTTACGTGGCCGACGCCCACAATCCGTCCTACCTGGGCGAGCGACCTGTTCATGAGCTGGCCTGGCGGATTTCGCGGGCAGCCGGTGAGAGCGGTGCCAATGCCGATTATGTGTTGCGGCTGCACCAGACCTTGCTGGAACTGGATATCGAAGACCCTCACGTGGCCGAATTGGCCACCCGCTTGACGCTCTGACCGTATCGTCAAAGAGCTGACTCTTCGGGATACAGGTCGGCCAATGAAAACTGGCCGCCAGCAAAAGAGATTTCGATGGTGGAATCTCGGCCAGCGCTCTTGGTGTATAGCCAGGCATTAGGAGGATGACGGCGATAATGCTCCACTAACTCCTCCTCTTGATGGATGAGCAGATAGTCCTGCAAGGATGGTATTTGTTGGTAAGATAGGAACTTCGCCCCGCGGTCATAGGCCATCGTGTTAGGCGAAAGTACTTCGATGATCAGAGAAGGGTTCAAGACAACGTCCTTTTCATCGTCGGCGAATACCGTTTGCCCGCAAATCACGCTGACGTCGGGATAGAAGAATCGATTGCCCACACGAACTTTCAGGTCGCTGGGATAGATTCGACAGGAACTCTTCCGCAATCGCGGTCCCAGCGTCATAATTGCGTTGGCGACAATTAGATTGTGACGTTCACTCGCCCCGGCCATGGCCAAAACTGCCCCGTCGACGTATTCACTCTTGAATTCCGCCGAGCGCTCGCGAGCGAGATACTCCTCAGGTGTCAAATGCGCTTGTGGAGCGGATGCCATCGAGGAATTTTCCGGCCGGGGCCAGTTGACACCTCTATCGATACCACAGAGCCCGCGGAGGGACAACAGTTCTCAGTGGTTGATGCGCGCCCCCTGGCCTTGCATGAATCGGGCATGAGGCTCAGGCTCGTAAATGAAAAAAGGCCCGCCGGAGCGGGCCCATAATTCGGCTTGATTTCAAGCTACTTCTTCATGGCGCCAAATTCGTCATCAATTTTGATGGGGAACTTCTTGTCCTTGAAGCTAAAGGTCACTTTCTTGGCGGTGATGGAGGCCACCTTGTAGTCCCCTAGCTTGTCCCCTTGCTTGACGATGAAGGTCGTGTTGGGGCTGACAACGATGGCTCGATTGCCTTTGGCCGACAACAGGATACCCTTCACCGTAACCTCGGGAGCTACAATCACGGGAGCGGCGTCGCCGGGAGGAGGGATGGTCTTCGAGCCATCGTCAGGGCCTTTTTCTGGACCCTTTTTATCGGTAGGGGCAGCAATCGGTGGGGGGCCGGCGGTTTCGGCGGGGGCGCCACCCGGTACAAACGGGTCACGGCTCACCTTGGGTTTGGGCGCGGCGCCCGGGGTGGGTAGTCTTTCTGCAGGCGGCTTGGCGGCAGGTGCGGCTGTCTCTTTAATGACCACGGTTTCTTTTGCACCTTGGGGAGGTTGCGCCCAGGCCAGGCAAGTGACGGCGACGGCAGCGGTAGCTACGGTCAGCAAAGTCTTCTTCATTGAGGCACTCCTATCATAGCGATATTCCGGGTGCTGGAACTTGCCCGGACTAACTTTCGGTCGCTCTTATTTTCCGGTTATTCCTCATGTTCCTCTTCAGAAGCAAGAGATTCCATGGTTAAGCTTCCGTCTGGGGCCATGCGAGCTCGCCAATTTGGCGGTAACCATAGGGTTCCGTCCATTCTGTCAAGACGGGCCGGACCGGCAATCCAGGGGCCGGGATAGTCTGCGTAGACCATGATTTTGCCTCCCACGGGGGGGAGCCCCCAGTACGCCTCCTCTTCACGGGGAGGGGGCAGGGGCTCCCGGTTGACCGGCTCAGCCGCAACATCGGCCCGTTGCACGCGCGCTCGCACCAGGCTGGACACGACCTCCAGCGGCTGTCCTGGCCTTTGATAGCCAAAACGGCGCTGGTGAAGACGCTCAAAGCGTCCCTCCAGGTTAGGGCCGGCGGCCAACCACAGGCTGCTGCCCTGACCCTGGTAGCGCACCTCCCAGAGGGTGGCCCATTCCACCCGGCCGTCGGGAGCCGCCCGCCGCAATTGGGCGCAGGCAGTGGTTTTCCACTCCCGCAGTTCCTCTACCAGTTCCGGTCCGTACGGCCGTGCCCAGCTGTGCTGCAGTTCGGCCTGCCAGGGAGCCAGCATGGCCCCCTGGGCGCAGAGCAGGCCCGGTTGAGCCGGAACCAGCACCCGCCGAATTCCCAGCATTTGGGCCAGGGCCGCAGCGTGACTTCCGCCTCCCCCTCCGTAGGCCATCAGGACAAATTGACGAGGGTCGTAGCCTCGTTCCAGACTGATCAGCCGGAGAGCCTGGCCCATATTGTGTTCGGCCAGAGTTACCACGGCTGCGGCCACCTCCAGGAGCGGGAGCCCCAAGGGGTCGGCCAGAGCCTGCAAGGCCTGTCGACTGGCGTCCACTCGCAGGCACAGGCGACCGCCGGCCAGTTGCTGGGGCAGTCTGCCCAACAGCAACAGCGCGTCGGTAACGGTGGCCGGCCCTCCCTGTCCGTAGGCGGCCGGTCCTGGCTGGCTACCGGCCGATTGGGGTCCAACCTGCAGCAATCCGCCGGCGTCCAGGCTGGCCATCGAGCCGCCACCTGCACCCACCGTGTGAATGTCCACCTGGGGGCAGCGGAAGGGCAGGCCCCCCAGTGAACTTTCATCCAGGTAGGGCAATTGACCGTCGCATAGGGCCACGTCGCTGGAAGTTCCACCAACATCCACCGTCATCAGGCGCTGGATGCCCAGGCCCTGGGCGATGCGCCAGGCCCCTTGCAGGCCTGCTGCCGGTCCCGAGAGCAGGCAGCCCACCGCCCTGTCCACCGCTTGTTGAGGGCGGCACACACTGCCGCTGGAACGAACAACCCACAGGTCCTTGCCCACGGGTTGTTGGGAAAGGTTGGCCAGATAGCGGTCCAGGCTGGGGGCCACGTAGGCCTGTAATACCGTGGTGCTGGCCCGTTCGTACTCTTTGGGCTGGGGATCGACCCGATGGCTCAAGGCAGGCTGCCAGCCAGACTCACGCAGGACCTGGTCGAGCAGCAGTTCGTGAACGGGATTTTGATAGGCAAAGAGCAGGCAGACGGCCACGGCTTCTACCTGAAGCATCTTCAGTTGGTGAACCAACTGCTGGCAAGACTCCAGGCTGAGGGGGCGCAACACCTGTCCGCTGGCATCGATCCGTTCGTCCACCTCCAGGCACAATTCGGGGGGCACCAGAGTGGGTCGTTCGGGTGGCAACAGGGCATACAGGTCCAGGCGCTCGCCTCGACCCAGCCTGAGCAGGTCGCCAAAGCCGGCCGTGGTCACCAGGGCCGTGCGCGGACCTTTGCGTTCCAGGGCCACGTTGGTGGCGGCCGTGGTCCCGTGACTGAGCACACACTCGGTCACTTCCAGTTCTTGCAGTCCGGCCAGAATACCCGGAGAGGGGTCGGGTCGCGAGGTTGGGCGCTTGAGGCGCAACCAACCCCGCTTTGGATCGGCCACCACAAAATCGGTGAACGTTCCACCCACGTCTACCCCTACCAGGATTTTAGTCAAGAATGAAAGTTGGCACCACTCCGCCGCCAGCTGTGACATTGCACAGCGCGGTGGCTGACAGGCGGGTCAGCAGACCTTCTACTTCGCCTTTGAAGATGAAGGGGTCAAGGTCCACGCTATACTCGGCCCAGTGGACGGTTTTTCCATCCCAGGTGGGATAGACTTCACGCGACACTTCGACTTTGTTCTGCACCAGGTAGAAACTTTCCAACGAGGTCTGGATGGCTTGGTCCCATTCGTCGTCGTTGAGTTCCCAGCCCACAAAGATACCCTTGCCGCCATATTCGTCGTTGGGTTTCATGACCAACTGGCGCCGATTTTTGCGAATCCAGTCGAGGAGTTCGATGTTGCGTCCTTCCACGTCGGTGGTGCGGCCGTCGGCCACCCGTCGCGTCCACGGCACGTGGGTATAGATCGCAAACAATTGCTCGGGACTCATGCCGTCCTGGTAGACAGGGTCGGTGATCAGCGCAAAGATGGCTTTCTTATGCAAATACTTGGCCCGGAAGTTGTTGACCATGCAGATTTTGCGGTCACGGTAGGCTTCCCAGACCGGCTTGGCTACGTCGTAGCGCTCCAGGAATTCGGTGGTGAGCAGGCGTCGATAGACCAGATTGATGGCTTGCCCCTCAAAGCTGAGCTTTTCGCCGTCGTAGTCCAGTTTGCGCGGGTCGGCTACCACGCATTGATAGCCCCGACTGTTGAAGAAGCGGCGGAAGATCTCGAATTCGTGCCGGGTAGGCAGGCCTTCGTAGTCAACGATGCCGATCACCGGCTTGTCGATGCCTCCCCAGGTCTTGTAACACTCGACCAGATTGTTGAGCAAGGTCTCACTGGTGTAGAGAGGTTGACAGGGGAACTCGCGGATAAATTCTTTCATCACCGAGGTGGACAGAAATACGTCCTGCATGACGTCGTTATAGCCGATTCCCGCAGGCGATTCGGCATTGTATTCCACAAAGCGAACTTTGCCGCCCAGCATAAAACTGTCCAGGCGCGAGGTTACCGAGAACTCAGGATAGCCGGGGTCGACGGCGCACAGACGCCTTTCGTCTTCGGACAGCCCCAGCGCATCTTGCAGTTCAGGCTGAGCCTGAATTCGTGGCGCCAGCACGTTGCAGGCACCCACCACGCCGCGGACGGCGGAGTTGAGCAGATCCAGTTGCTCGCGGCCACAAAAATGAGGACGCAGGAACGGGCACATGAGGCGCTCGCCAAAGACGGCTCCCCGGCTGTGCATGTGCTGTTGCAGGTCCTGGGCGAACTCGGCCAGATCCTCTCGCTCCAACAGTGAATTGTAGTAAGAGACCGCTTCGAGACGATGGGCCTCGCGGGCCGCGGCCGCCAGGGCTGCATCGACTCCATCGGAACGAATGGGCTTCATGTGAGTGGGCATGCTATTCCGTCCTCATCTTTTTGGGCTTCCCCGCCTTTGGCGGAGGGTTTTGGCTGGGTATCGTTCGCCGAATTAACTCTGTAGCGCAACTTTCCACCACGCGCTCAAAAGCCTCCTCGCCCAGGCTCCACCATTCCAGGTCGGGGACCAGATGGAGGTCGCTCAACCACAGTTTGGAGCGATGCCAGGCGAATTCTAGCCCGGTCAGATTTAGGTCGATTTTGGCCTGCAATCGGGCGGTTGCCTGTCGGGCTGGTTCGACCAGGGCCGGGTTGGCCTGGCGATAACGCCCGCTCAAGGGGTCGAAACCGAGGATCTCAAGATGTTGTCCGGCCACAACGACCAGCACGTGCTCGGCCTCGCTGAAATCGGGTTGGACGACCATCAATTCATGGCCACTTTTTCCGTAAGCTTGCCACAACTCGCCCAGGCCCGACACTTTGTGGACAGGTCCCTGGCCCAGTTGCAGCGAGCGCAGACTGGCCGGCAGTCCCACCTGTCGCAAATATTGTTCCCAGGGCATCGGATAGGCCAGATTGCCCAGGTCGTCGGCTTCAACCCCGGGTGGATGGGCCTGATGAGGGAGCAGCAGGGTAGGGGGGCAGTGGACGCGGGCCAACAAAGCCAGTTGAGCCAGTCCAACTCGGTCCAAATCGCGTAAAGCCGGGGTGGGAGTGCATTAAACCCCCAGCCGCGATTGCTGCTTTATGAGGGATTCAAAGTACCCCACCTTTGACTAGATCCTGTCGACCAGCAGCCGGTAGGGGGACCTGTCCATGGCCTCCACGCCGGAAACGATAATGGACTCGCCGTGCAGGCCGGCCTGGCGAGCGTTGAGTTCGGCCAGTAAGGCAGGGGGGAAGGTCTCTTCGCGACCGTGCACTATGCCAAGTAGTTGTGACATCAAGGGTTGCGGGTTCGTCCCGGGCAGAAGGCAGTCCTTTGTGACCTATAACAGGTGATTGACCATGGTTCGCCAGGTGGGCCAGTCGTGGATGTAGGCTGCGTCCCAGATGTCCAATCGATAGGGGACCTGGAGGTGAGCCAAAAGAGAAGCCAGTCTTTGCGTGGGTGGTAGGCAAAAGTCGTGGGCTCCCACCGCCAGGCGAAATTCGACCTGGCGGAGTTGGTCCAGATAAGGGCCGGGTTGAACCCCCGCCAGGTAGGCAATGGGATTAAAAAAGTAGGCGGGTGGGTCATAGCTGTCGTCCAGATTCTTGCTCACGTCAAAGTCCCCCGACATGGCCACCACCCGGTTTACCCGGCCCGGATGCCGGGCCGCAAAATTGGCAGCCTGAAAGGCCCCAAAGCTGGTGCCGGTGGCGATCAAAAAGGGGTTGTGGTTGTGGCGGCGCAGCAGGGGCAGGAATTCGTCCAGGAGATAGCGCTCGTAGCGCTCGTGCTGGGCCAGCACCTGGCTGATGGGAAGTTCAAAGTTGTACCAGGTTTCGTTGTCGATGCCGTCGACGCAGAACAACTGCAACCAGCCCCTCTCCAGGGGTTCGCGCAGGGCTTCTATCATGTGGAAGTCCTCCCATTGGAAGAAGCGTCCACGGCTGGTGGGAAAAACCAGGACTGGGGCGCCTCCGTGGCCGTAGGCAAGCGCTTCCATAGGGCGCTCCAGGTGGGCGCTCCATTCCTTCCAGTAGTGTCGCTGCATCAGGCTGGATTGACAAGAAGGGGTTGCATAGGCGGCGGGTCCGGCAGCCAACCCAGGCGTTTGCCAGTGACTTCAAATTTGCGCCGGTCGCCTTCCCGGGTAAGCCAGTAGCTCACGACCAGGTCCATGGTGGCTTCGTCTTCCTGGGCCAATACCGTCAGTTGCTGCAAGGCTTCGTGGCAAGCCTGCTTACGCCAGGGACGTTTCTCGGCGCCCAGGTCCGACAATATCAGGCGAATGGCCCTGAGACGATCGGGTTGGCGCGAGATCACCGGTAGCCAGGCCAGTCCTTCGCGGGGGTCACGGGCCGTGAGTCCCACGGCCAGGTCGACCAGCGCCTGGGAGCGCACCTGGGGGCTGCTCACTGGCGTGAGAGAGGCCAGGGCCTTGTCGTATTCGCCGAAGGCCAGTTCCAGGTGGAGCAGTCCGGACTGATAGAAGTCACGGTCGCGCTCGCTGAGGCTTTCGGGGGGCGTACGCAGCTTTTCCATTAGCTGTTGGGCCAGCAGCCGAGTCTCGGCTTCCTGTAGAAGGGGCAGCAGTCTGGGCAGAGTTGAGCTGAGGCACACCGATAGTTGATCGACCTGGGCCAGTTCCTGGAGGACTTGGCGATGCACCACGCGCGCCTGGCGGTCCTTGCTGTGTCCCAGTGCGCGGCACAGGTCGACCATGCCTTCGAGACGATGGATAGGCACCTGCTCGGTAGCCAGGATCTCCTCCGCTTCGACAATAAAGGCCCGGTAACGGTCATGTTGAGCCATATCCCAGGCCAGGCAGGCCAGATCGGCCAGGGTCCAGGCTTTCAGCTTAGGCACCACCAGTTGATGAGCCTGGGCGGCCGCCTGCTGGACCAACTGGGTAGCCCAGTCGGAATCGCCGCTATGGTGAGCGGCCCGAGCCAGGCCCAGCAGCAGATAGGCGCGTTCGCGAGGGCTGTTGCCCAGCCCCACCAGATCCCGTTGATCCTGCCCCAGGGCCTGGCGCAACTGGTCTGGAGTGCCGGTAGCGCTGCTGGCCAGACGAAAGGTAAGCCGACAGAAGTGGTCTTGCATGGACCCGGGCGGGGGCTCCAGGGTTTCCAGCAGGGTAAAGGCCAGGTCACGTGCGCGGCTGGGGCTGTTGAGTTGAGCGGTGGCAGCGGCCACGAAGGCCAGGGCAGCGGCCTTCTTCTCCATTTCCTCTTCGCCGACGGCACCGGCCGCAGCTTTGCTGATCAATTGTTGGCTTCGGGTCGAATCTCCCAGGCGATAAAAACCCAGCGCCAGGTCGGCCACAATGCGAACCCGCAACTGGTTTTCCAGTTCCAGGTCTTTGGTTAACTGAGTCAGGCGCTCGAGTCCATCGAAGGCCTCGGGCACCGGGCCAAGGGTCATGAGCAGCCGAGAAAGTTGAGCAAAGCCACGTAACCAGCAGTCAGGCTGGGCAAAATTTTGCAGCCCCATGGTGATGACACTGACCGCGTGGCTGAGCCATTCGGCGGGCTGCTGACGGCAGACCTGATCGGCCAGGTCTACCAGTTGATCGAGTCGCTCCACTTCGCTCTCGACCTGCACTAACTCTTTGAGTTTTGCGTCAAACTCCGGCTGCGTCAATTGTGGGCGAGTCAGGGCACCCGACCACACTTGGGCCAGTTCGAACTGCTTGAGGGCACGCAGCGATTGACCAATGAAGGTGCTCAGGCGGTGCTGATCGCGGCCACTGCCATGGGGGGCCTGGTTCCAACCTCGGCGCAGCACCCAGTTGCGCAGCCGATCCTCCAGCCCTTCGATCAATCCAAGCGTCAGATAGTTGCTGGCGGCTCGGCCCGTTTGCTCGTCTCGGCTGAGCAGTTCCAGAATTTCTTTTTCACGGTGAGGCAAGCTCTTGAGCAAACAAGCGCAGATGCTGACAATCAGTAGATTTAGTTCGGGGAACATGCCTCCGCAGTCAACCTGACGGGCCTGAGTGAGCAGTTGGTCGGCCAACTCAAAACTATGCTCGTCGCTGGCCTGCCAGGTCAGTAACAGTAGAGCCAGCAACTTGTGATTTTCGCGCGGGATCAGCTGAGCATATTCCTGCGCGGCCTCGACCTGGCCCAGATCGGCAAGTTTATGCATTTCGCTGGCCAGACGTTCCTGGCGCACACGGGGCAGTTGGAAAGCGTAGAAAGCGATGCGAGAAAGATCGCTCTCTTCCATGGCAGCCACCAGGCAACGTTCCAAGTCGCGCAACACCCCGGGCAGCTTTCCTCCCTGACGCAGTTTTTGGCGTAGAAAAGGCCCTTCACCCAGCCAGTGGAGCACCGAAAAATCTCGTTTGCGGGCGGTGCGGGCGAAGCGGTCGCAATGGTGGACCAGATAGTCCCAGCCATAGGAGTCGGACATCTCTTCCCAACTGGGGTAAGTTTCACGGAAATAGGTGATAACCGACGCGTGGAGCACTTCCAGGTCGCGGAAATGGGCCCAGGTGACAGCCCGGCCCAACCAGGGTGAAAATACCTGATAGCGGTCATCGTGGCGGATCAGCATGGGCTCGATAGGAGCCAGCGCCTGGCGCACTCGCATGGCGCTGGTGCCGAGAAAATCGCAAATGCGCCAGGCTTCCAGAGGACCTCCCGTTTCGCCAAGTAAGGTCAAAATCTGGGCGGACAGGTCGCGTTGGGGCGAGTCGGCCAGGCAGCCCTCGGCCAGTTGCCAGAGGCAGCGGTAGATGTCGATCTCATTTTGAGTGGAGCTGAGCAGACCGGCTATACCGAAATTGCCTCCGCTTCCGCGCAGAACCGAGTCGGCTTTGGGTTGTCCGGCCAGGTGAGTGGCCAGGTCGCTGAGATTGTCCACGTCCATGGGGTCAAGTAGGTGCCACTGCGTCTCGGGACCGCGCAGGCTGGACAACTTCAAGTGGGGGCGGCTGAGCACCAGTAATTTCCCGTCGTAGCCTTCCAAGTGGCGGGTATCGGTTTCGTCGGCCACCAGCAGCAGGGGGTGGCCTTCGGGGCTGCCCTGGCCTAGCAAGGCGGCGCCGTGATAGCGCCGCACAATCTCCCGGGCCAGGCGGGTTTTGCCATAGCCGGGCTCGGCCTCGACCACCCAAATACGGCTCTGGGGTTGCTCTAGCCACGCGTTCAGTCGGGTGAAGAACCATTCACGACCCGTGAAGGCGCGGGGTGCTACAGGTTGGCGCCAGGAATCCATGCAAGACCTTTCCGGTTTTCGTCGCCCCGCGCTTCGAGTGCGTGGGCAGGAACTCCTAGCCAGGGCTGGGAACGGCCCGCCCATGGCCTGTCTCAACCTGGAAATTTTGCCCGCCTGTCAATTTGTCATGGACAACGCCGAGCATGTGAGGATAGATCACGATGTCCTTCAATCCTTAGCGGGGCGCTGGGTGGAGCAACCCTTTGAAATCCCCGGATGGGATTGGGAGATTCATTGGCGTGGGCCGGACCGGTCCATGGCCCACTACATTTTGCTTCTGGATGCCTTAAATTTTTGTTTTTGGGTTGACCCCGGTCAGCCGCGTTGGCGCGTTTTTTATCGTGATCGGTGGTTCAATGGATACAAGGCCTTGTCGGTGGCTCTGGGGCGGGCTCTGGATGAGGGCTTTCCGTTGACCTCGGCCCAGGCTCTGGCGGACCTGAGCGAGGCCCAGTTGTCCCATGTTTTGCGAGGGGAAGGACAAATCCCCATGCTCGAGCAGCGTCTCTCGCACGCTCGCCAGGTTGGCCGCCAGTTGTTAGATCTCTATGAGGGCGACTTTGGACAGGCCATCGCCAGCGCCCAGGGCTCAGCTACCGCTTTGACCGGCCTGATCGCCCGAGATTTTCCCTGTTTTTATGATGTGTCCCGCTATCATGGCCGAGATATCCCTCTTTTTAAGAGAGCGCAAATCACGGTGGTGGATCTGGCCGGCAGCATGAACTTTGAAGGACTGGGTGCCTTTCACGACCTGGACCAACTGACGGCCTTCGCTGACTACAAGATTCCTCAGGTTTTACGGGCTCTGGGAGTGCTTCAATATTCAGCGCCCCTGGCCGCTCAAGTGGACAGTCAGCAACTGTTGTCGCCAGGCTCCCCGGAAGAGGTGGAGATCCGCGCTGGCATGGTTTGGGCGGTAGAATTGGTGCGCCAACAAATGGCCCGTTCGGGCCGATCCTTAAGAGCCTACGAGTTAGATTGGTTTCTTTGGAATCTGGGCCAGAGCCCACTGCCCGCCGAGTTGCCCTACCATCGGGTGCGCACCGTCTTTTATTAAACTTCAAATCCGGCGCAGATGCCCAGGCCGCCCGAGACGCACAGGCTGGCCAGTCCTCGGCCACCGCCTCGCTGCTTCAGGCCATGCAGCAAGGTGGTGGCGACGCGAGCACCACTGCAGCCGATGGGGTGACCGATGGCAATCGAGCCCCCTTTGGGATTGACCGCCTCCTCCGGCAACTGGAGTTGGAGCTGACAGGCCAAGACCTGGGCCGCAAACGCCTCGTTGATCTCAAACCAGTGGTGGTCGTCGCCAAATTTCTGTCGATAGGCGGTGATGGCCGGCACCGGGCCCAGACCCATTCGGGCCGGCTCCAACCCTACCACCACTCCGCCCAGATAGCGGGCCAGCGGCTGGAGATTGTGGGATTTGACAAAGGCGTCGCTGGCCAAAACCAGGGCCGCTGCTCCATCGGTGATGCCGGAGGCGTTGCCAGCGGTCACGCTGCCGGTTTTGCTGAAGACCGGGGCCAGTTTGGCCAGCGATTCTGTCGTTGTGCTGGCCCTTGGATGTTCGTCGTGATCGAGTTCTGGCAGAGGGGAGATTTCGCTGCTGAAATCGGCGACCGCGCAACGCTGCTGAGAGCGGAGCGCAAAGTCATCTTGCTGTTGGCGGGTGATGTGCAACTCCTGAGCCAGGGCCTCGACCGTTTCTCCCATAATTTTGTCGCACAGAGGGCACAACAGTCCGTCCTGATACATGGCGTCCACCAGGGGCTTGTGTCCCATTTTCACGCCCCAGCGCAAACCGGTGGCCAGGTAAGGAACGTTGGACATGCTCTCGGCTCCAACGGCCACGACTACTTCGGCTTCGCCGGCTAAGATATGACGGGCGCCGGCCATCAGGGCCGACAGGCCCGAGGCGCAGGCTTGATTGAGCGCGTAGGCAGGGGAGCTGACGGGAATGCCGGCCCGAACCGAAATCTGACGCCCGGGATTGGGTCCGCAGCCAGCCTGTCGGGCCATGCCAACCACGCACAGGTCAACCTGTTGGGGGGTGAGGCCAGCGTGGGCCAGAGCCGCCTCCGTAGCAGCCACGCCCAGTTGCACGGCCGTGCGCGCTACCAGCGAGCCTCCAAAGCGACCGATGGGGGTACGTTGAGCGGAAAGGATCCAGAGGTTACTCAAGGTAGCTCAGGGTTTTCAGGTGGGCAAATAGCAATCCGGCCTGAGTCTCCAACGTGGTTACCCATTCATTGAGCTGAGTCGTCTGACCGGCTTTGATCCCGTCTTCGAGGGTGCGGCTGATGTGGGCCATCTCGGTTGCCCCCAATGTGAGGCTGCTGCCTTTTAATTCATGGGCGGCTTTGCGAATCTCCTCCGGTTGCTGAGCCTGGAGGGCTTTGTGCATGACCACTACCAACTCGTTCACCCGCTGCTGGTACTCGCCGAAAAGCTCACGGGCAAAATCTTCATCTCCACCGCAGCTTTGCAGCAATACACTTACGTCTAGCAGCACGGCCGTCACCTTTCAGCCCTCCCAAATTCATTGCAAAATGTTAATATCTTAAGTCCCCGCTTCAGTGTGCGATTCCTGCAGCGGTTAATAGATAATTCTGCTTATTGCCCTTCTCGAGGGAGACTTAATCTTTCGAATTCTTGAGAGACGGCAAGATGTTGGACCTTGTTGCAAGAACAAACGATCCTTACAGTAAGAGTACGGCGAGGAGACAGTCCCGTGGCAAAACGCAAACGCTTTGATCTGCAACCGCAGAAACTGACCGCTCAAGGGGTGCTGCCCCCGGGCGAAAGGGACTTGTTGGACGCCCTCCACCGTTTTGAGTCCACCGGATTGCTTGGCCTCAAAACGGCCGCAGTGGCTGCTCTGGCTACAGCCGGGCAACCCCTGACGGGAATTCTCCAGTCGGGACGACGTCTTGTCACCGAGCATCTTGGACAGTTTTTGAAGGGGGCCAGCTTTGTGCCCGCCCAGCAGGCTCGCGAAATAGCCAAGCGCCTGGAGTTGACTACTCCTCAGTTGATGCAAGAGCTGATTCCTATTGCTCGCGACCGTGCTCGTGCCAGTATCTCTCACTATCGGGTAGGTGTGGTTGCTCAGGGGGTGAGCGGCGACTTCTACTTGGGTTTCAACATCGAGTTCCCGGAGATGCCCCTGGTTCAGACGGTCAATGCGGAGGTTTGTGCCGTCATCAATGCACTCAGCCACGGTGAAAGAGGCTTGCGCAGTATCGCTGGCACCAATCCACCGTCGGGCCCGGTGCGCCAGTTTCTCTACGAACTCCCCATCGGGGGGGAACTGAAGGTTATGCTGCCCGACCGAACCTTGAAATTGAAAGCTCTTTTGCCCTACAGCTTTGGCCCTCGCGAAATGGGACAGGAGGGGGCCTTGATGAACAGTCAGCGGCACAATCTGGAATTGCTCGAATCCAGCCGCGATCCGGTGGTGGAGCATGCTCTGGAGGCTGCATGTCGAGCCTATGCTCCCTACTCTCATTGCCCTTCGGGAATCGCCCTGGCCACCGACGACCAGAGTTTCGTCGGCTCTTACTGCGAGAACGCTGCTTTCAATCCCAGTTTGAGCCCCTTGCAGGGGGCGATCATTTCACTCTTTGCTCACGGACGTAAGGCCAACGAAGTCCGCCGCGCCGTGTTGGTGGAGCGCCACCGAGTGAATTCGGAGCAGATTCACCAGGCTGCCAGTAGCAAACTGTTGCTGAGCGCCCTTTGCCCGGACGCCACTTTCGAATGCCACAGCGCCCGCGTCTTGTCCCACTAAGTAAGGCTTAGGGGATGCCGGGAAACGAGTCGACGATCTGAATTTTGAAGTCAGGAAACGAATCGACCTTCTGGATTTTGAAGTCAGGAAAGGAGTCGACGATCTGCCATTTGCCTACACTGTCGGCAAAGGAAGTGACCAGTTGCACTTTCAGGTCGGGAAAAGAAGTGACCAGTTGTACTTTGAAATCCGGGAAGCTATCGACCCATTGGATCTTGCCGTAAATTTTTTTCAAATCGGGCAAGCTGCGGGCTCCTTGAGGGATGAGCAGGCTGATGGCCAGGTATTTCAGCAGTTCGCGACGTTGCATGATTTTCAGTCCCCCTTCACTTTCGAGCGGTATTTGGCGGTGTAGTTGGGCTTGAAGTTGCGGAAATTGTCGTCAAATACCGCCTGCAGATAGACCTTGTCGGTTCCGTCCAGGTAGACTTTGGTCTTGGCGTCGGTGCCCGAAGGGCGCAAGCACAGGTCGCGGAGCTTGCCACCGGGCGCAAACCAGAACTGGAGCCCATCCGACCAGCGGTCTACACGCTCGAGCCGGGCCCACTCCGAGGCCATTCCAGGCATGGCCTCGCTCAGCAACTCGCGCAGTTCGGTGGGCGAGACGTTGCCGGCCAGGTGCACCTCGATCAGGTCGGTGAAGAAGGCGTTGAACTCGACCCGTTCTTGAATGCCGGCCTTTTTGGCTTTGGCCAGTTCGGTGGGGTCAAAAATCGCTTCGTTGTAGTGCACGATATCGCCGCGCGACTCCATCGGGTTGGCGATGGCGTTGTCGTGGAAAACCTGCTGAAGGTAGTTGTGCAGATAGTAGTGTTGGGGATTGCTCGACTGCTCGGCCTCCAGCCACAGGCGCGAAGCCAGCGAAACGGCCGAGACACAGGCCTCACCGCTGCTCTTTTCGCGCATGCCCAGAACTTTTTCGCCCATCATGTTGTAAATGGGACGGCTGGGACCGCCGATTTTCCCTCCGCTCTCCTCGCCTGCGTGATGCAGCTTGGGGTTGGGGCCGATGGCAATGGCTTCGCCCAATTCGTTCTTTACCTCGATGGGGCCGCCCCGGGCCACACCCGCTTCCACCTGACGGACGACCGCGGCGATCTCCTTGAAGCCTACCGGCACTCTGACCACCGGAATGTGGTGACGGGCTGCCCATTCGTCCCAAGAGAGGGCAGAAACATAGGTATGCACGTCAAAGTTGCTGTAGTTTTTCCAACTGCCATCTTGCTCGGCCACCACCCGGTCGTTTTCGGCCAGCAGCAAGAAAAACTGATTGGGGCTGTAGAGGGCAAAAGTGCGCCCGCCCATGTCCAAAGAGGTGATGCCCAGAGCAGTCAATTTTGATTTCTCAGTGGCCGGCACCAACTGGCCTACCACGAAACGGTCGGAGTCTGGATCTACGTTGAAAATCATCTGGCCATCGGGGGCCTCGCTCAGCAGCCGGTCGTAACCGGCGCTCTGCACCACGATGGGCAAACTGGCGTCGACCGAATCGTGAAGCACTTCGTATTCGTCGCTGCCCTTTTTCTGAGCCACTCGGAATCCGATATTGTGAAAGAAAGGGTCTTCTTCAGTGCGCATCCAGCCGCCCTCGAAAGCCTTGTCGATGCCCAAATCGTGCATGACGGGGTAGATGGTGCGGTATCCGGCACCCCCGAAAAAGTCGAGATTGAGGCGTAGCCTGGCAGCGATGGCCTGATGGATGGTGGCCAGGGCTGCATTGGAAGCCGGGCCCTGGCGCAGATAGTTGGCATAGAGTCTGGCCATACGCGGATAGGTGAGCGTGAAGTGCAGATGGGGGTCGTCCAGAGCGGCCAGTTTGACCGTGAAACCGTCCGTCTCGATTTCCGTGAGAATCGCGTAGAGATGCTCAACGATACGCGCATAGAGCGGTGGAAGGTATTGGGCTCCGTCGGGCGCCAGAATCTTATCCGACTGCTTCTGCGGGGCGCCGTGACTGGAGGTAAAGTAGTCGCCCCCCGACATTCCCAGCAGGTAGGTGAGAAAGCTCCACATGAAAATGGTGGACGTGTCGCGGAAAGCTTTATCGGGAGTTACAAAGACGTGCAGGCCTCGGGCCGCATAGATGCGGCTCATCAGGCCGACATACATGGGGGTGTTGGAGCGCACCTCGCCGCCCACCATGCGCAGCGGATTGGAGCGCGCAAAGTCGATGGCCTGGCTGAGGGGTCGTTCAAAGATCTCTTCGATCAGTTGGACATTGTCGCTACCCAGTTGCGCTTTTACCTCGTCAACACTCAGGTTGGGAAGAGCGGCCACACGCTCAGCCTGCAATTCTTTCGCCAGTCTGCCTAGCGATTCGGCCAGCAGGGCAAAGATGTACTGGTTGATGCGGTAGCGCGAATCCCAGCTGCACAGCACGTTCTGGTTCTCGCGCACACCGGCCGTGGAAACTTTGGCTTCGGCGGCAAATTCGTCGATCTGCTTGCGCAGTTCAATTTGCCGGGCCACCTCGGGGGTGAACACAAAACGGCTGGCCTCGGGCCTGTCGAGGGCGAAAGGAGGGTGCTGACTGATGTTGCCGTGCTCCGCCTCGTAGGTTTCTAAGCTGCGGCGGGTTTGTTCCAAGTAGTATTCGCGCATCTGCGCCGGGGTCATCTGGGGCGAAACCTGTCCCTGTAATTGAGCCATTATGTCCTCCTGCTTGGGGGAGAGTTTTGTCGTTCGCTTCAGCGTCCCCTGCCACACTTCACCCCCAGGACTTTGGGGGGCGGCGATAAACTAACTTGTGAATTTCCGATTCCGGCTGGAGGTCCTATGAAGAGAGCGTATTGGTTAGTGGTGGCGGCGGTGCCGCTGCTGTTGTGGATGTTGAGCAAAGGCGGCGCCCCAGAGGAGCGCAAGGAACAACCGGCCCCTCCGCCGCCTGCGGAGCCTCCTAAAGAGGAAGCGAAACCCGACGAGGCTACCCCCGCCCAAGCTGCTCCGGTTGCCGAAGCAGCGCCTGTGGTCGAGGCGGCGCCCGTCGCCGAGGCTGAGCCTGTCGTTGAGCCTGTCGTTGAGCCAGCACCCGCGCCTGTCGCTGAGCCGGTGACCGCCCCCGTTGCCGATCCGCCGCAATCTGAACCGGTGGCGGAAGCTCCCGTGACCGAGGACCCAGCGGGGGTTGCCGAAGCTTCGCTGGACGCCATCCAGTTGATAGACTCCAAAGACCAGTCTTTTCAGGCAAGTTTGCTAGAACTCGATGCGAAGTCGGCCACCGTGCGTTGTTCCCAGACTTTGGGTAGCGAGGAGAGGGTGCGCCTGGTGCTTCCTTTCGGCGGTCAGTCCCTTACGGTCAACGCCCAACTGGTGGAAGCGGACGGCGACGTTCTCAAATTCAAAGTCATGACCATGAAGGCGGGCCAGAAGAAGCGTTTCGAGGAATACCTGAGTCAACGATAGAGCGGCTGGGCCGTGATAGTGCAGTTACCCGATCCCGAAAGCCTGGAGAGACTTTGTCGCTCCCTGGCCATGCTGGACGCAATTCTTATGCCCGATTGGGAATACCGCTACTACTCGTTCAACAGTTCCTGGGGGAGCGGCCAGCGGATGGCCTCCATGCGCAATGGCCAGGGAGACAGTTGGTTCATCCTTTGGCGCGATCCCTATGTGTTTTTAAAAGGGTTTGACCACGAAAGCTCTTGCCGAAGTCTCAGCCAGCCAGAC
Organism: bacterium; assembly: GCA_018780265.1. Lineage (GTDB taxonomy): Bacteria > Vulcanimicrobiota > Xenobia > Xenobiales > JADMJV01 > JADMJV01. Next base: position 44,009 of record JADMJV010000001.1, read on the forward strand.
GCGGCCGTGCTGGGCCCGGTTGCACTTTTGCGAGAGCAGGTCCCGTCCGTATTTGCTCCAGAGCTAAGCGAACCGGCCTTTATGATGGAGGATACCACCTTCTGCCGGTGGTGGCTGAACGGCCAGTGGCATAAAACAGCTGAGGAGCCCGGCCAGCGGGCCTGCGCTGAGGAAATGCTGGGCGTTCTGGACGGTAACCCCGAAACCTATCAGCGCTGGGCTGAGAGCTACTTCGACGATGGGAGTCCTGCCCTGGAGCCCGTGCGACAAGTTTATCTCCACGCAGCACTCACGGAGTCACTGGTTGCGGCCATCAATCCAGACGTCAGCCTGGACAGCCTGCAAGAGGACGCGCGGGAAATCGGCTATCCCATGGGGACGGTCGCCAACTGAAGTTTAGCTTGCTCGAGGTTACGACTTGGCAGAGGTCTGCCAGCATCGTCGTGCAAAACCAGCCAGGTATCCACCAGGTCCACCGCCATCTTGCGAGCCTCCGCCAGAGTGGCCGCGCAGGTGACCCCAACCCCACCCTGTTCAGCTAAACCTGGAATGGTAACAGTAAACATTTCCGGGCACTCCTCGAGGGGGTCGGCCTCAAAGTAAGCGGGGAATTCCATGCTATCCAACCTCCTCGACCTGGGGGGCGGCTCGGGGCGGAGAGTAACGGACCTCGCCGGTGGATTCGACGTAGGACAGGTGTTTGAGCGGTAGTGCGGGACGGAGGATGTAGTTCAGAACCCTTTGGAGCCGAGGCCGGTCCCCGGGCTGGCTGATGGGGTCGCCGATAAATGCTGAAAATCCCGACCGATCCAGAGGCCAGGACTCGAGAAGGTTGGTGGTGTCAGCCTGCAGGCAGCGTCGAGCGACCAACGATTTGAGAATGGAGTGACGCAACTGGCCATTTCTGTTGCGTGTCAAGCCCCAGCCTTCAATCGTAGGTTCTATCGAGGTTTGCTTCGGTCTACCTTCGGCGCCCCGTGGCCAGAACGTCTGTTTGAAGTCAAGGCAAATGCGTAGCGGACCACGTCTGTTGCCAGATTGCGCCGGTCTGGTAGTCGAGATTCTCACCCCGTTGGACCGTCCATTTGCGAGAACGGACGGTGGGTCACAGCGAGAGCCGGTGGCTTGGTGGGTTCGCCTTCCCAAGGTAGCCTCAAGCTGACGAGGGATCGGCATCAGGGCTCGTCTTGAGGACAGGTCCTGAATCAGAGCGAGTTGACCCTGGATCACCTGGTCGTGGCGCTTTTATGTCCTCGGTGAGGGCGGTCTCATTGTAACGGAAGGTTTCCCCCCGAGTGAGCATGCACCAGATGGCCCTCAGTCAGACTGGAGGGGGGGTTACGATCTCCTACCACTTCCCGCGCTCCGTGCTTTGCTACGCGTCGGGCGGGCGCCCATTCTCTATGTTGGCCATCGCCGTACTGCTGGCTCCTGGTGCTCGAACGGAAAAGCTAGTCCCGTTCTCTCTCGTGGTTTTTTCCTTGCCGCTCCGGCTCTTTCTCGCGCTCCTTTTGTCCTTTCTCGCGCAATTTTTCAGACAGACGCGACCATCGTCGCTCCCTTGATCTTTGCTTACGTGATGGCCGACACGCCCGTGGAAACGGTCGCTCGGAAGAGCAACGGGATGTGCTCATCGATGCTCAACTCCTCGTTGAAGACCGCCGCCAGGGTCTAAACCCTGGACTATATCGGTCCCTTTGTTAACTCGAACGCACCAACTTGTTAAGAGCCCGCCAAGTGCGGGCTCTTTGCATTTTCTTTCAACTTCTGTTCAGGGTGCCAATGCTAAGGTAATGACATCGAACGAAGGTGAGGCTCAAGAAAATGGTAGCAACCGCAGGCACTAATGTCAGGTTTACGGTGGGCAACCAGAATGCCCACAACATGTTCAACAAAGAAGATATTGTACCGGGTAGCAGAACTCGCCCGAAGAGTGAGAACTCCAAAGAAGCTCTGGGCTGGGCGATCGACCGCGGCAATTGCGACACCTGGTCGTTACAGGAACTGTCCTCGGAAAAGACGCTCAACGGTTGGCTGACGGACACTGGCCTCGCCCAGAAATACCCGCACGTGGCACTCGTGCCGGGTAACAGCACCCGCGGCATCAACGTAGGTATTATTTCGAAATACCCTATCGTTCACGTAGAGTCCCACAAGGATACGAAGTTTCCCCTGGCCGACGGTTCCGGCAACACCGGCTTCAGCCGTGACCTGCTCCGCGCCGACATCGACGTCGATGGCGACAAGATCGCCGACGTCAGCGTTTATAACACCCACTCCAAGTCCCGCCTCACCTCCGAAACCGGAGTCAGCTCGGATATGCAGCGGCTGAGTGAAGCGAAAGCGATACGCGATATCGTCATGGCGGAGATGAAGGAGTTTCCGGGTCGTCACTGGGTGGTCACCGGCGACCTGAACGATGAGTGCACTGATCCATCCGTTCAGGCCTTGCTGGATTCGGAAGGCAAAGACCCCTGGCGTGACAGCCTCGACCACCTGGCCCCCGAGGACCGCAAGACCTGGCCGGCCAGCCCGAAACCGAACAAGTGGGGTCACCTGCCCGCTCACTTCGACCACGTGATTTACGATGCCGACAACTCCAAGCTGGTCAGCTCAAAGATTCTCGACTACAACCTGCACAAGGACGGGTTCTACCAGTCCTGGGGCTCTGACCACAAGGGCGTGAAGGCCGAATTCGAAATCACGCCGAGCGGCGGCGGAAAGCTTCCGCTGCTGGAAACCATCTCTGAGCTCGTCACCACGAAACCGGAGCAAAAAGGCGGCAAGCCTCCCGCTTAACTACCCCTGATCGTTGATTCCGGTGACTAGGGGGAGCTAACGCCCCCTACTTTTGGCCTTACGTCTCCTCGCGATACGTAAGGCCTCTTCGATTTTGTTCGGCCATGTAGGCCTGGCGAATCAGTTCACGCACCTGCACCGGGTCCTTGACGTTTTCCAGGCGCACCTCAGGGTGCTCCAGGCTGCTGGTGAGCAGGCTGACGTCCCCGATGTTTGCCATTCTCTCGCCTGGATGCTTTATAACGAGTTGCTCCCGGTTGCCATTCTGACTGCCTGGCCAGAGAGTTTTCTTCGCGCAACAGGCATGACAAAATGGCCGCCGCTGTTTTGCGCCTGCCTGAACTTGGGATACTGGTGATGACGACACCATTGGCACTCCGGGCGTTGAGCGAGAATCTAGACCGGCGGGGTAGCCCTGAAATCGTTTTTTTGTCGAATGCTTTAGCCTGTAGCCGCGAAGGCGGAGGTTAGAGGCTGCCTTCCAAATGACGCCAAGAGCTTGGTAGGCACCGGCATCCTCGGACTTATCTGCGACAGTCTTGCCGCCGGCCATGCCGCAATGGGTCACCGCTCCGAAATTGACTTTGTCAGCCAGAGGCAACCCGTTTGTCGGCCACGGTGGCTCCGGCTTCCCGAATCTCGAGATGTCCGGGGAGGGAGAAACGGATTTGCGACAAAAGCTCGTGATTCGGCCGGGTGGCCGGCGAGAGTATGGATACGGATACACGCGTTCGCCCACCGCTCGCAGGCGCAAGAACAGACCTCGCCAGCGCTGGCGGCATACTTCCTGGGGCAAAAGAAGGCTTTCAAGGTAATCGCGTCCTGTGTACCAGAACGGTCCGGCCTGATGGAGGTAGAGTTGGACCGGCGCCATGACCTTGTTGCGCGTGCCGATTTCGCCGTCCAGTTCAGCAGCCTCCTAGTCCCCCAGGTTTGCCATACGCCTTTTTCATTGGTTCGCTGAGGTCTGTAAAATGGCCTGGTTATTGGGTTATAGCGAGGGCTACTTCGGTTGAGTTCATGTCAGATCGGTCGGTTGGAGACCACCAGGAGACAACGGTTTGGGGGCGGCGCGAGGTTCGATGCATGCTGCGGCGAAAGGCTACCAAGATGACTTACCAACGCGTTACGATTGATTCTGCACAGATGGGCGGCGTCCCCTGCATCCGCGGCCTGCGCATACCCGTGGCCGCGGTGGTGGCCATGGTTGCCGATGGGATGTCCCGCGACGAGATTCTAGCCTCTTACCCTGACCTGGAGCCCGGCGACATTCAGGAAGCACTCCACTTCGCGGCCGAGGCCGTCATGGAGCGTCAACTCCCCCTACAGCAAGCCAGTTGAAGTTTCTGATCGACAATGCACTCTCGCCCGTCCTGAGCGATGCCCTTCAGGCGGTTGGTTACGATTCCAGACACGTTCGGGACTACCAAATGCAGTCGGCCGCCGATGTGGACATCCTGGCTTGAGCCAAAATCGAGGAGCGCATCGTTGTTTCGGCGGATACCGACTTCGGGACTCTGCTTTCGCAGAGTGGACAATCTACCCCGTCCGCTATTTTGATTCGCCGGTTGGGGGACCGCCACCCGAGCAAGCAAGCGGCCATCCTGATAGCCAACCTACCGGCCCTTGAGGAAGACCTTTTAGCGGGCTCGGTAGCGGTCATTGACGAGAATCGAGTCCGGGTCCGCCGCCTGCCGCTCTAATTAAATACCCGGCGTGCAAAGTTCATAGCCACTTACGATTCGCTGGGCACCGTAGTGAGCCTGGATGCAACCGTCCTGGTAAGACCAAATACTGGAGAGGCTGGGTCCTCCTTCCTGTTCCACGGTCTCCGGCGTTCCCAGAAGTCTCGTCAGTTGGGCTTTGGTTGCCCCAATCGAATCTCGCTGGTTTCCTCAGGCGGAGTTGGTTTTCGGTCACTGTAGTAGTCTTCGAAATCGACGCTCGCTTTCTGCATCAACTCCTCAATGCTCCGTTTGGGGACCTTTTCTCCCGTAAACTCCAAAACTGACTCCAATGCCTCACTAAACGGCCCCTTCACGGCCTCGCGCACGACATGCCTTTGTAGTCCCACATGGCTTTGGGCAAATGCGAGAGAGGCAGTCCGGGCTGCTCCTGCACCACAGCCTGCAGAGCCGAGCGAAGACTAAAGCGGTAGGTCCGGGAGGCCAAAAAAAACGCCAGATGGGAAGCATCCTGCACCGAGTCGGTGAAGGCCAGCAGCTTCTTGTCTCGATTGTGCTCGGATCCAAAGATATTTGAACTCAGGACGCTGGTGAGGGTGGCGGCCCGACTGGCCAGGTAGACCAGGGCATCATCGTTGTCGCACTCGGGGCAGCGGCCCAGAAATGTTGGCTTCTGGCCCTCGCTGACGTCGCGATGGATCGACACCGGCACCGTCTCTGGGGTGGCCGGGTCTTGGGTCAATCGCAGGTCGGAGAGGGAGAGAAACGTAGGCTTCTGACTCTCGGGCAGTGGCTCGGCTGACTCGCAAAGCTGGATCACACGGCAGCGGGGACTGCGGTCCAGGAATGCCTGGCCTACTTTGCCCAAATCGTTGAGCAGATGGGGATCGGCCTCGCGCTGGATGGCTGCCAGGTAGGGCTGTCCGCAGTCTCGACAGTAGAGCGGCGGGAAAACCGGCTCGCTGCTGGGTCCGCGGCCTTCGCTCCAGCGAAACTCCTGGTCGCCCAGATGATAGGTCAGGTGGCGCAATTCACGTACCCAGAGCTGAGTCTGGCAGGTGAGAAAGGGTTGCTCCTGGCCTTCTACCGTTTGCCGAGCGCAGGAGATGAGAGTGAGGTAGGAGCGCAGCAATCCGATCTGGTGCTCCGGCGGCAAGGCAGCAAAATCCTGATGGTAGCGACACACCTGGACAGCCAGTTGGTCGAGGCTGAGCAGCCGGCCGCCCATGGCTTGAAGCAGGCAGCGAGTGAACCGGTGTTGTCGCAAAGCCATTCCCAGTTGCAGTCCATCCTGCCCCGAAGTCCCCAACCATAGATGTTGCTGAGCCGCCAGGTAGTCTTCAGGGGAGGCATAGGCAGACGGCTGCCAGCTTTGCGGGTCCGCGTGGGCCGGCAAAAGGTCTAGAGCAGATCATCGAGCTCGATCACCTCGTCCAGTTCCTGGCGGTCTTCCTCCACCACGCTGTCGACCGTAAAATACTCGCCGAAGACCTGAGTGGCAAATTCGGTCAACTTGACGGAGCTATGCCGGCCCGAGCCACCGCCCACGGTGGCCGAGGTGCCCACGGCGCAGAGGGCACCTGGAGTGATTCCCAGGCGGGCCTTGAGTCGTCGAATCAGGCAGGCCACATCACTTCCCTGGGCGCCGTCATAAGTGTGCAGTTCGTCGAGCACCAGGTAGCGAAGCGCCTCCGGCCCGTTGTGACGCCAGAGTCGCCGGTCATAGGGACGCAGCATGAGAAAGTCAAGCATCTTGTAGTTGGTCAGCAAGAGGTGCGGTGGATTGTCGCGCAATACGCTGCGGTCGTCGATCGTAGAAGTCGCCGATCAGCGGCCAGGGTCACCAAAGGGTGGCTTGCCCCCGGCCCC
>JADMJV010000128.1 GCA_018780265.1 bacterium
CCCAGAGGAGGAGTATGCAGGGGGCGACTCGGTGGAGTACAGCATTCACAAAGCCGCTGGACCTTGGGCGCCCCCTGCCTACACTGACCGGGCCGCCGAGACAGCGCCACCCTACCAGGCCCTGCAGGCGACGCCGCCGACAGTCCCCACCCGACCCACAAAAGAAAACAGCCCCCGCCGACAAGCTAAGGAGCTGCTGTGTGTCCAGTCTTTGACAACTGAAGAACCCGTGGGCTGGAATTTGAGGGCCCAGCGCCACGGAATCCAGGTTCCCTGGTGGGGAGTTCAGACCTCCCTGCCAGGGCTTTCCTGTTGTGTTTCGTCCTGTCGGTGATCACCAGGTGATCAGAGCGACCACCTGAGACCCTTTCCAGGTCCTAACTGAGTTCTCGCAATCCCTTACAGTGTAAGGAGTTGCGACTGGTCGGGGCGAGAGGATTCGAACCTCCGGCCTCTTCGTCCCGAACGAAGCGCGCTACCAGGCTGCGCTACGCCCCGAAGCCGTGGCTGATTATAGCTAGCGGCCTGGGGACTGTCAATCTACCTAAACGGAAGCAATGTCCGCTTCAAAGATCACGGTGCCTTCGCGCTGAGTCAATTCACGGAAGGCAAAGAGTAGCTGGCGGGTAATGGGGCCGACTTTGCCGTCCCCGATCTTGCGGTGGCCGATCTCGACAACGGGCAGAATCTCCGCGCCAGTGCCGGTCACAAAGCTCTCATCTGAGGTGTACAGGTCGTGGGGCGTCAGGAAGGCCATCTGGACTTCGATGCCAGCTCGTTGGGCCAGTTCCATCACCACACTGCGGGTAATGCCTTCGAGGATGCCCACCACCGAGGTAGGCGTATAGAGGACACGGTTCTTGACCAGAAAGATATTCTCCGAAGTACACTCGGTGAGAAATCCGTTCTTATCCAGCATAAGGCTCTCGGCCACCCCGGCCCCGATAGCTTCGATCTTGGCCAGAATGTTGTTGAGATAATTCATCGATTTGATACGTGGGCTGAGGCAGTCCGGGGAATTTTTGCGGGTCGAAGCGATGATGATACGCAGACCGTGGTCGTAGGCGTCGGCCGGATAGAGCTTGATGGTGTCGGTGATCACGATCACCGAGGCCTTGTTGCACTTGCGCGGGTCGAGACCCAGGTCGCCCACTCCGCGGGTGACCATCAGGCGGATATATGAGTCCTTCAGGTGGTTGCGGCGCAGCGTATCAAGAACGATTTGACGCATCTCTTCGAGAGGCATGGGCACCTCGATGGCCACCGAACGGGCCGAAGCGTAAAGACGCTCTAGATGCTCGTCCAGGCGAAAAACCCTCCCGCTGTAAGCGCGAATCCCCTCGAACACCCCGTCCCCGTACAGCAGACCATGGTCATAAACCGAAACACGTGCCTGCTCCTTCGGGTAATAGCTTCCGTCGATATAGACCTCTAGGCTCATCCATTCCTCCTGCAATTATCAGCCTCGCAGACGAGACAGAACCCTATTATGCCTCCCCTGGTCCTGGTGCAAACATGCGGGGGCGACCCAGCAGGTAGGGGCAACAAACCGGCAACCAGCCCAGCCGAATCCGACCGGTCTCCCAGTGGAAGGCGCCCTGCGGATCGGCCCGGTCGATCATGACCCGCCAGTCTTCCTCACGATAGGCACGAAAACACGACATGATACCGTCCCACGTCAACAGGAAGGCGGTCAGCGGGTTGAGTCGATTCCAACGAAAGGGGCGAGCCCAAACAATGCTGGTCAGCGACAACAAGGGCATCGCCAACACCAGAGGCAATCGGCTCCATTCCCTCTCCAGGGCTTCGAAAATCGCCACCGGCTGAGCCCGAAAAACCGCCTCACTCAAAACTCGAGTGCCATCTTCCGGGGTCAGGTGATGAAAACTGTTAAAAAAACTCCACACCCCGCAATGATCGGGTGGCAAACAGCGTGCGTCCACAGGATTGGGGTCAAAATCGACCCGGCCCGGGTAGCCAGCGGCCAGTTCCTGCCATGCCTTCAAATTAGGATAGCGATCGGTAAGAGTGACGCGTAAAGGAAACTCCCGGAGAATACCGGCCAGAGGACCGGAAGCCCCAGAACAGCAATCGACCACCCGTGGATTGCCCAGGCTATTGAGCCAGGGTTGCCAGAGCCGGGCCACGGCCGCCGGCCAACCGACCAGATTAAGCCCACGCACCAAAATCTCGGTGGCTTCATCACGCAACCATCTCGGGCAAAAAGTCAAATCCTCCAGCTCCAGACCCTGCCAGCGGGGCATCTTCATGGAGCAGGCGCCGTCTTGGGAAAGGACACAGAATCGCGCAGCAGGGGCTGGTCAAGTGTCATACCGTAGCCTAGCAGGAGGATCTGATGATGCTCGACGTCGGCTCGCACCACCACCGACCAGGGCAGTTCGGCCGCTCGCAGATAGGCGATGCGACCCGGCAGTTTGGATTGGTCTTTATAGCGAAAGTCATACTCCGCCTCCAGGCTCGGCGGCCAATAGCCACGAGCCGAATAGGAAAAGAGAGCATCGACCAAACGCTCTTCCAGAGGTCCTTTGCTGGTAATGTCCGCCAGGGTGCGCAGGCGCGGGTCAGCCAGCACACTGCGAACTTGATCCAGCCCCCGACGCAGTGCCTGGGGACGAGGGTCAAGGGTGCACCCCGCCAACAGAAAAAAGCAAACCAGCAAGCACGCTCTCACGACTCCATCTACCGTTCAGAGGCAAGGAAATCCTGCGTCCCAACACAAAGCCCCTACCATGAACAACCGTCCGTCTTTTAGCGATGCCCAACAGTTGCTGGCCGTAGCCCGCGGTCAGCAGCCGGCCCCCCTGGTGCTCAAGGGGGCCAGCGTTCTCAACGTCTTCAGCGGCGAATTCCTGGACCAAGATGTGGCTATCTGCGGAGATCGCATCGCTGGCCTGGGACATTATCAGGGGCACCAAGAAATGAACCTGACCGGCCGCACGTTGGTACCCGGCTTTATCGACGGCCACATGCACCTGGAATCATCCATGATGACACCGCGCCAGTTTGCGCGCGCGGTGGTGCCGCGCGGAACCACCACAGTGGTCACCGACCCTCATGAGATCGCGAATGTGTTGGGTGCGCCCGGCATTTACTATCTGCTCGAAAGCGCCGCCGGTCTGCCCCTGGACATGTGGGTGATGCGCAGTTCCTGTGTGCCGGCCACCCACCTGGAAAATGCCGGTGCCTCCCTGACGGCGGCCGATCTGGCCCAGCTGCAACACCCTCGGCTGCTGGGGCTGGCCGAAATGATGAACTTTCCCGGCCTGGTCCATGGCGACCCAGAATGCCTGAAAAAAGTATTGCAAACGGGAGATCAGCCCGTCGATGGCCACGCACCCCGGTTGACCGGGCGGGAACTCTGTGCCTACATCGCGGCCGGCGTGCAATCCGACCATGAGTGCACCACCGCTGAGGAAGCCCGCGAAAAACTGCGTCTGGGAATGCACCTGATGCTACGCGAAGGTTCGGTGACCCGCGATATCGAGGCGCTCCTACCTGCGGTCGACGCCGTCAACGCTCACCGCTGCTTCTTTGTCACCGACGACCGAGAACCCATCGACCTGCAGAGGGAAGGCCATATCGACTTTTGCATCCGCAAGGCCATACGCTTGGGATGTCCCGTGGCCCGAGCTTACACCATGGCAAGCTACCATGCCGCCCGCTATTTCCAACTCCACTTCTTGGGCGCTCTGGCTCCAGGCTACACGGCCGACCTGGTGGTCATCGGCGATCGGGAGCAAGTATCCGTGGAAAAAGTCATGAAGCGGGGGCAGTGGGTAGGCGAGCAGGGTCGCCTGATCTGGACCGGCACCGCGCCCGTCGTAGCCGCCCCCGCCCCTACCGTTCATTTGCCCCCTCTGCAGGTGAGCTGCTTCGAAATTCACAACCCGCACGATGAAGTCCATGTCATCGAGTTGATCCCCCACCAGATCGTGACCGGCCGCAGCACAGCCCGTCCCCCAAGGATCAACGGCAAACTCAGCGCCGACCCTTCCCAGGACGTGCTCAAGTTGGCTGTGGTCGAGCGCCACAAAGCCACCGGACATATCGGACTGGGCTTTGTGCGTGGCTTTGGACTGAAGCGAGGGGCCATCGCCTCGACGGTGGCTCACGACAGCCACAACCTGGTGATCGCTGGTTGCAGCGACGAAGACATGCTGCAAGCCGCCCACGAGGTAGAAAAGCTCAACGGAGGATGGGTGGTCGTGGCTGACGGCCAGTTGCTGGCCGCCTTGCCGCTGCCCATCGCGGGCCTGCTCTCCGATCAGGAACTGGAAAAGGTGGCTCAGGCCAATCTGGACCTGATTGAGGCCACCCAAAAACTGGGCGGTACCGCCCCCAATCCGTTTATGTCCCTGTCGTTTCTGGCCCTGCCGGTCATCCCGTCGCTCAAACTCACCGATCTGGGACTGGTGGATGTAGACCTTTTCTCGCTGGTGCCGTTGAACACGGACGCACTCAGGGCTTCTTGACAGCCGGTCTGAAAATCGGGGTCGACGCCACCTACCTTACCCGTGACACGCGAGGAATGGGGCGTTGCGTGCGCACTATCTTGCAACAATGGGAAGAAAACCCCGAACGTTTCATCCTGTTAGCCTTGAGTCGACGCCATCTGGCCTCCTTAAAGGAGTATTCTCAGCGGGGCTGGCACACCTGTCTGTATAACGAAGCACCCGACTTATCGGTGTGCTGGTTCCCCTGGAATCGCATCGACTGGGACCCGGAATGTCCGCGTGTGGCCCTGATCCATGACGTAGCTCCCTTTACCGAGTTTCATCCCCACAACCGTCATCGCGAAGACGATCAGGCCCGACTGGCGGAAGCCGTGCGCCACGCCGACGCGGTCATGACCATCTCCAGTTTCTCGCGGGCCGAGATTCACCATCACCTGGGTTACCCCATCGAGGAGATGGAAGTGATTTATTGGGCCCCCGACCGCTATGTATTCAGCCCCAGTCCACTGGTCCGCAAGGACTTATTGCCCGAAGCCCTGCATGACAAGCCCTTCCTTCTCTACGTAGGCACCCTGGAACCGCGCAAAAACCTGCGTGGCCTGCTCGAGGCCATGGCTCTGCTGCAAAAGCAGATTCCTCACCAGTTGGCCCTGGTCTGTCCCCAGCCCACGACCTCCTGGACGGACAAAATTCTGGGCAGAACCCACGAGCTGGAAGAAATCACCCGTGCACTGGCCCCACGCCTGGTGTGGCTGGACCAGCTCGACGATGCGCGCCTGGTAGAACTTTACCGCCGCACCGATCTGTTCGTGATGCCCTCTCTCTACGAAGGTTTTGGACTGCCGCTGCTCGAGGCACTTGCCTGCGGGACCAAGGTGGCCGCCGCCCGGGCCGCCTCACTCCCAGAAGTAGGGGGAAATCTGCCCCGCTGGTTCAACCCCAAGGATTCGGTCGACATCGCCAAAGTGATCATGGAGGCGCTGGAGTGGCCCGGTCCTGACCCGGAAGAGCTAGAACAGCACTTACAACATTTTCATTGGACCCAGACCGCAGAAGAAGTTCTGCACTTTCTGGAGGAGGTAGGTCAGCGGCCTCGCCGCAGCAACTCGGGGGTTTTCCCCAGCTTGCCCGCCCATCTGCAGATACCTGAGGAGATTTGATGCCAAAGAAAGCCTGGCTGCAGACCTATCTGCAGCGTTGCAAAGAGCTACCCCTGCTGGTGGTTGGCGACCTGATGCTGGATCACTGGGTATGGGGGAATGTCAGCCGGATCTCCCCGGAAGCCCCCATTCCCGTGGTCGACGTGCAACGCTACACTTATACGCCTGGTGGAGCAGCCAATGTGGTCACCAATCTGCGCGAGTTGGGGGTGCCCGTAAAACTGGTGGGTGTGGTCGGACGGGACGACTCCGGGCGCCGACTGCGCGCCCTGTTGCGTCGCGAAGGGGCCGATGTGAGCGGAGTTCTCACCGACACCGCTCGACCCACCACCTTGAAGACGCGTATCGTGGCCCACAGCCAGCAGATGGTGCGAGCCGACTTCGAAAGTCGAGAGCCGATCAGCGAGAATGTCGAAAGGGAATTGCTGGAGAAGATCGCCCTCCTGCTCCCGCAGGTTCAGTTGGTGGTATTTTCCGATTACGACAAGGGGCTCTTTCAGAGCCGGTTTGTGACCGCCCTACTTGAGCTGGCTAACGAAGCCGGCATACGGGTAATTGGCGGCCCCAAACCGGCCAACCTGAAGCGTTTTGCCGGCGCCCACCTGGTGACCCTCAACGCCAAAGAAGCAACCCAGGCCTCCGGTCACCCCACCTTGCCCCAGTCAAGCCTGCTCATGGCCGGTCAGGAATTGCTGCATCAGCTACCGGGCAGCCACGTGCTGGTAACCCGCGGCGAGCACGGTATGGCCCTCTTTGAGCATGGAGGCACCGTCCATCATCAGCCGGCCCTGGCCACTCAAGTTTTTGACGTGAGCGGGGCCGGCGACACGGTTCTTTCCACGCTGGCCTGGACACTTGCGGCCGGAGCCACCCCGGCGCAGGCCATTGAAGTAGCCAGCCACGCCGCCGCCGTGGTGGTTCGCAAAGTGGGCACGGCCACGGCCAGTCCTTCCGAAATTCTGGGAAGCGTGGGTGAAGGCCGTGGCTAAGGTGCGCACCCTGGAACAGTTGCTGCCAGACCTGCAAGAAGCGCGCACTCGCCAACAGCAGGTCGTCTTCACCAACGGCTGTTTCGATCTGCTCCACGTGGGCCACTTGCGCACCTTGGAATGGGCCCGCCGCCAGGGAGACCTGTTGGTGGTGGGCCTCAACTCCGACTCCAGCGTGCGCCTCCTGAAGGGAGATCGGCGCCCCCTTACCCCGCAACAGGACCGGGCCGAACTGCTGGCCGGCTTTGAGTGCGTCGACTACGTCGTGATTTTTGAGGAGCAGACCCCCCAGGCTCTGCTGGAGAAAATCCGCCCCGAAATTCATGTCAAAGGCGGCGACTACCGTCCCGAAGATCTGCCCGAAGCACCACTGGTCTTGAGTTACGGAGGCAGAGTGCTGGTGACCCCCCTGATCGAAGGACGCTCGACCACGCGCCTGGAGAGTCTACTCGATGAAGATTCTGATCACAGCCAATAGTCCGGGCGAGGTTGCCTGGATCCGGCCTCTGGCTGAAGAAGCACAATCGCGCGGTTGGTCTATCGACGTGATTCTGTATCCATGCACCTTTGCCACAGGCAAGGAAGCCGATGTGTTGCGCAGCTATCCGGCCCTGGAGAAAGTATGGGAGAAAGGCGACCTGGCCCGATTGGCCTGGCGAGAGGGACGACGCTACCCTCCCGGAACCGGCCTCATCCACCTGGGTGGCGACCTGATGTATACCGCCTTTCTGCAATGGCGCTGGAAATGGCGCTGCTGGAGCTACTTATGGGCCCGACCCTGGTGGGACAAGGCCTTTACCGGCTACTTCAGCCGCAACGCACAGTCCACCCAGGGCTTGTTGCGCCGCCGGGTAGCCCCTGGCAAAATTCTCGAGGTGGGCGATCTGGTGGTGGATGCCGTCTTGGGCCAGGTACCCCAAATACCCGAGCAGGACCCCAACCTGATCACCTTCCTGCCCGGCAGTCGCCAGGAAGAGATCCGCCACACCATCCCGTTTTACTCCCGGGTCGCGGAGATTTTGCTAGAAACCCGTCCTCAACTTCGTTTTCAGGCCATGCTTTCACCCTTTCTCTCCCTGAGTATTGTCCAAGGGTTGCTGCAGCGTGAGGTGGACCCCCGCATGGACAGTTCCACCGGAAAACTGGAGGGTGACCGATATGTGTGCCAGAGCGGCTTCGTTTTACCCCTCGTGCGCGATAACTCGTTGTCCCAGACCGCCCGATCCTGTCTGGCCATTTCGCTACCCGGCACCAAAACGGCCGAGGCCGCCTGCCTGGCGGTGCCGTGCCTGACGCTGGTCCCACTCAACTGTCCAGAATGGCTTCCCTACGGCGGCTTGATGGGATTGCTGGACTGGTTACCCGGGGGCAAAAAGTGGAAAGGAGCCTGGTTGCTGGGCCAACGATCCAAGGTAGGACTGCTGGCCCAGCCCAATCAGTTGCTGGGGCTGGCTATCATGCCGGAAATCATCGATCAGGTCAGCGCCGAAATGGTTGCCGCGGCCGTAAACCTACTGCTAGACGATCGACCGGGTCTTCACGAAAAAGGCCTGCTTTTGCGGCAGGCCTATCTCGATTTGCGGGGCGCCAGCACCCAGATGTTAAACGCGCTCCGGTAATCAGGTGCCGGTGGTACCGGTGGTATTCCAGATGTGTTCCATTTCCCTGACTCCGGACTGGCCAATGGTCCAGGCCTCCTTGGCCTTCTTCTCGGCCTCCTTGACCAATTGTGCGCGCTCAACACCCTCGGCCTTATTGGCGTCTTTCAGAAAGAGGATACTCTCGTAACAGAGGCCGTGAGCCTTAGAAATTTTCTTGTGGGGTTTGTCCAGACGGATGGGAACCTCCTGACCGTCAAACTGGATCACGCTCTCCAGCAACTGATTCATGTATTCCTTGGCCTCATTGTCAAACTGGTCCGGGCTGTCTTTGAAATCGCCCTGCTTGAATCGCTTTATCATGGTGTAGTTCTGTGTGCACATGGCCTTGACGCCAAACTTGAATCCGGTTCGGAAGCGGCGACCGTATTCCAGATAAGCCGGCCAGTTCTTGCTTTGCTGAAAGTTCTTATTGTTATTGCCCGCCCTGGCCAGGGGTCTCCAATGGACAAACTGGAAATAGGCCCAAATGGACCCGCCAATCACAACAGCGATGAAGAGGAGGCACCCGGGAACGCTATCTCCCAGGCGACGCCGTCGTTTCTGCCAAGCTACCTGGACATTTCCCACCTGAGACATCGGGCCTCACTTTCTTCACTGCCGAGTGAGGGAATTATACCCTCACTGGGGTAATTGGGACACCACCAGGCTTTTCCTGCTGAGCAGCCGACAGGGCACGCAATTTGCCTGGGGGGGCATAACCCGCTATTGCCCAGGGACGGACAGGGATAAGTCTTGCTGCGGTAGAACGACGGACTAAGGCCCCGCGGCCCTCCCATGAACGAACTCGACGAAGACACCTCCAGTAGCTTATCGGCGGCGCCTGCCTTCAGCCTGTCGCCTCGGTTTGCTGCGGCCTATAAGCGGGTGCAGCAAGGCCTCTTGGACCCCCAAGACCTGTACGGATGCCTGGATCAGATGCTGCGGCTCTTCACCGGCATGAGCGCCGGTCTGGCTCGCCACCTCGATCCCGGCCGGCCCGAAATCTCCGCCCTGGCCTCGGGACTCGACCGCCCACTGCAGTACGAACGATTGCTGCGTTTTTCCATCAATTTATTGCGAAACCAGGAACCTCAGGCCGCTCAACAATTGATGTTAGAAATTTTCTTTCCCAATCCACTGCGCGAAGATGTCAGTGCTCCTGTGCACACCGTTTGGCTCCAACTGGGGTCGGAGGCAAGTCAACTACCTCCCCTATCGCGCTGGCCCCAGGGCAGCCTGGACCAGGAGAGTCTTATGCCCCGCTACCGTGATGTGCTGGAGTCCTGGCTTCAGGCCGCCACCCCTGCCCTGCAATCGGTGCAGTGGCAATTTTCTAGCAACCGCAGCGAAATACTGGAGTGGCATCACCGGGGTGGCCGCGCCATCCTTATGATGCCACCATGCACCTGGGAGCCCGAGGACCCGGCCAGTAGCGCCGAAAATCCAGAGTGGAGTCCTTCGTGGTCGCGTGCCGAAGTGGACAAACTTTCCACACAACTGGAGTCGCGTTTCCCCGCCCTGGCGGTGCTCCATCCCCCGAATTTTTTGCTCACCCAGACCCGCCACGAAGTCGGCCGCCATCCTTCCGCCTATTTGCTGCTGGATGGACCCGAAGGCAGTGGAAAGTCGCTCTCTCTCGCCGGGCTTCAGCAGTCCTTGATGCCCGACCTGGCCGTGCTGCATTTTCCCGTGCGGAGCTGTTTTCGGGGTGACTTTCAGACACTGATCGAAGAAGTCGACGAAGGCATCCAGACCCGTCTCGACGCTCAACTGACCAACATGATCCCGCTGGGTCCGCTGGTGATTCAAGAGCTCAATCGGCGTTACTCTCCCCTATCGCCCGCCGAAAAATTCCAGGCCTACCTCAGTCAACTGGTGCTACGCAATGGTCAGCGCTTCGTGCTGGCGCTGGACGGACTGGACGAGGCCTTCGAAGGAGCCGACAGCGACATCTCGCTGGCCGACTACCTGCCCGATCAACTTCCCGATGGCGTCTTTCTGCTGCTGGCCTATCGGGGGGACGGTTGTTCGGCGCGCCTGCAACGACGCCTCACCCAACTGCTGGAAAGAGGGGCCGTGCTGCTGCCTTTTCCCCTCCACGGCCAGGCCTACACGGACTGGTGCCAGCAACTGCTGGTTGCCAGCTTTGTAAGTCCTCGCAATGCCACTTACCTGGTGGGCGGCGGCTACCCCCTGATGATTGCCAGACTGCTGGGCCAGGGGCTGGAAGCAGGCTACCTGCAAGGCCCCCGCTGGCCACAGGTCGACGAAGTCATGGGCGAACTGCTGGTCCACCTCGAGAAACGCTGGGGAGACCCGTTCTTCCGCTTGCTGATGGTCCTGGCCACTTCCTACACCCCCGTGCCGGTAGAAGAATTTAGTGATTTCGGATTTGACCCGGCCATGGTGCTTCAACTCGTTCAAGACCTGCCGGCCCTATTTCAGGCCCAACGACCCACCGCCAATAGTGGCTGGCAACTGCAGTTGGCCCACGAAAAATTGCGAATTCATCTGCAAGAGCACTACAGCCATCGCTATAGCCAAACGTGTCAACGTTTAGCCACACGAGCCGCCCACCAACTGCTGCAGCGACCGGGCTGGGCCACCCCCGACCCCGAGACCCTACACGGTGGCAGCTTTCGCCTGGACTGTCTGTATCGATGGCTGCTTGACTCTCAAAGCTTGGAATTGACCGAATCGGTGGTTTCCAGCAAACCCTTGGGGCAGTTTCGCAACCAGGTCTGCGTTTTTCTAGAACAGCGTGGCCGATTTCACCATAAACTCTCCATTTTGCAGGGTCTCAAATCGTGCCTGGAAGTGGTTTTGCAACACCACGATTCCACCGAACTGCGCGACGAACTGGCCTGGGCCTACAACAGTCGAGGACTGACCTTCCTGCATCTCGGTCAGTTTGCCTCGTGCCTGGTCGAACTGGAGTTTGCCGAGCAGCAATTTCGTGTGCTGGTTGACCAGCGTCATCAGGTCCATTACCGCAGCGGCCTGGCCTCCGCCCTCAACCGGCGCAGCGAGGCTTTGCGCTCACTGGACCAGGTGGGTGAGGCCTGGGAATGTGCCCACCAGTCGGTCGAGCATCACCGCCAATCGTTGGTGGAAGGCGGCCCTCAGCAAGCCCGCCTGGGATTGGCCCGAGCGCTGGTGCAAAGGGCTCGCTGCGCAGCCGACCACAGCCTGTGGCCAAGGGCCTTGACCGACTTACAGGAGTCGTTAAATTTGCTGGAACAGAGTACCCGCCAGTCTCAGGCCCGCGGCAAT
Organism: bacterium; assembly: GCA_018780265.1. Classification (GTDB taxonomy): domain Bacteria; phylum Vulcanimicrobiota; class Xenobia; order Xenobiales; family JADMJV01; genus JADMJV01. The sequence goes on from JADMJV010000128.1 coordinate 11,538, forward strand.
CCGGGCGATGTGGCCACTCATTTCCACGAGTGGGTGAAGGCCCTGATCGTGAGGGCTGAAGCCTACCGGGTGGTGGGCGAGAACGACAATTCGCTGCTCGATCTGGACCAGGCCCTGCTCCTCACCCATCACCTGGAGGAAGTTCAAGGCGTGGATTGGACCGACACCAAGGCGCCCGAGATACAAGTTCTTCAAGCCCGAGCCTACGAAGCTCTGCAAGGCTTTGAGGAGGCCCTGGACGCGTATGATGAAGCCATTCACGGTTACAGTCAGCAGGTCCGACAGGGGCGCCTGGATCTGCGCCTGGCTCTGGCCGAAGCCTATCACTCACGTGCCGATCTGCGTCGGCGCCGCTCACGAATTGACGCCGCCATCGAAGACTACACTCGTTCGCTGGCTTTCCAGGCCCAATTGATCGAGTGTGAGGAGCAGAGCGACCTGCGTCCTTTTCGGGCTCAGACTTATCAAGGGCGAGGGGATTGCCTGGGCTTGTTAAGCCGTCGTAGGGAAGCATTGCAAGACTACGATAAGGCCATCGAAGACTTTCTCTACGGTCTCAATTCGGGCAAATTGCAGCAACCCGACCTGCGTCGCCTGGCCTCCGTCTACTTCAACAGTGGCCAACTCTATTTGCAGCTCAATGAAGCCAGTCAGGCCGCCGACCGGGCTGCCAGTGCCATCCGCCTGCTGGAAGAGCGATTGGGTGGACCGGGCGAAGCCGTGGCCCAGGCCCATCTGCTCCAGGCAGAAGCCCTCTTTCACCTGGGCGATATGGCCACCGGCCTGGACACGGCCAGCAAAGCGATTCACGTACTCAGCTTAAGAGTTCGGGGCGGGTCTGGCAATCTGGAACGGCAACTGGCCGACGCTCATCGCCTGCGGGCAGAATTGGCACAGGGCCAGGGGGATTTGATTCAGTCGCTGAAGGATTTTGGCCTGGCCTTTCACCTCTACGGCAGCGAAGGCAGCGAACCGGACCGTCTCCAGCAAGCCGAGGTATTGCGACGCCGGGCCGCCCTGCAGGTACAGTTGCTGGAGTATGACGCCGCCCTGGAAGACTTGCAGGCCGCCAATGACCTGCTGAGCGGCAACCCCGATGAAGCTCTGGAAGAGAAATATCGCTTGCGCCGACTGCGGGCCCAGGTACTGGCCAAGCAAGAACGCTTTCCGTTGGCTATTTCCGAACTGCTGGCGGCCCTGGAGGAACTTCGCCAGCGCAGCGCCGAGGCGTCGTTGCGTCTCGATCTGCTGCTTGAAGTCATGAGCTATCAGGCCACCCTGCACCATTGGCAAGATTTCGCCATCCTCTATTCCGAGTTTCTGAAGACCCGCGACGAGGCCCCCGAGGTGCCCGTCAGCATGAAAATAGAGGAACTCTTCAGCCAGATAGAATCGGGGCCGCCCACCCGCGACGAATCAGTCCGGATGGCCCGGGCCGACGTGCTGGTGGCTCTGGCCCGGCTGTACGGCCAACTTCAGCCGGATGCCAGCGGACTGGTAGAAGCTCGGGCGCTACACCGGCGGGGCAGCGAGCGATTGGCCAGTCAGCGTGTCACAGAAGCTCTCGAAGATCTCTCCGAGGCCATCGCCCAGTTGCGCTCCCAGACCGATCCCCCCGCTGACCTGCTCACCGAGGTCTACGCTCGCCGAGCCGAGGGCCTTTTGCGAGCCGGCCTCCACGCACGGGCCCTGCGCGACCTGGATGAGGCCACCCGATTGCTCGGCGAAGAGACGACCAACGCCTCTTTGCTGGCCCAACTCGTCACCCAAAAGGCCCTCTTGCTAAGGCGCGGCGGCAACTACTCCCAGGTGGTTCAAGAATTGACCTTCACTCTGGGTCTGCCCGAAGTCCAGCCGCTGGGACCGGAAGTGCTGAGCTGGATGTATCTAGGGCGAGCCCTGGCCTACGATCAGTTGGCGCAACCCGAAAAGGCCGTGGTGGACTACCGGGAAGCGGCCCAAATGCTAAGCCAGATCCCCGATGACCGGGCCGACGTTCTTCAGGAAAGACTGCGCTGCAGAATTCGCTTGCTCAGCCTGGAAGATCCCGGCCACCCCACCTTCCTCCACTTTTGCGCCGAGGACTCGCTGGCCTGTCTCGGTCGACTCCGCCACATCTCGCCCGAGATGGCCGGCGAGTGGGTGATCGCCTGGGTTCATCAATGGCTCCAGTTGCCGTCCAAGTTGTTGACCCCCCGCTTACTCTCGGCGATGGCTGAAGAACTCAGTCACTACCAGCCCGGTCCCCTGTGCCAGCCTCAGTGCGACCAACTGTCGCAATTGCTCGGCCTGCTGGCCTGCCGCCTGGCCATTCCAGCGTTGGCCGAACGATTGCTGGGACTGGCTCTACATCTGGCTCTGCTCGGCGACCGCCGCCGCCTGGCCGCGGCTCTGCTGGAAACCCTGGCCCTGCTCTACCGTCTGTATCAAAGCAATCCCGAGCATGTACCGGCTCTCAATCTCGACTCCGGTCTACGAGCCCTGCACGATCTGCAAGCCCAAAGCGGTTTAGAGGGAGAAATAGGCGTACGTTGGAACAACTTGATCCGCTCCTGGTTAGGCCTATCCGACAATCAATTGGCCGCCTGCGGTGCCGAGCGCGCCCGACTGCAGAGCCTGCGCCTGTGGTGACGAGACTCTAAGACTTCTTGCGCGTGGTCATAGCCTCGGCCGACCCGGCCATCGCCTGAGTCTCCATGTTCATGGAACGAGCCTGCTGCTGCAGTTCTTCCAGCGCCCGGCGGCCAGCCCGATAGCGCTGGCGAACCTTCCAGACCAGCAGGCCCAACAAAATCAGGCACCCCACCCCGATGGCCAGTCCCACACGAATACTCATCCCAGCAGTTTCGGTTGTGACTGGCCGAACGCCTGGGAGCACCTGCAAAAACACCGCGGATCTCTCCGCGGCGTTTTTAAATTCGGCCGAGACCGACTATTTTCCCTGAAACTGTGGGGTGCGCTTGCTAACGTAAGCGTCCAGGCCTTCCTTGGCGTCCGAAGACTGGAACAACTGCTGCTGCAGCTCACGCTCCAGCGAGAGGGATTCCTGGAAACTCATCTCCAGTCCCGACTGCACCGAGCGCTTGATGCGGCCGGCCGCCAGGGCTGCTTTGTTGGGCGGAGTAAACTGTTTGGCATAGGTCATCACCTGGCCCATGAAGTGTTCGCCTTCGAAGATCTGATTGACAATGCCCAGTTCTTTAGCCTCTTCCATAGAGAAGCTCTCGCCGGTGACCATCAGTTCAATGGCCTTAGAACGACCCACGATGCGAGCAAAACGCTGGGTACCACCGGTGCCCGGCAGTACTCCCAGAGTGATCTCAGGCAGGCCAACTTTGCCAGCGTTCTTGCGGGCGATGCGAATGTCGCAGGCCATGGCAATTTCCAATCCACCGCCAACGGTGTGGCCGTTGAGAGCGCCAATCACCAACTTGGGCGTCTGCTCCAAACGATTGAGTGTCTCGTTGGCGTGCAGGCAGAAGTAGTACTTGAATTGCGGGGTGACTTCGCTGAGCATCTTGATGTTGGCGCCGGCGCAGAAAAACTTTTCGCCCTGGCCGGTGATCACAATCACATGCACACTGTCGTCAAAACGGGCTTTAAGGATGGCCTCGTCGAGTTGACGCATCATCTCATGGGTGTAGGTGTTCGCGGGGGGATCGCTGAGTTCCATAACGGCCACGCCGTCTTCCACACGATAACGCACTAATTCGGTCTTTTCGGCTGCTTGAGTTGACATATCGTCCTCCTAGAAAACTGTCCGCCTATCCTACCCCGCCTGCCGGCCTTTGAATCGTAGGCCATTGGCCATGAAAAAAGAGCAATGGATCGTGGTCATCGCCCCGCCGAATCTGAGTGACCCGAGCCAACATGACCTGATGATCGCCCGCTTCCCAAACCTGTTCCACTCGGCACTCCAGCCAACCCAGGCAACCGTCCATCCAGGGCACCCCCCCGGGACTGAGGGTGTGAGGGAGGCCCTCGAAGCGATCCATTTCTTCCACCTGGGTCATGCCGGCCAATCGCTTGCACAGGTCCAATTGATCGACCGCCAGGATGCTTACCCCGTAGATACCGGCATCCCGGACGGCCTGGGGAGTGTGGCCGCGTGGCGAGGCACAAAACAAGACCAGGGGGGGGTCGAGAGATACGGAGGTAAAGGAGTTTACGGTCATGCCATAAGCGTGACCCTGCCAATGGGTAGTGACCACCACAACGCCTGTAGCGAAGCGGCTTAAAGTCTGACGAAAGTCCTTGGTTTCGAAGCTCACGGGACCCCTAGAGGTAAGATCCAGCTGGCGGGCGGCCGGTCCATCAGGAGGTTTCCTCCATGACAGGAGAGCACCTTTTGCACCAAAGGTAATCCCAAAGCGATCTGGCCCCGCCACAACTGAGGGTCTTGCAGCCAATCGGCCAGACCCTCGGGCCAGCCCGCCCCCCTATCGGTCAGTTGCAACTGCCAGCAGCTGTCGTCGGCCACCACCCGCACCTGATTGACGCCGCCCGCGTGCGCTTCGGCGTTGTCGCACAACTGAAAAAAGGCTGCCTTGATCAGGTCTGGATCAAAAGAGACTCGCAAAGGCGGGCACTCCACCTCAGGCAAGCCACGTTCCTGAGCCCAGGCAGCCAGCACCGGTTGCAGGTTGCACTCTTGCTTTTGAGGCTGGGCACAGCGACCCATCCAGCTCAATTGGATGAGGCGACGGTCCAGGCGATCCACTTCCTGCAACAGAGCCTCCCCCAGTTGAGTCAACAACGAGGGAGTTTCGATACAGGCTTGCAGTCCCATGCGCAGGTTGGCCACCGAGCCGCGCAGATCGTGACTGAGACGACGCTGGCAGGTGGGATTCAATCGGGGTCGTTCTCTTCAGGGATACGGCCACCCTCGCCCACCTCGGGACTGCAAGCGGCGCCCATCTCGGGAAGGGGAAAGCTGTTGATACGATCGATCAACTGGCGGAGGCGCCCAAATCGGCGCTTGATGAATCGAAACGAGAGTCGCGGCAGATGAGCGATATGCGGGTCGTTGACCTCTTGGGGCAGATGGTCACTTTGCTCGAAAACCCCTCCGCTGAGCAGATCGGAAAACTCACCGTTGACCAACGCCAACTCTTCAGCCGTCAGGGGTGCCTGCATGCGAAAGACCAGCAAGTCACCGACATAGCGACTGCTGTGGTAGCGGCGATAGAACTGGACCACTTCCTGGACGGCCCGCTCGACCGAATCGGTGACCAGGTAAAGGCTGGTATCGTCTTTCGAGATCAGCCCCGTTTCCAGGAGATGCTCTAACACGTACTCTTCCCAGGTGGTCCAAAACAGGCTGCCAGCCGGATGGACCAACACCACCGGAATGATGTGCGACTTGCCCGTCTGGATCAAAGTCATGGACTCGTAGGCTTCGTCGTGAGTGCCAAATCCGCCAGGGAAACACACCACAGCGTGTGACTCTTTGATGAAAGCCAGTTTGCGCGTGAAGAAATACTTGAAATTAATGGCCTTGGTATCGCCAGCGATCACGCTGTTGGAAGCCTGCTCAAAGGGCAGACGAATATTGGCGCCAAAGGTTCGTTCCCGGCCCGCCCCGGCGTTGCCGGCCTTCATAATGCCATTGCCGCCGCCGGTAATGGTCATGAAGCCTTCGTCCGCGATGCGCTTGCTAAACTGCTCGGCCATCACGTAGTCGGGGTGACCCTCGGGAGTACGGGCCGACCCAAAGACAGACACTTTGCGATGACGGCGGTAGGGACCGAACACTTTCCAGGTAAAGCGCATCTCTTTGAGAGTCGAATTCATGATCTTCAAGTCGCCGCGGTCCGTGCCGTCCTTGGCCAACTTGAGTGCCGTGACCATCAATTGATGAATCAAATCGCGATTCTCGCAGGGCCCATTCTGATCGATCAGATCAAAAAGTTTGTTGTCGATATCTTCGTTGTTCGTGCTGTAGCGGGGTGGCAAATTCGTTCAATCACTCTCTGGGATTCCTCAAGCCGGTTTGCCCCCGGTCAGTGATTCCCTTCGTTGCTAACTGCGCAGTCCTACTCCGCGCCTGACCATTTGCAAGCAGAGCACATAGAACAGCGCGTTCAACAACACCAGCAAGATCAAGCCCACGCTCAAGGAAGCGTCGTGGACGCCCAAAAAACCGTAGCGAAAGCCGTCCACCATGTAAAAGATGGGATTCGCCAGAGAGACCTTCTGCCAGGTGGGGGGCAGCAAAGTAATGGAATAAAAGACGCCCGCGAAGTAGGTGAGCGGCGTCAGGATGAAGGTTGGAATGATGGAAATGTCGTCGAACTTGCGGGCCACCAGGGCATTGAGCAAGCCGGCCAGGGAAAACAGGCTGGCCGAGGAGAGCAAATAGAACAGAATCAACAGCGGATTGAAGACCGGAATGTGAGTAAAGAGCAGCCCCACCCCCGCCACAATCAGGCCACACAGGACGCCGCGCACAATGCCGCCGGCCACATAGCCGGAGACGATGATCCAGTCTGGCAGAGGCGACACCAGCAATTCCTCGATATTGCGCTGGAATTTGGCGCTGAAGAAACTGGACGCCACGTTGCTAAAGCTGTTGGTGATGCAGGTCATCATGACCAGTCCGGGCAGGATAAACTGAATGTATGGAACGTTGCCTACCGAGCGGATCTGTCCACCCAAAAAGCTCCCGAAGACCACAAAATAGATGCCCATGGTGATGGCCGGCGGCAGCAAGGTTTGCGTCCAGATGCGCAGCACACGCAGCACTTCTTTGCGAGTCAGCGTCAGCCAGGCCACGTACAGGCGGCGCGCGTTCACGACAAGCCCTTGCCCTTTTTGCCGACCATGTCGATAAACAACTCCTCGAGGCGATTGGCCTTGGTGCGCAGGCTCTGCACTTTGATGTGAGTCTGGTCCAGTCGATGGAAAAGATCGTTCATGGTCAACTGGTGATCCACATCCACCTCCAGCGTGAGCGCGTCGACCACCCGGAACTGCAGTCGCTCATCACTATCCGGCAAGGCGCACTGCTCCTGGAGTTCGAGAATGAACGTCTGACGCTTCAAGGTGCCCAGCAAATCGCGGGTAGGAGCATCGCGCAAGATTAGCCCCTGGTCGATAATGGCCACTCGCCGGCACAGAGCTTCAGCCTCCTCCAGATAGTGAGTGGTCAGAATGATGGTCAGGCCATCTTCGTTGCGTTTTTTCAAGTAGTCCCACAGGCTACGCCTCAACTCAATGTCCAGGCCGGCGGTGGGTTCGTCCAAGATCAACAATGGCGGGTCATGGACCATGGCTCGGGCCAACATAAGACGGCGTTTCATACCTCCGCTAAGATTGCGAATGGGTTGTTTACGCTTGTCCCAAAGCTCCAGATCGCGCAGCAATTTCTCGGTGCGGTGGGCCGCCTCGCGCGACTCAATGCCGTGATAGCCAGCCTGAAAGACGACCGTGTTCCAGCAGTTCTCAAAAATATTAAAGTTGAACTCCTGCGTCATCACTCCCAACTGCGCTTTGACTCGCTCGGGAGAGACATCCAGATCCTGGTCAAACACCCTCACCGTTCCTGAAGTCTTGTTGACCAGACCGGTCAAAATCCCGATCAAGGTCGACTTGCCGGCTCCATTGGGTCCAAGCAGAGCGAAAAACTCACCCGGTTCAACGCGCAAGTCCACTCCCTTGAGGGCCTCCACACCGGCGCCGTAGGTCTTACGCAACTGTTGGATGGATAGAGCGGACACGGTCAAATTAACGGGCGGGCCGATACTTATCGTAAGCCGCCAAAAACTGGTGACCAAAACGCGGGTTGAGGCACAACAGCACATCGCCGTTCTCTAAAGTGGAGCGGTAGATGCGATCGTTGAGAAAATCCACCTCTACCACTTTCTTCAGAGCGGCCCGAGCGGCTGGAGTAAGATCTTGGGGAGCCAGCAAAGCGGTCACTCCCCGCATCTGTACCTTGGAGAAAAGCCCGTAAGGCTGCCCGGTGCTCAAGGCCCGCATGTTGAGCAAGGTTTTGACCGGCAAATTCAGGTCCTCCTGATGAGCCGTTTTGCGCCACCGCACCACCAGACTGAACAGGTATCCCTCCAACTCTGGGGTAATCGCATCGGCGCAGGCCACATACTCCGAGGCAAAGCCACTTTGAAACCCATAGTCGGCCAGTGGAGCTCGAGTCTTGACTAACTTCTTTTCCTGTAGACCCTTGCGCACGGCGGGAAGCGACTCATACAGAGGCAGTCCGCGCACCTCCACTTCAGACTGGGGCAGGCTGTATCGCTCGATCTGGGCGCTCACATAATTCGGCCCTTGGCGGTAAGCGGCCAGAGAGCCCATCACCTTCCAGGGATAGATATCGCTTTCATCCCCCAACGCCTCAGATTGATTCTCTGGCGTGGTGACATCCCCGTCCATCGTGCGCAAACCGTTGAGCATCTGGCGTGAGCGGGCATCGTTCCAGAGAGTCACGTAGGTCACATTTCGCCGATCCAGAGCCGACAAAAAATCGCTCCGATCGCTGCTCGGATAGTTGAGTTGACCTTCGCTGCGTTTCAAGTAGTCGAAGAGGATATCGTCGGTATTGCCAACTCCCTTGTGATAGGCCCCGATGGCGTGATCCACGCGCCCTCCGACCTGGGCCAACAAGAACCGAAAAAACAGCACCACGTCTTCGAGATTACACTCGGGGACAAAGCGTTCGTCGGGCAACCTGGCCACCCGAGAGGCTTTCTGATGGCGAACCTCAATCGTCTCCAAGTGCTTGGCCAACGGCTCGATGCCGGTCGGATTGGCCGACTCCTGGCGCAACCGGGCCGACTCCTGATGGGCGTAGTCGTGAGCCTGCTCAATGGCTCCCCAGGTCATCTGGCCCAATCCGGCGGCATCGGCCGCCGAAACTTTGCTGATCCCCCCCGAATTCTCCCAAGAGACAATCGCCGTGACAGCCAGCGGTGGCACTTGGTAACTTTTGGCGATTTTGGCCAGCGTTTTCTCGTGTTTGCGCAGAGCAGCGTGATTGCGCTCCAGGTGATGATGCTCGGTTTCGTGAAAAATCACATAAGAAAACGAGAGAATTTCAGAAATGGCCTGACGCTTTTCGGCCGGTGAGTAGCCTGGCAGCAACTCCTCGACCAGTGACTGAACAGCCTGCATTTCTTCTTTCGAATACTTCTTTTGATAGTAGGCCCTCAGTTGACCACGCTCCAGACTGGGATCGATCTCAGGAGGCAGGGGCACCGCCGCGCTTGAAGTGGGGCTGACACTGGGGACAGGGGTGGCTGGAGTCAAGCCGGGTTGAGGGGTAGGCTGTTGTTGGCAGCCCACCACCAATACGCTCACTACCAATCCCGCCATCCAGCGCCATTGTCGCATCTTTAGAAAGGCGTTCCTCTCAGACTGTCAGTGTCCTTGTCCTCTTATCAACTGGGTCGCCAGTCCGAAGACTGGGTGGTTCAGCATCTGGAACAGGCCGGTTGGCACATCCTGGCGCGCAATTTTCGAGGCCGCCGAGGCGAAATCGACGTGGTGGCCCGCCAGGGTGCCGTGGTCGTATTTGTGGAGATCAAGTCCAGTCAGCACAAACCTCCACTCGAAGCCTTGCAAGCCCGTCAAATCGGGCGTGTGCGCGCGGCGGCCCAGGAGTTTCTCCAAAAGGCCCGAGTGTCACTCGAATCAGAGATGCGCTTTGACGTTTTTCGAGTGTGGGGGCATCCCGTCCAATGGGAGCACCTGCAGGACGCTTTTTAAGCTCACTTCAAGGGTTCGCGGCAAGCAGGTCCAAGAACCCAGGCTGATGGCCGGTGAACCACAAAATCCCGAGGCGGAGAGTCCTCACGACACAGGCGTGATCACCACGCTGCCGTTTGAAGCTCGCCAGTTCATTTCGGCCTGCCGTATCGCCAGCGTCTATTGCCTGATTGTCCAGTGCATCAATGTGCTGGGGGGCTTTCATCCAGCCTTGATGGCGCTGGTGTTCTGTCTCATGTTTCTGCTCGAATGGATGCGCTACAAAGCCCAACGCTACGGTCTCAGCGCCAGTCTGCAATGGGGCTTCGCTGCTTCTACCTCGATCAGTCTAGGACTGGCCTGGATGCTCAACGGAGGCCTGTATGGCTCGGTTCCCAAAGTGTATCTGCTGGCCATGTTCCTGGCCCTGAGCATCTCTGAAACGCAACGCCTGGCCATCTTTGGGCTCTACCTCGGCACGGCTGCCTTCTGCGTCTTTTTGCAGGCAACCCAACCCGAGTGGATCACTTTTTACTCCAGTGAACGGGTCCAATTTGCCGACAGCGCACTGGGACTGTTTACCGCCATGGTTGCTCTGGGTTACGGCACCGACCAGTTCAAAAGCAGCTATGATCGACAGCGCATCCGTTTGCAGCGCAAGAACGAAGAGGTCAGCCGCGCCAACCTGGACATGCGAGCCACCAATGAGCGCCTGCAACAGGTGATGCGGCGCAACCATGAGCACCTCCACATTATCACCCACGATCTGCGCAACCCCGTGGGGGCCGTGATCGGACTGGTGGAAGTGTGCCGCGAAGAACACGAACTGACTCCAGCTCTCAGCAAAGACCTGGACACTATCGAACAGGCAGCCACTCAGGCCCTGGAGTTAGTCCAACAACTGAGTCAAGTTGCCTACCTGGAAGAGCGCAAGGTGGTGCTCCAGAAGACCTCTGTTGGGCTGGCTTCGCTGACCGAAAGAGTGTTGCGCAAACTGGAACCGCTGGCGCGCAAGAAGCAGCAACACCTCGAGTGGCATCTGGACGAAAGCCTCCAGGCTCAAGTAGACGCCAATCGACTGGCCTCTGTTCTTGACAACCTGATCGAAAACGCCATCAAATACAGCCCCCTGGACTCCACCCTCGAAGTGGTTCTAGAACGCAGTGGCGACAGAGCCGTGGTGCGCGTCCGCGATCAGGGGCCAGGCATCCCCGACGAGCAGAAGAGCAAGCTTTTCACCATGTTCGGCAAAGTCGGTAACCGCCCCACCGGCAAAGAAACCTCCACCGGTCTGGGGCTGTATATCGCACGCATGCTGACAGAGTTACACGGAGGCAGTCTGGAGCAGCAAAACCTTCACCCCGGAACCGAGTTTCGCCTGTTGTTGCCCTCAGACCCCGCTCAGACGGGCGAAGTCTAGTTCGAAAACCGCAGCGGGGTGGCTTAATCCATAGTGGTCCAACCACTGGGGGTGAATCTCTCCCAACAGGCCGAGTTGGATCCTGGTCGTGCCTCGCACCGCCCAGACCTCGGCGCCACGCCCCCCCAGGAAGGCCGGATCGGTACTGGGACGGGTCTCCAGTCGCCAGCCAAATTCTCGCAGTAGAGCCTCGGCCACCGCACGCATCGAACCAAAATCGACCTTTGGTCCCAGCGCTGCCGCCGCCAAATGCCGGTGTTCACTGGCACCGGTCTCACTGTCATCGAGAGTGGAGGTATTTCCCACTTCAAAAATGCGCTGAGGCAACTCGTGATCGGTGTTGGCTGAGAGGGTATCGAGCAGTCCGGGCAGCAGGCTGACCCGCACCATGGTCTGATCCTGACTGATAGGATGCTGAATGACCACGTGATTTTGTTGGCGAGGGCGACCCAGAAAATCATACTGCGCCTCCTCGTTGGAGAGAATCAGCGTGAGCACTTCCAAGTAGCCCAACCCCGTAAGGCCGGCCCGGGCCGCCTGAGCTTTCACCTCGAGAGGTTGCTCATAACCTACCGTCAGAGTAGGCACCAGGGTGGGCACGATGTTGTGGTAGCCATAAGCGATGGCCACATCTTCAATGAGGTCCACTTCGTGGAGAATGTCATTGCGATAAGCAGGCACTGCTACATCCAAAAGCCCGCCTCCGCTATCGGCCACGCCATGGCCCATGCGCCGCAAACACTCCACCACGCCGGCCCGGTCCAGGGGAATCCCCAGCCGACTGGCTGCAGTATCCGGGTTAAGAGTGGCCTGCTGAGGGGCCAGGTCAGGGGTGACCTTGACCCGATCGGGATACTCGATAGTCACGCTTTCCAGGCGGGCACCGGGATCGAGTTCCAACATGCTGGTCACGATGGTATTGAGCGTTTTGTCCACAATCCGCTCTTCCAGACCGGTGACATCAATAAAGAAGTTGGTGGAAGCTTTGGACACTTTGGTCGACTCCGAGTTGATAACCGGAATCAAGGCCATCACTTGATTCTGCTCGTCGAGCAGAATGGGATAGCGAGGCAGATGCTGGAGCAGACGGGCGTAGGCGACCCCCTTGGGGTGTTCGGCCAAGACTCGTTGGGGGGTCCAACGTTGCTCGGCGGCATAGCCCAGCGGCGCAAACTCCAACTCGTCAGGACCCACGCTGGAGTAACGAAAGTGACTGCCCTGCAGGCTCTCCAAATCATAGACTCCGATGGAAGCGCGTTTGCGATCTCTGCCCAAGGCCCAGTGCAGGTTCTCTTGCAGTTTCATGATGACGCGAATTTTATCGTCGTCCAACTTGAGGTTGCGCACCACGGCGCACGAAATATACGGACGCTGGCCCAGGTCGGCGCTGACGGCGACGCGGTAGTCGGAAGCCTGGCACGGATAACTGGGGCTATCCAGATTTTCTTTGAAATAATTGCGCAGCACCCGAGCCAGTCCGCCCGGATCAAACATGTCGGGGCGCACGGCCAGGAGTTCCATGCGTACCACATCTTTTTCGCCAGCCGCGGTGAGACCGTCGGGAGCAGCCTTGAAGTCGGCCCCGCAGCGGTCACACAGCACAGGCGGGTTTTCCGTTTCGGTGATCTCCATCAGGTTGCCACAGGGCCCACAGGCAAAGCGACGCATGGTGGCGTAGCCTTCAACATCGCAACCCAGGTGCTGCAGATGTTCCACCAATTGGTCACGACCCACCTGGGTCTTGACGCGTTCTAACAAAAGATCGACGGGGATGCCAATTACCGGCATAGCGGGGTCTCCTTTAACCAATTGAGGCGGGCCCGGTAGAGCTCGCCGATACTGCCCAATTCGTAGCGAAACATGGCCAGACGCTCCAGTCCCAGCCCCCAGGCCAGCACGGGCACCTTGCAGCCAAAAGGCTCGGTGACCTCGGGCCGAAAGACGCCGGCGCCGCCCATTTCCACCCAATCCGACTTGCGGTCCGACCACACAAAAATCTCCACACTGGGTTCGGTGTAGGGGAAAAAAGCCGGACGGAACTGGAATTTCTCAAATCCCATCTTGCGATAGAAGGCCTGCAACGTGCCCAGCAGACTCGCAAAGGAAGCCTTTTCGTCGATGATGATACCGTCGACCTGATGGAACACTGGCAGATGTTTGTAATCGACGGTCTCGCGGCGAAACACCGGCCCCACGCAAAACACCTTGCGAGGAGGATTGGGATTGTCGGCCAGGGCTCGAATGCTGCTGGCCGTAGTGTGAGTGCGCAGCACAGGCTGCTTGATCAACTGATCATTCCAGTCGTAGCGCCAACCCAGCGAGCCGGTCTGGCCGCCGTCGCGGTGAGTGGCCCCCACCGCTTCGACCCACTCCGTTTTGGGCAAGCGACACTCGGCCGGACGACCAATATAAAAAGTGTCCTGCATATCGCGAGCGGGATGGTCCTGAGGCTGAAAGAGGGCGTCGAAATCCCAAAAACTCGACTCCACGTAAGGCGAGACCGTCTCCTCGAAGCCCAATTCCAAAAACACCTTACGAGTCTGCTGAATGATACTCACAAAGGGGTGCTCTTTGCCCGGGTAGACTGCTTCTGAAGCCAGACTTACATCGTAGGGACGAAAGTCTACCTCGCGCCACTGGCCCGATAGCATCATCTCCTGAGTAAGCACATTGACCTGTTGACGAGATTCAAGACCGTCCTGGACGGCCTGCTGACCGGCCTGGGAGAGTCGAACCCAGCGCAATATCCGGGGCCTCTCCTCCACCATTCCCGAGCGCCCTTGAAGTAACTTGAGTCCTTCGGCGGCTTCGGCCAAAGTGGAGGCCTCCTGTTCGCCGGCCTCCAGGGCCAACACCAATCTCTCGTCGGCCAGAGGCCCGGCCAGGCCCTGTCGGCCACCCTCTGTCAAAACCAGAGATCGACCTTGCTGCTCGGCCCAGCCCTTGGCTTTCAGAAAGCGCAGGCTCTGACCCACTTCTTGCGAGGGCAGTCCGGCTGCCTCGGCCACCTGATTGAGATCGCCCTGCCCTCCCAATTGATGAAGAGCCTCGATCACTTTGCGCTCGGGAAAACCCCCCTGAGCCTTTTTGCCGAGGCGCAGCCAGAGGCATTCTTGCTCGCGAATGTGCACCCACTCGGGGCGGCTCAGACAACAAGCGCTTACTTGACTCTGATCCTTGCCCAGGCGGGCTGCCAGGTCGGCTACGGTGACCTCGTCGGGGTGCTGATGAAGGTGAGTTAAAACGGCATATTCGAGTTCGCTGACGTGCATAGGCGGCTCCCCTTTTCTGTTCAGGCCGGTCCACCCTCTTCCGAGCGATCTTGAATCCAGGTGCGATGGGCCGCTTCGGCCACCCCGGCCAGTACACAGTAAAGGATGGCCGTGGGCCAGGCCTGATGAAAGGAGTAGAGAGCGGCCGTGGCCACATCGATCACCACCCAAATACGCCACACCTCACGAATCTTCAGGGAAGTCATGACCTGGGCAGTCAGCGCCAGCGCCGTCAGCCACGCGTCCGCCGGGATGAGCAAGGTTTGCCGCCAGAAACCCAGCGGCAAGGCCGCCAAAAGCCACGCATAGGGGTGCCGCCGGGAACGGAAAGCGGGTTGGTCCTGCCAGCCCCACAACTGAGTGATAGCATAGACACCGTTAAGCAACGCCTGACCTGCCAACCCACGCTGCCAGCAAAACTCCACATACCCCAGCGAGGCCGCCGTGGCCAGCAACCAACCCCAGCGGCGCCCCTGAGAAAGGGCCAGCAATCCAAGCAAAGAGGCCGGCGCCAGAATCCACTCCATGTAGGGTAGGTTCCCCCGACCTTTGCGAACTCCCCCAATCGCCCCCGTTGACAGTGTCATACAACAGTGTTACATTATGCACGTGACACTGGTCAAACTTGAAGAACTGGCCCACTGGGGACAGCAGATTATGGACCAACTGGGTTGGCACGAGGGTGACTCCAAACGAGTCACCTGGACGCCTACGCCCCGACTGCTCCGTTACTACACCACTCTGGGCATCCTCGACCGGGCGGCGCGTTTTCAAGGACGCGTGGCTTTGTATACGGGGAAGCATCTGCTTCAGGTTCTGGCCATCAAGCATCTCCAACTGGCGGGAAAAAAGTTGGAGGACATCCAGCAGCTGATGCTGGGACTCAATGAAGAGAAGCTGGCCCAAATGCTGGGCCTGGCCCTGCCTCTCCCGCTCCCCCAACAATCTCACGAGGTGGACAAGCCGCCAGTTCGTCGCAGCGACTTCTGGCACGAATTGCCCACCCGCCCCGACCCCAAACCCATCGTGTTGCCTTCGCAACATCGAGCCTTAACCAGTATCGAACCCATGATCGGCCTTCAGGTCCTGATCGACCCGGAAAGGCTTCCCGAAGGATTCTCGCTGACCGAATTTCTTCAAAAACTACCTGTTCTGGTCCAACAATGCAGGCCTCAACAAGGCCCAGCTCAAGAAGGGGGCTCACAGCCGTGACCGCAAGTCCAATCCAAGTCCAGATCCTCAACGAAGGAGACTATCAGAAATTTCGGGTCCCATCTGACCTGGGCAGCTTTGGTAGCCTCACCACCTCGGCCGGGGTTCTGCCGCTGCAGAGCATGTCTTTGCAGGGCCACGTCGTCGGTCTGCTCTATCATCTCAAGCTGGTCCAGCGCTTCTACAACCCCTATGGTCAACCGCTCGAGGCGGTTTACATCTTTCCCTTGCCAGGGCGAGCCGCAGTCAGCTCCTTTGTGATGCAGACCGAGCAACGCCGGGTGGTCGGACGCCTGGAGGAGCGCGGCGAGGCCCGTCGCCAGTACCAGCAAGCCATCTCGCAAGGCAAGCAGGCAGCCCTGGCCGAGGAAGAGCGCTCGGAAGTCTTCACCATGACTGTCGGCAATATCCCACCGGGCCAGTTTGTCGAAATAGAACTCGAGCTTGACGGACCCTTGAGCTGGAGCGATGGCCAGGCCATGTTCCGCTTCCCCCTGGTGGTAGCCCCGCGCTATATCCCGGGCACTCCCTACTCGGGTGAGTCAGTGGGCAGCGGCATCCAGGCGGACACCAACGCTGTCCCCGATGCCAGTCGCATCTCTCCGCCGGTACTGCTGCCCGGCTACCCCAATCCCGTCCATCTCAGTGTAGACATTCAGGTAGATCAAGGTGGACTGCACTTTGGCCTCCCCCAGGTCAGCCTGCCCGACCTGCAGTGTTGGAACGAGCCCGGCGGCTTTCGTCTGGCCCTCAGCCCCACCGCCGACCGACTCGACCGCGACCTGATCGTGCGCATTCCGCTGCCTTCGCCGCAAGCACAGAGCAGCTTTCAGGTGACCCAGGGACCGGAGGGCCACTATTTTGTGCTCAACCTGGTGCCCGACGACGTCCACCAGCTGGGACCTCAGACCCCTCGCCAGGTGGTCACTCTGCTCGACCGCTCTGGCTCGATGTCGGGCTGGAAAATGGTCTGCGCAAGGCGGGCGGTAGGCCGACTGATCGACTCGCTGACCGAAAGGGACGCCTTTCAGGTGCTCAATTTTGATGACACTGTCGAATACCTCGACCCCACCAAAACCAGTCTTCGCTACGCCAGCGACCGCGAGCGTTACCTGGCCCTGGAACAACTGGGCAAGGTCAAAGATCGCGGCGGTACCGAAATCCTTAAGGCCATCCAGGCGGGCGTGCAGATGCTGCGCGGCCACCAGCAGCCTTACCTGATTCTGATCACCGATGGGCAGGTAGGCAACGAATCCGAAGTGCTGCGCTGGATTCAGCAGAACGCCGCCGGCATTCGCATTTTCACGGTGGGTATCGACTCAGCCGTCAATGTCAGCCTGCTCGAGCGCATCGCCCAGGTCAGCGGTGGCCACTTTACGTTGGTCAATAGCGAGGAACAGCTAGACACCGAAATGTTGGGGCTGCGTAGACGCATCAACCCACCACTGCTCCACCAGGTCAGCGTTCAGTTTCCCGGCGCCGAATGCAGTCCGGCCCAGGTGGATCTGTTCGAAGGTCTGTGTTCGCGCCAGATGGGACATGTGCGCGGAGGCATCCCTCTTGAGGTCGACGTGATCGGCTATTCCAGCGATGGACGCGCCTTCCGAAATCGCCTGCCGGTGACCCTGTGCAGCGGCCAGACGGTGCACAAAATGTGGGCCCGCGAGCGAGTGCTGGAGCTTGAGCATGGCTTTTTGGCAGGATGGCGACAGCCCGCCTACCAACCCGCAGCCATTGCCCAGTTTGCCCTGCTTCACGGCGTATTGTGTCGCTTCACGGCTTTTGTGGCCGTAGATGACCAGAGCTACGTGCCAGGCCCCCTTCATCAAGTTACACAGGCGGTGTCACACCCGGCCGGTTGGGACCAGCAAAAACTCCAACAACAGAGCAGTCCACGAAAAAGCGGTCTGCTGAGAGCCAAGTCGGAGAGCACCACACCGATGTTCGGAGCCGCCAAGCCCACCCTGTCCCCGTCTCGAATGCGCAGCCAGGAGGCCGAGCCTGCCAGCTTTGCCTCAATGGCACCGGCTGGCTTTGGAGGCGGAGGAGCGGCTGGAGGATCAGGAGGAGTCCCCTCTGACCCCTTCGCCGGCACAGCCGACGCCTTCTGTGCACCCGCAGCCGACCCGTTTGGGGCGCCCGCTGCCAGCGATCCCTTCGCCTGCGCACCAGAGGCCGAGGCCTGCTTCGAAGCCTTGGATTGCGACTTACTGTGCGCGGAGAACTGGGACTTGTCAGGCGCGGAGATCTGCGAACTTCAGATGGCTGCGCCGACACTGGACATGACCACCCCTGCGCGCGACATTCCCTCCGCCAAAAAATACCGGGGCGAGTTGGACTTGAAACGCGCCCCGGCCCCGCCGCCGCCGCCGCCTCCCTCCCCGGCTCCTGGGTCGGGTTGGGTGCCGGCCTCGCCGCCGGCTCCAGGTCCGGCTTTGGATGCGGTGCAAGAGGCACTGCAGAAAGTGCGCCTGGCGCAGACTCTCGCCGATTGGGATGCGGCGATACAAATGCTGATTGAAGCGCTGGTTCGGCGCGGATTCAGCCTGGCCCAACTAAACTCGCTGCAGCAATTTAGGCAGCTGCTGGCGGGCCGCTCGGGCCAGATCGTCGGGACGAAGGCCGCCGTCTGGCGACAGCAGGTGGAAACGGTCGTCAACGCCTTGCTCACCAACACGCCCTCAACTCGTCAGGACACCTTCTGGATGTAGGTTCCGGCCATCGCTTCCAGGCAAGCCAGAGGGCCCCGCTTCGGCGGGGTCCTCTTTCTACCTCAGCGCCTCAATGCCAGTCGCCGATCAGCTCAAAGGGGGCCCAAAAAAACGGGTGACTCCAGCGGGGCTGCTTGAGCAAGTCCAACTGAGCCAGACGAAGAGACTCAGCCTTGCTCTTTCCGGTCAGCAAGTGACGGTAGAAGGACAGCATGAGGCTGGCTGTGGATTCGTCCTCGACCTGCCAGAGACTGGCCAACATCGTTTTGCTGCCGGCGACACTAAAGGCTTGCGACAGACTGGCCACCTCCGAACCTGGATTGAATTCGCCCAGAGCCGTTTGACAGGCGGAAAGTGTCACCAGGGACACCTTGTCCAGCTCCAGCGAATAGATCTCACCCGTAGTCAGACGCCCCTCCTTGCCAGCCATCTGAAGATAACTCTCATTGACGTCCTGACCGTTGAGAGTTCCGTGGGTTGCCAGATGAAGAATATCGCTATTGCCGTTGATTTTGTCCTTGGTGGCTTTGTCGCCAACGTATGTGGTGTTGCGAGCAAACAGTCTGGCCAACGAGGCAACCTCTCGACTGGCGCCGGGAAGAGTTCCGTCAGGATTGGCCAAAGCCAGCAGACTCTTGGGTATTCCGTGGGAGGCGTAACGGGCCACCTCAGGAAATTCGGTGGCGGTCAGCAGGCAGACAGATACTCGTTCGGCCAGGTAGCCACCGTTGTTTTTGCGCAAGGCCGAGAAAGGCAAATAATAGAGCGGGCCGCTGGGAATCACGGCCAGCACTTTGTGGTCCTGCAACAGAGGCTCGAGAGGCTCGATCAAGCTGGAATAAAGACTATTGTCATCGAGGGGCTCGCGGGCAGCCACTTTGCGGCGCATGGTGCGTATGCTTGCGTTCAGCTGGTCTCTACCGATAGGCGCCGAAAAAATGCGCAGTTGCTTGCGGGTAACCGCGAAAAGAATCAGCTTGTCTTGGCTGGGATAGTATTCCACCACCACCACTTCGGGGGAGAGCTGTGCCTGCAGCTTGGAGAAGCTCGATGGCCTGACCGAAAGAACCCGCTCAAATTCGGGGTCTCGTTGCCGCAAACGGTTGACCGTCTTCTCAAAATCGGCTCGATTGTTGGCCAACTGTTCCTGGATCTGAGCCGCCCCCTGCAGATCCCCACCCACCTGGGCTGACTGCAACTGGCTCTGCAATTGACCGGCCTGCCCGCGAGTCTTTACCAGAGACTGCAGGTCGTGGGCCTGTTGGGCATCCCTGGGCACAATTCGCGACAGATCCAGGCCGGCCGTCTCGGCCTGAGCGGTCAGATTTCGAGTGGTTTCCAGGGCCTCCTGGGAGCGGCCCTGCTGCAGCAGAATCTCAATCAGCGTGTCGCCGAAGAGCTTGACCTCCGGTCGTTCCAGAGCCTGGTTGCGGGCCTGCGGTGTGGCCGCGGCGTGACGGTGCCACTGCTCCATCTGCTCAAAGCATCCACGCAACATGGCCTCTCCTTCTTTCGGTCGGCCTGCTCGCGCCTGCAAAACCCCATAAAGACCCAATCCGTAGTAACGACCCAAGGGATACGAATAGTCCTGACTGAGGCGCAGCAGTTGCTGCAGATTGGCCTCAACGACCGGCTCCCAGTTCTTGGGAGCTTGATTGAGCAGGTAGACATAGGCCGTCTCGGCCAGAATGTCCATCTGATCGATCGGGTAGCCACCTTTCCCAAAAAAGTCAGCCGCCAACTGGTATTCCTTCAGGGCTGCAACTGCATCCTTGCGCGCAAAAAACTGATAGCGGGCCCACGATCGATGGTAGCGCCCCTGCAAAAGAAACCGCTCAACGGTGGGGGTTGCAGAAAGTTTTTCAAACACCGGAGCCAATAGTTGGAGAATCTGGGGAGTGGAGGGAGCTTCGGCGAAGCCTTCGGTCAATTCCAGATAGGCATGCAAAGTGGCCGTCAACAACTCGGCGTCCTGAGAAACTCCGTAGGCTTTCCAATATTTCTCGGCAGCCTGGCTGCCAATGACATAGCTGATCTGAGCCCATTCGCCGGACAACGGCAGGTCTTGCTTACGATAAGCCAGGAAAGAATACTCCCACGACTGCCAGACCCAAAGACGAGTCCAGCTCAGGCTCCGGTAGATGTCCAGGGCCCACAAAGGTTGGGCGGACGGCCCAACCACCTGATGGGCGGCCTGACAGGCCCGGCCGTAATCCTGGCTGAGGGGTCGGCCTTTCGAGCCGAGAGCCTGCAAATAGTCGTAACTCATGCATTCGTAGAGGGCCAGTGAGCCAATGGGATTTCCCTGACGGTTCAAGGCATCGGCCAGGGGGCGGGCCCTGGAGAAGGCCTCGCGCGCACCGGCCAGGTCCTGAGTCCGATAGGCCACAGCTCCGCGCACAAGTTGAAGCCGGACGGCAATTTCCAGGTCTTCCTCCGAGCGCAGCAGCTCTTCGAGTTGGCCGGACAATCGCTTGACCTCCAGGGTATTGTTTCGGGCCTGGGCCAGCGCCAGACGAGCCCACATTAGACGCCTCCGTTGTCGGGGTGACAGTTGCTCAACGGGAGCAGCCAGGTAGGCGGCCTGAGCTCCCTCGTAGTCGCCCAATCTGGCCAGGTTATCCCCCACTTCGAGTGGGTCGGCAGGCAGTTGAGCCCGCGCAGATGCCAGGCACAACCAAAAAACGCACCAAAAAATTGTCCACTGTCTCATTCTGTCACCTCTTCGACTCGGTGGGTCCCACGAAAATAAAGGGAGCCCAAAAATAGGGATGAGGATACTTGTCCCGGGTGGTTCGCTGAGCCCTTTGCAGAGCTCGAGCCGGGCCCAGTTTCTTCAGGTTTTGATAAAACTCAGTCATCAGCATGGCCGAAGCTTCGTCGCTGACTTCCCACAGAGAGGCTACCACACTGTTGGCACCGGCAAAGACAAAAGCGTTCTCCAGACTGATCAGATCATCTCCCGGGTTGCCCTCCCCCAGGCCGGTCAGGCAAGCGGAAAGAGTGACCAACTGCATACCCTTTAGATCCAGTCCCCAAATCTCACGCATAGTGAGGCGCCCTGAACTGGCATCCGAAGACTCGGGAGCCAGTAGGATGTAGGAGCGGGTCACGTCGTTCCGATCCAACAAGCCGTGAGACGCGATATGCAGGCCTTGATAGCTACCCCCGGCCTGCTGGACCAGGGACTTTTTAGCCGCTTTGCCAAGATAGGCGGGACAGCCCGGGAAGATCTGGGAAATCCGCAGCACCTCGCGCTCGGCCGCAGCCAGTGTACCGTCGGGATTGCCCAGCAGCAACATTCTCTGGGGGGCCCGGCCCGCTGGCGCTGGAGCCAGGAAGCTCTCTTCGCAAAGGTTGATACATGCCCAGCGGTCGCCAACGTATTGACCTTTGCCCGGGTCCCTGAGCAGAGCCTGAAAAGGCAAATAGTGTAGGGGTCCGTTGGGCAGAATGGCCAGGCTCTGGGTCTCTCTCAACCAGGGCTCGAGCGGCTTGATCAGATCGCCGTAGAGTTGATGAGACTGGATGGACAGACTTTTAGTGTCTGCCTGAGGCGAGATCAGCAGTTGACGCATTTGCAGGACACGCCGCTGCAACTCCGCGCGGGGTAGATCGAGGACCTTGACCTCCAGTGCTTTGGGCGTCACTAAAAACAGGTAAAGCTGGTTTTGACCGCAGAGGTACTCCACCACCGCCTCGTCTTTGCCCAGGGCCGACTGCTTGGCACGCAGTTGCTTGGGGTGCACGCTGATCATACCGGCTAACTCGGGTTGACTCTGAAAGAGTTCGCGAAGAAACTGGCGATAGTCGCTAATCCGTTGCTCTCGCTGTTGACGGGTTTGTTCCACTTGACCGGAGTTCTGCTGCCCGGCCGGGAGCGACAGTTCCTTTTGGAGTTTCCGCTCCAGCGCTTCGCGCTCGCCTTGAATCGAACGGCTTTGTTCCAATGCCCTTTGCCGCAGGGGAGGCAGACTGGCCTGTTGCACTTCAAAGAGTCGCCGCAACTCCTGGCGGCGACTGCGGGCCAGCGCCTCAAGGGCCTCTTCGTGACGACCCTGCTGGAGCAGCAGTCGAATGTACTCTTCATACACCTCGGCCTGGCTCTTGAGCAGAGTTTCGCCTCCCCTCTCGATGCTGCCAGCTCCGTCCTTGACACCCTCCAGCAGCTCCACGGCCTCGTGCAGCGAAATCGAAGCCGCCGACACATCTCCCCTTTGAGCCAGAAATTTGCCCTGCCAGTAGAGTGAGAAAATCAGGCCATATTGATCGTATACCTGGCGCCTCAGCTGGATGGCCTGGGCCAAATCTCGCATAACCTGCGCGTCAGCCCCACCTTGACCGATCAGAATAGCCCGATGCGTCAATATGTCGCTTTCCAACTTTCGATCCCCACTGGCTTGAGCCAGCGGCAGAGCCGATTCAAAACGATCACGAGCGGCCTGAGACTGGGCTGCAACCGTCAATATCTGTCCAAGATGGCACAGTCCCTGGGCCCGACCGTGGGGGTCGTTAATATGCACCATCACGGCCAGCGACTCATTCTCAAAGGCCAGCGCATCGGAGAGGCGCCCCAAGCGCAAAAGACTCATGGCCATTCGGTCGGCGGCCTGTGCGCGCCTGGCTTGATCCCCGGCTGCCTGAAGATAGACATGCTGATACTGCTGCAGTGCCAGTTCGGGCTGACCCAAATTTAAGTAGATATCCCCCATCGCCATCCAAACCGGGTAAGCGCCGGCAGTTTGTACCTTGGCATACAACTCCATGGCCTTTCCATACTCACCCGCCCAGGTCCAGGCGTCGGCCAGGCGCAACCAAACAGCGCGCAGTCGGCCCGGATCGTCGGCCCACTCTTTCTCCAGTTGAAGGTAGCGGTCCAGAGCGGCCTGAATTTGCCCGTTCTGGTAGAGAGACTCCGCCTGCAACAGCGGGTCAGAGACGGCGCCTACCACGGGACGCAAGACCACCTCATCAAGCCAGACGGTTCCTGTGTTCTGATGAATGATCCGGAAGTCGATGAAGGACAGGTCTTTAGAATTAAACTGAACTCGGAAAGGAGTCCAGTCATAGCTTCCCGGAGGCAAGCTAAATAGCCGCACATGCCAGGCGGCGTCGGCCACCACGAGCACAGAGCCGCTGGCCAGCGAATCGGCCCTGGCCCACAACTCTGCCTCATAAACGGTGTTGGGTTGCACGGCTCGAATTCGCTGGGCGGTGGTCCCAAAAATATGGGCGCCAGCCTTACTGAAATTGGTCAGTCGCAGGCTGGAGCGACCTCGATGGGCTACGGCACTGTCCATTTTAGCAAAGGAACGACAACTTGAACTGTTCCACCAGATGCCAAAGTTAAAATTGCCACTTTCGTAGTGACCCGTTCCCCAGGGCGGCACCAGGCCTCGCTCAAAACCCCCTTCCAGCAACAGCTCCTGACTTGTCGAACCGGGCAGCGAGCGACGCACTCGCACGACCTCTTGCATGGTGGCGCGATAGCGGTCATCCCGCCCGGTGGACAGAAAAACGGCCGCCAGCCCTTCCAGCGCGCGAGCCTGCGACTCCAGATTGCCGTCGCCCAGCGCTTGCTGGGCGAACTCCTGATAAAGTTGCTCTGCCCTGGCCAGGTCGCCCTGGTTGAAAGCGCTATCCGCCTCAATAAAAGCGGGCTCAGCGCTGACCAGTCGCCAGCTCAGCAGAAGTATCGTCAATAACCGTCGCATCTGGTCAATTCCTCTCCGCCGGTGCCCAGGGCCGGGCCTGAGGGCTCAAGCCGTCCAGGCCAAAGACAATCACCGACGCCTGACGCCCTCGAATCGGCTGGGCGGGGAATTCGCTCACCTGCACCAACTCCCGCACTCGCACATAGACGTCTTCGGTGATGAGCAGTTGGTGTCCCAGCAGCTTGGTCAGCCCCATGACTCGGGAAGCCAGATTGACTGCATCGCCCACGGCCGCATATTCAGTGCGGTGGGGAGAACCCACATTTCCCACCACCACCCGGCCGCGATGCAGACCGTATTTGGCCTGCAGTCGCGGACCTCCGCGGGCGCACCAGACCTCGCCCAGTCTGTCCAACTCAGAACGCATGGCCAGAGCCGTACGGACGGCCCGTTCCTCAGCATCGGGTTGAGGATAGGGGGCTCCAAAAATGACCATGATTTCATCGCCCACGAACTGCTTTAAGGTGCCCCCGTGATGAAAGATCACTTCCTCCATGGCGGTGAAGTACTCATTCATCACCTCGATCACCTGGGCCGGTTCGGTTTTCTCCGACCACGTTGTGAACTGATTCAAATCAGAAAAGAGCAGCGTAACCTCGGCCGAGCGTCCTCCCAGTCCGGCCTCTTCGGGATGATCCACCACCAGACTGGCTACCCGGTCGGAGACATAGCGGCTGAGCAGAGCTCGCATTCGGCGCCGATCGGCCTCAGTGGTCTTGTAGCGCCAACCGGTTGCCCCCGCAAAAGCCACCAGGATCGAACCCCCCGGCCAGGCTAGCGGCATCAGCCAACCCGAGTGCAGCAATGCCCCCAGAGCCAGCAACGGGTTGGCCAGTAGCAGCGCCAACAAACTGGGCAACCGCCGGCCCCGAGAATATCCTGCCAGCACCCCCAGCCAGGCAAAAGCCAGCGTATACACGCAGGCCAGCCCGCTGGGTGGGAGCCTGAGAAAGGCCCCCGTCAGCAGGGTGTTGGCCGCCTGAGCCAGCACCTCGGTGCCGGCCATCCGGTCGCCCTCGGCCTGATGCCGTCCCGTTAACACTCCGGCCAGCGGCGGCTGAGCAGAAGATGCAGAAGGTCTTTGAACCCAGCCCATGGGGGTGAGGTGGTAGTCCTGCAGATCGGCCACGGTCACACCCATAAACACCAGTCGCCCTTGAAAGTGTTGACGCAGCCACTGCCGATCCTGGGAACGACGCAAGACCTCCGAATACGAGATGCGCGGCAGGCTGCGATCGGGTCCCAGATAGTTGACCAACATATACTCCGGGGACTGGCCCGGCGCCCCGCTCACTAGAGGAACGTTACGCTCTCCCAGTTGCAGTTGCTCCCCGCGGCGGGCTTGCCAGGCCTGGGCAAACTGTTGCGTGGACACACCCAACAACCGACGCGCACCTTGAAACCAGAGCGTGAGCAGGTTGTCCCTGCCTCCGGCAGCAGTGGTATAGCCGTGCACCAAAGAAGCGCGCCTGAGCAGCCCGTCCGAATCGCGAGCCATGCGAACCAGTCCGGCCACCTCGGCAGGGTCTCCGGCCGCAAAGAGGAGCCTTGGATTGGTGGGGGCCAACCGGCTCGTGGCATCATCAATATCCACCGCCAGCACACTGGGGCCGTCCCGCACAGCCCGGGCAAACTCCTTATCCTCCCGCTCGTTGGCGCCCGGGTAGGGTTGAATGATGTCCATCACCACCACGGCCGCTCCGGCCTCGCGCAGAGCCGACAACACCTGTGCGTGCTGCGCCCCCCACATGGACAGGGGCTTTTGCAGCAAGGGCTCACGCACGGTAGCGTCGTCGATGGCCAGCAGCACAATCCGATCAGAGACGGGAGGCGCCCGTCCCAGCAAGTAGCGAAGGCACAACAATCCATCGCGGGCCTTCAGGCAGAGAAAGGTCCCCGGGGCCGACCCCTCCAGCAGGGGCCAACAAAGTAGAGTCGCCATGACCCCGATCAGCAACAAAGCCGGCCGGTGGCGCGTTGGCGCAAGCGACGCCAAAGCCCTACTTCTCCGATTTTCCAGCCAGGGCTCGGTAACATCGAGCCAGACTGGCGTGACCCAACCGGTCGCAAAGGTTGGCTGCCCAGCGTAGCAAGGCCGCTGATGGCCGGCGCGTAATGGCCTCCTGAACGGCATTCAGAGCCAGGTCGTAACAGCCATCCTGTTGCAGCACTGCGGCTCGCGCAATCCAGGGGGTAGGATCACCGCTATTGATGTCGGCCAGTTTGGCCAGCTCTTCCAAGTACGAGGGAGCGTGGTCCATAACCTGAAATTGGCGAGAAGCGATTTCGACTCCGTCCGCCCCCAAAAACGCCAGTCGATAACTCACATTCGGCTTCCATGAGTAAGCCGGAATCGCCCACAGGCCTTCCAGCATCAGACTCTGTTGCAAAACGAGTTGGCCTGAGGGTTGTTCATAAAGGCGAGCCTCGGCTGCCAACGGTGGCAGCTCAAATAACGGAAGGCTGGCCGGCACGCGGGCCAGCCCTGATACGGCCAGCGCAGGCTGCACGGGAAAACGGGCAGCGCCAGCCACATAGGCCGATCCGGCTTGGGCTTGAGGAGTCAAAGCCGCCAACGCTTGAGAAGCGGGCGAGCGCAACACAGCTTTGCCTTTCAGGCCACCTGCCGTGACCTGGACCCGAGCCGGACCCAGCACCGTTTCGCGGTGGCCGTCCCCATACCATACCACTGTGCACGAGGAACCATCGGCCAGCGTCAATGTCTGACCCGATGCCAACTGGTCCAGCAGGTCGGCCGACTGCTTCTCAAGCTTTACCGACCCACGCAAATCGGAGATCATGCCCAAAGGCTGGGGAACGGCAAAGCCACCCAAGGAGCATATCCATGCCACCAAGAGCCACCTTCTAAGGTCGACCACGAAAGACACTCTCATATACCTCCCTGGAAGCATCCACGGGAGTCATGTTTTCCCGAAATACGGGGTTCTCCCCGCGAAAGTTATTGTAGTTCGCATCCTGACCCTCAACCACCGTTTGCCCATCGCGACTCAATCCCCAGCTGTCGGACTTGTAAAGAGCCCCCCCCTCTACCTGGGAGACCCACTCCTGCTCGCCACGAATCATCGAGGTGCGCTTGTAGTCAAGATAGTCGCCACTGCGCATCTTCTCCTGAAAAATTGCCAGGTTGGTCTCGCGGGCGTAGTTGGCTGTGTCGGCCATAGCCGCCCGAGTCTGCGCCATCAGATGACGCAGCCTTTCCAACCCTTGCTGAATGTAGTTGGAAGCCCATTGTTCATTGATGCGGTAGCTGTCCGCCATGGGGATCAAGGTGGGCAGCCATGAATCAAAAGTTGCCTGAGGAGCCCAGACCCCCCAAAAGAGGACCATCCACTGACCCGAAGGCAACGGAGAGAAGGCCAGCGCATCGTAGTAACCTTTGGTGGCCAGGCCGCTCCTGGTCCGGTAGTGCAGCAGGCCGGACTCCGATTGGGCGGACCGGTTGGTGGCCGCGCGCGCCTGCTGGGCTCGATCGGAGTTAACCCAACGCTGCTCCACTTCAATGGAGTGTGTGCCGACTTGCTGCATGATCACCAACACCGCCTCAAGCGGCTGCATATACGCATAGTGCAGCCCTGGCAAGGAGGAGTTGTTAAAATTCGGCAGATTGGACGGGCCCCAGAAGGTGGTGGTCCCGAAAGAAAATCCGCACGACCCATCGGGGCCTAAGCACAACGCACTGCCCTGGGCTCCCTGAAAAGTCCACCCCGAGGGAACCTGCATAGTGGCGGAACCATCCCCAAGGGCCCTTGGGAACAGGGGTAAAGGCTTGGGAGCCAGGCGCTGAGCAGCGGCCTTGCGCAACTCCGACTGATTCAACAGCGTCAAATTGGTGACAATATTCAGCAGAGCGGGTTGAAGACGGGCGAAGTCAGCGGCCCTGGTTTCGTATCCCCAAAATCTGGCCGTGGGGTAATCCATCAAAAAGTAACCCCGAAAGCGACGCTGGCCCCCCGAGTCTTGAACCGTGGTCTCAATCACGGTGCGCTTCTTGTCCGCCGTGGATCGCGCCCAACTCAGCTTCAGGGCCGGTATTTGAACCCGCATATTCCCCAGCGTGCGACTGGCAAATCCCACAGAATTGTTGCTCTGGTCGGACGTGGTGATCAAAGTCATGGTGACCGTGGCTCCACTCTGAGGGTCGACCACCAGGATGGAACGTCCATTGGAGTGTGGTTGGACCGATACGCTCCAGTCACCTGGTTTGTACAGGGCAAAACTCAGGTCAGGACTGAGATACAGCTCCCATGGAGGCGGACCGGCCCAACCCACCAACGCGGCCAGACCCCACAAAAACAAAACCCCGAACAGAGGCGGCATGGCCACTATCATAGGAGGCACCTGCCAGGCTGGATATGATCCAGGTCAGATGGACCTGAGGGCAATGCCGATGAAAGTAAGAGAGAGGCCTGCGCAAATGGGATGGGATTGGCTCGCCTGAAGATCGAGCTGCTTGCCGTAACTGAAGGCACCTGAAAGCCTGTTTTGGGGCGGCATCTGACTTCCTCCCCAGGTCACGGCCGAGCGGGGGACTTCAAGCATCGCCGGTTTGCCATTCCTCCTCGGCCAGCGGCTGGCCGTTGAGCACTGCTCGGCAGCGTTCCCACTGAGGCAAGAAGTGGTCCATCAGCTCTCGAAATCGTGGCGTGTGCTGGCGCTCCAACAAGTGCACCAGTTCGTGGACCACGATATACTCGAGGCACTCGGGGGGCTTTTTGGCCAGTTCCAGGTTCAGCAATATCCGACCCAGAGCCACGTTGCAGCTACCCCAACGCGTCTTCATTCGCTGGATGCCCCAGTCAGCGCTGCGGCCAAGGATGGGCTGCCAGTGCTCCATCAGCCCGGGGACTCGTTGCTTGAGCAGGTCGCGATACCACTCCGTCAATACCCCTCGGCGGTTCTCGTCGGTGGTTCCTGGATTTACATAGAGGTGCATCGTTCTGCCTCGGATGACCACTTGATGGCGGCCAGGCCGCTCGGTAAGGCGCAGGCGGTAGCGAGTACCCCAGACGTAGTGGGTTTCGCCCGTCACCATTTCGCGCTGAGACTGGCGGGCCTGAGCGCGGAAGCCTTTCTGCTGCTTTCTGATCCAGGGGAGGCGGGAGATCACGGCCAGGCGGGCGTTGTCGTCGGTGACGTGGAGTGGCACGGCCACGCGCACACGGCCGTCGGGTGGATAGACGCCGAGATGGAGATTCTCAATTGGTTTGCGCACGATCTGGACAGAAATCCCGGAGACCAACAGGGTGCGGTTGGCCACTATTGATACTCCCGCTGGTTTTTGAGGAGTTCCATGATTTCGCCCACATTGTAGTCTGGAGCCACTTCGCGGACGGCATTGGCAATCTCGCGCTCTTTGAAGCGGTTGCCGATCCAGCCTTCTTTCTTGGTTTCTCTTACGGCTTTGTCTACCAATAGAGCCGCCTGCTCACTTCCGCCCAGATTGTCAAAGAGCGCTCGCCGGGCGGGTGTATTGAGAGTCTCGGGATAGTTGGACTGGCTGGTCACGACCACCTGACGCGCCAGTTTTTCCATCTTCTTGAGATAGTCCTGGTACTCAATCGCATTTTCGCGCCGCTGGCGAATGAGGGCGTCGAGAAGCTCGGACATGCGCTCGTAGTATTTAGGGTTGACGGGAGTTTCGTCGAGGATGATTTTGCGCACGTTGTTCTCGATGGTCTCGGCCATGGCTCCTTCGGACTTGAGATCCTTGGGCAGGGCTTGGAGGGCCCCGAGGCCCTGTTTTACCAGAAGTTGGATGAGGCCGAGGTCGCCGAATTCGGACACCACCTGACTGTCGCTGGCCTGAATGTAGCTGTCCAGCAGGTGACGCATGGCGGGTTCGTAGCTCTTCAAGTCCAGCTCGTCTCCGCTGGCCTTTTTGACGATTTGGCGGACATTCTCAAAGTGCTGAACCTCGGCTTTGATGGCATTGGCCTGAGCGACCGAGTAGCCGGCCTCTTCCATCTCGTTGGCCAGGTTGGCGTAGGCGCGAATGAGGGCCGCCACCGACTGGTAGAGGGCAAGGCGCTTGGGCTCATTGTTGGCCAGAGCGTGCTTGTCGGCCGTGTCGGCGGCGCAGAAATAGTGCAGGTAGTCCTGGGCGTGTTGGGGGGCCAGCACGGGTTCGCACAGGGCTTTGACCTGCTCGAGGGTTTCTTCCAGGCGCTGGCGGCCTTTGTCCAGACGATCGCTGATGAGGCCGGCAACGTCGGCGGCGTCAAAGCCATCCAGGGCCCCGCTGGTGTAGTCTTGCACGGCTCCCTGAAGTTGACGAAACAGGTCTTTGTAGTCGACCACGTAGCCATACTCTTTGTCTTCGCTGTCCAGCCGGTTGACGCGGCAAATGGCCTGAAACAGACCATGATCACGCATCTGCTTGTCGATGTAGAGGTAGGTGGCCGAAGGGGCGTCAAATCCTGTCAGCAGCTTGTCCACCACGATCAGCAGACGCATTTGACCAGGTTCGTGGATGAAACGCTCTTTGACCAGGCGCTCAAATTCTTCCACCCGACCCATGGCGTCGTCGTCGCTTTGCTCGAAGAACTGGGCCAGCATCTTGCGATAGATGTCATATTGCTTGAGCCGTTCGGTGAGGCCGGCGCCGCTCTCTTCGCCTTTGATGTCGGCGGGAGAGGGCTGGTAGCTGGTGATGATGGCGCACTTGCTGGCCAGGTCGGTGTCCTGAAATAGCTCGTAGACTTTGCAGGCCTGGTAGATGCTGGCGCAGACCAGCATGGCGTTGCCCCGCCCGTCCATCAGGCGGGGCTTGGTGTCCATATCCATGAGAATGTCGCTGACCATTTGGCGCAGGCGCGACTGGCTGGACAGCACCTTCTGCATGGTGCCCCACTTTTGCTTGAGCTGAGTGCGGGCCAGGTTGGTGAGGCCCTTGGTTTTGGCCTCGAACCACTGGTCGATCTTCTTCTCCGAGGTCAGAGTCTGGTCGATGTCGCGGGCTTCGTAGCGAAGGTCCAGCACCACGCCGTCGGCCACTGCTTCGTCGAATTTGTAGGTGTGAATATAGCCGCCAAAAATCTCGATGCTCTTTTGCTTGTCGGCTTTCAGCAGTGGTGTGCCGGTAAAGCCGAGGAACATGGCTCGGGGCAACAACTGCTTCATGGCTTCGTGTAGCTTGCCCGATTGGGTGCGGTGGCACTCGTCCACGAAAACAAAGAGCTGACCGGGAGTCTGGAAGTCTCGCGGCAGGCCGCGCTGAAGTTCGTCGATGAATTCCTGGGCTGACTCCCCCTCGCTGCGCCCAAATTTGTGCACCAAGGAGCAGATCAACCAGGGCGAGGTTCGCTGCAAGACCTGGATCAGGTCGGCCCCGCTCTTGGTTCGGTAGATCTTCTCGTCCACGCCCAGGAAGACACCCTCGATTTGCTGGTCCAACTCGGTGCGGTCGGTGATGATGAGAACGCGAGCATCCGTAAGGTTCTCGCGAATCCACTTGGCCAGCCAGACCATGGTCAGGCTTTTGCCGGAGCCCTGGGTGTGCCAGAGTATGCCGCCGTCGTGTTTGGCCAGGCGTGACTGAGCGGCTTTGACCCCAAAATACTGATTGTGGCGACACAGCTTTTTGACCCCGCTGTCAAAGACCACAAAGTCGTGGATCAGTTCTAGAAAACGGGAGGGCGAGCACAGGCGCAGCAGGGCGCAATCGAGGGAGTTGTCGCTGCGGGCGCAGCCGGAGGTGGGCAGATACTTGTGGTCGCGCGCATCGCGCTGGGGCTGGTAGTCCGGGTTCTCCTCTTTCCAGGAAAGATAGTGCTTTTCGGGCGTCTCAATGGTGCCGTAGCGCAGCCCCTGCGTGTCATTGCCGGCCATCACCAGTTGCACGGTGGTGAAGAAGCTGCGCACGAAGACTTTCTTTTGATTGTCCAGATTCTGCCGAATGCCCTTGGATACATCGGCTCGGGAATTCTTGAGTTCCAGTACGCCCAGCGCCAGTCCGTTGACATACATTACCAGATCGGGGCGCTTCTTGTTCTCGCCTTTGAGACTGACTTCCTCAGCCACCGCAAAGTCGTTGTTGTGCGGGTTCTCCCAGTCGATGACAAAAACTGTCTCAGTCAGTTCTCCGGCGCCTTCTTTGACCTTGACCCCATAGCGCAGGGCGCGATAGACGGCCTTGTTGGCATCATACAGATTCTTTCCCTCACCCAGGGCGGCGGTCTGGCCCAGCTGGTGCAGAGTTTTGCCGATCAGAGTCGGGCTGACGCCGCGGGCTTGCAGCCAGGCGGTGAGGATTTCACTCTCGATGGGCCCGTTGTTGGGGCGGGCGGCCCAGTTGCCCAGGTAGCGGTAACCCAGGTGCTTTTGCAACTGGGCCACCACGCGGTCTTGCGTGGCCCGCTCGCTCTGGTCGACGGCCTGGGTCATTCTTCCCCAAGACGTTGGCGAGCGGATTTGATGGCGCGTCGGAAGCGAGCATGCAGCTCCTCACGAGGGGGCAGCACGGTGAGATACTCGGCCACATGGATGCCGCTCTTGTCCAACTCCAGCAGTTCGATCTGTTCCCCCTGTTTCTTGCCAGTGCACAAGATGATGCCCAGCGGCGGTTCCTCGCCCGGCTCTTGCTCGTGGCGGGCCAGCCAGCGCAAATACAGCTCCATCTGCCCCTTGTACTCGGCCCGAAAGTCCCCCAGTTTGAGGTCCAGAGCCACCAGCCGCTTGAGCTTGCGGTTGTAGAAAAGCAGGTCGATGTAGAAATCGTCGTCGTCGATCTGCAGCCGTTTTTGTCTGGCGACAAAGGCGAAGCCTGCGCCGAGTTCCAGCAGAAACTGCTCCAGCTCCCGCAGAATGGCGTCTTCCAGGTCTTTTTCCAGGTAGCGGTCATTGAGGCCCAGGAAGTCGAGCAGGTAGGGGTCTTTGAGGACCAGGTCGGGGCTCATCTTCTGCTCGCGCAACTGGGCCAGGTCGTTCAAGATGGTCTCTTCGGGCTTCTTGGAGAGGGCGGTGCGCTCGTAGAGCATGGACTGAATGCGCTCGCTCAGCTGGCGCACCGACCACCGGTCCATGGCCGCCATTTCCAGGTAGAAGAAGCGCTTGAGGTCGTCGTCCAGGTAGATGAGCAGCTTGAGGTGCGACCAGCTCAATTGTGCACACACCGTGGAGAGAATCTCTTCGGGAATTGTCTCCACAGCGTGGAGACAATGTCGCAGCGTCTTCTCGCTCCATCCCCTGCCATATTCCTGGGTGAGCGTTTTGGAGAGCCCGGCCAGCACTTGCTTGCCATACTCCGCCCGCTCCCCACTCAGCTCTTCGGTTTGAATGCGCTTGCCGATGCGCCAGTAGAGCAGGGTCAACTCGGCATTCACGCTGGCCGCCACCCGCTGACGAGCCTCGTCCATGAGCTGCTTGACGTCGCTGACCAGGGCGGGGGCGAGATCCGTGGTCATACCAGCCGTGTCCTCCCGGTAAGCAGTTCCTGCATCATGCCCTGCTTGATGTCGCGCAGTTTGGCGAGTCGGGCTTCCAGGGCAGTGATTTCGGCGTCCATGTCGGAGAGGACTTCGGCGATGGCTTTTTGTTCGGGGAGGGGGGGGAGGGGCAACTTGAAAGTTCTTACGTCCTGTCCGGTAATGTTGGGGTCCTTTCTACTACTACTTGCGATTGTTCGCCAATGCTCGACTCGGTAATTGAGCTGCTCCAGCAAAAATCGTGGTACCACCAAGCCACTGGGAATGATGGCAGATATCGCCTGATTTACGGCGGCGGGTCGCTTCAGAAGTCCAGTTCGTCCAATTTGGTTAAAGCCGCCATACATCGCCACGAGCACAGTACCCGCCGGGAACAGACGCAAGCTGGTCTCTTTCAATGCGTAGCAGGTGATCTGCTCTTGTACAATCTCGATCTCCGAATTCGTGAGATCTAGAGTTTTCACCCAGTCATGTTCACCGTTGTGGAAGTATCGTTCTTGCTTGGCCCTTGACGGAGTCGTGCCACTGGCGACGTCGGCGCACTGCTCAACCCTTGAGCACCTCCAGTCTTCGGGTAGACTCCCTAACTCGGACTGCACAAGTCGCCGACCCTGGCCAAAACCCAATACTCTTGCCAAATGTCCTTCAACCCTCGCCGTCAACTTCTCCACCTCGGCCGCCAACTTTGGCAATGGCTCAGCGTATCGTTCCTCCAAAGTCTTGACCCGGGTAGCCAATCGCTGCGTCACCCGCTCCACCTCGGCTCGGACCCCGGCTCGCAGCGTCGCCAGCCATTTGTCCTCCACCACCAACTGGCGCACGTCGTCCTCGGTCAGTTTGCTATACCTCGAAAAAACGGCCTCGTCCAGCGAAACCTGCGCTGCCTTGAGCGCCTTCTTGGCGGCGCTTTCGCGTTCAAACAATTCGTGGCATTGCTCCAGCAGGGCTCGTTCGTCGCCGGGTTGCCCCTTCAGCAGCTTGAGCCTCGCAGTCACGCCGGCCAGGGTGATCTTTTCGTCGACCCTGGCCTCCTCCAGCAATCCCTCGTCGCCACCGTGCTCCTCCAGGAGACTCTCCAGATCCTGACTCTGGCTGTCCAGGGCCAGTTGAAGCTGGTCGATTTGGGCTTGCTCGGTGGGGAGATAGCGAGCGATGATCAGGGCGGAGGGAATGAGGTCGGATTTGTATTTCTTCTTGCCCAAGACCAGATCTGGGGTTTCTTTGGTTTTTTCGCCGGGGCGGGCGACGATTTCCCGCAGCACTTTGCCGGCTGCCCAGCCGTCCTGGCTGATCAGGTAAACATCGTCTTGCATGGTCTCGGACCAGTAATCCATGAGTAGTTGATAGATGTCGTATTTGTCCAGCAGCACTGCGGAGGCGTAGCGCTCCAGCAGGTTTTCGGAGAGGGTGCCGACCAGGGTCTTAGGATGGTCTCCAACCTGGATGTTGCTCAGGCTGTCGCGGTGGGCCTGACACCAGCCTTCAAAGAGGGCCAGCGAGGTTTGGGTGAAGGTCTGGAATTCGGGGTGGTTGAGAATGGTGGCTTTGACCTGGCTGGCCTCGACCAGGCTGTCCCAGTAGCCAGGCCGAGCCCCGGGCGTAAACAGGCTGCGGCGCAGATTGGGGAAGACGGTCCAGTAGTTCTGCAGGTTGTCCAGGTCGGCCTGGGGGATTCCACCGTTGAGGTGGGCGTCCAGGTCGTGCAGGTCCTCGGGCTCGCTTCCGTCGATGTAGCGCGGGATGTTGAGGTTGTAGTCGTTGCCGGCGATCTCGTCGAGTGCGACGAGGCGGCTGTATCCCGGAATCTCCAGTTGCTGATTAAATACGTCCACGATCTTGTGGATATCCTGACTGCGCAGACGATTCTTGTTGCCGTCCTTCATAAAGCCCCGGCTGGCGTCGATCATGAAGAGGGACCGACGCTGGGCGGCACCGGCCTTGTCGATCACCAGGATACAGGCGGGGATGCCGGTGCCGTAAAAGAGATTGGCGGGCAGTCCAATGATGCCCTTGAGGTAGCCCTGACGCAGGATGGCCTGGCGGATGCGGGCTTCGGCATTGCCCCGGAAGAGCACACCGTGGGGCAGAATGACGGCGCCTTTGCCGGTGCTTTTCAGCGACTTGAGTATATGCAGAAGAAATGCGTAGTCGCCATTCTTGTCGGGGGGAACGCCGTATTCAAAGCGACCAAACTCGTCGTGACTGAGGTTGACGCCGTTGCTCCAGGACTTGTAAGAGAAGGGCGGATTGGCCACCGCGAAATCAAAGGTTTTGAGCCGGCCGTCCGGGCTCTTCCAGTGGGGGGAGGAGAGGGTATTGTCTTTCCATATTTCGGCGGTGGGATGGTCGTGCAAAATCATGTTCATGCGGGCCAGGGCGGCCGTGGCGTTGTCGTTCTCCTGGCCAAAAATGGACAGGCCCCGGGGGGCTTCGTCAGCCACTTTGAGAAGCAGCGAGCCGGACCCACAGGTCGGGTCGTAGACGGTCTGGTCCTGGCGCGTCTCTGAGGTGATGCCTACCACTTGGGCCAAAATCCGGGAAACCTCGGCGGGAGTGTAAAACTGGCCCTTGCTCTTGCCCGATTCGGTGGCGAAATGGCGCATCAGGTACTCGTAGGCGTCGCCCAGCAGATCGTCGCCCTCGGCCCGGTTGGCGCTCAGGTTCAGACCCTGGAAGATACCCACCAGGTTAGAAAGCCGGTCCACCATTTCTTGGTCTTTGCCCAGCTTGTCCTCGTCGTTGAAGTCGGCCACATCGATGACGCCTTTGAGGTCGTTCTCCTCGGCCAGGCGCCCGATGATTTTGTTGATCTTGTCGCCAATTTCTTTATCGTTCTTGAGCGCCACCATGTCCTGGAACGAGCCGTTTTCGGGCACCACGATGGTGCCATTGGGATTGCCAGCATACTTGTCGGAAACGTATTTCATGAACAGCAGCGTCAGCACGTAGTCCTTATACTGCGAGGCGTCCATGCCACCGCGCAATTCGTCACAACTTGCCCACAGGGAGCTATATATCGCGGTTTTCTTAATGGCCATTGGTGGTGTGCTTTCGTGGTGAGGATTTGCCGGGCTATTCCACTCTCACGCGGGGGAAACCTGGAATCTTCTTTGACTGGGCCTCCTCGGATTGCCGACGTCGTTTGATTTCCGACGAGCGAGTTCCAATACGGTGGATCAAGGGACCAAGCTACCCGGGCCGGTCGGTAATAAGGGCTAAAACACGTTCCGAGTGCTGTCCGCTGCGAAGTCGGCATGCCTCAGACAGAGTGAACAGGTCCCGAGTAGGCGATGCCGGTTCGGTAAACATTCCAGAGCGGGGAGTTTGCGGGCAGCGACTGATGTCTTGGCAAATGCAAAGAAACCCCCGGACCTGGAATGCAATAGTCGACCCTTAGCTTGCGCTCGATGGCAGGCGGCGGGAAAATAGTCCGTCGTCCATAGCATGAGCCACGTGACCGTCGTCTTCATCCCCGCGCCAGCCGATAAAGAAGTCCAGCCAGTGGGCCAGTTGCAGCGTTTGTTGGGTGGCCAGGTCGCGCCCGGTGGCGTCGAGGAAGCGCAGATGGTGGGGAGCGTGACCTTCAATTTGCAGACGCCCTTCGTGGATATTTTTGTGGCAGGCGGCGCAGAGGATTACCAGATTTTCGGGGACGGTCT
The DNA here is from genome assembly GCA_018780265.1 of bacterium. Lineage (GTDB taxonomy): Bacteria > Vulcanimicrobiota > Xenobia > Xenobiales > JADMJV01 > JADMJV01. The sequence continues at coordinate 48,671 of JADMJV010000128.1, forward strand.
TGCCTTCATCGCTGAAAAACGTGATGTGATGAGCCTCGAGAAACAGGTGGTGGGGGCAGCCGGGAGTTTTACAGCGATAGCCGTCTCGCCGCAAGAGTTCGGCTTTCTGGGCCGGAGTGGGCA
>JADMJV010000034.1:0-12320 GCA_018780265.1 bacterium
CCGGGAACTGCAGAAACATCAGGCGGGGCAGATTGAGGACCTGCAAAAGCGGGTTGGCAGCCTGGAGATCAAGGTTAAATAGGCCGAGCGCGGATTCTATTTACCGGTAAAATCGGGAACTGACAACCATGCCAAAAGCGCAAACACAGCGGTGGCTGGACGAGTTTTATAAGAAGCTTGCCGCGGAGAGGATACAGCGCTGCCAAAATGCGCAACCATGAATTGGAGCAGTATTCGGTCGTCGCTCCAGCCATTGACAAAGGGTCCAGCCCGTTGTATACATGTGGCTCATCATTTTAACCCCCGGAGGAACCGTGTCCGACCGCAACTCTCATATGGATCGTGACAACGATAAAGGCTTTAAGAAGCGTGGTGGACGTCGCCCCCGGCGCAAGGTTTGCTACTTTAGTGCCAATAAGTTTACCACAATTGACTACAAGGACGTGGGTTTGCTGCGCCGCTTTGTGAGCGAACGTGGCAAGATTCTCCCGCGCCGCATTACGGGTACGTCCGCCAAGTGGCAGCGTCAGTTGACGGCCGCTATCAAGCGCGCTCGATTCCTGGCCCTGTTGCCTTACTGCGATTAAGCCACCGTTGTCATGGTGAAAGAGCCCGCCTTTCAGGTGGGCTTTTTCGTTTAGGGAAAGCCAACAGGGATCCTGGCAAACGACCATGAACGCGCCCCAATCAACCCGGCATGAACATCGTAGACCGATATTGGCACCTCATCCCTCCCTCCGTTCTACGGCTTCTAGAGCGGCCAGTAGCCTATTTTTTGGCCTGGCTGGCTCGGGCCACCAGCGGGGCGCAGGTCGTTTACCGCGACTACCAGCCGTCGGTCGTGCAGCGACTCTACTATTTCAACCACACTTCACACGCTGACGGTGTTCTACTATGGGCCGTACTGCCCCCAGACATCCGCGAGCTGGTGCGCATGGTGGCCGCCGAGGACTACTGGAGTTCCAGTCCTTTACGGCGCTATGTGGCTGAGCGAGTCTTTCACGCTACCTTTGTCAGTCGCACTGTGACTGCCCTGGAAGATCGTCAGTTGCAAGTCCAGCGAATCTTGGAGGGGATGGGTGGAGAGCATTCGTTGATCTTCTCGCCCGAAGGGACTCGTGGTGATGGGGCCGAGGTTCAACCCTTCAAGAGCGGCCTTTACTACTTGTGCAAGGCGCGCCCCGAACTGGAGCTGGTCCCGGTCTATTTGGAGAATCTCAATCGCCTGCTACCCAAGGGAGAATTCATTCCACTGCCGCTGCTGTGCAGGGTCTCTTTTGGCAAGCCCATCAAGCTAGAAGCCCACGAGGCCAAAGGGGAGTTTTTGGCCCGAGCCCGCGAGGCTCTAGTCTCGCTGGGAACGGGCATTTAACACTCCGGCAAAGCCCCGTTCGGAGTCTGGCAATTGCTCTAGTGCAGCGTCCGTCGAGGCATCGATGTGGCTGTACTCTCCAAGGTTGATGGTTACGGCCCGGTTTCGCCTGAGTCTATAGTCCCAGCCACTGGCGAAAGTGCGCCCAGCGGCAGCGAAGTAGAGTTGCGTAGATTTTCAGCGAGTCGGCTACGGGATTGAAGTGGGAGGAGCGGTTTTCGTCGAGGTAGACCGTCTCAATGGTGACTTGGCGAAATTCGCGTTTGCGACAGGCCAGCAGCATCTCCAGTTCGTACTCGTAACGGTCAGGCTTGAGGCCGATGAGTTCGGCATCAGTTGCTGAGGAATGCCGCGCAGCCCGGTTTGGGTATCGCGCACAAACTTGCCAACCGTGGCCCAAAATACCAGGCGAGTGAACAGGTTGCCCAGGCGGCTGCGCAGAGGCACTCCTGCCCGGGTAAAGCTGCGCACCCCCAGGATCAGCGCCTGGGGGTGGCTGACGAGTTCTTGGGCCACACGGCGGATGTCCTTGGGACGGTGCTGACCGTCGGCATCCACGGTGACGGTCCCAACCTCCAGCGGCCGAGCCTGCGTCAAGAAGGCCAGGCCTGTTTTGAGAGCGGCTCCTTTGCCCCGGTTTTGGGGGTGAACCAATACAGTGGCTTTTTCTTGGAGGGCTTCAAATAGGGGGGCGAATTCATGACCCCCTCCATCGTCGACCACCACCAGGTCGTCAAATCCATCACTGCGAAGCTGATCTACCAATTCGATCAGCAGGTGGTCTGGCCGGTAAGCCGGGATTAAGATGGACACGTTCATCAGTCGGCCTCAAGCTTCAATTTGATGGGCTTTTCGGTAAGCACCGGCTTGCCAGCCACTTCGGCCGGATCCCAGCGCCAGCCTGTCAGGTCCCGCAGCACCGCCTGGTCCAGTTCGGGGACCCCGCTGCTGACCAGGACTTCAGGTTCGATATGGCCATCTGGAAAAACTCTAACCTGGAGGCGGATAAAAGATTTTCCGCCGATTTTTCGCAGCACAATTCGACTGTTGGCGTTGGGCGGATTGGTTTTGGGCATGGCCGGCTTGTCGGGAATCACCCCCGGTTGAGGCTCCGGCCCCTGACTCGCAGGGGGTGGGAGAGCCGGCTCGGCGGTGCTGCTAATCGGTCCGGCCGGCGGGGGCGAAGGATCGGGGGCCGGGGGCGGCTCGGGCGGGGGAGTCGTGACCGGGCCGGGGTCGTTGGGGGGGGGCGCGCCGGTGTCGGGTCCGCTGGCTGGGCCGGGGCCGCGATAGGGCTCGACCGGGCCGCTGGCGGGCGCGTCGGCGGGGCCGGGGACAGTCGAATCGGGCCGCCCCAGAGTGCGGATGGGTGCGCTGCCCCTCGGCCGGGCCGAAGGTGCCTGAGGGGCTTGCGGCACCGAATTTTGCGGAACTTTGGGAACTTCTGCGGGGGAGGGTTTCACAGGTTGCCTGGCAGCGACCTCGGCTACGGGCTGGACCTTGGGCGGAGGCGTTTGGGGCCGGGGCGGCGGCGGAAGTTGGGAGCGAACTTGGGGCCGCTCCGGTTTGACCATGCGCACCTGAATTTGGGTCCGAGCCGGGGGGGCAACGTTTCCGCCGGGACGGCTGAGTAAGAAATGCATCATAGGCGCAAATCCAGCCAGATTGAGCAGCAGCGAGAGGCCGACACAGGTACCCAGTCCGTTGACTTTCAAGGCCTGGCTCCGTCTTGAGTGGAGATAGCGAAGTTGTAAACGCCTACCTGACGCATTTGGTCCATCACGCTGACGGTCTGGCGCATTTGAGAACTTTGATCGGCATTTAAGATCACGCCCTCCTTTTGAACGGCTTCCATTCCTCCAGGGCGCTGCTGGCACAACTCTTGTAGTTGAACGCCCAGTTGCTCAACGGCCACGGGCCTTTCCATCAGGTATACTTCGCCTTTGGAATTGACGGTGATGATCACTTGCTGCGGGGCGGCGCTGGCCTGGCCGCTTTGAGCAGAGGGCAATTGCACTTCAATCCCCTTGTGCTGACTGAGGGCCAGCGAGGAGAGGACGTAGAAAACCAACAGCAAGAACATTACATCGACCATGGGAATGATTTCGATGCGCGGAGACTTGCGTTTGGGGGGGCGGGCGAAGCGTCTCACGCTTCGTTCTCCGACATGGGCCGGGTGGCCATAGAAGGAATTTCCAGGCTTTCTTGTGAGTGGGCCAGTAGCAGTTGGTCGCCCACCCGCTCGGCTGCTTCGAGTTGGGATTCGGCCAGGGATTGAAAGAAATTGTGGGCGATCAGGGCAACCACGGCCAGCAAGATTCCGGTGGCCGTGGCCACCAGCGCTTCACCGATGCCTGCCAGGATGTGGGATGTATCGGCATTGGGACTGTTGGCCAGTTTGGCTGACACCGCCCGAAATACGCTCATCATGCCGGTAATGGTTCCCAGCAGTCCAATCAAAGGGCTGGCCGTGACGGTGGTTTCCAGTACGTTCAAATAGCGATAGAGACGTGGCGCCTCCACTCGGGAGCGGGCCACCACGGCGTCTTCCAGGGGCTGCCGCCCGTAAGTCCAATTTTGTAAAGCCGCCAGCGCCGTGGTGGGAACCGGACCTTGCAATCCCCTGAGCCATTCGACGGCGCCCGCCCGATTGCCCTTGCTGAGGAGTTCTTGGAGATGCGCAAGAAATTTTACGCCCCCCCGCTCCAGGGTGGAAAAAAACAGGGCACGTTCAATGCAAATGGCTACCATGAGGACGGAGCCAAGCAGAAGGGGGAGCATAAAAATGCCCCCTTGATGGAATAGTTGCGATAGACTCACAGTGTCTCCTAGATAAATTTTAGACGTGTCTAAATTTACCGATTGAGTCCGAGTTGTCAAGGCCCAGGAAAGAATGTCGATGAGGTGAATAAGCGTACCATGACTTCTTCCGTTCCCACTCCCTCCAAGCCGCAGTCGCTTCAGGTGTCCGAGCGTCCTCCTAACAATGATTGGGAAGTGCTCGGTGAGGCTTTTGAAGCCATGGGCAAGGTGGGGCTGGCTCTGACGGTGGGTTTCACAGCTGCCGCTGTTTTTTGCCGGTGGGCCGACCAGCGCAAACTGAAGGTGCCGGCCGTCAAGGAAGTCCTTCAGCAGATGAGCTAACTTCAGTCCGTGCAGCCCAAGTGGTCCAACTACCCCCCCCAGCTCTGTCGCGTGGATGGTCTGGACTTGAAACCTGAGCAAGTTCGCCTGCGTACCATGAACTTCTCCCAGCCCTGGCGAACACGCGGCATTGTGAATCTCGATTACCAGGTCGGTCTGCCCGACGCCTACCTTCTGGATTGGTTTTCCACCAATTTGCCGGAATACGTGGAGGACTGTCAGGCTCATCCCAGTTCTGAGGGAGTTGAGCAGTTGCTGCGCACGCGGGGCTGGCCCTCGGCTCGACAAATCCTGAAGGACGCCGAGCTGCTCGTGCCCGTGGTCCTATTTTTTGCTCATGATCTGCTGCTCGAGTGGTTCTTGGACGGCACCCCCAGCCGGCCCGGCTACGTTTTAAACAGCGTGGAACAGGTGAGGAGTTGCCCGGGAGGAATGAGATTGATCGGCCAGGGCCGGCGAGCCGACCGACCGGTCGCCTATCAGGATATTTAGGACTTGGGGCGCCGGAATTTGACGGCCTGGTTGTTGCCCCGCACGTCCACCGGCGGGCGCGCCTCGCCGGGATGTTCTTCAATCAACAGGCTGTTTCCCTGACCGCGCAGGCGGATACGACCAGGCATCTGGCGGCATTCGATGGAGTTGTCCGTGCCTTCGATTTCCAGCACTTCAACCCGGTCCAGCAACTGCACGTGGTTCTCCTGACCGCGCAACAGTAAATGCCGGAAAGGGCCCTCGAGACGGAGGGCACACTCGCTCGCGTTGGCCCGAAGAACCTGGCCTTTCTCCATGGTCAGTTTGTCCATGCGGGACTGACCTGTGTAGCTGCGCGGGGGCGACGCGCAGCCACAGCAAATCAGGCCCACCAGGCACCAAGATCTAAGGCTTGACGGCAAGGATTTGATTGTTGGTCCCTAAAGACTCAAAACTGGGTGCCCGGCGACCGGGCCGCTCCACCCAACTGACTTGATTGCCGCTGCCTACTACTTCCAGGGAGGCCACCTGGCCGTCCAGTCGCAACTGATTGTTGCTACCCGTGACGGTGATACCGTTGCAGTCGCCGACTACGGTAACCTGATTGGAATCGCCAACAAATTCGACATTGTCTCCGGCCTGGACTGTCAAAGACCGGGTCTGCCCGGTCAGCACCAGGCTGTGCAGGACGCACCAGCCAGGCACCGTCAGAAGCAGGATTAGCAATAATTTCTTCATACGGAGGTTCCTTTCAGTTGGCGCACCTGGCCCCAGATCTCCTGATCGTGGAGCACTTTTTGAGAGGACTTGGCCAGATTTAGAATGGCCTGAATCAGCTCAGGCTCGGCGTCGATGCTGTTTTGCTCCAGCCAGTATTGAACATTGGAGGCACCCGCCATAGGACCGACTTCGATCACCTGACGAAAACCGAATTGGGCCGCCGGAACCCCCGAATAGATCAGGTCGGCCAGCCACTCGTGCCCTTTCTTGTGGGCCTTGAGGATGGCCGCAGCGTGCACCCCGGTTCCGGTTCGGAAGGCGTCTGCGCCGATGATGGGCAGATTTGGGTAGATGTCCAGACCCAAAATCTGGGCCGCTTGATGGCTTACTTCGCCCAACGAGCGAAGTTCGCGGCGCAAACTGCCGGTCAGACTGAGATTGACCAGCAGTTGTTCAGTGGCCACCAGGCCGCACCCTTCGCCCAAGGAGAAGAAGGCGCAGTGCAGGGTGTGGGCCCCGGCTTGCCAGGCGCTGAGCGCGTTGGCTAGAGCCAGGCCACGATCATTGCGACTACTCCACTCCACCTCGATGGCCAATCCCAGACGGTCCAGGGCCTGGCTCACAAAGTTGACCAATTGGGCAGTTCCGGCGGGTGTGGCTCGACCCCCGTCGTCGCTCAGGCAAACGGCCGATAAGGGCGTGCCCTGCAGCGCTAAAAGCAGCTCGGCGATTTCGTCGGGGGTTCGCCGGCTCACATCTTGAATCACCAGCACGGCCGGTCCCTGGCTCTGCAAGGCGCGAGAGCGCCAGTCCTTGTGACGATGGCTGAGGTAGGCACCTAGAGGTGCAGGAGGAAGTGGGCCCGGAGGCGCCTCGGCCCAACCTTGAACTTCGAGTTCCTGAGAGAACTCCACCAGGGCGCGAACCTGGGCGTCGGCCCAACTGCCCAGACAGAGATGATGCAGGCCCAAGTTCTTCAGCACGCGGAGCAAAGAGCGTTGACCTTCCTGGTCGGGCATCGTCAGCCAGGAACTGAGGCGGGCGCTGGCCAGAGTATGGTCTACCAGACGCGGGGGTGTTTTGGGGCCGTCCGGTTGGCTGGCCAGGTTCCAGTCATAGATCAGCTCCTCTTCCGTAGTGATCAAGGTCGACCCTCCCTGGCCACCTGCAGGCAGCGCCCCACCAGCGAGGGCGGGACTGACGAAAAGAGGGACTCCGCCATTTCAAGTTTGCCACGTTCAAGCGCATCGTGGATGAGGCGTTGACGGTCCAGGCTAACCACCTTAAAGGTATCCCGACCCAGGCCTGGCCAGTTTTCGGGCAATGGCACCTTGCAGTTGCGGCTTACGGCATCCACGTAATCGGCCAGATAGGTGAGGTCGTTGTGGATGACTCCGGCCAGGCGCAAATTGAGCAGCAGATGCTCCATGGGGGTGTTGCCCACCCGCTCTCCGATACCCAGGGCCGTTCCGTGAATGCGGTCTATCCCGGCCTCAACGGCTGCCAAAGTATTGGCGATGTCCAGGCCTCGGTCTCGATGGCCGTGCCAGTCAATGGCGACCTGGGCGCCGCTGTCGCGCACGACCTGTCGGATAAAGTGAATCAGAGAGCGCACTCCAGCCGGGGTGGCGTGACCCACAGTGTCGCACAGGCAGATGCGAATGGCCCCGCAATGAATGGCCGTTGTGTACAGGCGCCGCAGCGTTTCGGGGTGGGATCTAACCGTGTCTTCGGTGACAAACATCACCTCCAGGCCGCGCTTGACGGCATAGCTGACAGCTTCGTCCACAATTCGCAACTGGCTATCCAGGGTCCAGCCCTCGGCATACTGGCGCACCGGACTGCAGCCGAGGAACAGGTCCGCCTCGAGCAAAACGCCGGTTTGATCGGAGATGTCGGCAATGGGGTCGATGTCAACGCGCAAGGTGCGACCGGCGCAGGAGGGCTTCACGGAGAGTCGGTGGTTACGAATCTCCTCAATAATGCGCGTGCAATCGGCCACGGCGCGGGGTCCGGCCCCGGGCAATCCTACATCGGCACCATGGATTCCCAGCCGGGCCATCAGGTGCAGAATCTCCAGTTTTCCTTCGATAGGGGGGTCGGTGACCGATGGACACTGCAGACCGTCACGCAGAGTCTCGTCTTGAAACTGAATGGGGGGACGGCAACGGAGCAGGGCCTCGTCCGGCTGATTCCAGTCAAAAGGGGTCTGCGACAGCGACATGCTGCGGGCTTCCTCGTGGTTGGCTGCCCCCCCTGCGAAACGCAGGACTTCTCGATCTGGCAGGGTAGCCCTGGCGTATGCATTTGAGTGAAGAGCGCGTCCAGCGGGACATGGTGGAACTGACCCAGGACCTGATTACGCTCTTTGCGGCCAAGTACCCGCGCCTGCACAACGCCTTTCAGGCGCTGGACGAACAAGAAATGATCGATTTGATGGTGGAGTTGTGTGACGTCTTCGATCTCTATCGCGATCTCACCGGCGAAGTTGCCCGCCTCTATCAGGAGCATCGCCGCTCGACCGGGTCTTTGGAAGATCGGGATTGGCCCGAGAATTAGCTTTACTGCTGTGGCTGCTGGTTGCGATGGGGGTGCAGGCCCGTCCCGTCGATGACCTCTGTCCCGGATGCGACTGCCTCAGGCATGAGTGCTTCACTCCCGGATGCGACTGCACTTTGCCGATTAACGGCCCCTGGTGCGAAGTCATGGTGCAGCGCATTCGGCAACGACTGGTGGGTGAGTTGGGGGCTCGCATCGAGGTGCCAGAGAAACTGCGTATCAGGCTGATAGACCCCGCAAAAATGATCGGTTACGGGGCCGGCGATGGCGTCCAGGGACTCTACGAGGACGGACAGATCACCCTCAGTTCGATGCTCAGTCGCCGCCAGGCCATTGTGGTACTGGCCCACGAATACGGTCACGCCTGGCAGTGCGCCTTTCACCCTCGCTATGAGGAGGTCGACGGGGCCCTGCGGGAGGGTTGGGCTGAGTGGGTGGCTCTGCAGGCCTTACGGCGTTTTGGCGAGGGGACCGGGGGGGATGCTTTGCGAAGCAATCGAGATCCCGTTTATGGAGGGGGACTGCGCTGGTTTCTCCAGGTGGAAAAGAATTTTGGCCGTCAGGCCGTTTTCGAGCAAGCCACCACCTGGCTCGATACCAACGGAGCCAGGGTTGCCCCCCCTCCGCCCAAGAAGCCGCCCAAAGAGCCGGAAAGGAAGATCGATGACCCGAGTTTGCCTGATGACATGTCCGAACCAGGAGACAGCGACCCGGATAGCCAGACAACTCCTGGAACGACACCTGGTGGCCTGCGTTAACCTGATTCCTCAAGTTACCAGTTTGTACTGGTGGGAGGGCCAGATCCAGCAGGACGCTGAGGTGTTATTGATCGCCAAGACCACCCAGGCCCGTGTGGACGAATTGGTGGAGCTGGTCCCGCGCCTGCACCCTTATGAGGTTCCTGAGTTGCTGGTGTTGCCGGTTGAAGCGGGTTGGCCGGCCTATCTACAGTGGGTTGCCGACAGCACAGGGTTACCCGCCACGGATGGGGGGTAAGAGCCCGCCCATGCGCCTTTCGTTGATGCTCAAGATTTCTCTATTGGCAGCCTTGTCGGCCGTGCTCATGCAATTGAGCCTGCCCCTTTTTCCGGCCCATAGTTATTTGCGCTATGATCCTTCCGAGGTTCCGGCGCTGGTGGCCTCCTTTGCCCTGGGACCCACCGCTGGCATGGCCGTGGTGCTTCTCAAGAATTTGGTGCACGGACTGACTCATTTTCAGCCTACCGAATTGGTGGGGCTACCGATCAATACCCTGGCCGGGTGCGCCTTGGTAGGCGTGGCTGGCAGCGTCTACAGAGCCCGCAAAAACAAGTCGATTGCGGTGGTCTCACTGCTACTTGGCGTGCTGGCGATGACACTGGTGATGATCCCCTGCAACCTGGTACTGCTGCCGCTCTTTCAGAGAGTGTTTTTCCCCGCCTCAACCCCATCTCAGCCTGACCAGGTGCTGACTCTTTTGCTGACGGTTGTCACGCCCTTCAATTTGCTGAAAGGCACCATCACTTCGGTCCTGACGTTTTTGGTTTACAAACGAGTCTCTCCCACTCTGAAGAGCGTGCCCCGCTGGGACGTGGGGCTGTCTGCCGTCAAAGAGCCTTAAGCAAGGGCTGCTCGGCTGGACGGGGGCCACCAGCGCCGAATTGCCGCGTGTGGTGCGCTGCGCGGGAGCGCTCTTCTTTCTCTTCCTCTCCTACTATCTGGTTAAGCCGCTGCGCAACTCCCAATTTTTAAAGGAGTTTGCGCCCCACTTTCTGCCTTGGATTTACCTGGTCGTCAGCGGGGGCTCTTTGTTGGTCACGCAGATTTTTCAGTGGTGCGCCGCCCGCATGGGTCGTAGGTCGCTGGTGGCCGGGACCTTTGCCTGGGCCATGCTGTGCAAAGTCTTCTTTTTTGTGACTTTGCCCGATGGCGGCCAGCGCACGACGGGCCTGTTTTATCTGTGGGCCTCGGTCTATTTTTTGCTGCTCGTATCCACTCTGTGGGGGTGCCTCAACGAGCGTTTCCAGAGTCAGCAAGGAGAGCGTTGTTTCCCCTTTATCGTTCTGGGGGCCACGCTGGGCAATATCGTTGGCTCCTACTGTGCTGACGCCATGTCCGAGTGGGGTTACGCCACCTTGCTGTGGTCCGCGTTGGCCCTGTTGCTCAGCCTGGGCCTGCTCTGGCGCGAATTTGATTACCCTGTGCAGATGTCCGCTCAGGCTCCCCCCTACCGCAAGGTTGGCTGGTTTCACGACCGCTATTTGCGGGCTATCGCCGTGATGGTGCTGGCACTGGCTGTTTTCTCCACGGCCACCGATTTCGTCACTCAGCGACGCCTGGATGTTCAGGTGGGAGAACAGGTCTACCGCGCTCAAGTAGCTGCTTTGTGGCCCGACGGATACGCCGAATTTAGCGCTTTGCGCATACTGGATTCTCGATTGCGCCAGGCCAGAGTTGCGCAACTGGCTCACGGGCATGGACTCGACCCCGCAGCTCTGCAGTTGGCCTATGACGGCTTTCGGGATGAACGCGAGAAGCGATTGCGCGAAATATTCGCAACCACTTTTTTGGCCCAAGGGTTGACCGGGGTGGTGTTGTTGGGCCTGATTTGTCGACCTTTCCTGGCCCGGTTTGGGCTGGGGACGGCGCTGACCGTGTTGCCAACTTTTGCCTTACTCTTGCTGCCAATCCTTCTGTTGCCGCTGGAGGTGGGGTGGATTCAAGTTGTGCTGGTCTGCAGCGGGGCACTCAACTACAGCTTCAACAACGCTGCCAAGGAGGTGCTCTACACGGCCACCGACCGCAGCGCCATCATTTCCGCCAAGCCATTCATCGAGGGTCCCTTGATGCGCATCGGCGATGTCATATGCTCGCTGCTTACCCTTTCTATCGCCTGGCTGGTGGCTCGCCAGGGCTGGCCGTCGTGGTGGGAGGAGTTGCTGATGATCCTTCCTTGTTTCGCGGTGGTCTTGCTGTGGTGGCTGCTGGTGCGCCAGGCCGGCCACGATTATCGGCGCTATTCAACGGCTTTGGCGGGTAGCGCTCAGTCCCCGTTAGGGACTTGAGTCGGATTAGCCCCATCAGGACTTGATTTCTCGCGTTCAAGCGCAGGAGGGGTGGGGCGGCTTAAACGATTGGCGCTAGCAAGTGGTGCATAATGGACCTTGTCCACGGTATGCTTTTCTGAGACACACTTCGGAACTTGAAGAAGTTGGTCGCTAGTGCCAGGGTCGAGGATTCAAGCAAGGCGCGATGTTCGCCAGCAAGGAGTTCCGCCATGCGCCTGTACGCAGGCATAGTTACGTTGCGGAACTTATCGTTATCGGATTCGTAAGTGGCCCGACCTTCGCCGGTTCTAGACAGGTGAATGGAGTAGGCTGACCGCGCTTCCCCAGTCACTCGTAGTCGATCTTCACGACCTTCGAGTTCGGAGTAAATCGCCAACTGACTTTGCAGCCTGGCCTTCTCGACTGGCAACATGACATTCGACCGGGATAGAGGGAGAGTAGGCGCGGCGTAGAGGTCGTTGAAATCTTCGAGGGCTTCGTGATACCCTGCTTTACTCAGGCCCTCGCGAAATTTCTTAACGACGTCCGGGTAGTCTCGCACTTTGGTGCCGCTGCACCAGCCCGCGACGGTGGTCTTGGGTGTTTTCGTAATTTCGGCGATCTTAGTGTGCCCCGACACAAATTCCCTCAACATTTTTGGACGCCGATCCATCCCGCCCGACTGCGTCGCGACTCCTTGATGTATAGCCCGATACACCGCGTCGCCGCTCCTTGTCGGGCGGGCGCCTCGACGCCAAAAAACCTAACGGACTTATGTCGGGGCACACTTAGCCTGGGTAAATCCCCACCTCTCCAACCATTCTTTGAAACCGCTGAACGCTTTACTCATGAAGTCCTTGCTAGCTTTTATCTGAGTGACCAAGAGAACAATGCTCATCAAGGTGGTGAGCACCGTCAGAATCTGCTGAATGACAGCCACTGTATTGACTTCCTTTCCCACCTAATTCTTCGAGCAGGCAGGACAAGCCTAGCGGGTTAGTTGCGGTCGGCCAAGCAATCCGTTCGAC
>JADMJV010000034.1:12330-48734 GCA_018780265.1 bacterium
TCGACTCAGTTCGAAGTCGAACTGAGTCGAACGGCGGATAACCACCGACGGGTTGTGAGGTGGACCTGGCGTGGCGTCCATGATTGGGGACGTTACCTCTTCGCCGGAAAAGGCAGGCCAGCACCCGTCCCCCTGGCCAACGTGGAAAATTGACAAGGATAGATTCCTTGCTAAAATAAGGATCATGTCTAAAGTGACCAGCAAGCTCCAGGTGACCCTCCCCAAAGCCATTGCCAGGCAGTATGGCATCCAGCCGGGAGACGAAATCATTTTTCAGCCCTTGGGCGATCAGTTGCGAGTGATTTCCAAGGCCCAACCTGCTCAACCAGCCAGGACGACAGAACAGCGCCTAAGATTGTTTGATGAAGCGACCACGCGGCAGAGAGCCCGAGAGGCTGCGTGCTCATCTGCTTCCAGTCCCGCGGATCGCGGGTGGTCTCGAGAGGACTTGTATCGGCGTGGCTTCGCTGGTTGATACCAATGTGCTGGTCTATCGCCATGATCCTCGATTTCCAGACAAACAGCGACGGGCAACTGACTTACTGAGGCAAGGAATCGTAAATGACTCGTTACGGATTCCTCACCAGGCTATCCTCGAATTCGTGGCCGTGGTGACTCGCTCGCCCGGCGGTGCGCCCCCTCTGCTTTCACTGGAGGAAGCTCGCCGAGAGGCGGAAGAGTTGCTGGCCGAGTTTCCCATTCTTTATCCAGACGAGTCGGTGGTGCGAATGGCCGTGCGCGGCTCAGCCACCTATCAATTGTCCTGGTTCGATGCTCACTTGTGGGCCTATGCTGAGTGTTTTGGCCTGGAAGAGCTTCTCTCTGAAGATTTTCAACATGGGCGATGGTATGGCGCCGTCCAGGTTCGCAATCCCTTTCTCTGACATAAGGTCTCTACAAGTTATTGGAAAGCGCTGTCAGGTAATGGCGCCAGGGCTGCAGGCACTGCCGGAGCATCGAAGTGAATTCTTCGGCGGAGACTGTGTCGTAACCATGCACCAGGGAATTTCGCATTCGGGCCCACTGGGCCAGTTCTACGGCCAGTTCCTGCGAGATCCATCCAGCCGTGACGAGACTGAAGAAACTGCTGTAGTAATCCGAGGGCGGCGTGCCGGCTACGGACTGACCCACCTCGGTATTGATCGCTCCGGCCGACTGCACGATCAGCCCGTCCCGCCGGGGCGAGGAGAATTGGGGCCAGCGGGGTAAATGGCTGGAGGGGGACGCCTGAACAAAACACCTTGTAAGAAAGCCCGCGAGATGGCCGACCTGGAGTTGTTTCGTCGGGCGCTGCCCGGCACTCGGGCCTATTTTCCTGTGCTTTTGATTACGCTGGTGGGCATGCAGTTGCCCTGGGATCGCCCGGCTTTGCTGGGGATCTTTTTGCCCCTGTGGCTGTGGGGTGGGCTCAGTCGTTACCTGATGAGCCATCAAGCTCTGCGCCGCTATCACGAGAATCCCAATTTGTGGCGAACTCGCTTTCGCAGCTCTATTCTGCTGACTCCGCTGGTGTGGGGACTGTTTGGAGCTACCACGGTGGTGCTGAGCGGGTTGCAGTGGGATGTAGCCTTTTGTGTGGTGATCGCAGCCGGCCTGGGGGCCGGGGCGGCGGCCGCACTCAATCCGGACCTGCGTTTGCGCCGCGCTTATCCACTCACGCTGCAGCTGCCGATGATCGCGGCCTTGTTGAGCTTGGGGCGGTCGGGATTGGGGATTGCTTTGCTCAGCTCGGTCTATATGATTTACCTGATTCGGCTGGGCGAGGGGATGGGCAGGCGTTATTGGAGTCAACTTGGCGATCGGCTCTTTGTGGAGCAGTTGAGCCAGCTCACCCTGGCTCTGGTGGGCAACTTGAGTCAAGGCGAGGTGCTCACCAGATTGAGCGATCATCTTCAGTGCCTGTTGGAGTTTGAGCGATCGCGGGCCGTGTCTGCCGATGGGGAGGTGTTGATGGAGCGTGACTACGCCCCGTTGTCCGGGTCCATCCATTCGGTGCAGGTAGCGGTGGGCCCGATCACCTTTTTTCTGGAAAGCGGACAGCCCTTTGACGAGGAAGACCGCCAGGTGCTGCAAACTTTTACCCATCCCGCGGCCACGGCCTTGGACCGAAACCGCCTTTTCGAAGAGGTGGGGCGACTGGCCCTCACGGATGAGCTGACCCGGGTGTCCAACCGCCGCCATTTTCTGCAAAGGGCCAATGAACTGGTGCAAACCACCACTCGGCTCGATCAGAAGTCGGGAGCGCGCACGCCCGTTTGCGTCATTCTTCTTGATGTGGACCATTTTAAGAAAGTCAACGATACCCACGGGCACGATGTGGGTGATCGGGTTCTGCGCGAAGTGGCCCGTCGCTGTCAGGCGGCTCTGCGCGAGGTGGATCTGTTGGCGCGATATGGAGGCGAAGAGTTTTCGGCTCTGTTGCCAGGTGCCAACGGGACCGAGGGGGCCATGGTGGCCGAAGATCGACTGCGCCGAAGTGTGGCCGACCACCCCTTCGAGGGTCCTGAAGGCCCCCTGAGGGTTACGATCAGTTTGGGCGTGGCCCAGTTTTGCGGCGATCTCACCGAAACTTTAAAGCGAGCCGACCAGGCCCTCTACCAGGCCAAATCGGACGGCCGCAACTGCGTGCGGCAAGGCTGATTCAGAGTTCTTTGGGGGCGCTGGCCTAGTGTGAGGGAGTGAACATTGCCAAGACTGCTCCCTGGACCGTAGCCGGCCGCTTGCTGCAGGTGGCCGGGCGTCAGCCCGACAGGCACACGATTTTGCAAGAGAACGTGGCCACTCTGCTGACCCAGTTCAAGCCGGAATTTGTGGACAGTCTGCAGGCACTGCCCGACGAAAAGCTGATGGATGGCCTCAACGGAAGTTATGCCAACGGTCCGCTTCATATGGCGCTGAAGTTGTCGCGGGATATTCGCCAAAAGCCCTACACCGATGAGCAGGTGATGGCTCGGCTGGAGCGACTGGACGCAGAGTTGAAGACGGCCAGCGCGGAGGTGATTGCCGGCAGCCCTGGTTTTCCTTGCAAGTTTTACGTCTGTGGCAGCCTGCTGAAAGGTCGCTTTGGGGGCGAGTCTGACATTGACCTTTTGTGTGCGGCTGGAGCCGACTGGATCAAGGCTCAGCCTTGGGATGCTGGCCACCGCGACGTCTCCTTTCAATATATCGATATGCCCGAGCAAGAAGACCGGGATAAGTTTGTGCAGGCTTTCGCGCCGGTGCGCGAGGTCAGCGCCGCCGACATCCAAAAACCGGGATTTCTGGCCTCGCTTTACGCCGAAAGCGTGGAGCACAAGGGCTACACCCTGGACGAGGGCCACCTCAAGGCTCAGTCACCTACCATTGTGCGTGAAGTCGAGACTCCACCCGAGGCGGCCAGGCACATTATGTGGTCTTTACCGATGGTCTAGGCGTCGGCAGATCAAGGCTCGGTGGCGCCCCTCCAGACGGGTTAACCAGATCACCCCCGGCCCACCACTTTTGCCCTTGGGAAGCTTTTTGCGCAACACTTCGGGCTCTACGTCAAAGCCGCGTTTTTTGATCTCCAGCGGCTGAAAGTCGTATTTGACCTGCAGCTTGACCAGACTCTTCAGATCGGAGTCGCCGATCTCCAACACTTCGAAGGACTGGGCCCAATCCGAGGTGAGGCCGGGTGGGCTGGCCAGCAGAGCCAGGCTCTCGTCCACACGCCAGCCGCCTTGAGGCTCCCAGGCCTGGGCTCGAATGGCCGCCGGATCGGGCTCGTGAATCCACATGCTCGGTTCCAGTCGTCCGACGGGGGGAGGCTGGCGACGCGGGGAGGTGAGCCAATGCCCGTCCTGATAGAGCCAGGCGCTGACCTGGCCGGACCCCGGCAGCCACACCACCGCCTCTTTGCAGACGCCCTGATGGCTGACGTAGTCGATATCGCAGTCGGGCGGCAGGGTGGATTCATCCAGTCCGGGGGACAGCTTGAGGCAACTGGGTAGGCCCAGTTTCCAGAGTTGGCTGGGATCGGGGTCCAGGTTGTGCCACTGGCGCCCGTGGGCATTGCGGCGAGCCGGGTCGGCGTAGAGGCTGGCGGCCCCGCCCAGATGGGTCAGCCCATCGCCCTCACGGACGTCCACCTGGGGAAAGCTCTGCAGATTGTGTGTCAGGCACTGGAGACGCAAATCGTCTTTTTCGCAGCTGCGTAGTTGGTGAAGTCGGGCCAACTCCAGGCTGTCGCCGCCGATGCCGGCGCCGATCTCCACCAGCAGACCGGTGGGGAAGCGCTGCTGCATTTTTTGAGCGCGCCGTTCGGCCAGGGGCCAGCGACTTCCCATCTGCAGGGCCTGGGCCTCGTACCAGAGGGGCAAGGGGTCGCGAAAGGCTTGCAGGCGCAATGCGTCCCAGTACATGTCGAGTTGTTGCAGCAACCAGATGGCCTCCTGCGAGGAGTGCTCTTTGCGCAGTTGTTGACCCAGTTTGGCCAGGTCGATGGGGGCAGGAAATTGCTGCCGGAGTTGCAGCAGGGTGCTGTGCACCTGGCAGCGGTTCCGGTTGCGCCGCAGGACCCCTCCCCAGCGGTGAGAAGCCGAAAAGGGTGAAGGTGTTACGCTGGGTGCTGCTGGGGGTTGTGCTGCTGGTGGCCGGCCTGTTGACCTGGCAACTGTGGCCCAAGGCCAAAGAGGTTGAGGTGGCCCGGGTCGAGCGCAAATCGCTAACCCAGGCTCTCGATGAAGATGGGTTGGTAAGGTCGTGGGTCGAGGTAGCGGTGGCCTCTCAGGTGCAGGGACGTCTGGCCCGCATTCATCTGGCTCGCGGCGAGAGAGTCAAATCCGGTCAGGTGCTGGCCGAGCTCGACAGTGGGGAGCAGCAAGCCGCCCTGGACCAACTGTTGGCTCAAGAACGCGCTGCCCTGCAGGCGCTGGAGCAAGCCCGGAGCCAATTCGGCCTGACCCGGCAACGGGTGGTGGCCGAGGTGGGAGTGGCTCAGGCCGGAGTGCGCCTGGCTGAGGCCCAACGCGAGAAAGTATTGGTGGGTCCGCGGGCCGAGCAGAAGGCCGCCGTACGGGCCATCTTTGAACGGGCCCGCCTGCGCGTGCAGGACAGTGAACGCGACTACAAACGGCGCCAGATCCTTTTCGAGCAGGGGGCCGTGTCGCGGGCGGATCTGGAGAATTTTCAGTCCAGCCTGCACACTTCTCTCTACGCCTTGCGTGAAGCCGAGTCGCGCTGGAACGAAGTGCAACGCGGGGCCATCGTGCAAGACCGGCAGGTGGCCAGTGCCGAAGTGGACCGTTCGGCTGCCAGTTTGCGGGCCAGTCAGGCTCAACAGTTGCAGGCCGAGGTGGCCGCGGCCAGTGTGGCCGAGGCTGAAGAGCGACTGGCCGCGGTGCGCGCTCAGGTTCGTCAGGCCCGGGTGCGGCTGGACCAGACCCGATTGCTGGCGCCTGCCACGGGCACTCTGGAGTGGGAAGACATCGAGGCTGGCGAGGTGGTCAATCCGGGTCAGACGGTGCTGCGAATCTGCGACCCCAAGAAGATCTACGTGGAATTGCTGCTTGATGAGGGCGATCGGGCCCAGGCCCGCCTGGGCGCGCTGGTTCATGTGACCAGCGACGCCTACCCTGGGGAAACCTTTGAGGGAAAGCTGCAGGCCATCGAGGCCCAGGCCTTCTTAAAGCGCCAGTTGCGCAACAATCCCACCCAGGACGAGGACCGAGTTTTTCGCGCCCGCGTCAAGCTAGATGGGGGAGTGGATAAGCTCTTTCCGGGCATGTCGGTGTTTGCTCAGGTAGTGCTGGCCGAACGCAGTCAGGTGCTGACCATCCCGCGTCAGGCCTGCATCAATCGCGAGGGGCAATGGGTGGTTTTCGTCGAGGAGAGTGGCTCGGCCCGTCGCCGAGTGATTGAGGTGGGCCAGAAGGACAATTTGCAGATCGAGGTTGTCAAAGGTCTGGCCGAGGGCGATCGCGTGCTGCTCAATCCTGGCTCGCTGGCCGATGGCGCCCGGGTGCGAGTGGGCAAACCGTGAGCCCCCCGGTCCTCGAGTTGCGCAAATTGACTCGCCACTACCCGACGCCGGCCGGTCCGGTCATAGCTGTTCACGAAATGGATTTGATCGTGGCCAAAGGGGATTTTATTGCACTGCTCGGTCCTTCAGGCTGCGGCAAGTCGTCGCTGCTGAACTTGTTAGGCTGCCTGGATCGGCCCTCCAGCGGCGAGTTGCTGATCGACGGAATCCCCGTCTCCAGCCTGGATGACGACGGTTTGGCGCGTCTGCGCAATCAGAAAATTGGCTTTGTCTTCCAGCACTACCATCTGTTGCCCCGCATGAGTGCGCTGCGCAACGTAGAACTGCCTATGATGTATGCCGGAGTCTCACCCGAGCAGCGGCGGGAGCGGGCGCTGCAGGGCCTGGAAAGGGTGCACCTGTCCCACCGACTCGACCATACCCCCAGCATGCTCAGTGGCGGTGAGTCGCAGCGGGTGGCTATCGCCCGGGCCCTGGTAATGAATCCCAGTCTGGTGCTGGCCGACGAGCCCACCGGCAACCTGGATACGCGCACCGGCGAAGAGATAATGCAACTGTTTGAGTTGATCCACCGCGATGGCACCACCCTGGTCATGGTCACTCACTCTCCCGAGATGGCCGAGCGGGCCACCCGCATTCTGCGCTTGCGCGATGGCCGCATCGAGAGCGAAACTTGACCGCCGCCGACGTGATTGGTTCGGCCTTCGAGTCGCTGGCGGCCAACAAGGTGCGCTCCGGATTGACCATGTTGGGCGTGGTCATCGGCGTGGCCCTGGTCATTATTCTGGTTTCGCTAGGAGAGTCGGCCAGGCTGTTTGTGGATGACCAGATGCGCGGTATCGGTTTTGGTCGCAACGGTCTGATTATCCATCCTGGCAGGATGGACCCGCCCATCGAGCCCAGCAAATTGCGCCTGGAAGACAGCCGCGAAATCAGTCGGCGCATTCCTGAAGTGCTTGATCAGGTGCCCATTGTGGTGGGCTCGGCCTATATTCGCAGTGGCGGTCAGGAGCACAAGACTTCGATTCGGGGCTTTACCGAGAACTATACCGAACTGGTCAACCATCGCGTGGAATCGGGCACATTTCTGACAGCTTTGGATGTAGAGCAACACCGCAAGACCTGTGTGATCGGTCAGAAGATCAAAGACAAAATGTTTGGCGGCATGGCTCCCATCGGAGAGACGGTGCGCCTGGCCGGTCGTCGCTTTACCGTGGTAGGGGTGATGGAGAAGAAGGGTGAGATGATGGGCGACGATCTGGACGACATGGTGATCGTGCCCATCACCTCGGCCCAGGACCTGCTCGATACCGACAAGCTCAACGCCATTATCGTGTGGTCGCGTAGCACCGAGGATCTGTCGATTGTGCGCGAAAAGATCGGGGAGTTTCTTTCGGGCCGCCACATGCGGAAAGACGATTTCCACTTTCACACGCAAGAGGAGATGATTTCGATTCTGGGCACCATTACGGGCACACTTACGGCCTTCGTCTCGGGCGTGGCGGCGGTTTCGCTGTTGGTGGGTTGTATCGGTATTGTCAATATCATGTTGGTGTCGGTGCTGGAGCGCACTCGTGAAATAGGTATTCGCAAAGCAGTCGGAGCTCGCCACCAGGATATCTTCTGGCAGTTTTTTGGTGAATCCATGGTGTTGGGGATGCTGGGCGGGTTCACCGGGCTGTTTACCGGCGTGGGGGCGGCTGCCCTGGTGATGAAGCAAACGGGCTTGCCCGTGCAGATTTCAGGGTGGGCAGTGGGCCTGGCTCTGGCCTGTTCGCTGGGGGTGGGCGTGGTGGCCGGAGTTTATCCCGCCATGCGGGCCGCTCGGGCCAATCCGATTCAGGCGTTGCGCTTTGAACATTAGGGCCGGGACCGTGCTGGTGGGACTGCTGCTGGGAGTGGCTCTGTGGGCCCAGCCTAATTTTGACCGGGTGGATGCTCGGGCCGTGGCGGCGCCAGCGTCCAGCGAGCGCAGCCTGGACGAACTGGTCCGTTATCTATGTCCTTCCGGATACACCGAGAGGCAGAAGGCGCGCAGCCTTTTTCGCTGGGTGGCCGAGCGCATCACCTATGACCTGGACGGACTGCGCAACAATAAGATGGGCACCCAGTTGCCCGAAGATGTGCTGCGCGACCGCAAGGCGGTTTGCTCCGGCTACTCCCGATTGTTCAAGGCGTTGGGCGACAAGGCTGGCCTGAAGGTTGTGACGCTGTCAGGGGAGTCCAAGTTTAACGACCAGTTGCCTATCAAGCTACCCCCTGGTGTCTCGGGGCATGCCTGGAACGCCGTGTTCTTGGAGGACCGCTGGCAACTGGTCGATGTTACCTGGGCCGCCGGCAAAGCCGACGCGCAGTTGAAGTATAAAAAGGAATTTGATGACTATTGGTTCTGTACACCCGCCGAACAGTTTGTTTACACTCACCTGCCCAAAGAGGAGCAATGGCAACTAGTGGACAAACCCTGGAGTGCGGCCCAGTTCAAGGCTCTTCCTTTGATTCGGGGCGAGTTCTTCCGGCTGGGTCTCAAGTTGGCGGCCGATACGCGCCAGCCGTTGCAGGTCCGTGAAGACCTGGTGCTGCGCTGGCCGGCCCCCGATGATGTGGTGGGTATGTCGGATTTGCGCACAGCCAAAGGGGAGGTTCTGGAAAACTGGACCTTTTCCCAGAGCCCCAAGGGCTACCTGGAAACCCGCCTGCGTTGCCCACGGCCAGGCCCGTACAGCCTGCACGTCTATGCCCGCAAGCGGCAGCCTACCGTGCAGGGCAACCTGAAAGACCCCGTGCGCTTCCCCGGCATCTCGGTCATTAGCGTGACCGGCTTGCGGCACTCGACCTATCCTTACCCCAAGACTTTCGCCAGTTTTCAACGGGCCGGAGCGGAGCTGTTGGAGCCTTTTGACGGGCTCCTGAAGTCGGAGTCCAAGCAGCGATTTCGCCTGCGCGTACCGGACGCCCAAGAGGTGGCCATCTTTTCTGGACAAGACATGTTGGTCCGTATGGAGCTCAAGCGCGGCTTCTTTGAGACCAGCTTGCGGCTACCCGCCAAGGGGAACGCTCCTTTGCAGGTTTGCGGCCGTTTTGACCAGGACTCTCGCTATTGGGGCCTGGTGCAGTACGAATTGCGCTGAGGGAAAGAAGGAAACTTGGTTTGCTCTGAGAACGCGACCCCTATGAGTAGCAGCGATACCGAGTTTAACAACACCACCCCTACCGGATACTATCTGGCCGGGCTTTGTTATTTTATCTGCTTTGTGCTTTTTGGGTCTTACGCATTCTTCCGGATGCCGTTCCTATAGCCAGCAGCCTCCACGGGGAATGAAAAAAGGGCGGCCAGGCTGCCCTTTTTTCATGTCTGCCACATGTGCGGGTGAAAATTTTGTAAAACGACAGGTGTGCTTTCAAATTGCAGGAAATTTGAAAGTGATGCTTTCAAGATTTGTGCCTTTGCCGGAACCGCCTGATCACTCGTTTTTCCTTTGGGGGCCTCGGCAGATTGGTAAAAGCTCTGTGCTACGCGTTCGCTACCCGGGCGCACATTACCGCGACTTGCTGATAACCGAAGTCTATCTGCGCTACCTTCAGCACCCCGGGCTTTTGCGCGAGGAAATGGCGTCGGCCCGGCCAGGCCGATTTATCATCCTGGATGAGATCCAGAAAGTCCCGGCGCTGTTGGACGAAGTTCACTGGCTGATAGAAAACCGGGGCCTGCATTTCGGGCTGTGCGGCTCCAGCGCTCGAAAGGTCCGCCGGGGCCACGCCAATCTTCTGGGCGGCAGAGCGGTGCGCTACGAGATGTTCGGGTTGGTTGCGGCCGAAATCGGTGCTGGTTTCGATCTTACGCGCGCCCTCAACCGCGGCAATCTCCCCAAGCATTACCTGAGCCAGGCAGACCAGGCCAAACGTTTGCAGCGAGCCTACATTCAGGACTATCTCACTCAGGAGGTGGCTGCTGAGGGACTGGTGCGCAATCTGCCTGCTTTCTCAGATTTTCTCCGAGCAGCCGCACTTTCCGACGCAGAGATGGTGAACTACACAAACGTTGCTCGAGACTGTGGAGTATCGGCCCCGTCTGTTCGGGAGTATTTCCAAATCCTGGTGGACACTCTGCTGGGACGTTTTCTTCAGCCTTACACGCGACGCGCGAAGCGCCGCACAGTGCAGGCTCCTAAGTTTTACTTTTCCAGCGTGGGTGTGGTCAATGCATTGGCGCGACGGGGGGATCTCGAGCCGGGTGGGGAGCTCTTTGGAAAGGCGCTCGAAAACTGGATTTGCCACGAGTTGACGGCCTGGCAGCATTATTCGGAGAGGTTCTACGAGTTGAGCTACTGGCGTCTGAGCTCTGGCCAGGAAGTCGACTTTGTGATAGGCGACGCCCAGTCAGCCATTGAGGTCAAGGCGGCCATGCGGGTGGACCACCATGATCTGAAAGGTCTCCGTCAGTTCAAGACTGAGTATCCAGAAGTGCAGCGACGCATCCTGGTTTCCCTGGACCCTATTGCGCGGCGCACAGAGGACGGCGTGGAATTGTTGCCCGTGGGTGACTTTCTGGCCGAGCTTTGGAAGGGCGAGGTCGTGTAGACTTTGCCTGTCCAAAGCCGGGTTTCGTCAAACGTCTAGAACTTGCTGAAGCCTACGTCGCTCGACACCGGGGTTTCTCCGCTCATTTCCAACACGTGCGCACCATACTGGCCCACCAGGTTGGCGCTAATCAGGGCTACAAAAGGACTGGCCACCCACCCGACCACCGGGATCATTCCGGCCACGAGGTTGAGGATGAAAGGGATGGCGATGATGGCCAGGTAGTCCAAGGGGCTGCGAAACATGCCCGAGAAGATGGCCCCAAAATTGAAAGCATCGCCAAACTGGTAGTTTTTGCAATACTGCAGGGTCACCATGGGCACAAACGAGAAGATGACCAGACCCATAAAGCAGGCCACGATTCCCATCAGGCCGGCTCCGGCCAGGCTACCCATGGAGACCAGCGGCGAGTCCATTTTGGCGCCCGAGAGCAGTCCGGCTACGGCTCCGCCCAGTCCGACCATAAGGACCCCCATCAGCGGCAGGCAGTAAACGATGAAGACCAACATGGTAATGAAACCGTGCCAGAGACCGGCTCCACTGGCGATTTCAGGGAGTTTCTTGTTGTTGTCGCCGGTAGCCACGTTGCGAGTGTATTGAATCAGGTAGCCAGGGCCGTAGAGCATTAGAAACAGGCCCGGGAGGATCAAGAAGATTCCAAAGCTGCAGGCTATCACCACCAGGGCAAATAAAGCCGCGGATTTCCAGCCATCCGGGTCGTCAGCCCCAAGATTAAAGGCTTTAGCCAGATTGATTCGCATGCGTCCTCCTATTGAGATTGGCCAACCGAACTCGAAGAGTCCTCTGTGATCCAGCGGACCGACTTGGAGCACGGGCAGGACCCCCCCACTCGCGAGAGTTGCGGGGATCTCTGCTGGGCCTCGTCCTTAGTAATGGTTCCCACTTCTACTTTTTTGAGTAACTCCAGGTAGTGGCGAAAGTCGTTGCTGGCCAGGTAGCTTTCTGGCAGGGTATCGCGCAGATGCCCCTGATATTCTACCACATTCGAGTAAGTGCGGCCGTCGCTGCCGATCATCTGATAGGCGAACACGCCCCGGCGTCGGAAATAGCCCTTGTCGGGCACGCGTAAGATTTCGTCGGGCTCCACTTCGCGACTGCGCTGGCCGCCTTCGAGGTCGAGCAATGTTTTGTCCAGGTCGTCGGAGGCGATTTCACCCAGGCGCTCGCGCAGGTAGCGCAAATTGAGATCGCGGACCATTTTGACAACCTCCTGGTAGTACTGGTCTAGCGAGGCCTGGTTGGTCAGGTCTTTGAAGCCCATTTTGATGTTGCTGGCCCCACCTCGCTCGTCGCCAAACATTTCCAGGCCGCGCGGCAGCCATTTGTTCAGCGTTCGCTGGATGGCCGAAGGGGTGGCGTAGATCTCGCCGCGTGCGGCTTCTTGCATCCAGCGGCGCAGAGGAATGACCCCCGCAGCCAGATGAAAGGCTTCCTCGCGCAACATGGGCGGCATGGACTCGGCCATGGGTTGGTAGGCGCTGACCTTTTGCATGGTCAACTGATACTTACCGACGCGGTCGATCAGGGCGCAGAAGACGATATTGTCGACAAAGCTGTCGAAGTCGATGTTGAAAGCGCCCAGCACGTGACTGCCTGGCTTCATGGAGAGAATCTCTTCGACCATCTCCTCACCGCTCTGTCCCACCAGACTCTTCCAATCGTCGTTGAGCAGCACTGAGAGCATTTGATAACCGTGGCGCAACTCTTCGGCCATCATGCGCAGCACCCAAAATTGGTCTTGCTCGCTCTGGGCTCGCGTGAGCGTGAGGCGATGCTGCTGAATGCTGCCAAACTCGGTGCTGGCCTGAGCTTTGACGGCCTTGAGCAGGTGGTTGGCCTGATGGGGCGACATTTCGCAGGCGCGCCGATACTTCGGCTTGCCGGCTTCGTCGCCCACCTCGATATGGCCACAAATGCCCTGCTCGCGGTAGGCACACAGACGAAAGCAGGGGTCCTTGGGGAAATGCTTATCCCAGTTTTCCTGCAAAAACTCCAGGTCGGGCAAAAACTGTTGCTGCCAGTTGAGCACGGCGTCGTGATATTTTTTGGGTAGGGTTTCGCTGTCTGCAGGCATGACGATTCTCCTCTAAGTCAGGGCGGTGGCCCGGCGGAGCACTCGGATTGGCTCCACCTCAAAGCCCAGATGCTCCAGGAATGCGCCCATCTGCGGGTGCTGGTCGGAAACCAGCGTGCGTACCGTATTTACCCCCGTTTGCTGAAATCGCTGCAAAATCTGGTCGATTAACCGGCGACCGATGGCACTGCCTTGCAGGTCGGGGTCGACCCCCAGCGCTTCCAGCCAACCGGTCTTCTCGGCGAAGCCATACTCCTGGCCCCGCACATCGGAAAAGAGGTAGGCTACCACCTTGTCCTTGCGCACGGCCACCAGGGAGCCCTCCGGGTCGCGCCTCATAGCAAAGGCGATGCGGTCTTCCCAGTGCTCGATGCGCCAGACCTTGGTCAGCAGCTGATCGAGGCGGGCGATACCTTCGGCATCGTGCTCGCTGACGGGGCGAATCTCTATCTCTTCTTGCATCGAGAAGTCTTCGCTTGGCTGCGAGCCCTTCCTTGTGGGCAGACTACTCCTCGGAGAATCCAATCGGGCTGGGGGGAGCAGGTTCCTCGTCGGGGGGGAGTTCACCGCGCAATTGCTTTTGCAGGTGGGAGTGGCTGGCACCATAGACCCAGTAGAGGGCGAGGCCGATCAGCATCCAGATTCCGAGCCGAATGAGTGAGGCTTTGGTGGCAGTCAGCATCAAAAGCCCTGACATCACAGCCCCCAGGATGGGGACGAGGTAGGTCCCGAAGGGCACCGAGAAACCGCGCTTGATGTCGGGACGTTTGATGCGCAAAATCATGACTCCCAGACAGACCAGCACGAAGGCGAAGAGCGTTCCGATACTGCAAAGTTCCGCCAGGATGCCGATGGGCAGAACGCCTCCGGCCACGGCACAGATGCAACCCGTAATGATGGTGGTGACCCAGGGAGTTCCGTATCTGGGGTGGATGCTGGCGGCGATTTTGGGAAACAATCCGTCGTGGGCCATGGAGTAGAAGACGCGCGGTTGACCCATCATCATGACTACCATGACCGAGGAGAGACCGGCGATGGCGCCAATTTCGACGGCCGTTTCCAGCCAACCGATGCCGGTGGCTTTGATACCGACCGCGATAGGGTGGGCCACGTTCAATTCGGTGTAGTGTACGACTCCGGTCAAGATTAAGGAGACGAGAATGTAGAGAACGGTGCAGACCGTGAGTGAGCCAAGAATGCCGATGGGCAGGTCGCGTTGGGGGTTTTTGCATTCCTGCGCGGCCGTCGAGACTGCGTCAAAGCCAATGTAGGCGAAGAAAACGGCGGTGGCTCCTTGAAAGATACCGGAGATGCCAAATTTGCCAAAGACCCCTTGATTTTCGGGGATGAACGGCTGCCAGTTTTCGGGGTGAATAAAGGGGGCTGCCGCTACGATGAAGGCCAGCACCACCAAAACCTTAACCACCACGATCACAGAATTGAAGCGGGCCGACTCCTTGACCCCGATGACCAGAATGCAGGTGACGGCCAGGGTGATCAAAACGGCTGGCAGGTTGATATAGCAACCGGAACTGCTGAAGCTTTGGGCCGCCTCGTTCCAAAGAAAAGGAGCGGTGGTCCACTTTTTGTCGATGGCCCAGCCGGTCATATGGTGAATAAACTCGACCGTATAGCCCGACCAGCCTACACTGACTGCCGAGGCACCCACCAGGTATTCCAGGATCAAGTCCCAGCCGATGATCCAGGCGATCAGTTCGCCCATGGTGGCATAGGCATAAGTATAAGCGCTGCCGGCCACCGGTATCATGGAGGCCATTTCGGCGTAGCAGAGGCCGGCAAAGGCGGAGGCGATGCCGGCCACAATGAAGGACAGACACACGGCCGGACCGGCGTTGTTGGCGGCGGCCGTGCCGGTCAGCACGAAGATACCGGTTCCGATGATGGCGCCGATGCCCAGCATCACCAGATCGAAGGCGCCCAGAGCGCGTTTCAGGCCGTGGCCATGTTCAGCGTCCGAGCGCAGCTTGTCGACCGACTTGGTGGCGAAAAGATTGTTCCCCATAGAATCTCCCAACGGCGTTAAAACGGGCCGACCTTTCAACTGCAGGGCGCTGAATCCTGCCCCGCTTGATCGAGAGCCGCGACCATGATAGTATATCGCCCTCGTTGTCCCTGTGGGACGGGAAGAGTTGAGGAGAACGGTCATGAAAGAAGGAATTCACCCTTATTATAACGCGGTCAACGTGACCTGCAACACTTGCGGTAACAAGTTTGAGACCTACTCGACGGCCGGTGAACTGAAGGTTGAGGCCTGCAGCGCCTGCCATCCGTTCTACACGGGCAAGGTTCGCGCGCTGTCGCGTACCGGTCAAGTTGAGAAGTTCCGCCAGCGCTACAACAAGAACTAGCCAGACGGACTGGTCCTCAGAGGAAGCTCGGCGGGTTCCCCGGCCGGGCTTCTTTGTTGCCTTAGCTCCGAGGAGGATGTCGTGCTTGATTTAGAGCGGTTGCGAGAAATTGTCGCCCAATTTGATGAACTGACGGAAAAGCTGTGTGATCCCGATCTGCTCGGCGATCCCGCCCGCTACAAGGCGGCTGCTCAGCAGCGCGCGGGTTTGGAGTCCATGGCCAATCAGTGTCGGCGCTATGTGGAAGTGGCCGACCAGTTTGAAGAGACCCGGGCCGAACTGGACAAAGCCAATCAACCGGCCGATATGCTGACCATGTTCAAAGAAGAGTTCGCCGACTTGCGCACTCAACTGGAAGCGATGGAGCCGGTGATTCGCAAGCTGATGCTGCCCAAGGATCTGTTTGCCGGCAAGAACGTCATCGTAGAGATTCGGCCGGCCGCTGGCGGAGACGAGGCGGCCATCTTTGCCGGTGACCTCTTTCGGATGTACAGCCGGTTTGCCGAGGCTCACAACTGGACTTGCTCGATTTTGGAGGCTCAGCCCACTGACCTGGGCGGCTTTAAAGAGGTGGTCTTCGAGATTCAAGGCTTTGAGGTCTACGCTCACATGAAGTATGAGAGTGGGGTTCACCGCGTGCAACGGGTACCCGAGACCGAAGCCCAGGGCCGTATTCACACCTCCACTGTGACGGTGGCCGTGCTGCCCGAGGCCGATACCGTCGAAGAAGTGCCCATCGACGTCAAAGACCTCAAGGTGGACACCTACCGCGCCCAGGGCTCGGGCGGACAGCACGTGAACAAGACCGAGTCGGCCATTCGCATCACCCATCTGCCTACGGGCGTGGTGGTTGCCTGTCAGGACGAGCGATCACAGATCCAGAACCGGGAACGGGCCATGCGCATCTTGCGCGCCAAGTTGCTTGAGGCCGAGCGCGAGCGCATCGTCAGCGAACAGACGGAAACCCGCAAGAATCAAGTGGGCACAGGCGACCGTTCCGAGAAGATTCGAACCTACAACTACCCTCAGAGTCGCGTCACTGACCATCGCATCGGGCTCTCGATTATGAATCTGCCGGCTATTGTACAGGGAGACCTGGACGAAATTGTGCAGGCGCTGCAGGCGGCCGAGCAAGAGGCGCTGTTGCAGGCTGCTGGATCATGACCTCGGAAGGCCCCACCGTGTCTCGCGTACTCGATGAGGCCACCGAGTTTTTGTCCAGCCGCCGGCCGCGCACTCCCAGACTGGATGCTGAATTGCTGTTGGCCTACGTGCTGGGGCAGTCGCGCACGCAGCTGTACACGCGGGCCTTCGAGCAGTTGCCCCGCAACCAGGTGGAGAAGTTTCAGCAGCTTTTGAAAAGGCGCGGCCAGGGAGCTCCGGTGGCCTATCTGGTGGGTTGGAAAGAGTTTTATGGGCGCCGCTTTGTGGTCACTCCTGATGTTCTGATCCCCCGCCCCGAGACCGAGATTTTGGTGGAAGAAAGTCTGCGTTGCGTGGAGCGTTCCGGACTGGCCCGGCCGCGTCTGTTGGACTGCTGCACGGGCAGCGGCTGCGTGGCCGTGACGTTGGCTCTCGAGGTGGCCGAGTCGCAGGTGCGGGCCTGCGACCTGTGCCCCAAGGCCCTCGAGGTGGCTGCCGAGAATCTGGTGGCCCACAATCTGCATCGGCGCATCAAGCTGTATCAGGGCGACCTGTTGGAGGCGCTGCCTCCCCATACTCAGCGTTTTGACCTGATTGTCAGCAATCCGCCGTATGTGGCCACCGATGTAGGGCCGCGCCCCGAAGAAGGGGTGGTGCGCTACGAGCCCAACCTGGCCCTTTTTGGCGGCCGCGACGGTTGCGACCTGCTCCGTCGCCTGGCCGATGGGGCCACCCGTTGGCTGAATCCCGGCGGTTGGATGGTTTTGGAGATGGCTCCCTTTCAGATAGAGGGGATGGAGGCCTATCTGCAGGAACGGGGCTTTCAGCATACCTCGATAGTGCCTGACCTGTCGGGTTTGCCCCGAGTCTTGTCGGGTAGATGGGAGTCATAATGGCAAAAGCAAGCAGCCAAAAGAATCATCAGTTGGTGAAATGGGCCGAGTCGTTGGCTCAACTGGTGCGTGAGAGCAACATGAGCGAGTTACGCCTGGAATGTGGCGGTCAGGCCTTGCGCTTGCGCCGCTGCCCCGAAGCCTCGCCGGAGGCAGCTGTAGTCAGCCCGGTGGCGCCCGTTCGCAATGTCTCTCGCATGGAAATTTCGGAAGATTTTGGCACACCCGTCAAAACCAACTACGTAGGGGTCTTTCGCGTCAGCCATCCCAAGACCGGCAAGCCGATGGTCAAGTCTCACGACACCACCGAAACCAATCAAGTGCTGGGCTGGGTGGAATGCATGGGCATCCGCTACGAAGTGGTGGCGCCGAGGGCCGGCACCGTGGCCGAAGTGCTGGTAGCGGACTCGGAGCCGGTCGAATTCGGCCAGGTTCTTTTAGTGATCCAGTAGAGGGGTAATTTTGTGTTTAAGAAAATCTTGGTGGCCAACCGGGGCGAGATCGCATTGCGCGTTTTGCGCGCCTGTCGCGAATTGGAGATCCGCACCGTTGCCGTTCACTCCGACGTGGATCGAGACAGTCTGCATGTCAGCGAGGCAGACGAGAGTTTTTGCATAGGCCCGGGTCCGGCAGGTCAATCCTACCTCAATATTCACAACCTGATCAGCGCGGCTCTGGTGGCGCGCGCCGAAGCCATTCATCCCGGCTACGGATTTTTGGCAGAGAACCCCGAGTTTGTGGAGATCTGCCAGAGCCACGGGCTGGTTTTCATCGGCCCTTCGGCCCAGGCCATGCGCCAGATGGGCGACAAGGCCGAAGCCCGGCGCACCGTGATTGGGGCTGGCGTGCCGGTATTGCCTGGCACGTCGGAGATTTCAGATTTTGCAGAAGCTCACGCCTTTGCGGCCGAATTTGGCTTCCCGGTGATGATCAAAGCGGCAGCCGGCGGGGGCGGCAAGGGCATGCGCATCGCTCTGGAAGATGGAGAGCTGGAAAAACTCTTCGTGACGGCCCAACTCGAGGCCGAAGCAGCCTTTGGCGACGGCCGTATCTATCTGGAGAAGTTTTTGCCTCAGGCCCGCCACATCGAGATTCAGGTGCTGGCCGACGGCCACGGCAACGTCATACACCTGGGCGAGCGCGACTGCAGCCTGCAGCGGCGCAACCAGAAACTGGTGGAAGAGTCTCCCTCTCCGGCCGTCACTCCCGAAAAGCGTGCCGAAATGGGGGCGATGGCCGTGGCTGCCGCCAAGTCTTGTGGCTACTCAGGGGTGGGCACAGTGGAATTTCTCTTCGATCCTCGCGACCAGAGCTTTTACTTCTTAGAAATGAACACCCGCATTCAAGTGGAGCACCCGGTTACCGAGTTTGTCACCGGCCTCGATCTGGTCAAGCAGCAGATCGAGGTGGCTGCTGGCGCGCGTCTCACGCTGACTCAGGATCAGGTGGTCATGCGGGGGGCGGCCATCGAGTGTCGGATTAACGCCGAGAATCCCGACGAGGGCTTTCGGCCCAGTTTTGGACGGGTTCACCAGGTGCATTTTCCCGGTGGACCGGGGGTGCGCATCGACAGTCACCTCTATAGCGGCTACGCGGTGCAACCTTACTACGATTCGCTGCTGGCTAAAGTCATCAGCTATGGGCAGACTCGTGAAGAAGCCTTGTCCAGGATGAACCGGATACTGGCCGAAATGAAAGTGGAAGGCGTGTCCACCACCATCGACTTCCAACGTCGGCTGATTCAACACCCGCGCTTTCGGGCGGGGGATGTTCACACGACCTTTGTGGAGAAGGAATATCTGCCCGAGATGTTGGCCCTGGTTTGAGCAGTCGCTCCAAGACTCCGGTTTCAGCGCGTCGACGCGAACGGGTGCTGGCCTTCCAGGCCCTGTTTATGTTGGACGTGGGCCAGGTTTCTCTGGAAACGGCCCTGGAATACGCACATTCCGAGAATCTCGACGTGCAATTGCGCGACTGGCTGGAAGAGCGGGTGCGCGGCACCTGGTCGGATTGCCCTCGTTGGGACGACCTCCTCAAGCAGCACCTGCACAACTGGAGCTGGGAGCGAGTGGGCCGCGTGGAGCGCAGTTTGATGCGGCTGGCTACTTTCGAAATGCTGCGCTGCCAGGATTTGCCCTTCTCAGCGGCCATCAGCGAGGCCGTCGAACTGGCCCGCGAATATGGCGACGAGAAGTCGGCTCCTTTTGTCAATGGCGTGCTCGATGGGTTGTGGCGGGCTCATCAAGCGGAGAGCAACGCAGGTGAAGCTAGCTAGCCTGCGCGGAGGATGCTTCCGCATCGTCCAGGTTAGCTTTTTGCTCCTTCTTGGTTTGGCTATCGCCGGTATTACTTCGTTGACGGCGTTGCTCAATCATTACGCCGAGGGGCTGCCGGACGTGGCCAAGCTGCGCTACTTCGAACCCTCCGAGACCACTCGCATCTATTCGGCCGACGGCAAGCTGATCGCCACCCTCTTTAAGGAGAATCGCACCTGGACTCCCTTTGACCAGATGTCCCCTTTTCTGATCAAAGCCATTCTTGCCGTGGAGGATTCGCGTTTCTACCAGCATCACGGCGTCGACCCGGTGGGCGTGGCCCGCGCCGTGGTCTATACGGTGATGAATCCGGGGGGGGACAAACAGGGCGCCAGCACCATCACCATGCAGTTGGCCCGCAACGTATTTCTCAGCTTTAACCAGACCTTGGAACGCAAGATCAAAGAGACGTTGCTGGCCTCACAGATCGAGAAGAAGTTTACCAAGGACGAGATTCTCGAACTCTATCTCAACCAGATCTATTTCGGAGGCGGTGCCTACGGTGTGCAGGCCGCGGCCAAGACTTACTACAACAAGAACGCTAAAGACCTGTCCATCTGTGAAGCGGCCCTGATCGCCGGCCTGCCTCAGGCTCCCAGCGACTTTTCTCCGCTGGTCTCGGAGAAGGCGGCCAAGCACCGCCAGATTCTGGTGCTGGGTCGCATGTATGACCAGAAGTTTCTCAGCTACAAGGAGTATCGCGGCGCTCTTCTGGAGGCCCGCCACCCTACTTTTATGACCAAGAAGGCCCAGGAGTTTCAGGTGCTCGAGGTACCCTACTTCACCACCTGGGTGATCAAGCAGTTGAGCGAGCGCTACGACGAAGATCTGCTCTATCGGGGCGGTCTGCGCATTCATACCACGGTGGACCTGCGCATGCAGAAAGCGGCCGAGGCGGCCGTGCGCAATTTGATCACCCGCGAAGGGCCCGGCTTGCGGGCCGACAGTTCGGCGCTGGTCTGTATTGAGAACAAGACGGGCTACGTGCGGGCCATGGCCGGGGGGCTGGGCTGGACCAAGAAGAACCAGTTCAATCGCGCCTGGCAGGCCAAACGTCACCCGGGCTCTTCTTTCAAGCCTTTGGTCTACGCTACCGCCGTCGAGGCCGGCTACTCGCCCGACTCCATCATTAGCGACTCGCCGTATACCATCCAGGTGAGCGCCACCGAGACCTGGTCGCCCAAGAACTCGGACCACGCCTTTATGGGCGCCATCAACATGAAGACGGCCCTGACCCAGTCGCGCAACGTAGTGGCTGTCAAGTTGCTCATGATGGTGGGAGTGGATCGGGTCATCGACCTGGCCTATCGCTGCGGCATCACCGAGAGGCTTTTCCCCAATCCCAGTCTGGCCTTGGGGGCCGTGGAACTGAGCCCTATGGAGATGGCCACCGCCTACACCGTCTTTCCCAATGGCGGTCTGCATACCGACATCACCGGAGTCAAAGCCATCTTTGATTCGGACGGCAATCCCATCGAAGATAACACCTACCCCAAGCAAGAGGAGGTTCTCAGTGAGATTACAGCCGTGGCCATGACCGAAATGATGGTCAATGTGGTCGAGAACGGCACCGGCACCATGGCCCGCCTGAGCGGCTATCGCGTGGCCGGTAAAACCGGCACCACGGATGACTTTCGCGATGCCTGGTTTTGTGGTTTTACCAGCCAGTACACCACCGCCGTCTGGGTAGGCAACGATAACAATACCCAGATGGCCACCTCTTTTGGCGGCAATCTGCCAGCCCGCATCTGGGCTACCTTCATGCAGTTTGCCATGGCCGGCAAGCCTTCTATCCCCTTTGGCTTTGTGGACAACAAAGGCAAAGTGGGCGTGCTGATGTGTCGCGATTCCAAAAAGCGCGCCTGCATGGGGTGCTATCGCACTTTTCGCAGTTTTTATGCGCCTGGAGCTGTGCCCGGTGGTTTCTGCCCTTTGCACGGGCGTAGCGGAGACTCGCTGCTGCCGCAGGTGCGCGGGTCGCATCGCGTTCCCGTGGAAGGTCCGGCCCCAGATGCCATCCCCGGGCCCGACGAACCGCTCACGGATCCCCTGACCGACCCCACCGGCCTGCCGCCCGAGCCTGACCCGGTCAGCCCCGACCCGCTGCCTTCAGGAGAGCCCGAGGCCATTCCCGGACCCGGTGGAGATGTGCTGCCGCCGCCCGACAACAGCAATCCCACCCCGCCTCCTCCGGCCACGCCCAGCAACGAGCTATGACCGGTTTTCTGCTCGTAGGTGGGCAGGGCAGGCGCATGGGGGGCGCCAAAGCCACCCGCACTTTTGAGGGGCGACCCTTGTGGAGCTACGGACGTGACCTGCTTGGAGAGTGCTGCCCGCAAGTGGTGCTGCTGGGGCACTGCCCAGAACTGGAATTGCCCGCCCTGGTGGAAGAATTGCCGGGGCAGGGCCCTCTGGGGGGCGTGGTGTGCGCCCTGAAACACTCCAGCACGCCGTGGAACCTGGTGCTGGCCCTGGACTACCCTTTGCTCACCGCCGACATTGTGGACCGCCTCAAGCCCGCTCATGGTCTGGCTTGTCTTCCCCGCTGCCAGGGGCAAGCTCACCCCCTGTGTGGCTATTATCATCGGGATGCGGCGGCCCCTCTCGGTGAGGCGCTGGCCGCCGGGGAGCGCTCGCTGCTGCGGGCTTTGGACGGGTTGGGCGAGCAGGTGCACTGGGTGGATTTTGAGGACGACCGGCCTTTTTTAAACGTCAATCACCTCTCCGATTTGCGTTAGGCCGCCGGGTTGCTCTGCCTTTCCAGCGCCTGGAGTCGTGTCTCATGGTCTGCCACTACAGCCGGGTCCACTCTGTTTTTTAGCTCTCGCTGAAGCGTGTCCAGCATCAATTCGAACCTCTCTTCTTGGCGAGACATTTTGGCCTGAATCGGTTCCGGGGAGCTTGAGGGGAATGAATTTTCTTGCGCCAAGGTGTTGGTGTTTTATGATTGGACGGTTGTATCTCCTGTTTGGCGGTTGAGCCTCACGGCTGTGGGGAAGAGAGCAGGCCATGACAATCGATGAACTTGGTGTGCAACTTGACTCCGCCCGTTGGTTTACCCTATTGGGACAATATCGGGCCGAGGAGGGAAGACAGGCGATAAGCAGCCTGGAAGCCTGGCGAAATGAAGATGATGGGGCGGACTCCTATCACCATCGCATCGCCGGCGCCATGGAGTGGCTGCCTGGCCAGAGTTCTGACCCCGATCCCGCGCATGGGGATCGACTCCAGGCTCTGGCCGCGCAGGCCGGGCGAGAAGAGGAAATGAGTCAACTTTCGTTGACCGTCTATAAACGCGCATTAGCCTCGCTGAACTCTATGGGTGAAACCCCTCTGCTGCGAGCCGGGGCCCACGATTTTCAGCATGTGGCCCGGGGCGGAGCCGCCTACGCGGCCCGCAAAGCGGCTTGTGAGATCTTTTTGGAGCAGCCCGGGTTTTGGTGCTCGCTGATTCCCCTCTTTTGCGACGGTCATTGGCCTTGCGGTCTAATGCCGGACAAGACACTCGTCGTTTATTAGAGCGGCGGACCGCTTGGGCGGTTTCTCGCCCAGAGTGAGGCCGGGTGCCAGATTCGATTGATTCGCGGATTACTCCGGCGCGATCTCGTGCATACTGGTAAAATGAGCGCCAACAAATCAGACCCACCCAAGCACTTTTCGATGATCCGGGACTTTCACGTAGCGGATATCCTGACCCTGGCGAACGCATCCTGCGGGATAAGTGCCGTCTTCGCCTGCATGGCATACCTGGAGACCCACCAAATGACCTGTTTCTACCTGGCCGTGGCGCTGGGCCCGTTAGCCCTCGTCTTCGACGCTCTCGACGGCCGCGTCGCGCGCTGGCGGCACGAGCACTCCCTCCTGGGTCGAGAACTCGATTCTCTGGCGGACGTAATCTCCTTTGGGGTGGGTCCGGCCTCCGTTGCCTACGTGGCGGGATTGCGGGGGGGATGGGATCTCGTCATACTGACCTTTTTCGTCGCCTGTGGGGTCAGTCGCCTGGCCCGCTACAACGTGACTGCGGATACCCTGGCGGCCGGCTCAGACAAGGTCAAATACTTCGAGGGAGCGCCCATTCCAACCAGCCTTCTGTTGACGGCGGTCTTGACGATTCTGGCCTGGACCGGACACCTCGGCGAGGACATTTGGCCCGGGGCCGTGGACATCGGGCCCTTTCGGTTGCACTTCGCGGCGCTGCTGTTCGCCGCGCACGGCGCTGTGATGGTCAGCAAAACCATCAGAATTCCTAAGCCCTGAGGGCCGGAAAACCTTCCGCGCCAGATTGCTGACGTAGCCCAGAGGATTAGGGGCCGGAGAACAGTTCGGGGCGGGTGTAGACGTTGAACCGCTGCGGTTGAAGAAATCCTACCAGGCACAGGCCGGCTTGCTCGGCGTACGATATGGCCAGACTGCTGGGGGGGCCCACGCTGGCCACCGCCGAGAAACCGGCCTGGACGGCCTTTTGGACCAATTCAAAGCCCGCTCGTCCACTGAGCAGTAACCAGTCGCCGGCCGCT
The DNA here is from genome assembly GCA_018780265.1 of bacterium. Lineage (GTDB taxonomy): Bacteria > Vulcanimicrobiota > Xenobia > Xenobiales > JADMJV01 > JADMJV01. Next base: position 36,239 of record JADMJV010000034.1, read on the forward strand.
GGCAGGTTTTGATTCATCAGCAGGTGGCCTACCAGTTTGTCAACTGCATTGTGGCGTCCGACATCTTCGCGGACTTCGGCCAGCGGCTGACCCGTGCTCACCCGACCGGCCGCGTGAGAGGCCCCACAGCCATGAAAAAGAGCCTGTTGGGCCCGCATGAGCGGGGGCAGCGAGCACAGCCACTCGACCTGGATAGGGCCTTGCAAGGGGGCTACCTGATAGGGAGGGCTGACTTGGAGTTCATCTTGACCACAGGCGCCGCAGCCCCCGTGAATCCAATCTTGATTGCGCAGTGAGTGGGCCGCCGCTGGCAGCGGTCCACGGAAATGCACGGAGACTCGGTTGTAGTCCTGAGGGCTGGAGCAGTAGGAGATCTCTCGTACTTCCTCGGCTCGCTCAATCAGCTTCAGGGCAAATAGATAGCCAAAAACCAGTTCATAGTCGTGGCCCGGGGTGCGCAAAATCGTGCCCAGACGCAGTCCCTCCTGGCCAGACCGCAGAGTGATCTGGAGCGGTTCCTCCAGAATTATTCGGTCCCGGCTAGAGCCCTGAGGGTGGTTCCATCGGGGCATTTTGACCATGGTCTTACGCGGATGCATGGGGGGCCGGCCATGGGATCAACAGAGGGCGGAATTCGATCATGTCACAGGATACCAGGAAGTATTGAACCCCCGCCTGCAGGCCCTGGAAAGGCTTGTGTCCATTGCTGCGGTGCAGGTGACCGTAGACGCAAATGTCGATTCGGTAAGCCTGAAGGAGTTGAGTAAATTCGCTTTCCCGGCGGTAGGGGAAGAGGGGAGGGTAGTGGAGCATGGCAACCCGGACCGGAGCCTCCGTATCCAGTGCTTCCAAGGCAAGTTTCAGACGTTCCAATTCGCGCCGGTAGATTTTTTCGTCGTCGGACTCTTCAAAACCGTTTGGGCCCGGTAGGTCCCAGCCGCGGGTGCCGCAGATGGCAGCCGGTCCCAACCGAATGGCGTCGTTTTGCAGGAAATGCAGTCCGGGAAATCGTTTGCGCACCTTGGTCAGACTTTGCCACCAGTAGTCATGGTTGCCTCGGATCAGCACCTTGTGACCGGGAAGCCGCTCGATAAACTCGATGTCCTGGGCGGCTTCTTCCATTTTTAGGGCCCAACTATGGTCGCCCGGCAGCAGCACCAGATCGTCGGCCGAGATGCGTTCGCGCCAGGATTTCTCAACCTTTTCCCAATGCTTGTGCCAATGGTCGCCGAAGCGGTCCATGGGTTTGTTACTGTTGAACGACAAATGCAGGTCGCTGATGGCAAAACAGCGCATGGGCGGGCCTTCCCGAGCCAGTCTGGGCTCCCTGCTCCAGTTAGCAGGTCCCGGGCCGGTCGGGCTGCGAATCGTGACTCATGCTAGAAACACCCCACACCTCTCAGTGGGAACTCTCCCTGGACATTTTCGGCTACACGTTTCGACCCTGCCGCGGACCTCAGGAGACCATCTATGAGTACCACATGGACGGGCGACCACGTTTTGAATGGGAGTTTTTCCGCCAACTTCACATTATTGAGGGCGACCGACGAATCGAAAATTATTGTGGCGACTGTCCCATCAACATTATGGGGGAGGTGGAAGGCTGCAAATGCCAGGTTGAGAATCTCGATATCTTTTTTCGGGCCCTCAACGAACTGACCCCAGACTCGCTGTGGGCCAAGTTCCCACGCGATGGGACGCCGGTGGCCAGTCACCAGACCGCGGCTTTGTTGGCCGACCTGCTGGGTCTGAAGCAGCGTCTGAAGGACCTGACCTGGCCGGTGGCTATCCCCAAGCAAGAGGGGCAGCCCTATTTTGACGAGGTGGAAGACTACAACGAGAAGGGCGAGCCCATCGTCAAGCAGGGGGCGCTAAATTTCTACGCCTGGAACGGTGAGGGTCCGCCGGGCCTGATGTTTCTCAATGAAGGCTACACCATTTATCTCAGTCGCCATGGTCTGATGGTCAAGCCTACCGGTCAGGACCCCATCCCTTATGTATTCCGCCGCTTGTGGCGGGAGGACATGGGAGTTTTCGGCGAGGACGGTCGGGGCGAGCAGATCGGGTTTGATGTGCTGGTAGGTCGTTACCCCACCTGGGGGGCCTCTAACGATTCGGGTACCGAGTTGTGTTTTGAGTCGATGCCAGCCAGCGAAGTCTTTGCAGACATCCTGGACATGTTCGAAGTGTTTGTGAGTGTGGCCGAGGAGTTCGAAGTGGGGATGCTGGTTAAGGCTCCTCAGCAGTAAGGCTACCAGCGATTGGACTGAGCGAGAGCCTTCACGATTCCCTGGCCAATCGCCACGGCCATCAAGATCAGGCTGGCTTTGATCAGATCGGACACGCCGGCGGAGTAGTTTTCCTTGACCAGGTGCAGGATTGAGTTAAGCGCAACCGCGCCTGGCACCAGGGGAATGTATCCCGGGATGGTAAAGAGAGAGGAGGGGGCCTGGCGCCAGTAAGCCAGGCCGTTGGCTACAGCGCCAAGGGCAAGGCCTGCCAGGAAGGCGGCGGCCACTGCCGGGATGCCCAGATGGAGGGCCCACCAGCGCGTTCCCGTGGCCACCGCACCTACCGCACCTGCCCCCAGTAAATAGCGGGGCGGCACGTCGAAAAGTACGGCGAAGCCGATGGCTGAGAGCATACCCATGAGTAAAGTCAGACCTGGATGTTGCAGGCTGGACACTTTCAGTTCGACCATTTGCCCGCTGACCAGGATGACCGCCCAGACTCCGATAACCCCGGCAATCAGGGTGAGGAAGGCACTGGTGGCGCGGGCCATTCCGGCCAGGGTGTCGCCTCGGAAGAGGTCGGCCGTGCCGCTGATCAGGGGAACGCCCGGAACCAGCAGCAGCAGGGATCCGGCCACGGTCAGTTGGGATAGCCCCCAGCGCGCAGAGCAGAGTAGGGCCAGGTAGGTGGCGAAGGCCGCCACCACGGTGGTGCAGAGGTAGCGTCCCAGCCGGGCTTTGAGCAGAAAGTGGCGCAAAAACTGAGCCAATGTGGCCGTGGCCAGCACCACGGCCGCCTCCGTCAACGAGCCTCCAAACAACACCAGAAAGGCCGAGCAGGCCAGTCCGACGGCTATGGCTGTGAGCCATGGCGAGTAGCAGCGAGGCAGTTGGTTGAGTTTGTTCAGCGCCGCCTCCGTTTCGCAGCGTTTGAGCTGGCCGTTGGCGGCCGCCTTGACCGTGTTGGTCACCGCGACCACTTTGCTCAATTGAACGCCACTGTGAACCACTCGTTGGATCCGGGTGCGCGTCTCCCCATGCGAGACGGCGGTGGCGATAATGCCGGAGGGTGTTACGTAGACTTCCATCCAGTCAGCGCCCAGGCCGGTTCCCAGCGTGTGCATGGCCTCTTCGACCCGGGCGATGTTGGCGCCGCTTTCCAGCAGGAGGTGACCGGCTATCAGTGACACATGCAGCACGTCGCGCAATTCATCCCGGCTCATGGGCAGCTTTTCCATCTTTAGCTGGTGCGCGGCTGGGCCATGGTCGTTGGTCCTGGAGCCTTGATGTGCAGTTGGTTGAGTTCGGGAAATCGCACGGATCCTCTTGTGTCACGGGGAGAGTCGTCCGGCGCCCCTGGGCGCCGGACGACCGGGATTTTATTATTGGGCAGCGCTGGTCTGGCGCACCGGCGGTCCGGCTTCGCGAACCTCCGGGCGACAGCCGTCGCTGTATTTGGCGAAGTTCTTGTGGAAGAGCTCCGCGAGGTGCCAGGCCGAGGAGTCAAAAGCCTGGCCACTGCTCCAGGTGTTCCGTGGCTGCAGGATTTCGGCGGGTACCCCCGGGCAAACGGTCGGGACCGACACCCCGAAGACCGGATCGGCAATCATGTCCACGGTGTCCAGGTCGCCAGCGTGGATGGCGTCGATAATAGCTCGCGTGTAAGCCAATTTCATGCGCTGACCTACACCGTGTCCTCCTCCCGACCACCCGGTGTTAACCAGCCATACTCGCGTTCCATGCTGGCGCATCTTGGCAGCCAGCAGTTCGGCGTATACGCTGGGGTGGCGAACCAGGAAAGCTGCGCCGAAACAGGCTGAGAAGGTGGCCTGGGGCTCTGTGACACCCTGCTCCGTGCCGGCAACCTTGGCCGTGTAGCCGCTGATAAAGTGATACATGGCTTGCTCAGGGGTGAGCCGGCTCACGGGTGGCAGCACGCCAAAGGCATCGCAGGTGAGCAGGATGATGTTTTTTGGATGCCCTCCCACGCATGGCACCTTGGCATTGTTGATGAATTCGATGGGATAGCTGACGCGCGTGTTCTCGGTCAGGCTGGTGTCCTCAAAGTCAACCTCACGGGTTGCCTGATTCACGACTACATTCTCCAGTAGCGAACCAAAGCGCACGGCGTCCCAGATTTCTGGCTCCTTTTCGTGAGTCAACCCGATGCACTTGGCGTAACATCCCCCCTCGATATTGAAGACGCCCTGGTCGGTCCAGCAGTGCTCGTCGTCGCCGATCAACTGGCGGCGAGCGTCGGCTGATAGGGTCGTTTTGCCGGTGCCCGAGAGTCCGAAGAAGAGCGAGGTGTCGCCGGCTTCACCTTGATTGGCCGAGCAGTGCATGGAGAGTACGCCCGCTTTGGGCATCAAGTAGTGCATGATGGTGAATACGCCCTTTTTCATCTCGCCGGCGTATTCGGTGCCCAAAATGACTACCCGCTGTTGCTCAAAGCTGATGTCGACGCTGGTAGCAGAAGTCATTCCCTCGGTGTAGCGGTTGGCGGGGAAGCGGCCCGCGTTGAGGATGACGTAGTCTGGTTCCCCGTAGTTTTCAAGTTCTTCGGCGGTGGGGCGAATCAACATGTTCCACATAAAGAGGGCGTGATAGGCGCGCGCGCAGACCACCCGAATCTTGAGGCGGTGCTTGGGATCCCAGCCGGCGAAACCGTCCACCACATAAACCCTGTCGAGAGTGTCGAGATAGTCATTGGCCCGCTCGAAGTTGATGTCAAAGATGCGCGGGGGCAGCTTGATATTTACGTTACCCCACCAAATGTCGCCGGAACTGTCCGGATGGTCTACAATCCTTTTGTCCGAAGGGCTGCGTCCGGTCTTGCGACCTGACTGAACCGCCAGCGCACCGCTGGAAGCGATCACCGTGCCTTTCTCGTATTTCAGAGCCTCTTCGTAGAGGGTTGCCGGAGGCAGGTTGCGCAGGACCGTGGGGTTGTGGATGTCATACTGCTTTAGATCTAGCAAGGGGGAGACCTCTCTTTCATTGCTTATGCTGGAATAAATAAGACTTGGTGCGGGAATCGGCGCTGATTCTTGTGTGGCCAATGGATTCCTTTAGAGTCTGGCTCGGCCGTGATTGGTCGATTGTAGGCTGCGGGGTTGCTCGGGCCTATGATGCAGATCATCTGCACGGCGTGGGGTCGTCAGAATTGCCCCCGTAGGATTCAGGAACCAATCCAAGAAGGGCAGATAACCACCAGAAGGACTCTACTCAGGCCATGAATGCAGAACAAATTCGACTCCAGGAAATTGTTTCCCAAAAGCAGCCGTGGAGAAAGTGGGGACCTTACCTCAGTGAGCGACAGTGGGGTACGGTTCGCGAAGACTATGGCAACGACGGAAACTCTTGGAACTACTTTACCTTTGAAGAGTCGCACTACCGCGCCTATCGCTGGGGGGAGGACGGTCTGGCCGGTCAGTGCGACGAAAAGCAGCACCTGTGCCTGTGCCTGGCCTTGTGGAACGGCGCCGACCCCGTACTTAAGGAGCGCCTTTTTGGCCTGACTAACAGCCAGGGAAATCACGGTGAAGACGTCAAAGAGTACTACTACTACCTGGACAATACGCCCACCCACTCCTATCAAAAGTTCTTGTACAAGTATCCCCAGCGCCGCTACCCCTACCAGGAGTTGCTGGAAGTCAGCCGCCAACGGGGCTACCATGACTTTGAATACGAATTGCTCGATACCGGTGTTTTCCAGGACGACCGCTACTTTGATGTGCTGGTGGAATATGCCAAGGGTGGGCCGGAGGACCTGCTGATGGAGATCTCTGTCACCAATCGCGGTCCCTCGGCAGCCTCGCTCGACGTGCTCCCCACGCTCTGGTTCCGCAACACCTGGACACCCAAGGAGGGTGCATCGCGGCCTCTGATCCAGACTCTTTCTTCGCGGGCTATGCAGGCCACCTACGCCGAGGGGCACTCGATGCGCTTTGAGGCCGAAGTTGAGGCTCAACAACTGTTTACGGAAAACGAAACCCGAGGCAGCGGTCCCTTCACGAAGGGGGCCTTTCATCAGCGTCTCATTGACGGCCAGCAAGAGGCTGTCAATCCACGTAATCTAGGCACTAAAGCGGCCTTTTGGAGCCACCTGGAAATCCCGGCCGGCCACACCCACAGCCTGCGCTTTCGTCTTTCGAGAGAGGCCGGCAAGAAGAAGTTGACTTTCAAGGATTTTCAGTCGACACTGGCGTCTCGTAAGCTGGAAGCCGACGAATTTTACCGGTCCCGTCTCGCTCCCAGTTTGAGCGAGGACCAACGCAATGTGGCTCGTCAGGCTCTATCGGGAATGCTGTGGAGTAAACAGTATTACGAATACAATCTCCATACCTGGCTGCGTGAGCACCGCGCTAAATATGGGGAGAAGTGGCTTCTGCAAGGGGTGCGCAATCGAGGCTGGCGCCATATGGTCAACCGGGATATCATCTCCATGCCCGACAAGTGGGAGTATCCCTGGTATGCTGCCTGGGACCTGGCTTTCCACACGGTGTCGTTGGCGGTGGTCGACCTGGATTTTGCCAAGCGACAGCTCCACTTTATGATGCGCGAAGTCTATCTGCATCCCAACGGGCAACTGCCGGCCTATGAATGGAATTTCAGCGATGTCAATCCGCCCGTACACGCTTGGGCCACCCTGTACGTTTACTTTTATGAGAAAAACCTTACGGGCAAGGGCGACCTGGACTTTCTTAAAGCCGCTTTCCACAAGCTGTTGCTCAATTTCACCTGGTGGGTGAATCGCAAAGATCGCAACGGCCAGAATGTTTTTGAGGGAGGTTTCCTGGGCCTCGACAATATCGGGGTCTTTGACCGTAGTTCGCCTCTGCCCACCGGTGGTTTTTTGGAGCAGGCCGACGGCACCGCCTGGATGTGCCTGTTTTGTCAGAACATGCTGGAGATGTCCCTGGAACTCGCCAATCTCGACGAGAACTATATCGAAATGTCCACCAAGTTTCTGGAACATTTTACCTGGATCGCCGCTGCCATGGACAAGATGGGCGACCGCGAAGACGAAATGTGGGATGAGCAGGACGGCTTTTTCTACGACCTGCTGCGTTTGCCCAATGGAGAATCGTCGCGTCTCAGGGTTCGCTCTATGGTGGGCCTGTTACCCTTCTGCGCCGCCTCGACCGTGGACCATTCTCTCGTCACTCGGTTTTCCGGGGAGCGCTCTCGGGTGGCCCAGCGCCTGGACGAAAATCCCGAGATGGTGGCCAACATGCATGACCCCCGGACCGTGGGGCCCCACGGTCGTCATCTTCTCTCGATTTTAGATGAGAAAAAGCTGCGCCGGATTTTAGTCCCTCTGCTGGATCCCGACGAGTTTCTCAGCGATTTCGGCATTCGCTCTCTGTCTCGCTATCACCAGAATCATCCCTTTGTGATGAACGTCAACGGCCAGGAATTTCGCGTGGACTATGCGCCTGCCGAATCGACCTCGGGCATGTTCGGAGGTAATTCCAACTGGCGTGGACCGATCTGGTTCCCGGTCAACATCCTGATCGTGCGTGCTTTACTCTCCTATCACGGCTACTACGGAGAGGAATTCAAGGTGGAATGCCCTACCGGTTCAGGCAACCTGATGAATTTGTATGAAGTGGCCCGGGAAATCTCCGGGCGTCTCTCGAGCATTTTTCTGCGCAATAGCCGGGGCCAGCGTCCCGTGTTCGGAGGCTCGCGCAAGTTTCAGGACGACCCTCACTGGCGCGATCACATGCTTTTCTACGAGTACTTTCATGGCGACAACGGCGCTGGCCTGGGGGCCAGTCACCAAACAGGTTGGACCGGTCTGGTGGCGCCGCTGATGAATCTATTTGCCCACACCAGTAGTCAGGATTTTTTGGAGAGAGGGCGGGCTGCCGCGGCCTACCGGGAAAGCGAAGGTCGGGCCAAACAGTAGCGATCCACCCCCCTTGGCAAGCAGGGGGGTCGCCTTCCGCGTCTTCGAGGTCCACCCACCCATTCGGGATGGGCTGCCAGCAGTTCAGCCACCTGCTTAAGTTCGCCGTCGTCTGCAGCGTCGTGAGCCTGACATAGGCTGCAAATAAACACGGTTTGTGTGGTTTTGGGCCAGAGTGGGAGCTACTTCGTGGGGCGTTGCAGCGGGCTTTACAGGAGTTTGTTTGAAATTTTGTCGCCATTTTTTTGAGAATAATACAATTCATGAACAGGGGGGACCTGTCTTTTCGGGAAAATGTTGGCCATGCGGATGGATGTGTGCGGGTCCAAAAAGTGGCCCGACTTGAGTGATTGATGATTCAATAGGTGAGCAATTCTTCTTGAATTGGAGGCTGATGTTAGCTGTTGTTGGGGAAAAGTTGACAAAGTAAATCATCTTTGTGGATAACGATTTTGCCTTAAAGTATTATTTGGAATATTGAGTAAGTGTAGGCGATGGTTTGTCCGTGAATGCCCTCCTCTGTTTGGGCACAGGTGTTCGAGTTGGGGTGCAGAAGTTTCGGCCCGTGAAACACACCAATCTTCTCAGCAGTCCTGAGGTCTCAACCCTGGTGCGAGCCGGATTGTGGTTGGCGGTCTTGGGCGGGGCACTGTGGTTCATCACTCAGATTCAGGTCACCCTGACCATTTTTGGGCTGGCCTGGTTAATCGCTTATCTGACTCGGCCCGTAGTTGGCCTGTTCGAAGGCAAGCGGTTGGGCCCAATCCGCCATTGCCCGCGGGGGGTGGCGGTCGGGGCAATCTATTTTTGTCTGTGCGCGGGACTCTTTGTGGTGGGGTCGCTGGCATTTCCGGCTGTGACCAGCCAGTTCAATCGACTGCTAGAGCTGCAGAACACGCTCTACCATCCGCAAGAGCTCGCGGCTACCATTCAGCAGCATGGGGAGAGATTGGTTGAACTGGTTCCTCAAAAGTACCGGGCCCAACTGCTGGACAGATTGCAGTCTAGCGTAGGTAGCACTACGACCTTCGTGGGTCACGTACTGACCGGGGGCCTGGCCTATATCGCTACCTTTTTTAAGCAACTGGCTGCGGGTGCAGCCATTTTTGTCTCGTCCCTTCTTATCAGCGTCTATCTGTTGTTTAGTTGGGAGACGCTGTACGTCAATTTGATCTCCAGTTGCCCGGTGCGCTACCGCCCGAATTTCGTGGAGTTGGTGGCCAAGATGAATCAAATCTTCGGCGGCTATCTGAGGGCCACCATTATTCTCAGTGGCGTAAACGCGCTGGGAGCGTTGACGGGAGTGACCCTGTTTTCGCTGATTTCGGGCAGGACCTGTCCGTACGCCTACCTGATTTCCCTGGTGGCCGGCCTGACCTACCCCATTCCCCTCTTTGGCATGCTGGTCACAACGGTTGCTGCGGCTATTTTAGGATTTGTTCCGGAAAGTGACGTATCCACGGGAATTTCGGTAGCCATGGTGGTGCTCTCCATCAGTATTGCCATCGACCGAACCTTGCAACCTAAATTGATGGGGGATGCCATCGGCGTGTCGCCGGTCTTCGTGATTTTTGCGGCTGCTGCCGGTGGTGAGTTCTTGGGAGGGGTATGGGGCATGCTGGTGGGTATTCCGTTGGCGGCTATGACCAAGGCCTTTTTTACGTGGTTTTACGATCTGTTTTTGATAGACCGAGGGGTTCGTGATCTGGACTCCACAGAGATGGTTGTGCCGGTCCCCGACCCTGGCCTGGTGGTAACCCACCAGGCCGGGGATGTGCCTAGCGCACTCCCAGAGGCTGACCCTGACTCGAGTAGTCGACTTTCATAGGGCGACCAGCCGGTCGCTTCTGGTATTGGCCAAAGCCAGGATCCACCAGGAATTTCCCTTGCTCGTACACTCTTTGTCCTCGAATGAAGACGGTGTGAGGCGTGGCTTCGACTTTGGTCCCCTCGTAAACGTTGGTGTCGCAGGCTGACTGGTGGGTGCTGGCCGAGATGGTGTACCCCTGGTTCGCGTCCCACAGCACCAGGTCTGCGTCGCTGCCGGGCAACAGGCTGCCTTTGCGAGGATACAGACCAAACATCTTGGCGGGGTTGGTGCAACAAACTTCAACCATGCGTTGCAGTGAAATGCGGTTTTGTTTGACGCCGTAGGTCCACACTACGGGCATTCTCTCTTGCAGGCCGTTGAGGCCGTTGGGGATCTTGCGAAAATCGTCTTTACCCATGTCTTTCTGGCCCTTGAAGTCAAAGGTGCAGTGATCCGTGCCCACCACCTGAATGATGCCGTTGGCCAGCGCTGCCCAAAGAGCCTCACGATCACGCTTTTTGCGAAGAGGGGGCGACATGACGTATTTTCCACCCTCAAAATTGGGCAAGTCGTAGAGGCTGTCGTCGAGCATCAAATGCTGGGCGCACACCTCTCCATAGGACTCCCAGCCTCGCTTGCGGGCTCGGGTTAGTTCGACCACCGCTTCCTTACAGGTCATGTGGACGATATAGGCCGGTTGGTCAGCCATATGACCCAGTTCCAGCACGCGCCCGGTGGCTTCGCCCTCAGAGTAAGGCGGTTGGCACAACGGATGGTAGTGGGGTGTGAGCTTGCCTTCGGCAGCGAAGCGCGTGGCCAGAATGTTGAGCACATCCCCATTGACGGCGTGGGCCGTAATCAGACCCCCACGGCTCCTTACCTCCAGCATCAAGTCGAAAATCTCCTCATCGGAGATCATCAGGGCTCCCTTGTAAGCCGTGAAGATCTTGAAGCTGGTAATACCGCGCTCGAAGGCCAGGTCGAGTTCTTTGCGGATGCCTTCGTTCCAGTCGACGATGCACATGTGGTAGGAATAGTCGCACATGGCTTTGGGTTTGCTCTTGGCGTCCCAAATTTCGAGAGCCTGAGCCAGCGTGCCGCCCTTGGTGGGGATACAAAAATCGACCACAGTGGTGGTGCCACCGGCGATAGCGCACCTGCCACCGCTGGTAAAGTCGTCTTTGCTGACCGATCCCATAAAAGGCATCTCCAGGTGGCAGTGCACATCGAGTCCCCCCGGCAAAAGGTATTTGCCGGCTGCATCCAGAGTCTGGTCGCGAGACGCGTCGTTCAGGTTGCGCCCCAGACTCAGGATTTGTTGGTCGTCAAAGAGCAGGTCACCGCGAAATTGGTCGCTGGCGGTCACGATTTCGGCATTTTGGATCAGTGTACGCATCGGGAGCCTCCGGATTTCGGGAAATTTGTTTGGAAGCGTTCCTCAATGAAGTTGTAGGCCCCTCCCTTTTGTGTGCTCGCCTGGGCGCGGCAGGGGGCCGCCGATGAGCCCAGAAAGCCAGCCCACCCCAATGGGAGCAATTTGTCTGGAGGTTTTTTGGCATGGGCGTAACGGTAGTCGATCACCCACTCATTCAACACAAGCTGACGCTGATGCGCGACAAGGCCACCGGACCCAAGGACTTTCGCGATTTGTTGGAAGAAATCGCCATGCTGATGGCCTACGAGGTCACCCGCGAACTTGCACTGGAGGACATCGAGGTGCAGGGTCCGTTGGGGCCGGCGGCCGGCAAGACGATCTCTGGCAAGAAATTAGGCATTGTGCCCATTCTGCGGGCCGGATTGGGGATGGTAGGCGGGATCTTGCGCCTGGTTCCCAATGCCAAGGTGGGTCACATTGGTCTTTACCGGGACGAAACCACTCTCCAGCCGGTCGAGTACTACTGCAAGTTGCCGGAGGATCTGGCCGAACGCGACCTGTTTCTGCTAGACCCGATGCTGGCCACCGGCGGTTCGGCTGCGGCGGCCGTGGATTTTCTGAAGAAGCGCGGTGCTCGTAGCCGCAATATCAAGTTTCTGTGTCTGTTGTGTTCTCCCAAGGGTCTGGACGTTTTGCAGAAGTACGACCCGGAGGTTGATATCTTTACCGCCTCTATTGACCTCTCGCTCAATGAGCGCGGCTACATTCTGCCCGGCTTGGGAGATGCAGGAGATCGCTTATTCGGCACTCTGTAGTGTGGGCGGTTGTATTCTGTTGGGTGAGCCTGGCCTCGAGCGCGCTGGCCCGTAAACTGGCATTTCCTTTACTCGGTTTACAGGTGGTCGTTCCTGATGTATACACCATTGAACAGGCCGGCCCGGCACGGGTCAATTTGGCCCGCAAGAACAGTGCCGTTAAAGTATCTGTGTATCGGGTAGAATTTGGCAACCTGGAGAAGTTGACGCCCACCCACGAACAGCAAATTCTCCGTCACCTGCGCGAACGTTTGGGCCGGGGTAGTCGAGTGGAAATGACCCCTCTTCTCCTGTCCGGCCGTAAAGGGCGGCAACTGATCGCTGCAGGAACTCGTTTTGGGGCCCCCT
>JADMJV010000087.1 GCA_018780265.1 bacterium
CCGCTCGAAGCGGTTGGTATGTGAGCCGCTCTATCGCGCGGCGTTGTTAGCCACCTTCTTGCCAGGTCTGCTCAGTGCGACAAAGTGGCTTTGTATAGGGGTTTTCTGGCCATCGAGTTTTGCACACTTCTGGTCTGTTTTGGGCAGGGTTGGTGACCACCAGGTGACCATCGATTTTGCCCTAGCCGGAGAACCACCGGGTCTGGATTTCGTTGGCCAGGGCTCCAAACCCCGCAGGGCAGACCTTGGCAAGGCGACCGAGATCGATCGCCCGAGCCAATTGAACACGGTAAGCAGCCGCCTCCCGAGAGTCGGTCACGTTGCATGCTTCAAAAGCAGCCTGCACCTGGCGTTTGGGATGTTTGTCGGACTCCAATTTGCCCCAACTCAACTCCGGTTTCTTGGGGAGCGGGATAACCTTAGTTTTCGGAAACACTGTCTTCCAGGCTTAGGGGTCTGCAAGCAGCCATGCTTCCAGCATCTCCACCGCCAGCCCAATCACGCAGCGAGAAGGATCACCCGCCTTGGCCCTGCCCTCTTGCAGCGTGGCCAGGCGACCTCGCTCCCCATCCCGGTCGACTACAATCACCACGGGATGGTTGGGCTCTTGATTCAGGATGGCCAGCACCTTCTTCTGAAAGGTCGGCACTCGGAAGCTCTTCATGGCATAGGTGTCCACGTGCCCCACCCGGCATCCTGAAGGTCGGCGGGGCCTTCCCCTACCACCACGATTCGGTCCAGGTTCATTCAGAAGTTGCCAGTTGAGCCTCGGCGACATTCATCCATATCTCGCCGGTGTTGAAATTGTCGCGCCAGCGGTCCAACTCAGGGTAGGCAGCCATGCAAGCTAAGGCTGAAAAGCCCTGGTCGTCTCGAGTAGCGATCCAAACCTCTTCAGGGCTCAAACTATCCAGCAACAGGGGCGAATGAGTGGTCAGGATGATCTGCTGGTCCCTGGCATATTTCCGTAGTTGATCGACGAAGCTGTCCAGCAGGCCCAGTTCCGGCTCTTCGACGAGAGAAATCCCAGAAGCGTTGGGGTTCCGAGAGAACAAGATGAGCGCCAGGACGTATAGGGTTCCGTCGGATGCTGCGTCGGCTTCGAAATAAAAGGGTTTTCCCGCCGACTCGCTGCCAAATTTCAGCAGTCGCTTACTGGTCCCGTTTCCGTCACGAAACGACTTCACTCCGACGCTTTTGACTCTGGGAAGCAGGTCCCTGACTCGCTGCTGGATGGTATTGAAGGCGGCCCTGTATTCGGGGTTGGAACTGAGCGAGTCCAGGGCGGCAGCAAGGGCCGGTCTGGCTCGCAGGCCGCCCGCATGGTCGTGGCGTTCAGCCGCAAGGTCACGAAATGGGACAAATCTTGCGCAAATGCACGAGCGTCTCCAGCTGGTCGGTGCTCACATTAACCATCAGATGGAGCAGCGTTTGCATAGGAGATACCTGGATGCCCGGTACGGCGTAGAATCGCTCGGATTCCCGCCGGAGTTCGTAGTCACCCAGCACGAGGGATTCGTCCTCTACAATGGCCGGGCCCGACTCATAACTCCGACCTATCTTGAGCTGATAGCTAAACTCCAGGCTTCGTCCTTTTAAATTGTGACGTCCCTCCAGTGCCACACGAAACCACGGACTATCAGGACTGGCAAAATATGAAAAGGGGCGGTGTTGATGGAAGACCTCTTGGAGGGGCCGCTGAGCGCAATCCGCCAGGAACTCAAAGGCACGCAACTTTAAGGGTCAACCTCGCTGGTGTAGCTGATCCATTTGTTCTCCAACAGTTCCTGGCCGCCCGCCCCGACCACCTCGAGGGCTATGCCGTCGCCAAACAGGTTTCGCAAACGTTGGGTCACCGTACTCTCACTCACAGGTCCGGCCCGAAACACAAAGCGCAAACTCAAATCCCGTGCCTGATGCAGGCAAAACTGTCGCAGCGGTAGATCCCGCAACACGCAGGTCACGTCGATGTTGTTGAGCCAGCTGCCATCGGCCCGATAAAACCTTACCGGTGCCCTCCCTTCCAGGTCCACCAGGTAAGGAACGTCCTCGTCCCAGGTCATGGCCGCGAAGTCGCCCGTTCGGTAGCGCAGCAAAGGCTGAAAGGGACTACGTCCGCCCGTCAGGGTGATTTCCCCTCGTTCCCCAGGGGGGCAGGGCAATCCCTGGGAATTGAGGATTTCGACGTATACATCCTGAGCCAGCAACGAATAGCGCGCATCTCGACCGCGCGAGGCCACACAGCGACATTCCGACATCGAGTAAAAATCGAGGACCGGACAGCCAAAGCGTTCTTGCAATTGCAGCCGGTCCCCCGGGAGCAGGGCCATGGCCGTGGATATTATGGCTGAAGGGGTGAGCTTGATCTCCAGTCGAGCCAGTTCGGCCAGAGAAAGCGGATTGCCGGAGATCACCTCGGGGTTCCAGGTCTCCAGGTAGTCGATGCGATGCTGCGGCAACCTCCACTGATTCTCATGCAGATTGAGCTTGAGGAAGCCAGCCCCCTCCAAGAAGTTTGAGATGCTGGGGTAAGTCAGAGTGGATTGCTGGTAAAACAGCAAGGCTATCGAAACCCGCCCCGGCCCACCTTGAAGTCGTCCCCCCTCGGCCTCTACGGCCTTGCGCAGCAAGGGTAAGTAACAGGCGGCCGTCACGGGATGCGAGGGAATCCGCAGATGGTTGCCGGTGGTGCCAGAGGTCGGGAAAACCACCATTTTGTCCAGCGGCATGCCGACCGGAACCAGTTGCTCCGGAACTTCGCGCAACACGGCCCGACCCAGCGAGGGCAGGTCCGCACTCCACTGATTGCGTCCATACTGTTGGTAGTAGGGCACTTCGGTCAGGCAGCGTTGAGCAAAATCGGCCACCCATGGCGGCGGCTGGCCCGGCCTCCAACGCGGGGGGCACAGCCGCAGCGACTCTTCAAAGCGGCGCACCCAGTAGAGATCGTTGGAGTCTAGCATGTCACCGCATTCGTAGTTGTAATGAGGTGCCGCCGGATGATGGCGCAAGGCCAATAAAAAACGCCGGTCCGAGTCCGTCAGTAAGGTCTCGTCTGCGGCGTTCTGGTTGGCCATAGACGGGGCTTAGTCGCCGCCGTAGGTAGGTGGATGATAAGTGGGAGCAGGCGTGCTGGGCTGATTGATCTTTTGGGCAATAATCCCCAATTGACTCTCCAGGCGGCCCATGCCCCCAGCCAGATTATCGACGCTACCTTTGAGGTTTTGAAACTCCTGTCGACTGACCGAGTCGCCGGAAGACGCCTGCGGTTGAGAATCGCCGGTGTTGAGCAAAGTAATGCTGACGGGTATGCCCGACGAAGCCAGCGTGGCTAGCGTCTGCTGAAAGGCTGCCGTGCCCAACTGCTGGGGAGTGCAATTGAAGGTCACACCCGGAGTGGTGGTACCGGTTGGCGTCGCCGCCGGTTGCTCTGAAGGCTGAAAACCGTCGCTAGGGTTTGCCGCCGGCTGCTCCTTGGGAACTGCCGACGGGGTGCGACTCGCTCCTTGGGGAATGTGGAACGAGGAATTGTTGAAATTCACTCCTGAAGCCATGTTGATAATCCTCCCTGTAGGCGACAACCGCCGTCGTTGAATTGTATTCGAACTGGTTCGACGAAACCCTATTTGAAAGGGTTGGCGTCCGCCAGTACCTGGCCGTTCAAGCTGACCAGTTGACGGCTGTTGAGACCATTGGTAAAGGCAAATTCACTCACACCGCCACTGCTGCTGGGGTCGAGAACGATGCCGGTAGTCTGCATTTTGCCAACTCCCGGACCGCTTAGGAACTGTCCGTCCACCTGAGCCATCAGGCATGTTTCAAATTCAATCAAGTTGATAGGCTTGCCGTGATTGGCTTCGACGTCACGCAGGCCTTTGGCCAGAGAGCCGACCTCGGGCTGCCCGCTGATCTGACTCTGGTCAGGCGTTTCTTTCAGCCCCGAACCGCTGAGAACCAGACCGTCGGTGGTGTTGAATGGAGAATTCACTGGCTCTGCTTTGGCAAGCTTGGGAGCCTGGCCGTGAATCGGCTTATGCAGGGGGAAATCTCCCCCACCTTTGATGGTAGACATTGGCTTACCCTCCGTTTCCTACCCACAGGATAAGTTAACATCTTTGCATGAATTGTTGCCAATTTGTTAACGGACCGTCAGGCCAGACGACTGCGCACTTCCATCAAGGCAAAGCCCAGGCGATTTTCGCCCAGCCACCGGGCCGGTTCAGCGGCGCGAGGATCGTCGCGATGCAGGCCAATTCCCCAGATGCGGTCGTGAGGGCTGGCTTCCACCAGCACGCGATTTTGGGTTGCCAACAAAAAGTCACCCAGCGGCGGATTTTGCGAAAATTTTTCCAGGTTGCCGCGCACTACCACGTCCCATCAGCACTCGTTCCAGGTTTGCTCTACAAAGCCCTGAACGCTACGACCCAGGGCCTTCGCCTGGCCCGGGCTGGAGCTGGCCAGAATCTGTTGGAGGGCGGCCAGATCCCCAAAAAGACGGGCCTTCTCTGCCATCATATAGTACTCCAGGCCGTTCTCCTCGAAGGGTGACTCAGACAAATGGCGTCAACTAGCCGGACATTCCGCACATAGCGTAAAGGCTTGGCCTGATCTTGGGCCTTAG
>JADMJV010000126.1:0-8556 GCA_018780265.1 bacterium
AGGAGCCGCACTCCACCATCATTTCCAAGGCGATGGAAAGCGTGGACAGCCCCCGACCCAGTTCGTGCCCAACGAAAGATCACACTCCGAGGGCTGCCGCACCCCTACCACCGCTTGGATCTCTAGAGCCCCTTAACCACGAGTGGGGGTTAAGGCCTTGTTATGCATATAGAAGGAGACGCTGCTACCACCCAGAAATCGAACACTCCACAGAGCGCGGGAGTCGAACAAGGGTGGCTCATTTGATCCGATCGCTGGTGGCTCATATCGGGCGATCGATGACATAAAACCTTTGAATTCGCTTTGGAAAGCCCTCAGAAAGCTAAGGAATTTGCTCGCTCAGCCCCCAGCTGGAGGCGATGCTCAAGTTCGCCCGCAGCGGCGACACCGTCGTGGTCCACAGCATGGACCGTCTGGCCAGAAACCTCGACGACCTGCGCCGCATCGTTTCCGACCTGACCCGCCGCGGGGTCATAATTCAGTTCATTAAAGAGTCCCTGGCCTTCACTGGCGAGGATTCCCCCATGGCCAACCTCATGCTGTCCGTGATGGGCGCCTTCGCCGAGTTTGAACGGGCGCTTATCCGAGAGCGCCAGCGCGAGGGCGTTACCCTGGCCAAGCAGCGCGGCGCTTACAAGGGACGCAAGAAGGCTCTTTCCCCTCAGGAAGTCATCGCTTTGAAAGAACGAATTGCGGCCGGCGAGACAAAGACCCACGTCGCTCGCGACGTGGGCGTCAGTCGAGAGACTTTATATCAATATCTGCGCCAGCCCTGACATGCGAAAAGTAGCTCAGTTCAGTCTCTTGCTACTGTACTCTGGTCAGAGTACAATAGTTCGTGGGCTTTAAAGATGACAAACAGGCTGTTTTGGAGATGCTCCGCCAGGGCCTCCACTTACACGAAACTAGAGCCTTTCAGGCTGAGAAAAACTGGTTGTCTACGGGTGATATCACTCAAGAAAAGGCTTGGGAGATTGTGTCAAAAGTGTCGGGGAGATTAGCGGAGTCTTCTCCTCATCACGCCGTCTCCAGCATCAAAACCTGGATCTTCAAGCCAGAGTGGGAAGGTCAGCTGTCAGCGCTGGTACAGGTGTCATCAAATGCTATTTGGATGAAGGAACATTGACCTTTATCTCCTTCCATCCAACCGGAGGAATCCAATGAAGGTCTACCTCGAAGGCGAAGCAATTCGTGCAATTTGCGAAACTTGCAATAGTCGACAAGAAGCCACGTTTCGTTATGACTCCATCAAGATGGAGGATGGACTTGTTATAGACGGAGTCATGCAGGCGTTTTGCAACAACTGCGGTTCATCCCTGGTGATTGCGCCTCAGTCAACGCCGAAAATTCGGCAGGCCCGCACCAAAGTCTCCAAAAAAACGAGCTTCCGGTTGCCTAGAATCTTGGCTGATATTGCGTCCTGTGTGGTGGCCAAAGCCGGCGCCCGATATGTGGACAGAGCCCCAGAGTTTCTTTATAAGGCTTCGCTCTCATCACTCCTGGATGAAGACCCGCAACAGTTGGAAAAGCTCTCGCAGAAGCTAATCGCCGTGAAATCCAATGAGCTTTTGAAATTACCGGGCAACCACAAAGTTACAGTTTCATTGAATCCCGTTCTTTACGAAAAGGCCAAACTTTTGCAAGAGGCAACCCAGTGCAGTCAGAGCGAGCTTTTTCGTGTCATATTAGTTGCTGCTGGTGCTGAGCCCGGTTTGGATTCCCCCAAATATTTACGGCGCTCCGTAGCTTTGCTCGATAGTGCACCGCCGAGAAAGACACCGCGTCGTTCAAGGAAGGCCTCCGTGCTTGAGAAAGTGTCAAGTTAGAGGAGGAGCGCCTTTTACCTCCCGCTATCAGCCCTGGTCCCTGGATCGAACGGGCAAGGCGCCGAATAGCGCCGAAGATTTAGCGCCATTTAGCTCTGAAAGTCACAGTCGGAGGATGAAGAAATCGACGCGCCTCGCGTAGTTCCAACCATTAAAAAGAAGGTTTTTCCAAAAAGTGACACGAAAATGATTGTGTGACTTATAAAGATGGCGATTGGCAGCGTCTTTTTCGGAGGCTCCAGAGCGCTCGAACTCAATATGAAGAATACAAGGCGTTGGACGCCAAGACTCGCTTGCCTGACCTCCTCGACGACGCGGTTACCAACCTGTGGACCTTCGGCGAATATGCTATAAACGTCCGATTGGAGAGCCTGGGGCAGGAGCCACCCCAAGACCATTCCCAGCCGGAGAAGGCCGGAGTTCTTTACCTGGAGGGAAGCCTTGCCAAAGATTACTCCAAGTCTCTGACCCTACTGGACGCCTTTCGCAAGCAAGCTTCTCATCTTGGCTACACCAAGGAACGCTCCACCCATTACAGCTCGGCCGACGTCCTTCGTTGCCTGGAGGACATGGAACTGCTGCGCAGTGAGCTTGAAGACTTCATCAAAGAGTGGAAGCGCCGCCCGTGACGCCGCCCACCTTGCGCCTGATGGATGCCTTGCTGATCTCCGGCCCGGAGGGGGGCCATCGGGAGAGTTTGATGCGCCAGGCCGAGATGAGCCCTACCACCTTCTACCGCGGCTTGGAGCCGCTTTTGGAAATGGGCGTGGTGGTCGAGCGTCGGGGGCACTATACCTTGCCTCTGTCTCATCCTTACAACTTCGCCTACAAGCTCTGGCACGACCAGGCACGCCTTTTAGAGCTGCCCCAGCGCCTACGGGTCGAACTGCTCTCCTTGATCGACAAGATCCAAAGCGGCCTGGGGGACAACCTCCTGGCTCTGTGGGTTCACGGCTCGGCGGCCCATCAGACCATGGGAGACAGCAGTGACATCGATCTCTTGGCGGTTTTGCGTGCCGCTGACGAGGACTTTGACGTGAAAGGGTGGCGGGAAGTCCAACTGACGACCCTGATCGTCGGCGATTTCCGGGAGGACTACCGCCACGGCGACAACTTCCTCCGCACCATCTTGTCTCACGGCCTCTTGGTTTTTGATCGGGGCTTCGCTCAGGAATTCTATGTGGCGCCATTTCCGGCGCCGGTGGCCGGCTACCGCAAAGAGATTCTTGAACGCATCCAAAACCGGTTCTCTTTCTTTTATCGAGAGAAAGCCTTAGAAGACGCCCGCAAGGCACTCAGTAGCCTGGCCGTCATGGTCGGCCGCTTGCTCTTGGAGCCCTTTGGGGTGTTGCCCGCCGGCAAGCCCCAGTTGCTGGAACACCTGGGGCTCTTCCTCGGCGCTGAACTCACGGAAACTTTCCGCCGAGCCCTAGCTCAAGATGAGCTCAACTTAAAAAATCTCCTTGAATGGAAGTGGGATCTGGAGAGCCTGCTCGAGCGTTTCGACAAGCACGTCCCTTATTTTCAAGAGGTGTTTCGTGGGTTGACCGGCTCCTCGCAGGAGTTCGAAAGCGCCTGCTACGAGATGATCGGCAGCGTCTACCCTTATGTTTTGCGGCAAAAGCGCAACAGCGAGGGAATCGAAATGTTCCTGCAGAGGGAGGGAGAGCAGGAGGCAGTCTGCTGCAAGTCCATGGTGGGGGCATTCACGGAGGCGCAGCTGGGTCATCTCTCCACCCACCGTCCTCTGACCTTGGTGCTCAATGTCTTTCGGGAAATCCCCGTTGAGCGGCGTCCTCCGCTGCCCCCCGGCCTTGTAGAGGAAGCTCAGCGCCAGCGGATCGTGATCGTGGACAGCCGGGCCCTGTGGAGCAAATTCCTGGTCAAGACACTGGTGAGAGCCTACTTTTGGCCGGCTGCCGGCGATCTAGAGATACTCATCGAGCACCTAACCGCATTTGCCCAAGACAACCAGCTGGAGTGGGTGGCTGGCCTGCAGGACCCTCCTGAGGCCCGTGCGGGCTACGGCGAGCTCTTGGAAGTGCAGTATGGGTCCAAACTCAAGCCTGGCTATTATCGCTTTCTGGCGCCGGTGGTCTTCCCCAAATAGGGGTCCCCTCACGAAGGCGGAAGATTCATCTAGCCATTTACCAGCTGGACCACAAGCGGCTCAAGTTCTGACCGAACCTGGGCCCAGCTGGACAACTCGCTGACCAACGGCCGCATCCAGCTCGACCAGCTTTTCTCTACCTCAACAATCATGATCTCGGGGAAGAAGCTCTCCGGCCCGAGGAAATCCACCCCTTTGGCCGAGCACTTTTGGCGCAGGAGTTCTACAAAGTTCGGCGCGCTCAGCAGGGCAGGGTAGGTGCTGAGTATGCGCCATAGATCGTAGTAATCACGAGGACGCGGGCGTATCCATCCGCGCGATTCGGCCCGGGCTAACTGCTGCAGAATCGCTCTTAACTTTTCGGCCACAATTTCCTCAAGGGCATAAGTCAGGATTTGGCCTTCGAAGTCATCCCCGTATTCGTGGAGCAAAGGACGGATTTGAGGCGAAACAAGGACTTCTTCGCCTTGGGTGATCTCGATTTTCACTTTGGTTGTTGGGGAAGATTGCCATGGCATCTGGCCGCGAATGATAAAGGCCTCCTGCCCGTGCGGATGGGCTTCCTTTTCTACGTAACGACTGCATTCGAGCTTCACGTCGCCAACCGAGGCCAAGTTGCTTTCTGCTTGTTGGCAGGCTTTACCCAGAGCTTCTTCTAGCTCCACGCCTTCGGGGGCACCGGTCAGCTTCGTAAAATCCAGGTCCTCAGAGAAGCGGTAACGACCGAAGTAACACTTCTTAAGACAGGTGCCACCTTTGAAGACGAGTTGACGGCCCAGAGTCTCATGGGCGGCCATCGCGGAGAGGATCCACGAAAACAGATAATCGCGCTCGAGTCCTTCCCAAGGCAATTTGCTCTCGGACCGAATCTTCTCCAGTCTCCGTTTGAGGGGGACCATGGGCTTCATCGGCGAGTCCCTGGTAAGTTCTCAATGATGTTCCAACGGGAATTACAGGCCCCTCGGCGCTCGCCGCTCGCGTCCAGGGGGCGAAATCCGCGTATCGGCATGGCCGACAAATCGTCCACGATCGGATTTTGCACCCCCAGTTTTTCCAACACCCAACCCAGTCGCTTGGCAGTGGTAACCCCAAGAAGACGGGAGTATTCGGCGATTCGCTCGAGTTTCAGCTCAGGTAGATGCCGCTCAAAGGCCTCCCACACCACCCCCCAGTCGCCACAAAGCTGAGGCCGGCACAGCCCGTCCAAAAGGGTCCGTTCGGGGTCGGTTACCTTAACGGCCGTCTGGCCGCGCCAAATGGTCTGAAGTCCAAAATAATGTTCGGCAATAACCCGGCAGAATCGAAAGGTGTAACCGGATACCTCCACCAGGCCGTCCCCAGAAGAATCGCGTGGGGCCGAGACATCAGTGGTGGTCAGCACCACCACTTCACGCGGTAGCTGCTCGGTCAGGCCGTGGACGCTTAGCGCTGACCAGTGGCTGATGGCCGCCGGCTCCACCAACGCCATGGCGAGTTCATACTCGTGAATTGGTGGCCCTTGGAAAATGTCTGGAGAGAGGGCATAAAGGCCACGTCGCAATCGCACCAGCCAGCCGCACTGGGTCAGGTGGTGGAGCAACTGGGTGACGTGAGCGGGCGAGGTCTCGGGCAGCAACTCCCGCGCTTGGTCGGGCCGCACAATGCGCCGCCCGCTCTGGCCTAACCTTTGCAGTAGTTGTGAACGTCTGCTTTGTGGAACTGCGGCTTTCATTTGCAATAGTGTAATTTATTACGCAAAAAGTGTAAACGCTCTGGCAATGAGAAAGCTAACGCCATCTTACGAACCGGAGTCAGTGCCAAAGCCACGCCCGTTAACTGACATAACCGATCTGCTGTCCCGCCATGTTTTTCGCCTCCGACTTGAGAAAGCGTCAAGTTAGAATCTAAGGGGTGCTTGGAAGCCTGTCAAGTAAAGCGAAAACCGATTCTATTCTGACGCAAAAAGGGGGGATGCCTGACATCAGGTTAAGGGTGTAACCTAACTGGGCATGGTTGGATTTTTTCCGTTTCGTGAGGGGACCCCAAGATTTGCGGAAAATCCTATGGGACTTTAGTGACGTTTGTTTAAACGCACCCAGGGAGGGGCCATCACCACCTGAGGCAAAACATAAATGTCATTCCCGGTGGCGCGGAGATCGGTTTAAATTTAGCCACTATCTGTGACTTCTTGGACCAGTGTCGTCCCTCTAGCGTAGACACCGTCTGGGCCAGGCGCCTTGCTTTCACTTCGCCTCGAACTCTTTTCTAGCAAGATGCGAGTTAGTATTGGCCTGGTTTTTGTCACAGGCGATGGGTATTGAACCGGCAAATACCACAGGGCAACGTATAAGCCGCTGACATAGTTGGCGGTCCCTCCTCTACAGGGCCATTCCTTGATCAAATCAACTTCGTCACCGATCTGAAACGGAACTCCGACTTCCTCGCCAGCCTTGTTCCTCAACGAAAATGTTGGGTGATCACCCATGGGTCCCCAAGAAACCTTGCTTATCCATCCGTCAATTTGCTTCACTCCAGGATGTGAACTTTGGAGAATCAGCCGTTTCCAATTGGTAGAGCCAATTGGCAGACCACTCTCGTCGCGAAGATTGTCTTTAGCCAACTCCGCCATCTGTTCAGTGTCATCGCAAATCGAGTATACCACGGCAGAATCATTCATTTTGCGGTAGACCTCCTTTTCGTCCTCGACTATGTATACACGCAAGAGGGCAATGGGACCTTGGAGTTCCCATTGCCCTCTTTTCATGTAGAAGACCTACGGGAGCTTTATCGGCGTGATTTGGCCAAGCTGGCTATTAGGCATGTGAATTTTGAGCGTTCCCTCCAAGGCACGGTATGGCAAGAATCTCGCTCCACCCAATGCGGAGTAAGGAAGAGTTCCGCGATACATGCTCATCGGCGTTCCCAGGCCCTTATTGTGCTTCACGAAAAACTCCATCTGTTCTTTTGTCGGGAAGAAGTTTTTGCATTGACCAGCATCAGGGTGAGGCTTGAATTTCCCGCTAAACATGAGTTCCATAGCCTCGTCTCCATAGGTTTCAACACCTCTAAACAGTTGCGTCCCATCTTTATAAAGCTCGGCAAAGTGTGGCTCGACATTCTGAAGCATGGCGCGAGTCATGTCTCTGGCTTCAGATTCGACCATTCCGTAGACGTTCGGACAATACCCCGGTGGAGCTAGAACCGCCTCAAGCATCGGCACCAAATGAGGCGACAAGGCCAAAGGCATCAGACGCGCTGTAATTCCTGGCGCCAGCTCCGATGCGACTCCAAGGGCCCACCACAGCACGGGGGTTTCACCTTCAGGGTCCACAAACCCTATAGGGCTACTCCTTACATAGGTATACAAATTCGCACCCACGCAAGGGATCATAGACCCAGACCTCCTTGCCCTTTGCCCACACCTGAAGAGTGGTCTTGCCGTCATCCTGGCGGTCCAGGCGTCGGTCGGAATTCGATTTCCATACTGTCCAAATCCGCCGTGGCCTTTCCCAACTGTTCTGGGGGGTCTCGCATCGAAAACAGCTCGGCTTCCACGGTTTGGGCGGCGGCGCAAGGGGCAAGCAACAGCAGGCAGGTCAGAGCGATGGGAAGTTTCACGCTAATACCTACTCTCTGGCATGGGTGGCCGGTTCAAAATTGTTTTTTGCGGCTTCGGCTGTAACACATCAAAGGTACGTGTTTAACGTCCCGACTTCGTCATTTGCAGCGCCATCGTTTGAACTCCTGCGAATCACTTTCATGCCTTTCCTGGTTTGTCTATGTGGTCGGTCTCAGTACGGGTCGACTCCACCGTGGCGCTGGCTGCCTGAACCGCCACCGCTTTGAGGCGCTCGCTCGGGTTGCCGGAAGGGGTGTCGGCCAAATTGACCTGGTTCATGACAATGCTGTAAGTCACCCCGTCGGGCTGGTCTAGCCCTCACAAAATCTGCTTGCCTTCGTCGTTTTGTTGAAACTGCAGATTCACGGCCAATTTCCCCGGCACGCCCATAGTCTTGTCTTCCACTTTCAAAGGCAACCACGCCCTCATCGGCCGGCCTGAGGCAATCTTTAGGGCGCCCGCCGCTCCACGATCAGTTGCCCTTTCTCCAGCCGATAGGCGTGGCCGTGCAGGGCCAGGATGCGCTCCAGAGCCGACCCCGCCGGGGCCTGATCGAGCGCGAGAAAGACACCGGGATTGAAAGTGGACGGCATCACCGCCCGCACCTTGTAGGTACCTCGCGCACCTTCGTGGGCTGGGACAGGAGGCTCATTTCCGGCTCCACCGTCAAGAGCGGCTGGTTAGAGGTGGGGGCCGCGCCCGGCTCGGGCATGACCGTGTTTACCAGCAGGAAATTCTGGTCCAGGCGGGCCTCATAATTCTGGTTCTGAATCCACAACGCCAGCCCGATCATGCGAATGGTGGGCAGGCTCTTGGCCGTGATCGTGAAGGACCCCACCACCTCGGGAGCGATGATGGCGTTGAGCTTCAGCTCCTTGGCCAGGATATAGAGCACGTAGATCAGGTCGGCGTTGACGAAATCCAGTGAGACAAGCCCGGTCGCCGGCTCCTGGCCGGCGATCTGCCAGGGCTTTTGGCCAAGTGTGGCGCTGTCGCCGGCTACCAGGATTCCCTCGAAAACC
>JADMJV010000126.1:8566-48294 GCA_018780265.1 bacterium
TGCCCGCCGCTGGCGGCCAGCGCCTCCATGGTGCCGTCCAGCGAGCCCTCCTGCACCTCCATGTCGACCTGGCCAGCGACTGACGGCCCGCAGCAGATCGGCTGCTCATTGACCCGCGCCAGCAGTTTCAGAGCGTAGGCCAGTTCCGCGCCGTGCAGGCGCAGATCAATGCTGTCGTCAGGCCCTCTGGGTCGCAGGTTAGAAGGCGTTACAGTGCGGCTGCGTCCGGCCCGTGGCTCCACCGCCATGCGAAAGCGAAGCTCGCGGAATCCGAAGGTCACGGCCTCGAGCTCGATGGACTCCACCCGATAGTCGCCCAACAAATCGCCTGTTTGGACCAGAAAGGTGGTATTCGGCCCGGCCACAATCGCCCGCGGCCCCTGCGCGCCAAACACGATCCCCTGAATGGTCACGGTGGGAACCGTGAGGCTGGCACCCACTCCGGCCAGACAGAACAGAAAAACCAGCCAGATCAAACGCATCGCCAGCAATTCTGCCATGTCCGACACAAATCCCGCGAACGATGTTAACCACAAAGCAGGCCTCGTGGAATTGATGAGTGACGAGAGCTGTCAGTAAAACTCCGCCGCACTAGCGGACATGTAGTGCTTGCCAAAAGTCGCCAGATTGGCTGGCGTATCTGGCACAGTGAACTCGCCGCCATCGATAGCCCACAATCGCAGCCCATGAAATGTTGCGGGGACCGGGGCCAGTATGCGCGGACCGTCAGAAGAATTCCAGGTCCATCCAGACAGCGCCGCGCGGGCGCAGGGTGATCTGAGGGTCGGGAACAACGTGGGCGCCGGGCACCAGATTGAGGCGCACCTGCCGGGCCAGCGCGGTCAACACCAGGCGCGCTTCCAAAATGGCCATGTGATTGCCGATGCACTGGCGTGGGCCGGCCGCAAAGGGGGCAAAGCTGCCCCGTGGCCGCTCTTGCAAAAACCGGTCCGGATCGAATCCCTCGGGATTGGGCCAAAATTCGGGGTGACGATGCAGCACATAGGGCGCTATCGATACGATCTGACCGGCCCCGATAGGGTAGCCGCACAAGACGTCGGGCCCCAGGCTGCGCCGACCGTAGACGCCTACCGGGGGATAGAGGCGCAGCGCCTCCAGCACCACCCGATCAGCGATTCCTTCCTCTTCGGCCTCCAGTCGTCGGCGCACATCAGGGTGACGACTCAGCAAGAAGAGGGACCAGACCAGGGTATTGGCCACGGTTTCGTGACCGGCCATCAGCAGGGTCACCAGTTCGTCGCACAGTTGCAAGTCGGACATGGGCTGAGCGGTGTCGGGGTCGCGGGCTTCCAAGAGGGCCTGGAGCAGATCTTCGGGGGGATTGCTTTGGCGGCGGCGCTCCCCCACAAGGTGGTCGATGAGGAGCCGAACGTTGACTTTGATAGCGCGAAAATGCCTGTCGCGGGCCGTAGGAAAGACCGGAGGCAATGGAAAGAACGACTGAAATCGTCGCTGCATCTGGCGCTGCAACTGCTCCATCACCTGCCCCACGGCATGGCTCTTGTGACTGAGGTCCTGACTGAAGATGGCCATGCCGATGATGCGCAACGTCAGATGGACCATCTCTTCGACGACATCCACCCGCTCCCGACCTCGCCAGCCTTCGATCAGTGCCTCGGTGCTGGCCACCATCATGGGGGCCATGGCTTCGATTTTGCGCCGCTGAAAAGCCGGCTGAATGAGGCGCCGCTGCTGACGCCACAACTCCCCGTCGCTGGTGATCAGCCCCTCTCCTAAAAACCACTTCAGCATATGGTAAAAGGGGCTGTTCTTGTTGTAGTTCAGATGGTTGTCCTGAAGGATGCGCACCACGCCTTCGGGGTGGTTGACCATCACCCGCGAAAGTGGTCCATAGCGGTAGGCCACCACGTCGCCATAGCGATGGGTCAGGTCGATCAAAGTGGCCAGCGGGTCGCGGCGCAGCCGCAAGATGGTAGAAACGGCGGCCCAGCCTCGCGGTCCGGGAATGGCAGGGTGCATGGTCGCGGCCTTTGCGAAAAAAACAGGTCACCCCTGCCCCGAAGGCAAAGCAGCGCTGCATGAGTCAAAGCAACAATCTACCTGCCTGGGCCGAAGAGTTTCGGCGCATTTTTCGGGCTGGCACGGTAAGCCAGTACCTGCTCTTCGGCAGCCTTTTCGACCTGGTGCCCTATCGTCACCAGGAACAGCAAAAGTTTGCCCCCCTCAAGGACTTCCTGGCCAATGTGCTCTTCGCTCCCTTCGAAGTGGTGCTCACCTACAACCGCAGTGCTGGCCTCAAGGCCTGCCGGGGCGAAGAGATCCTGCAAAAATATATGCAGGCTCGCAAGGATTGGGGCATTCCGGTCAACAGTCAGTTGGTGCTGCCCCGCGAGGTGATGGCCAGCCTGGAGTTTGTCGACAGCTTCCTGCGCTTTTCTCGCCATTCCGAGCAACCGCCGCGAGTGGCCCTGATTATTGACTTTGCCGAGTATCTGGCCCCTCGCACCGACCCCAGCCAGGTCAGCGACCGCACCTCAGAAATCCTCATCCGCCTGCTCGATTGGGCCAGCGATCCCGGTTGGGTGGGCGCTCAGCACGTGACCGTTTTGTGCACGGAAACCCTCAACCTGCTGCACCGCAACCTGGTGGAGAACTCCTACTCGGCCAAACTGCAGGTGCGCCTGCCGGACGTGGCTGAGTGTCAGGAATACCTGGAGTTTTTGACCGCCGACTACCCCGAGCTGAAAGAGTCGGTGGAGGTGTCCTGGGAGAGCTTCGGCTCACGAGTGGTGGGCCTGAGCCGAGTGCACCTGCGTCACATGGTGGCGCTGGCTTTGAAAAACGGCCAAAAACTGAGCAACAAATATCTCAGCAATATCAAAAAAGAGCTGATCGAAAAAGAGTGCGCGGGTCTGCTCGAGTTTGTCGACTCGACCAAGAGTCTGGCCGATGTGGCCGGCATGGACAGCGTCAAAGCCTGGCTCAGTCACGACGCCCACCTGGTCAAACAGGGCAATTACGCGGCCGTGCCCATGGGCTATCTTTTCTGTGGCCGTATCGGCACCGGCAAAACCTGGTTGGCCAACTGCTTTGCGGGCGAACTGGGCATTCCGTTTGTGGTGCTGAAGAACTTCCGCGACAAATGGATGGGCGCCACCGAGTCCAACCTGGAGAAGATCTTTACCGTCCTCAAGGCGCTGGGTCAGGTGTTGGTGTTCGTGGACGAAGCCGACCAGATGACGGGCAAACGGGGGGGCGGCGACGACGGAGGCATCTCCGGGCGCATCTACGGAATGCTGGCCAAAGAGATGAGCGACACCCGCCAGCGCGGCAAAATCCTCTGGGTATTCGCCACCTCCCGCCCGGACCTCTTGGAGGTAGATCTGAAGCGCCCCGGCCGTCTGGATGTGCACATCCCGCTCTTCCCTCCCCAGACGGTAGAAGAAAAGACCTCGCTTTTCCTGGCTATGGCCCAAAAAGTCGGCCTCAAGCTGACGGCCCAAGAGTTGCCTCCCCTACCGGAGAACATGGAGATCGGCGGCAACGAAATCGAAGCAATGATGGTGCGTGTGCAGCGATTGCTCTCGCTGCACCCTGAAACCAACCTGCACGACCATCTGGCCACCTTGCTGCGCGAATACCGACCCCTTTCGCATCGACGCATCCTGGAGTACATGGACCTGGTGGCCGTCAAAGAATGCACCGACCAGGGTTTCTTGCCCCCGGCCTACGGCGGCCAGACCAGCGACATGGTCGACGGACGCCTGGAGCAACTCAAACACGAACTGCGGATGACCTGATTTGTCGGCACGCCTTAAAGGGGAGATCATCTTTGATCGCTACGAAGTGGTGCGCGAACTGGGCAAAGGAGCCATGGGTGCCGTCTACCTGGTGCGCGACCCCCGCCTGGGCGGTTCGCTATGGGCCTTCAAGGAGCTGGAGGTTTCTCTCATCCTGGAGAGCGAGCGTCCCGAAGTGGAAGCACTGTTTCAACGCGAAATGCACCTGCTTAGCGGCTTTCATCATCCGGGCATCCCTCGCGTCCTGCACATCTACGACAAAGTGGACCAGGGTCTGGCTTTCCTGATGGAATGGGTGGACGGAGTGGCCCTCGACGAGGTGCAGGACAGCTTGGGGCGCACCTTTTTGGCCCACGAAGCGTTGCCCATCTCGATGCAGGTGTGCGAGGTTCTCCACTACCTGCATCTGCAAACCCCACCCGTGGTCTTTCGCGACCTGAAACCCTCTAACCTGATGATTACGCCGGCCGGGCGCATCTTCTTCATCGACTTCGGCATCGCCCGCCGCCACAAGCCAGGTGGCTTAAAAGACACCCAGGAGCTGGGCACCCCCGGCTACTGTGCGCCCGAGCAATACGGACACGGCCAGACCACACCGGCCAGCGATCTCTACGCTGCGGGAACCACCCTTTTCCATCTGCTCACCGGCCGCGACCCTCAAAGCTTCAACTTTCAATTTCCGCCCAGCAAAGAACTGGGAGTGGAGCCGGAAAGCTTGAGCCTGGTGCTTGATCGCTGCCTTAAAATCAAGCCGGACGAGCGCTATCCCAGCGCCCAGGCGCTGCTCCGGGACCTGGAAGAGGTCTGGCGGCAACTCACACCCGGCCCCAACGGTGCCACTCAAGCACTAGGCCTGGCCCGATTGCGCTTCCACCCGCGTCCAACCCCGGCCAGCGGTGGTAAGTCGCTGTGGGATGTGGTGATGGGCCTGGTGCGTCTGTGGCGTTAACGCTCTCAGGCCTGGGCTTCCAGGGCAGAGGCGTGCACTGCATAGAGCCTGCCGTTGTTGCAGCCATAGTAGAAGTTCCCCTGCCCATCACAGGCAGGAGGGTTGTGGATATAGCTCGGGGCCTGGTAGTGCATTTTGGACTGCCCGGTAGCCTGATCAAGACAACTGACGGTATTGTTGTCGGCGACCACGTAGAGAAGTCCCTTGTCCGCCGGCCTGGGTTCGACGCGAATCTCGTCATCCACTCGAGTCCCCCACTTTGCTCTGCCGCTGGCGGGGTCAACTGCATAGACCATGCCGTCGCTGTTTGCCACGAATACCGTTCCGTCTGGGCCGACTACCGGTGACGGCAGTATCGAACTGCCAGTTGAGAATTTCCACTTTTCTGACCCGTCGTCCGGATGGATAGCGTGCAGCGATCCTCCGATGCAGCCCGCATAGATGGTGCCATCCGTTGCCACGGCTGGGGAGTTTCGCAACATTCCATCGGTCTGAGCCCTCCATTTCTCGATTCCCGTTCCAGATTCAAGGGCGTGCACGTACCCGTCTTTGCCTCCACCGTAGACCGTTCCGTCCGGGCCAAGAACGGGATCGGACTCAAATTCTTGGTCGCTGGGCAGTGGAGTATTGGAGGTCACTTTGTGGGTATTGAGGTCGACACAGACGATCTGGTTGTCAGCGCAGTATGAGGCACGGCCGTCCTGGTATACGGTAATATCACTACTTAAGTGTTCAGCTGAAACATTCCACAGTTCATTGCCTGTATGAGGATCCAGAGCGTGCACAAAGCCGTCACCCGTGCCCATCAGGACCGTCCCGTCGGCGGCCACCTTGGGAGCCAGGGGACCGTAATTTCCTCCAGTGGGCTTTCGCCACAACTCCACGCCAGTTTCATCGAAGGCGTGAATGGCTCGCTCGGGGTAGCGGTCACTCACGAAGACCGTCCCGTCCTGGCCACACGCAGGCGAACCATTGATCGTCAGCGGCTTTTGCCAGGTGACACCAACGCCGTCGGCACCAGAGGGTTCACTGCTCTGGACCATTGGCACTGGACAGTAGGAGGACCCGAGGGGGGGACTCCATCGAGAAGAAATCACGTCAAATTGCTCCTTGAAAGTATGGCTCCATACTGACTGACTGGCAACATTGATCCGTGATAGGTGCGTCAAAACCCTGGCTGAGTAGTGGACGCAGTGTAGAGTTCTACCCATTTCGATTTTCACCCTGGCCCGTGCGCCAAGAAATCTGGCTTCTGTGGCCTTAACGCTCCAGCGGGCCCGTCAAGGTCACGGTGTAGGGTCCGCAATTGGGATCGATGTTCACATGCACACGCACCGTCTGAGGGGCATCCAACAGATAGGTGCCCGTCTCCATCACCTCGTCGTCCGGGCCAGCCACCGCCTTCACCTGGCTCAGGCTAGACCCCTCGGCGTCCTCCAGGCGCACCGTCATGGAGGTGGCGCCGCTCTTAGCACGCGCCTGCAACTGCAGGGTCAAAAGGCCGCGGGCGACTTTGATCACATAAAAAAAGTGGCGTGCGGCGCCGTCACCCTGACCCCGAATGTCGACCCCCCGGGTGGGTCCACCGCGCACGATTTCGCGGGGCGTGACCTCAAATTCTCTCCATTCGGGGGCCTCAAAATCGGCCTGTTGAGCCTGTGCCGCGCCGGCCAGTGCCAGAGCCACAAGGAGTGCCCGCAGGCAATATTTTACGCTAGACAAATTATCCTCCAATGAATGAACCAGCCACAGCATAGGACAGGCTCTCCCCCACTTCTGTAATCCAGGTTACCAGTGCTCGGCCATCAGTAGAGCGCGGTTGCTGACAATAGCCAATTTCACGCGTTGTGAGGGGGCTTGTAGCATGCTACGATCCCACCGTCAGGTCCCATCCAATTGGGACGACTTGGATGCAGCCGGCCTGAACTGCTTATGGCATTCTATGAAGGAGGAATTCGCATGGAAGGGCCTGCATTTCCTGTTTTTCCAGAGGGTCTCAAAGCCATTTCAAGCCTGGGCCCGAACAGTTTTCTGGCCGGGAATGAAACAAGCCAACAGCAAGTGGTCATACACCGTCTGCTGGAGCCAAACCCCGAGGGCCTGGAGCGGCTTCGCGATCTGCCTCGGCCGGTCGTCTGCCCTCTGTTGCTGGCCCACCACGGGGAATGGGCCCTTCAAGTTCGTCCTTTTGTGGCCGGCCGAAGCCTGAATCAAGGCTGGGTATCGGCAGCCGAGACCCTGGTGCTGGCCCGGTCTCTGCTGGAGGCTCTCAAATTAGCCCACTCGGTCGGGGTCCTCCACTGCAACATCAAGCCCCAAAACATCATCGTTTACCAGGAGTCCCCTCAATTCGCCGCCTGCCTGGTTGACTTTGGGGCCGCCAACCTGCCTCGGGACAGTTCTTTGGGCCGCGTCCCCGTCAGCCGCCTGCTCTACCTTTCCCCCGAGCAGACGGGCGTTTTGTCCGCCCCCGTAGGGGAGCGGTCCGACCTGTATTCGCTGGGCCTGGTGCTCTACCAATGTCTGGCGGGCCACCCCTGGTTTGGCGGAACCACGGCCACCCAACTTGTCGTTGAACAGCTTGACCCGCCCCACAAGCAACTGGCCCAACTCGCCCCCGAATACACTCATCTGGTGCCCTGGTTGTCGCGGCTTTTGGCGGCCGACCCCGGTGATCGCTTTGGCTCGGCGCAACAGGCTCTGCTGGCGCTACCCGGGCTGGGAGAGGACCCTACCCCGCGGATTTTACCGGTGCCCCAGTTAGTGGGGCGGCACAAAGAACTGGAGCAGTTGGAGGCAGAGTTGACCCTGCTGGCCGGGGGGCATGGTGGCCTGGTCTGTATCGAGTCTGAGTCGGGGGGAGGAAAATCGCGTCTCTTGGATAGCCTGCACCAAATGGCCACGCGACGGGGCGTGAAGATGTTGTTTGGGCGCGGCCTCACTCCGGCCAGTCGCCCCCTGCAAATCCTGGAGGGAGTGGCCAGTCAACTGGTGGCTCTGATCGACTTGCAAGGCAGCCTGGCCACCCGCTTAAGCCAGGACTTAAGCGGGGTCATCGAGACGCTGACCGAGGGGCTGCCTGTGCTGCTACCCGCCTTTGGCCAGCCAGGGCAAACGCGACCAAAGGTGGGCGCGGAGATCGATCTTTTTAGAGAGCAGCGGATGCAGGAAGCTTTGGCCCTATTTCTCTCCGTCTTGGGCAGTGCGGAGCAGCCCATGGTAATAGCCCTGGATGACTGTCAATGGGCCGACCAACTGGCGATCAAGGTTCTGTATCGCCAGCAACGCTTGCATCGGCCCCAAAACTGGGTTCTGTTGGTGCTTAGCTGGCGCAGCGAGGAAGTAGGCCACGACCACCTGCTGCGCAGCTTGCGGCCCCGTACCCATCTTTCACTGCCTACGCTGAAGCCTGCTGAAACCGAGCTATTACTCCAATCGCTGGTGACCTCCCCGTTGCCTCAGCAAGCTCTGAGTGCGGCCAGCCGACTGTCGGGTGGCAACCCGCTGGCTGCGGAAGAGGCCTTGCGCTGCCTGGTGGAGAGCGGCGCACTTTCAGCCGGCCCGGGTGGCTGGAAGC
Organism: bacterium; assembly: GCA_018780265.1. Classification (GTDB taxonomy): domain Bacteria; phylum Vulcanimicrobiota; class Xenobia; order Xenobiales; family JADMJV01; genus JADMJV01. Next base: position 16,875 of record JADMJV010000126.1, read on the forward strand.
TGGACGAAGCCGTACTGCAGGCCGTCCAGGATTCGCCCGCCACGGCCGCCTCCTTGTTCGGTCGCCCCAAGCTACAACGCCGCGAGGTGCTCCAATTGCTCACGGCGGGGGCGGTTTTGGGGCGCAGTTTTGAGCTGTGCGCGGCTGCCACCCTGGCCGGGCAGACGGGCGAGCAGGCCCAGGCGATTGCCGAGGAAGCCTCGCAACGTCACCTTGTTCAGTCCGATGGGGCCGGCCTAACCTTCGTTCACGACAAGGTCCGCGAGGCCTGTTTGGAACTGGCCGGCCCGGAGATGCGCGGGGACTTGCATCGACGCGCCGGCCTGTTTCTGGAACAGGCAGAGCCGAGCCGCGAGTGCGAGATCGCCTACCATTTCAGCCGTTCTGGGGAGGAGGCGCGAGCTCTTCCCTATGCGCTGCGAAGCTGTCAGCAGGCTCGCCGCCAAAACGACCTGGAGCTGGCCGAACGTCAAGCTCGCATTGCCATGCGAGCGGCCGAATTTGCCACCGGGGAAATTCGTTTGCGGGCCAGCGAGGGCCTGGGAGAGATCCTGATGTTGAGGGGATGTTATGCGGACTCCGAACCATTTCTCACCCAGGCGGCTGGATTGGCTGAAAACGCCTTCGATCGCGCTCGACTGGAGGGACTGCTGGGCGAGTTGGCTTTCAAGAGAGGGGATGCCAGCGCGGCCAAGTCCGCCCTGGAACGAGCCCTGTCCCGGCTGGGAGCCCAGGTTCCCAAATCCTCCCTGGGCTTCGCCTGGGGGGCTGCCCGCGAAGTAGCGCTGCAGGCGCTGCATACCCTGTTCCCGACTTTCTTTCTGGCAAAAAAACGACCCACCGCCGAAGATTGGCTGGCCATCCGATTGCACAGCCGACTCGCCTATGCTTACTGGTTTGGTCAGGGTAGCCTGGCATGTGTCTGGGCACATCTTCGGGAACTCAACCGGGCGGAAACCTTTCCTGCGGGTCTGGAATTGGCCCAGGCTTACAGCGAGCACGGCCCGGTCATGTCCATTTTCCCATGGTTCCGTCGGGGCATCGACTATGCCCAACGCTCTCTCAAGCTGCGTCAGCAGCATGGTGACGTATGGGGCCAGGGCCAGTCTCTGTGTTTCAGTGCCGCAATCAACTACGCGGCCTCTCGTTTTCAGCCCGCCCTGGCGTGCTCTCGCCAATCCGAACGTCTGCTGGAACGGGCGGGAGACCTTTGGGAGATGCACACGGCAGGTTACCACAAGGCGCTCTGTCGCTATCGACTGGGCGATCTGGCCGGCGCTATCGAGGACGCCCGCCGCGTCCACCAGAGCAGCCTTGAAGTCGGCGACGGCGGGGGAGCAGCCATGAGTCTGGGAGCCTGGGCCCAGGCTTCGGGCGGACAGATCCCCAAGGAGGCCAGCGAACGCACCCTGAAGTTGATCAACGATGTATTCACCCGCATCGAGTTGATTCAAGCCGAGGGCATCCGTTTGCTGGCCAGCGGCAATCCCAAGGCTGCCACCCAAAAACTGCAAGAAGGGGTGGACTCGATAGCCAGTTCTGGAGTTCGCTGCGCCTATGTTGCCTCGGTACCGGTATATCTGACCCAGGCCCTACGGGTCCTGATGCAACAAACCCCGGACTACGCACCCGGGGGACGACGCGCCGTTTGGAAACGAGCCTGGGCGGCCAGCCAGCAGGCCTTCCGACTGACCCGCTGGTACCGCAATAGCTTACCTCACCTGTGGCGCGAGAGGGGCTGGCTGGAAGCCGCCCGGGGGCGGCTGAGCCCCGCCCGCCAATGCTTTGAACGCAGTCTGGCCGAGGCCAGGCAACAGAGAGCCGTCTACGAACAGCTGGCCACACGACATGCTCAAGGCGTACTGGAGTGCATGCGGGGCCAGCCTCACGCCGAAGAACGGCTCCGCCAGACGCATCGCGAGTTGGCAGAGTTGGGCTTTCGCTTCGACGATCAAACAGGACTGTGTGCCCCCCTGGCCGTGCCGACATCGGTGACCCCGGCCCTGGCGGTGCGCTTTTCTCTGATTCAGGAAGCCGGCGGTCGGCTGGCTTCCGCCGTAAGCCGCAGCGACGTGTTTCAGGCCTGCTACGAGTCGGCCCGCAGTTTGTTGGGTGGAGAAGACTGTCTGATCATGGAGCTGCGACCCGACGGTTCCACGGCCGCAGTGGCCGGTACCACTCCCCCTGGAGATCCCGGTCCGCTGATGGAGCGCGCTCTGGCCGGGTCGACGGTGCTGGTAGCCAATGAAGGGTGGTTGGATCGGGATTGGCTGGGTCCCATCGGGAGATCGGCCCTGTGCGTGGCCTTTCGCTTGCGCGGGCAACCGGCGGGCTGTCTGTACGCCTGGCATCGGGGTGTGCGCAGGTTGTTTCAAGAGGACGAAATTCATATGGCCCAATTTCTGGCGGTGGTCACGGGAGCGGCCCTGGAGAACGCCGATGGCTACTCGAAAATAGCTGCCCTGACCCTTGACCTGGAACGGAGAGTGGAGGAGCGCACAGCCCAATTGGGTCAGTCGGAACAGCGCATCCGCCATCTCATGGAGGGCCTCCACGGGATTATCTGGGAGGCCAGTGCCGATTTTCGCTGTCTCTATGTCAGTCGTGGAGCTGAGGGGATCCTGGGCTATCCCCTCGAGTGGTGGCTGGACCAAACCGAGGTATGGGCTCACGTCCACCCGGAAGACTCGCAGCACGTGGCTCAAATCGCCGCCACCGGGCTGGCTCGGGGAGAGGACTTCGAGCTGGAGTATCGGGCTCTCGACCGATCGGGCAAAGTCCACTGGCTGCGCACCACCGTCACAGTGGGCGACCAGTTGCGTGGCTTGAGTGTCGACATAACCCAGGCCAAAGAGCTGCAGGTCCAGGTGGAGCAGGCTCAGCGCATGGAGGCGGTAGGTCGCCTGGCCGGCGGCCTGGCCCACGATTTCAACAATTTGCTCACCGTGTATCGCGGTTACACCGATCTTTTACTGAAACAACTGGAGCGCGACCACCCCTTGCGCGGCGAACTGGAGCAGATGCAGTCGGCTACCCAGCATGCCTCCTCCCTTACACGCCAACTGCTTTCTTTTAGCCGCCGACAAGTCACCTCACCCGAAATTGTCAACCTGGACACCTTGTTGGAACGCATGCGACCCTTGTTGAGTCGGTCCCTTCGGGGAGACATCGGCTTCCAGTGGACTCTGGGAGTGGCCGATGTGCAAGTGCGGGTGGACCCGGCCCAGTTCGAGCAAGTACTGGTCAATCTGGCCATCAATGCCCGCGACGCCATGCCCCAGGGAGGGACCTTAGCCATCACCACCGAGCAGCAGGCGGGGATGGCCCGCATTTCCGTCCGTGACACGGGAATCGGCATGGAACCAGCCATTCAATCCAAAATCTTCGACCCATTCTTTACCACCAAAGGTCCTGAGGAAGGCACGGGATTGGGGCTCTCTACCGTCTACGGTATCGTCCAGCAGATGAACGGCTCCATCTCAGTGCAAAGCCAGCCGGGTCGGGGTAGCTGCTTTCGCATCGAACTGCCGATCTATTCCCACGCTCCGCCGACGCTCCCCCAACCCTCACCGCCCACCTGTCTGGAGGGGAAGGGAACGATTTTAGTGGTGGAGGACGACCCGCTGGTGCGCCTCCTCGCCGAACGAGTGCTGGAATTTTATGGCTACCACATTTTGACGGCCGAAAACGGGCTGAAGGGGCTGGAGGTATTGCGCGAGCGAGGAGATTCCGTCAACTTGCTGTTGACCGACGTGAACATGCCGGAAATGGGGGGAGGGCGACTGGCGGAGCACGTTCGAGAATTGCTGCCCGCCCTGCCAGTCCTCTTCATGTCGGCCCATCACGAGGAGGAGTTTCTTCACCAGGGCGCTCTTGCGGCCCGGCTCCATTACATCCAGAAGCCTTTTGACCCCGACGATCTGGTGCGTAAAGTGCAGGCCACCTTGAGGAATTCGGCCGGTCCCGCGGTTTCGTTGCGCTAACGGCACTACCAATGCTCCGCCATCAACCGCGCCAGGCGTGGCCCGCTGAGCACGGAAGTGACTTGAGAGAAGGCCATCCCGGCTGCCCGAGCACCCGCGCCGTCGATCTCCAGCTGATCGCCCACCATCAGGCACTGGCAGGGTAACACATCCAGCTCTCGACAGACCAGCCACAAGAAATTCGGGTCGGGCTTTTCCAGGCCCACCTCGCTCGAGATGTAAAGTGCCGGAATCACCTGATCCAGGCCGGCCGCCCGCGCCTTAAGGCGCTGCGTGTGCCCACCGCCATTGCTCACAATAGCCACTTTCACCCGTTGCGAGAGGGCTTCTAGCACGCGCAGCAGTTCCGGGTCGGGCCGGATGTGACGGGCTAACATCCGCCCCAGCATGGCCTGGTCGATGGCCTGCCCCGACAGCTCCTGCCAACCCTCAAACAGGGCCTGACGATCTCCGTGCCCCCCCCGATCCAGTTGCAGCAACCGGGTTTGACGGAGCGGATCGGAAAAATTCTCTCGCACGCACTGGAGAAAGGCCCCATCGCGGTCGATCAGAGTGTTGTCCAGGTCAAACAACAGCGCTTGCAGCATCGCATATCCGGGCAATGGCCGTATAGGCAGATTCGCCGTTGTGGGTCAGACGAGGCAGCAGGTCGCCAAAAGCGTTGATCTCCCCCACCAGCGGCCGGCCGCCGTGATCCAGGAGAATGTCCACGCCGGCATAGAGCGATTGGGGAAAGCATGCGGCGGCCCGCTCGGCCAGCCGTAGTGCCTCCTCAAAGCGAGGTCCGATGGCCTGGCGCACAAGGTCCTCGTCGCAGCGCTGGTTGCCCAGGTGCAGGTTGGTCATGGGGTGGCGGCTCTGGCGCACCACTCGATGGCGCGCCTGACCGGCCACCACCAGCACTCGCATATCCACCGCTCCCTGGCATAACGTCAGTTTGGGGATCCATTGTTCGGCAATCATCCCCTGGGGAAGCAAATTACCCAGAATGATTTCCAGTTCGGCCAGTTGCGTGTACCGCTGAACTTTCAGGCTGTTGACCAGCACCCCGCCACTCTGAATCTGCAGGGGAGCGATAAGCAATTGACGCTGCGGCATCCAGCGCAAGGCGCACACCCCGGACGCCGAGGATCCGTGCAGTGGCTTGAAAAAAAGCCGACCGCTGCCGCGCTCCCGCATATGCTCAAGCAAGGCCGGAAAATCAGCCGGAGCCAGTTGGGCCGGGGGTCGGGCCAGTCCATGCTGGACAAAGCGCTGATGACAGGCCCACTTATCAAACATTAAAGCGATCTCGTGGGGGGCATTGAGACAGGGAATCGCTCGTCGCTCCATGTCTTCCAGCAATCGGCAAAACCCCCGATGATACTCTTTCAGGTATCCAATCTGGCCAAAGGCCGGTTGAGCCCGGGCCGGCCCTCCACCCAATGCGATCAGCCCCTGAGCGACGCTCTCGTTCTCGCCTGGCGAGTCGATGCGCAGCAGGTCAACCTGCAGACGATCCAACGCCGTGGGGTCGCTGAGCAGTTGCTGGTACGAGAGAATGATGGGGGCGGGAAAGCCCAACTGCTGGCGGGCCCGGGCAAAATCCTGCAGGCGACGATTCTCGGGATTGCCGATCAGGCCCAGCCGTTTATTCGCCAACCGCGACAAACCGCCATTCTTCCTCTTCCTCCATGTCGCTGGGCTTGGAGGCGTCCACGGTCAGTGGCAGGGCCTTGAGACGTTTGATCAGATCGGGGCTGATATAGTTGTAGTGCAGGTTCAACTTCTTAAGCGTGGGGCTGGACAGCTTGAGCAAGGCATTGGCCCCATCATCGCCGAGAGTGCCCAGCGACAGGTCAAGCGTCTCCAGGCGCTGCACCAGAGGACAGTTGACCAGCACGGCCGCAATCTCGTCGGCCCGCTCGCTGTTGCGCAGCCCCAAATATTTGAGCTGAGGGAAAAGTTGGCCCGCGAGAATGGGCTGCAAATCTTCGACGGTAGCATTGGCGCCGTATTCTTCCGTTCCCAGCCACAATTCAAGATACTCCAGGTTGGGAAATTTGGCCATGCCGATGGAGCGCACCACCGACACGTCCAGGCCGCCGGTCTCGATGGCCAGCCCCCGCAATCTCTCGTGGGCGGGGGCGCTGAGTTTCAGGCCGTCGCCCCCGCGCGATCGCAACAGTTGAAGTTTGGGATAGGCCTGCAACAAAGGCGCCAGGTCGCTCTGATGGATCCAGGACATCTCGTTCTCTTCGCTGGTGATGTCGCCCAGATAGAGAGCCAACAGATTGGGCAGCCGCTCCTTGCCCTCCACCAAAGTGGCGATGACATGCTCGGGCGAGGTTTCCGAATCGTCCCCATGCCAGGCGCCGATCACCAGAGCAGTGGCCTCCAGTGCGGCCGGCAAAGCCAGAAAGTGCTTCAGGTTGGGGATCAGTTTGTCGCTGTCCCAATCCGAGCGAAAGCGATAGACCACATCGGCTTTTGGCGCCTTCTCGGGGTCGTAGTCCACCACCCGCTTGCCCACGAAGGTGCCGGCATTGTGGCTGATATCCTCGCGGCGATGGATGGAGGTGAAGGCCACCAGCGGGATTTCGTCCGAGGAAGCCTGAGAGGCGGCCGCGTCTACGTAGCCTTTGCCCAATTTTTCCTTGACCAACTTGTCAAAATCCTTGCGGGCAGCCTCCTCGCCAGCGAACGACTTGCTAGAAGTCTGGCCGGTCGAGCCAATGCGGCCGTAGGTGACGGTGTGACTGCTGCCCTCCAGTTGGATATTCCAGAATTTGCTGGACTTGGCGTCCATATAGATCAGTTCGCGCTTCATGGTCAGGTCTCCATATCCGGATGGTATAAGGCAGGGTCATCAAAACCGGCCACCCAGGCAGCCGCCTGGTGGCAGCTTTCCATGGTGGGCGGGACTCGAATCAAATACTGGCGTCCGGTCGAGGGGCAGCAACAGGAAAGACCCACCAGCGGCTCGTCTTCGTCCAGCTCAATGCGCAGCAACTGGCGCAGGCCACCGGCATCGCGGTCCTGGTCCAGACGGGTCGGGTTGGTTTCTTGAGCGAAACGAAGGTAGCCGATGCGCTCAATCATAACCCGGCGCCGCTCGGCATTGGCCTCGGCCAGGGCCTCCTTGGCGCTGATCTGGTCGGGATGAAAGGCGATGCGCTCGTCCACCCGCACGCCCCGCCAGCGCAAAGAAGCGCCCTGCAAACTGGCCGGCAAACCGGTGATGCCGGTGCCACCCACATCCACCCAACTGGTCACCTCGATTCCCTCCGGGAGGTGGGTCAATTGCACACAGCCCGACAGATCGAGATGCGAGAGACGCCCAATCCATGAGGGCAGCCGGGTGACCGCCAGGCAACCGCGCAACACCAGCGAGCCGCGCTGCAGACTGGCCTGGTCGGGCCAACCACTGAATCGAGTGCAGCCGGTCATGTCTAAAAACCAGCAGCTGAGATTTTCAGGCAGCGACTCCAAAGCAGTGCAATTTCGCAGGCTGATAGAACCGGCCGTCAATCCTGTGGGGAGAGATTGCAGGCGAGTGCAGTCATCCAGGATCAACCGATTGTCGACGCGCAAATCGGCAGGCAAATGGGTGAGTTGAGAAGCGCGGGCGTCCAGTTCGTAGCAACTGAGCCCGGCCGGCAAAGAATCTCCTGCATAATTGCTGAGGTCGAGACGGCCATCCACTCGGACCGGTCGCTCTAAGGCGCCCTCGCGAATGGCCTGACTGACTTGCTCCGGAGAGGCGATTTCAGTCCCTAACAATGCGGATCTCTTGGGGGGAGTATTCGCGCTGACGCCAGACCTGGTAAGTACCGGTGGGCAGTGGAATGGGCGCGTGCTCTTCGTGAATCAGCGACACTTCCGGCCCGCGCACTTGCAAAAATAGCCGCTGCTGTCCCTGATACAGGGAGGCCTGATCGAACTCGCGGATGCGATGGCAATGGCCGGTCAACTCGCCGTGAGCCAAAATGGTATGGGCCAATTTGTCCAGCCCGTCCGGCAGAGTAATAACTTCCTGGAGGACCACGTCCCCGTGGCGAAACTGCTTAAGACGACGTTCCATTCCGCCTAATTGGCCCTGCAAAGCCAGCTTCCTGTGCCGGACCTAAGCTGGTTTCAGGTGAACCGTCTCGGGTCCGCGGCCCAGAAAGCGGGTGGCCAGGGCGTAAAAAAACCAGCGCAGATAGGCTGGCAACCAGGCCATCACGCGAAACCGGCTCTGGCCGCGCTGGCGCTCGTGCCACTGGGCGGGTACTTCGCCGATTTTCCAGCCCAGGCGGTGAGCCTTGACCAGCAGTTCAATGCTGTAGACAAAACCCATGGTGGATTCGATGGGAATTGACTGAATCAGGCGACGTGAAAAGAGGCGAAATCCACTGGTGGGGTCGTGGGTCGGCAATCCGGCCAGGTGATACAGCAAAAAGGCGGCCAGCCGGACCAGAGTGCCCTTGAGCCATGGGCAGCCCTCCATGCACCCCCCCGGGATGAAGCGACTGGCGGTGACGATCTCACAGCCTTGCTCAAATTTGGCCACCATCTGATCGAGAATGGGAGCGTTGTAGTCGTCATCGGCCGGAATGACCACGATGGCCGGGGCCGTGGCCTGGCCAAATCCGGTCAGCACGGCGGCCTGGGCTCCGCGCCCCAAATTGCGCACGGGCACGATGGTCAAAGGACTGAGGTCGTGCTGGCGCAGCGCGGCCAGGGTGGTGTCTTCTTCAAAATCGTAGCAGATCAAAATGCGCGCTGGAGTGCGCAGGTGCCGACGAAAGGATTCCAGGGTGGGGATGATATTGTCGCCTTCGTTGTAGACCGGAATGATAATGTCCAGCTCAGTCATGGCCCACCTCTACCCAACGTTCCTCGCGCAGGGAGCGCCCGGCCGCCTCCAGCAGAGCTTGAATGCGCAATCCCTCGGCCAATCCTGGATGCATGGGCCGGTCGGCCTGGATGCAGTCCAGCAGGCGCGAAACCAGTCGACCCACCGGCTCAATTCGGCCGTCGCCCTCACCCACTTCGGGGGCCACCACGGTGCGCCATTTGGGCACCTCTCGGGTGGCTTCTTCCAGGTGAAATCCCCGGGCAAAGTCACCGCTGTTGTTGAGCAGACGAAGAGCCCCCTGGCGGCCGTAAATCTCCAGGCGATGACCTGACCCCTGAAAGGCGTCGGCGGCCATGGTTAGCGAGGCCTGCACCTGATGGTCCAACTGCAACAGCAACTGGGCGTGGGCTTGCTGGGCCGGGTCGGCCGTCGACCAGGCCAGCACTCGTTGCACCTTGCCGCCCAGCCATTCCAGGTAATGCAGGCTGTGCGAGGCAAAATTGCCGATGGCGCCGCCGCCCTCAAACAGGGAGGTCTTCCAGGACACCAGCTGGTCGCGAAAGGCCCGGCTTTCGAGCAGCCAGGACAGATGAAGATGCTTCAAAGGACCCAGCCGCGGCAAACAATCGTGGGCAGCCTGCCAGGCCGGAAGCTCCGGGAACAACAGATCGATTCCGTGCCGGATCGAGGACTGAGCCACCACCTCCCAGGCCCTTTGGGCTGCGGCCAGGTTGGAGGCCAGCGGTTTTTCGCAAAAAAGGTGCTTGCCGGCTCGGGCGGCGGATTCGATGAGCGCCGGTTGGCTGTGGGGTGGAACAGCCAGCGAGAGAACCTGAATGTCGCGTCGGGCCAGCATGCTCTCGAAGTCGAGGGCCTCCAGACCCAGCTCGTCGGCCTTCTTTTGGGTGTTAGCCGGGTCACGACCGCACACAGCCACCACTTTGGCCCTCTTGTCCAGCCGCCAGGCGGGCACATGCACCGCCGTGCCAAAGCCCAGCCCGACGATGCCTACGCCTACCACTACACCACCCGAGGCTCCGGCAAAGGTACGATAAAGCGATTGCGAAATCCCAAGCTTCGCAGCTTGGGGATCAGCTCGTCGGCGATGTGCCAGGACAAAAGCAGGGCGTAGTCTGGCTGAGGATCGGCAAAGAGCACCGACTCCTCGACCACGGGAATCAAAGTTCCGGGAATGTACTTGCCAATCTTGTGCGACCCCTTGATCTCGACCACCGAATCGAGCACACCCTCGTCCAGCCCGCAATAATGGATCAAAGTACTGGCTCGACTGGGCGCGCTGATACCCACAATTCTTTCATTCTTCGTCTTGATGTCGGCCACAATCGACCACAGCTGCTGGCGCGACTTGAGGACGGCAGCCTTGAAGGCGTTGAGGGCTTCCCAGCTGAGGCCGATTTTCTCGGCCTGCAACAACTGCTCCACCGAAGCCTGAATGGGACGACTGCCCTTGGGGGCGGAATAAACCCGGATGGACCCGCCGTGGGTGGGGATGAGTTTGGCGTGAAAGACTTCCAGTCCGTGCATAGCCAACAGATACTGCAGACTGTGCAAGGAATAGTAGCGCAGATGCTCGTGGTAGATGGTGTCGTACTGCACCGTCTTGACCAGTTCGAGCACGTAGTGGGACTCGGTCAGGAAGACCCCGTTGGGGTCGAGCAGGCGGGTGACCCCCTCCAGCACTCCGCGCACATTCTCCATGTGGGCAAAGACGTTGGTGGCGGTGACCATGTGGGCCTTGCCCTGCTCTTGCACGATGCGATCGACAATGGCCGCATCGAAATAGGAGATCAGGGTCGGGATTCCGCGCGCGATGGCGATCTCGCCTACCTTCTCCGGGGTCACGCCACAGATGCGATGCTTATCCTTGAAGTTGATAAGCAAATTGCCATCATTGGAGCCGATGTCCACCACCAGGTGCTCGGGCTTGAGGTCGAGCAGGCTCAGACACTCCTGATACAATTCGGCGAAGTTCTCCCGCAGGATATTGGTGGTGCTGCTGGTGTACGGGTAACTGTGAGGAAAAAGAATCTGGGCGTCGACGATCAGGCCCAACTGAATCAACTGGCAGGTCTCGCAAAGCAACAGTTGGGCCGGATAGGCGGCCTCTTCGCGAGGCTGAGCGCCAATGTCGCGCATGGCGTTGACGGGCGGCAGGTATCCCACAAACAAAATCGGCTTTAAGCCTTCCGCCTGGCACACCTGACAACGATCGACCACCACACTGGTGCCTGTCCCCATTACCTGACTACTCATGCTCACCATTCCTTTGCTTGTGACTCAAAAACCATTCGACGTAGCGACCGATGCCGTCCTGGAGGGAGATTTTGGGCTGGTAGCCCAGTCGGGCCACTTTGGAAATGTCGGGACAGCGACGCAACGTGCTTCCGGGCAACAAATCGCCCGTTTGCAACTCGATCTGAAAGCCCAGCGCCCGGGCGATCTGCTGAGCCACTTCGCCAATGGGGGACTCAACATCGGTGCCTACGTGATAGATGTTGAGGTGCTCCCCCGACTCCAGCACGTAACGCATCCCCTCTAAAAAGTCGTCGATGTAGACAAAAGATCGGGTCTCCTGTCCCGTGCCCTGGATGGGGAACGGTAATGGCGACGACTGGGTAGCCTGGCCCAGGGCAAACATGCGGGACACCATTTGGGGAATGGCGTGCTGCTCTCCCATGTCGGGACCGTAGACATTGTGAGGGCGCACCACCAGCACACGCTGGTAGCGAGTGCGCCCATAATTGAGAGCCAGCAGCTCGGAAATGATTTTGCCGCCGCCGTAAGAGTAACGTGCCTCCAAAGGATCGGGCACAATCAGCGGCACCGTTTCGGGAGTGGGAATCATGCTGGCCGGGGGCGTTTGATACACTTCCGAACTGGACATCAGCAGCAACTCCGGCACCTGAGCGCTCTCGCACCCATCCAACACGTTGAGCATCCCCTTGACGCCCACTTCCAGGACCAGGGCCGGTTTGGAATAAAAATACTCGGTGCCGTTGATGTAGGCCAGGTGGCAGACGCAGTCCATGCCGCGACAGGCCTTCTCGACGGCCTGCGCATCGCGAATGTCGCCGTCTACAAACTCAATGTCGGACCAGACCGACTCCAGGCGGCGAACAGCCCCGCGCGAATTGTCGTCGATCACGCGCAGGCTGTGCCCCTGTTCCAACAGGGACTTGACCAGAGCCGACCCGATAAAGCCGCTGCCGCCGGTGACCAGAACCTTTTTAGTGGCCATGGCTGCGAATCGCCCCCCACACATCAATAATGGTTTTCTCGGGACCGAACTCCAGTTGGCGGTAGACGGCGTGAGGCACCCCGATCACAATCACCTCGCACTCGAGGGCTTCAGGCAGATCGACGAAGTCGATCTTTGGGAAATACTCTTGCTGCACGAAGGGGTCGTGGCAGAGAACCCTGGCCCCTCGCTGCAGCAAAAGCTTACGCATCTTAAAGCTGAGAGACTCGCGAGTGTCGTCGTTGTCGGGCTTGAAGGCCAGTCCCAAAAGCGCCACCCGTTTACCGCGCAGGCTGCCCAACTGGCCGGTCAACTGCTGCACCAAGAACATGGGCATGCCTTCGTTGACCAGCATGGCGCTGTGACCCAAAAAGAAAGTGTTCTGACAGAAGGCGGCCAGCTGCATGGTATCCTTGAGCAGGCACGGTCCGGCTGTCAGACCGGCCGGCGCAAAGCCTTTCATGCGAGGATAACCGTCGGTGGCGGCCTGGTGGATCTTTGCAAAGCTGGCGCCGGCGCTCTCTGCGACTTGATAAAACTGGTTGCTGATGGCAAAGGTGATGTAGCGCCAGGCGTTGCAAAACAGCTTGGCTAACTCGGCCTCCAGGGGAGTGAGCAGGATGGGGTCCACTCCCGTCAGGTTGAAAAACAGCTCTCGGCTGCGCCGCACCGCCTCGTCATCCAGACCGGAAATAATCTGAGGCAGCCCGACCAGTTCGGTGAGCGCTTTGCCCTGCACGATTCGTTCCGGACAATAGGCGATGGAGGCCTGGCAGCCCCACTCGCGCAGATGATCGGCGGTGGTCTGGAGAGCCCCCGGCGCCAGCGTGGAGCGAAACAGCAGCAGCTGATGGGCCCCGCTTACGTAGTCCTTGAGCCCCTCCATGGCCTGCAACAGGTACTGGATGCGAGGATTAAGATGTTCGTCGACGGGGGTGCCAATGGTGATCACGATGATGGCGCTGTCGGCCAGCACAGTGGGGTCGGTGGTGGCCACCAAGGCTCCGCTCTCGATCACTCCCCGCAGACGTTCCGGACCCTGTTCTTCCAGATGGGGCATGGTACCGGCATTGACTTTAGCCACCAAGGCCTGGTTCAGGTCATACAGTCGCGTGGGGTAGCCGGCTTCGGCCAGCAAAATGCCCAGCGGCAAGCCCACGTGGCCGCACCCCCCGACAATGGCGATCCGTTCGTCTCTCACGAAACCGGCAAAAGAGCTGTGAGGTAGAGGGCCGAGACGTGCAACAAATGGTCGAACCGATGGTCGAAAACCATTTCTTGAAGCTCGCCAGGAGTGACAAAAATCACCTCCACCCCGGCTTCCTCTACAAAGTCGGGTCGAGGTTCGGAAGCCTCCACCAAAAACAGATGCTGGCGATTGCCCAGTCTCCCGGTGTCGGTTAGATGGGAGCCGATGGACTTCAACTGGAGAATCTCCAGCCCAACTTCTTCCATCAACTCACGACGACAACAGTCCTCGGGCGATTCCCCCGGATCGACGGTACCGGCCGGCAACTCCAGCGTAAACTGCTCTACGGCGGGGCGATACTGGCGCACCAGCGGGATGCGGCCGTCCGGTAGTCGGGCCACGATGGCCACATAGTCCGGAATACGCAGGGAGTAATAATCCTGAACGTCTCCGGCAAAATCCACGTCTTTGCGAAGCACGGTGATCCAGGGATTGGAGACAAGCTCAGAGCGACTGACAATGGTGGGCTGGCCATTCATGGGCTGGCGGCTTCGGCCGCAGCCGAAGAGAACCCTCCGGCGTCAGGCGGACGACGAGCACACATCAACAAAAAGGTGCCCAACCAACGCTCCAGGCCGCTATAGCGCATCATCCACTCGTAGAGGTTATAGAGGGGCAGGATGCGGCGAGCCAACTTGCCTTCCACGAAGCGAAAGGGCGTGCCGCTGACGGGTCGGAAGCGCGGCTGGACGAATCCCACCTGGGCCAACTCCGAACGCATCATGGAACTACTCAAGAGGACTTCATTTTCGGTCTTGCCGGCCGAGGAAAAGAAGGGCGAGCGCGGGTCACGATAGAGAAACATCGAGGGCGAAAACAGGTGGGGGTCATAGGCAAAAAGAGAGCCGCCCGGGGCCAGCAGCCGGTAGCCCTCGCGCAACACGGCCAGGCGGTCGGCCGAGGTGGGAAAATGGTGCAGAACTCCCGAGTAGACCACAAAATCGACCGATTTTTCGGGCAGGCTGGTGTTGGTGATATCTCCCACCAGATAGCCTTCACCCGCACTCTGAGTGGTGGCGCTGGCGACCAGGCGAGGCGAGATGTCCACACCGGTGAGCTCCAGTTGAAAGGGTCGCAGGCGACGGGTGAAGGCGCCGCTACCGCAGCCTAAATCGACACACCTCTGTCCCGGTCGGGGGCTCAGCCATTCCTGGAAAAAGGTCAAAAAGCGGGCGTAGGCGGCCTCCCCCAGCACATCGTAGTCGTGGTGCTCGGCCTCGAATCGATCGAAAAACTCAATCTCCTTTTGAATATCCATCGTCTATAGAACCTTTCCCCAATTTAGCCTGACCCAGCTGCAACCTGGAAGGTCGATTCGGCCTTCGACGGGCAGGCCTTGCAGTTGGGTGGCCTGCTCAAAATAGGCCAGCGGTGACTCCGGGTAGATCACCAGATAGCGCGGGCGATAGTCGCGTATGGCGGCATAAATGCCGGCCTCTCCGTCCATTGGCGTGCCCACACAGGGGACGTCCAGGCAGGCCCCCAGCTGGGCGGGCTCTCCACTCATCACCAGGGGGCGTTGATCTAACTGCAATTGGGCTCGGATCTGTTGAGACTCCAACAAATACCGGGGCGGGCTCTGCCACTCGCTCCAGTTCCACTGACGACTTTGCCAGGGAGGCGAGGGCCAGTACCAAGAGGTGGCCAGATAGGCGGCCAGCACAGCCGCCGCTGTCTTGAAACGGCCTGCCAGCAGCCACGAGTCCAAAAAGCTAGCGGCCAGCACGCACATCATGGCCGAAGTATGCTTTTCGGGGCGGTCTACGGCGGCCGCCAGCGGGACCAAAAGCTCGGGAACCAGCCAGCACAAAGCGATCCAGGCCAACAGCGCTCGACCCAACGGTTGGCGCCACACTCGGCTGGCTCCGGCCAGGGCCAGCAAGATCAGAGGCCAGGGCAGGTCCAGCCAGACCATCTTCCAGTGGGTCGACATGGTCCAGGCGATCGATTTCCAGGGTTGGCTGTGCAGCCACAGGTCCCAGGACGGTTCGCTCAGGTAGGAGTAAAGTTGCGGGTAGCTGGTCAGGCAGGGCAGTTTGGCCCGCACCGGGGGAGCGGGAGCGCCAAAGGAGTAGAGATTGAACAGCGTCAGGGGTAGCGTGCCCAACACCCCACCCAGCAGAGTCCAGCGGTTGGGACGGCCCAACCAGAGAGCGGCCAGCACAATGAAACCCTCGCCGCGCACGGCCATGGCCTGCATGGCGATAAATCCAGCCAGACAGCTTTGAGCCGGAGTCTTGGATAGCAAATGCCAGGCGCAAAAACTGACCAGCGCCGCCAGCAGATAAGAGGCGGCCACATCCGGAACCACCAGGGCATTGGCCATCCAGCCCTGGCCTAAAAAGAGCAGGCCGGCCAGCGCCGAGGCCGGGCGACTGGCGCCACAAAATCTGGCCAGCGCATAGGTGAGGGCGGGCACCCAGCAACTGACCAGAGCCACCACCAGCAGAGCCGATCCCTGACTGGTTCCCAAAATCATCATGCCGGTCCCCAGCAGCAGGGGCCAACCGGGCGGCCAATAGTCCCCACCAGGTCGAACCACGGCCGAATTGGGGCGCAGGAAGCACCAGAGTACATCGTCGATCAATCCGTCACCGCGGGCGAAATGGCGGGCCATCCCATAGTAGCTGGCCGAATCGTGGGCGCCCACGCAGGTCAACGGTGCCAGCCGTGACAGCGACAGCAGCAGTTGGGCCAGTGCCAGCGCCGCCATGATCCAGGCGTCGGTTCGCTTCACCCTAGCTGACCGAAGGAGCGGCCCGAAGCCAGCCAGGATCTGCAGCGGGTCGATTCTCAGTTGTGGCTGGCATTGAGCATGCTCTTAGAGATCGTTCGAGACTGTCCTGGTCAGGCTGGGACCGCGTCCAGCAGTCGGCTGATCTGAGCCAGCGGGTCCTGGCGCAAGGCCGGGTCGCTGCGACCCATCTCCAAGAGCAGGCGCAGCAGTGGGCGGGGCATGGGGGGAAGTTGACGCCGATAAAGGTCGGCCCCCATCCACTCCAGCATGGTCATGGCCAACGAGTAAAGATCGGATTGAGGCGTGGGGGTTTGCCCCAAAACCAGTTCGGGGGCCACATAGAGGGGGGTGAAACCACTGGCCTTAGACCCCTTTTTGGGGTTGCTGCTGGCCACTCCAAAGTCAACCAGCACCGGATTGTTACCGCCCGATTCCAAAATGATGTTGGCAGGCTTGATGTCGTTGTGCACGATGCCTCGATGGTGCAGCACCCGCAGCCCTCGCAGCAAGCGCCCCAGCACGCACAGGACCTGGTGGGCATCCTTGGGCGGCTGATCGGTCAAAGCCGGACCGGCCACAAAACGCATGGCCACGATCGGGCCCAGTTTGGAATCGATCCAAAGGTCACGCACCCCGGCCAGAGAGGCGTGGTGCAACTCCCACAGCACCCTGGCTTCCTGATACAGGCTGGGTCGGGCCCAATCGTGCACGGCCCACTTGAGGCAGGCGGGGGTGCCCAGCAGGCTGTGCTGAGCCAGGTAGGTCTGGCCAAATCCCCCCCGCCCCAGAGGGCGCACCAGGGTGTAGGCGCCCAACTTTTTCACGAGGCAAACTCGCTACGAAATCGTTCGACCAGGCCGTGGCTGTGCAAATACTCGGCCACCTGAGGAGAGACCCATTGCTCCCAAGCTTGCTGATTTTGCCAGGCGGCCCGCACCATCTTGCCTTCCACCGCAATGCGCTGCCGGGTGGGCACAAAATGGACCGGGTGAATCACCGGGTAGTAGGGTTCCATCCATTCGCGCACCCAGGGATTGGCCGTCACCAGGGCATCCTGTGGGCCCAATCGTGAAGCCAGCTGAGCGGCCCAACGAGGGGGATTGTCCAGATCGTCCAGGTGCAGGATGGGCACCTGCTCGGGTAGGACCAACCTGAGCATGGCCTCGCTTTCGCTGGCACGAAAAGGGTTGTCGCAATTGTAGCGATTGGCGCTGCCGATGCCCACGGTCAAATGGCGGCAATGCTTGAGCAGGCCTTCCAGCACACGTTGCTGGCCCAGGTGCAGGGGCTTCCAGCGGGCCACCATGGCCAGTCGCTCAAAACGAGGTTTCACTACATTAGTGTATCAAATACACTAATCCTCTGACAAGGGTCCTCGGGCAGCCGTATTGATGTCCCAGACCCAGCCCAGTTTGGCCAGCGTCAAAATCAGCAGCCAGCTCAGGTCCAGCTCCCACCACTTGCGGCCGTGTCGGGCCGAGGTAGGAAAGGCGTGATGATTGTTGTGCCAGCCCTCCCCAAAGGTGAGCAGGGCCACCCACCAGCAGTTGGTGGAAAGGTCGTTGGTGTCATAGCTGCGGTATCCAAAGCCGTGGGCAGCGCTGTTGACCAACCAGGTGGCGTGAAAGACGGCGGCAATCCGCAAAAACACGGCCCAGGTCAACCAGGACCAGCCACCCAGCCCGTAGAGAGCCAGCCCGCTGAGCAGGCAGAGGTGAAAGAAATGGCGATCCAGGAAAGCGTAGTAGGGGACTTCCAAGATGTCTCGAGCGAAACGCTTGGTGAACAGGGGATCGAGGCGCCTGGGCGAGATACGCAGCATCCAGCCCATATGCGACCACCAAAATCCGCGAGCGGCGTTATGGGGGTCGTCGTCGCGGTCACTCTTGGCGTGATGCAGGCGATGAATGGCCACCCAGCTGGCCGGACCGGCCTGGGCCGAAAGCGCCCCCAAGGTGACCAATGTGTAGGCCAGCCAGGTGCGAGCCTTAAAGCTGCGGTGGGTGAGCAGGCGATGATAGCCAGTGGTGATGCCCAGGCAGTTGAGGGTATACAGCACCATGGCCAGCGCAACCGCCGTGGGCGTAAAGAAGAAAGGCGCCAGCAGCGCGCCGGCGTGAACCACCAGCAACACCAGTACGGTGCCCCAACTCCAGGGATGGGGAGGGCCTTTGGGATCGGGAGTGGTTGAATCGTCTTCCAAGCTGGGCTGCGCTTCGGCCCGCCCACCTATTCCCCTTGCCCTAAAGGTCTATGCGCAGATGCCTGAAGTATTCATAGAAAGGACGCCCTTGCTGCCAGCGCTGCTGAGCCCGCAGCAGTCGGGGGTGATCGGCGGGGATTTGCGAGGTGTGCTTTTGGATGGCCTGCAGCTTGAGTGGGAAGGTCTCGCGGATATCCACGCGCAGGTCGGCCGAGCCGCTGCCCCACAGGTATACGTGGCCCACTTTGTGGGGCTGGAGACCGCTTTCGCGATGCTCGGGAAAGTAGTGCGGGTCGCGGGCAGCCGGATAGACCGCATCGAGAACGCTATGACCCACAGCACGGTGGTCGCGATGAGCTACGTAAGCCCGTCCGCCAGGCTTGCGAAACTCCAGCGCCTCCGGGTTGTGGGTAAAGACCGCCTGGGGACGCAGGCGACGTAGCTCCCCCACCAGATGAGAGAGCAGCAACTGCGAAGCCTCCACCTCTCCGTCGTGGAAGCCCAGAAAGCGCACCTCTGCCACCCCCAGCTCAGCGGCCGCAGCTCGTTGCTCCTGCTGACGCTGCTGCACCAGGCTGGGCCCATCCTGAGAGGGATCGCTGGTGCCCTTGCTGCCATCGGTCACAATCAGATAGTGAAACTTCCAGCCCTGGCGCACCCACAATGCCACTGTGCCACCGACCCCAAACTCGGGGTCGTCGGGATGGGCTCCGATCACCAGCGCGATGCGGCTCATCGCAGGCGGTAGATCCAGGCGCTCCAGGGTCGGCTTTCCAGACCATCGCTAAAGGCCTGGCGCAGGCACAAATCGCAGGGCAGGGCGGCCTGATGGGCGGCATAGAGGGGCTGCAAATCGTCGCGCAGCGAGAAAGCCAGGTGCCCTCCCCTTTTGAGCACCCGACACAGCTCTTGAAGACAGGCCGGGCCCAGGTGGCCTTCGGTAAAGATGCCCACTGCCGTAATCGCCTCAAAGTGACCCTCGGGCAGATCCAGGGGCAAATTGAGGTCCATTTCCAGCAATTGCCGATAGACTTTGCGCTGGCCCGCCTGAGCCAGCATGGCCGGGCAGAAATCACCGGCGCTCAAATTTTGATATCCGTGGTCGAAGAGGAACTGCCCCACCAGACCCGTGCCGGCCCCCACGTCCAGAATGGCCGGTTGAGCCGAGGGCGGGGGCAAAAAAGGCAACAGAGCCTGGCCAACGCGGACTGGCTTGTCCCAGCCCATCCCCTCCACCAAGTCTTGATCATAGGCCGCCGCCCACTCGCCATAGGCCTGGCGCAGCTCTTGGGGAGATTGGGCCTGATAGACCCGGTCGAGGTGTTGCTTGGCCTGCATTCCTTGCTAAAAGTGTGGCGCCATCCTCCAGAATTCCTCCCGGCGGACTGCAAAGGCAGACCGTGTGATTGACTTCGCTGCCACCCCGAAGAACAGACCCAGACTTGCTACACATATTCGAATCCTAGTTGATCTGCAGGAAAAGACTCTCACTCGGGCCGTGGGGGCTATGTTTGAGAGTGCTGAAGTAGAGGCCCCTGGGCGAACACCCCGAGGGGATGAAGAAAACCAGGATTCCTTCGGCCTCCCCCTTCGCATTGACCAACGTCTTTTGGGGCATGCCGCCCGTCAAGTTCCACATGGCCACTCCCTGATGATGCAGCCCAACGCCCAGAGGACGGGGTTGGTCGATGCCCAGTTGCCAGGTGGGACTGGCCTGTCCGAAGGCCAGCTTCTGGTCACTCACATTACGGCCCCGAACCCGAACCAGCAGAACCCGCTTGGCCTCGCCAAACACCTTGGAGCGCATATATTTGAGATGTTTGGCTTTGGCTTCCTCTTCAAAACGCACCGTCCAGGGCAGAGCGGCGTACTCTTCAAAAGTCTCCAAAGTGGTCACACCGCTGATGCGCATCTGCCAGGCGCCATTAGAAACCCAGGCGCCCAGCGGCCCCTTACCTAAGTAAACAGGGGCTTTCTTGGGCTCAGGGATGCGGGCGGGAACGACCCCTGCAGTGGCGGCCTTGAGCGCAGGCCCCAGTTGCAAGACCAGACTTTCACTTTCGCCGTCGTGGCTGTGCCGTAGAGCCGTGAAAAAGAGCGCGGTGGCCTGGCTGGGGCGGGGCAAGAAAAAGACCAGAGTGCCGCGGGCGGATCCGCCAGGTGGCAGAGTGACCTTTCCTGGCATGCCCCCCGTCAGGCAATCCATGCTTATCCCCTCATCAAACGACCCACAACTGGCCTGCTGAGCATGGGTGCTGCGCAAGCGAAAATTGGGCGTGCTTCGGCCCAGTTGTTTGGGCTCTCGGCCGGGGTTGCGAGCTTCCAAATGAACGAGTAGAACCCACTTGTTGGACTGAAACACTCGCTTCTGAACATATTGACGATGCTTATCGGGCAGGGGTCGGCCCCACGGAAGCTTCTCGTAGCTGGCGTAGCTGTCCACGGTATCCACCCTGGACACCCGCATCTCCCAGTAGCCATTGCTGACCCAGGAGCCCAAGGGCCCGACCCCACGATAGAGGGGCTGAGCCCAGGCGAAACAGGTCAGCAAATAGATCCACAGCGTGCGCAAGGTCTCAGGTTTCTAGACTGGGGGAGTGGCCTCCCCCTTTGGGGCAGGAGACGACCCTAAGCCCGTATGCAACGGGGGTTATTGCTGGCTGTTCTGTTCCTGCCCGGGCGGGGCCAACCGGCCACCGCGCCAAGTTTTGAACTGCAGAATGCCGCCAACGGAATGGCCACCATAATCGTGCGCAACCCCTCCAACAGACCCTCAAAGTGGCTATTCCATCCCACGCCGTCCTCACTCATCCCCAACTTCAGGACCAGATGCTACTGGACAAGTCCCGCACGGTTACGGTTGGACCCAAGGCGCAGTCCCAATTTCGTTCGGCCACCATGTGCGTGGGGGAACGATAGGAATCAACCCAGGGGCAGGCTTCCAACTTGCGACCGAGCCTCATCCGCAGGCCACCCAGGCGGCGAAAATGCTAGAAACTTGTGGTCGCTTGCAAAGCGAAGGCGCCCTCCCCCCTCTGCCCTGCTGAACCTGTTCGGGCGTCTGTTGTCCGCCCGAAGACTTGACCTGCTCTTCCAGATCCTGCTGCAGGCGCTCCTTGTTCCAGGTGGGATCGGCCTGACACCACAAACTGCGTTGAATCACCGTGTCCCTATACTTTTCCGGGGGCTATCCCCTGGCCTTTAAACTCAGCCTTGACCCACTGGAAATCGAGAGCGTCTTTAATCAGCACCGCATCAGCGACATAATTCTTGGCGTCGACGAGTTTCTTGTTGGAATCCGTCAGATTTTTGTAATAGCGGGCTCGGGCCTTTCGAACCAACTCGATTTCGTCCGCCGGAATCCCAGTTTTATCGACGTTCTTCAACTCCCAGTCGTAGGCCTCCACTTCCAGCATATCCGCCAGTTTGCTATGCTCGGGGACTCGGTGCTCATCCACCACTTGATAGGCGTGCTCAAACTCGTGAAGCTTGGTGGTGGCTAGCCGCTGGGGAGAGCGGAAGGCCCGGTCCCCGATGTAGACTCGCCCTCTTTGGTCGGTATATCCCTGGCAGCCAGCGAATATTCGTAATTGGGTTCTCCGGTAGAATCGCCCGGTATATCAAATAAGTGTCGGTCAACACAATGGCCTTGTCCCGCCAGGAGCACAACGCAGTAAATGCGCGTGACCAGACTGCGAGCAGTTCCTTGCGTTTGGCCGGATCGGTCTCCGCATCGATTTGCTTCCCAGGGCATCGACCCGCGCCTTGATCGCCGTGCCTTTGTCGATGGCGGATTGGATCTCTTGAATCTGGACAGGCGTGGGCAGAGACCTGGCGGGTGCTGAACAAATCAGCAAAAAGACCAGCAGCCAGCTACTCCACCACCAGTTCAATCGGCTGCGACCGAAGTCGACCCCGCCAACTAGAGGGCACGGACGCAGGTTGGCGGTGATTCTCATAGTAGCCTCCACTCGGTAGGAGCCTACCCCCAAAGGGTAGCTCCGATTCAGGTCGCACTTCCCCTTGACTAGACTAGCTGGCCGGGCAACAGCTGCTGAAAATCCATCTCTTCCGCATCGCTGGCCCGCATCAATAACAAAAAAGGGAGCAATCGGCCCTGTCGGTCCGTGATGCGGAAGTTAACTTCGTGGGGAAAAGCGCCCGGCCAGTTGACCAGGAACCGCTGGTTTACACAGATTGGGGCCTGACCTCGATTGAGCAGGCTCATCTTACAAAATGATGGGTTCGCCCAGTTTGTAGCGCGGCTGCACCAGTTGAACCTGGAATTCCAACTCCTGGGCAAGGCAGGGTCAACGAATGAAAGTAACCAGCACCCCAATGAAAACCCGGAAAAACCTCATCCTCTACCCCCCCGTTTCAAAACGCTATTTCGGGCACAAGCCACCCTCACTTGACAAAACATAACTTGATTTGTTATATATCACTTATGGCCGCAAACAGTCGCTTCGCAGTCGGAGTTCATTGCCTTCTGGGTCTGGCATACCTGGGAGAGGCTGGCACAACCGCGGAGACTTTAGCCAGCAGCGTCAACACCAACCCTGTGGTGGTGAGGCGCCTGCTGAAATCACTGGAGCACCAGGGATTGGTGGAGATTCGTCAAGGTAAGGGAGGCGGCGTGCGCCTGTTGCGCTCTCCCTCCACCATTACCCTGGCTGACATCTACGCCGCCGTCGAGACCGATGCGGAGATTTTTGCCTACCACGAGGCCGCCCCTAATCCGGGCTGCCTGGTCAGTTGTAAGGTCAAGCACCTGCTAGAACCGATTTTCTCGGCGGCCTCGGACGCCGTCCGGAGTACCCTGGCCAAGACCAAACTGTCCGATCTGCTGGACGCCATCCAGGCGTAACGACTTTTTTTCATTCATTACAAAACAAAACCAATTACGTTAATACAAGGAGACAAGACCATGAGTCAATTGCAATCTCAAGTAGTGCTGGTTACAGGAGCCAACCGCGGCATCGGCAGGGCCATCGTGGCGGGAGCCATCCAGCGAGGGGCCCAAAAGGTCTATGCAGCGGTCAGAAGTCTGGCCTCGGCCACGGCCCTGACCAGCGAATTTGGGACCCGAGTAGTCCCTCTTCACCTGGACCTTGAAGATCCGAAATCCATCCTGGAGGCTGCCAAAAGCGCCCCCGATGTCACCATCGTCATCAACAACGCGGGCATCCTACAAACGGCTGGCCCCCTGGCCGACAACGCCGTGGCTTCCCTCGAATTCCAAATCAATGTCAACGTGTCCGGGTTGCTGCGCGTAGCCCAGGCTTTTGCTCCCATCCTGAAGGCCAATGGAGGAGGCAGTCTGGTTCAACTCAATTCGGTGGCCTCCATCAAAAGCTTTGCTCAGGCGGCCACCTACTCTGCATCCAAAGCAGCCAGCTACTCCATCACTCAGGCCCTCCGGGATGAATTGGCCGGGCAAAATACCCAGGTCATCAGCGTCCACCCCGGCCCCATTGCCACCGACATGGCCAACCAGGCCGGCATGGCCGATATCGCCGAACCCCCGTCACTGGTAGCCGATGCCCTCTTTGAAGCGATTCAAAAGAACACTTTTCATGTCTTCCCCGACACCCTGGCCCGCCAATTTGGTCAGGCGTACTCCGGCTACGCCCAGGCCTTCATCGAGCCTCTCCAACAAGCTGTGGCTCACTAACAATCTGCCATGGAATTGGGTCACTCCCCTGAACGAGGCCCTCAGAAATTCTGTAGTGTGAGTTATAGCGACCTTACACTACATATTTCGTGAGGGCGACTGGGGGCGTGCGGAGGAGTGCCACTGAAGTGGCACTCCTCTCCTGGCGTAAACGCACCCAAATCAATTGATATGCGCTCAAAAGTCGAGCGCAAAGCGGCTAGCAGGGCCCGGCTGGCTGGCTTGTAGAACGCTGGTCCCATGGCAAAGTGGCTTCTCTGGTTTTGTGTGATGGCGATGGCCTGGGCCCAGGCCTACGAAGCCCCCCAAATCTGGGCAGTCGACGGAGTGTCGCTGGCCTACAATCGACTCCAGATCGAGCAAAAGGTGGGGCCCAGCCGCTGGGATCGTCCCCTCAAAGCCAGCTGGGGGGGCGAGCGCTGGGAATACACTTACGGCAGTGGCCTCAAGGCGGCTTTCGTAGATCAGGACCCAGGCCGTCATCCTCGCCTGTTGGTAGGCAAACATTTCACTTCAAGGGGCCGCGATATGGTGACGATGCACGCCAGCAAGGCCCAGGTGGCCGAGATATTTGGTCTGCCCAATTTCCAAACCGATGAGCACTACGTATATTACGATGGCGACCGACTGGCCTATCTCACCCTCCACTTTGGAGAGAGTGGCCTGGACGAAGTGGTGCTCTCGCGCTTTCGCATGGACTCGGCTAAGTAGGCTTCTGCCCGGCGGCTGCGAAGGCCGCCTGCCATGTCAATCCAAGAAAAGAACCACACCCTGGCCAGTGGGCGCATCTCCGTCAATCCTCGCGGCTTCGGCTTTCTGACGTTCGAAGGAGACAAAACGGCCTTCATCGCCCCTCCCGATCTCAATCCGTTCCTGGACGGAGACCGCGTGACCGCCCGCGTGGTGGCCGCCGATGCCGGCCGCTTCAACGCCACCGATCTGGTATTGCAGGCGCGCACGCGCAGCGAACTGTTCGGCAGCATCCTCTATCGCGGCCGCCGGCCCTTTCTCAGGGTGGACCGACTCGTATCCAACACCGACTGGCCCCTGGAGACCGACTCCCCCCTGGAACTGGAAGATGGACTCTATCTGGTGGCCGCCCTGAATGGCCTCAAACTGACCCCTTTGCGAATTATTGAAACCGAAGCCGACCTGGGCCTGGAGCGCTGCGTGGTGCGCCACGGCATCCGCTCAGTATTCTCGGCCGAGCTGATTGAGGCCGCCCACAAGGCAGCCCGGCAAAAAGTGGAGGGGCCCCGCCGTGACTTGCGCGACGTCCCCACCATCACCATCGACGCACCCACCACCACCGACATCGATGACGCCCTTTCAGCCCTGCCTCCCGAGCCCGATGGAGCGCTGCGCGTGCTGGTATCCATAGCTGATGTTGATGCTATGGTCAGCCAGGGCTCCGATCTCGATCGCGAGGCCTATCAGCGCGGCACCAGCGTTTATCTGGCCGGCCGCGTCCTCCCCATGCTGCCCGATGAACTCTCCAGCGCCGCCGTCAGCCTGTTGCCCGGCGTGGAAAGACCCACCCTGACGGCCGAATTGCGAATCGATCCTGAAGGAGCCATTACTTCGGTGGATGTCTATGAGAGCGTCATTTGTTCGCACGCCCGCCTCAGTTACGATGCCGTCAGCGATTTTTTGCTGGGCCAGGATGATCTGGCCGTGCCCGCTGCGTTGGCGCCCACGGTGCGGCGTCTGCGAGCGGCGGCAGCCCGTTTGTCGGTAGTGCGGGCTGCGCGCGGCGGCGTGGAACTGGCCAGCGAAGAGGCTTACGTCTCCTTTGATCCCACTACGCGCCAGCCCACCGGCGTAGAGCCGCGCGGCGAGACGATGGCCCATCGCATCGTGGAACGCCTGATGGTGGCCGCAAACGAAGCGATAGCCAGCTGGCTGGTGGCCCGCGGCCAACCGGGAATGTTCCGCGTGCACGCCCAACCAGACGCCGAGAAAGTGCAGATGCTGGCCGCTTTCGCCGCCAACTTCGGAATTGAAGCCGCCTTTGGACCGCGCCTGTCGCCGCGAGGCCTGGCCGCTTTCGAAGCCCAGTATAAAGGAACGTCCCTGGCGGCGGCCCTGCGCACGGTGCTGGGCCGAACCCTGGGCCCTGCCCTGTATACGCCGGAGGCCGCTCCCCATTTTGGACTGGGCGCCCCCCTCTATCTGCACTTCACCAGCCCCATCCGGCGTTACGCCGATCTGGCCGTGCACCGCATCGTCAAGCGCTACCTGCAGGGTGATCGCGGACAATCGCCCGACGATCCCCAACTGGCCTCGCTGGCCGAGCATCTCAATCATACGACCTGGCGGGCCAGTAAGGCGGAGAACGAGCGCCATCGGATGCTGATTGCACGCCTGTTCAGAGACCGCATCGGCGAGGAAGTGCGCGGCAACATCGTCTCTATCAAGCCCTTTGGCCTGGTGATCCAGATGATGGGCACCGGCGCCACCGGCACCATCGCCAGCGAAGCCCTACCCCACGGCCCCTACCGAATGGAGGGCCAGACCCTGGTGGGCCAGCAGCACACTTACGCCGTGGGCGATCACGTCGAGGCCACTGTGGTGGGAGCCAATGAAGAACTGGGACGCGTCGAATTGGCCCCGCTTTAGGCAGTATCCCAGGTCTGGGTGGCCCGCTCCAGGGCAGCCACCAGACCTCCCACACGCTGACTCTCTTGTTCAATGAAGCCCAACCCCTGAATCAGCCACGAGGCAAGGCTTGGATTCTGCAGTCTATACAACACGCGCCGACCTTCCTTGCGCTCGCGCACAATGTGGTGGCTCTTCAGCAGGCCCAAATGCTGGCTCAGCCGCGATGGCGAAATTTCCAGCGACTGGCGCAAAACACTTACCTCTTGCTCGCCAGCTTGAAGTTCAAGGCAGATGCGAACCCGTTCGGGGTGTGACAGAGCCCCCAGGAACGAGGCCATCTCTTCGGCTAATACTTTACGGTGGGGCATGTCTCACCGGTTCCGGCCTGGTCCAGGAAGACCCTCCGCTTTAATGTTTTCTGAACACCGACGTTTTGCAAGTGCCTGACCGAACCAGATTTTTTGGGCCAAATGTCCAAAACAAATGGACATTCTACTTACTTTCTGATAAGAAGTTCCATGTGCTCAACGCCCTGGATATTCGCGACCAAGTGCGACTGGACTGGTTGGACTACCAACAGTTGGTGGCCATTCTTAGCCAGTATTCTAAGCCCCGTGACCGCATCAGCGCGCTACTCGCAGACGGCAGCTTGGTAAGGGTTAGAAAGGGGCTTTATGTATTTGGCGAGCGCTATCGCCGGGCGCCCATAAGCCGTGAAGTCCTGGCCAATCTCGTCTATGGTCCCTCCTATGTAAGCCTCGATTTCGCCCTCAGTCGTTATGGACTAATTCCAGAGCGGGTCGAGGACGTTACATCGGTCACTACGGGGGAGAAGAAAGTCTTCACCACCCCGCTGGGCGTTTTCAGTTATCAGCCGTTGGCAGTGCGCCGTTATGCGCAAGGCATCCGGTGGACGGTCGACGGCGATGTTCATTACCTGATTGCCTCTCCCGAGAAGGCTCTGGTCGACAAAGTGTGGACGGACAAGCGGTTCAAGTCGGCCGCAAAGAAAGACTTTGAAGCATACTTGTTGGATGATCTACGCCTGGATGAAGAACTGCTCGGGGCTCTGGACAAGGATCAACTGGCCCGTTTGGCCGAGGCCTTCGGCTCGAAGAAGATCCGTATGCTAGTAGACTTCCTGGCAGGTTGCCATGAGTGAAGCGCTGCAACAGATGCTGGAACGCTATCGATGCCAGACGCGAGACGACTACGTCCATGCATTGAGAGAGGTCCTACAGCAGATTGCCCTGCTTGGGCTCTGGCGTGGCAAATTCTTTGAGCACGCTGCTTTTTATGGAGGGACGGCCTTACGAGTTTTATACGGGTTGGACCGCTACTCAGAGGACCTGGATTTCTCATTACTCAGGCCTACCTCAACTTTTTCGCTGGAAGCCTACGAAGAGTCTCTGCGTCGGGAACTTGCCAGTTTTGGGTTTGAGGTGTCGTTTCACATCCGTCGCAAGAGCAAGAATACAGCCATCGAGTCGGCCTTCCTGAAGGCCAATACCCTGCAGCATCTGATTCTCATCAAGGCCGGGGAGGCGATCCGTCGGCAGCTTCACAACGACGAGGTCTTGAAAATCAAGCTCGAGGTAGACACCGACCCACCAGCCGGCTTTGAGACCGAAAGCCGAGTTGTCCTCTTGCCTGTGCCTTTCGCAGTGCGGGTGTACTCCTTGCCTGACCTTTTCGCAGGCAAGATGCATGCGGTGTTGTGCCGGAAGTGGAAGACTCGAGTAAAAGGGCGAGATTGGTACGACCTGGTTTGGTATCTGGGGCACCACCCTCGCCTACGCCTGAGCCACCTGGAGTCGCGAATGCGATTCTCTGGAAATTGGACCGAGGCCGCTGCCTTGGATCGACCAGGCCTGCTTGCGCTTCTACGAACGAAGATCGAGCAACTCGACGTTAAACAGGCGCAAGCTGAAGTGGCAGCGTACGTTCGCGAAAAGTCCGCCTTGGAGCTCTGGTCTACAACGTTTTTTCAGGAGATTATTCACCGGATCGAAACGTTCTAGGCAAAGATCGGACTGAAATGTTGCAAATACAGCGATCTCCCCCTGAACGGACGGTCAGTCGAGGACAGGAGACCGAGCTTAGGCTCGGTCTCTTCCTGTAGGTCTCCTCAATGCCCCGTTGGGCCGGGACGGCGTCATGCTCCCGGTTCAGGGGTGGCCGCGTGGACCCGCCGCCTTCAGTGCTTGCTTCAGCGTGTTACATCGTGCTACACTGAGTTCATGCCCCGGCAATCCCACCTTTCCATTCGCCTCAACTCCGAGGAAAAGGCCGCCTTGCAACGGCAGGCTGCTCTCCGAGACATGACTGTAGGGCAATTCTTTCGTAGGGTCCTCATGGGGTTGGGGGGAAATCCTGGCCCCACCGAAATCGTTTGCCGACCGGCGCACAAGGCATTCCCTCCCCATGCTCGCGAGAAGGAGATGCGATGGCTTGAAGCCCACATGTCGAGACTGCAGGTGGAGATTCCCGGGCAGTGGGTCATCGTGGAGGGCGATCAGATGATATCTCATGGCCCGGATTATCTCAAGGCGCTGGCCGAAGCCCGCGCAATGGGGGTAGAGATTCCCTTTGTCGAGCGTGTCCCTGAACGGACGAACGGGGTTTGGATGGGCCTGTAGCGCCGGTGCCCGTCGTCGACTTTACCCTGTCGCTCATGTATCGCTACGATGCCGGTGGGGCGCTGGCTCCTCTCCTTCCGGTCCGCTTACGCCTGGTTGGATATGAAGCCGAATTCCTGCTGCTTGTCGACACCGGGGCGGAAAGGACACTGTTAGAAGGGGTACACGTGAGGGCGGCCGGACTGGACGTTTTCGACGGACAGCCACTGGCTTTTCAGGGGTTCCTGGGCGCTCGTACGACGGCCTATCTCCACAAGGCTACCCTGGTCATTGGTGATAGCGAAGTCGAGACAGAAATCGCCTTCAGCACCCAGCCTCTGGCTCGACAGGTGCTGGGGCGCGACATTCTGGCGAATTTCGTGCTCGGTCTAAGGGAGCGAGCTTCGGAATTTTACCTGGCCGCCGAGAGCTAGCTTACGGGATAGTTGTCAATGGGGAGCTGTAGACTCAACGGATCTAGGCAAAGCCATCAAAAAGCTCTCTAGCTCTTCGTCTGAGACAAAGAAGTGAGTGCTCTTGTTCACGATGCCCTCAACCATCAACGCAACAAAAGGGACGCCATTTCGATCACCGGCATAAACACTGATAGTGCCGAGTGCTTCTCGGATCTCGCCAATTTTGGTTGTTTCGACGTTGGCGCGACATGCCATAGGGACCAGTAATGCGAGAAAAATCAGCCTTAACAGCAACCTGAGCATAAAAGGCAGCCCCCTTTAAGATGGATTTGGCCACTACTGGGAAGCAACACAGGGGCTCCCCCAGAGTCCAACCTGTCAAGATCACCCGCCGCGTCTATCGGCGATGAATGGGCAGTCGTTGTTCACCGCAAAGTCTCCCCAATCTCTCCCCACGTAGCCGGGTCAGGCAGAATAGTTTCGCCCTCACCTTGGAGGATGCCCGCCAATTTTGCCCGCGGGAGTGCTGGAAAAATTCCCCTGTCAGGCGGAGCGGGTGTTCTCTATTGACGCCACCCAATACTCACGAACTGACCAGGGCCTGCGACCTGCTGATGCTCGGGGACATTCAATACCAACCCGCTCAGATTATGGCCGCCCCGCAAAGCACCGTCCGTGTGCAGAGGTCAATTCGAGCCACAGTAGGATATAGGCAAATCCGTGCACTCCGAACCTCCCCGAGGAGCGAGCCCATCACGAGCAGATCCGGATGGGGTGACCATCTTACCTCGAGGACCCACAAAATTGACCGCCGAGGTGCGCCCCACTACGTCGCCCCATCCTCCGGCAGAGAGTCGAGGAGACTGGTCGCTATCTCTGCGAACACTTTGAAGGCGGCCGCAAAACCAGGCACATTTCGTGCGTAGACGAGTGGCACCAGGCGTTCATCATAGCTGCTCTGAAGTTCGCCACTTTTTCGAGCTGCAGCCAGGGCTCTGGTCAGGGTTTCTTTGGGGCGACTAAGAAATTCAGGGTGCTGGACGCCGAATTCACTCCGGTCAACCTCGACTAAACCGGGGAAGAGACTGGCGGCTACTCTAAGAGAATCCTGGTGCCGGCTCGCGATGCACCAGACGTCATAGATGTGTCGGACCAATACCGGGTCAATCTCCCCCCTTTGATGCCCATCCCAGTTCCACGCGCACCTGCGTAGTAGCGACAGCACTTTCTCCGCCAGAGTTTCTTCGACGCCTATGCAAGCGAGACGACAGATTGCGGGAGGGGTCTCTTCAGTCAATCTGTCGATCAAGTAGAACAGTGGAAGTTCAGAAGTTCTACCTCGGGCATGCCGGTGGATCAATTCAATTTTTATCTGGGGGCGCAATGCACCAATGCGGCTGGTGAACCTGGATTGATAAAGCAAACTGAGGCAAAAATAGCGCCGGCAGTCTCGAATCAGCGGGTTTTCCAAACCCTCACTCGTCTCTGCAACGAATCCTGCTTCCCTCAGTGCCTGCTGAATTGCAACCTGCAGGTCCTTAAGCCGGCTGCGGTCACTTCGACCGCGACCCAGTGTATATTCCTCGGGAACCTTCTCGAGCTGGACTTTCAGGTCGATGTCTTCAGACATTCGCTTGATCAGATCATGCGCCTTGGACAAACAGGTGCCACCTGCGAATACCATGGATGTCCCGATTTCTAAGGAGTGCGGCCGACCTCGTTGCTGATTAAAAACGCTGTGGCGCAGGCTCCCGACGCTCGCGATACAAGCCAGGGCGTCGGTGACATGAATGTCTTTCTCATTGAGGGGCGGGCCACCACCGCCTAAAGGCGGTGGATTCGTTTGGCGACTAAAGTC
>JADMJV010000005.1 GCA_018780265.1 bacterium
TTGCCCTGGCTGGAACGTTGGGCCTGCTGGTGGCCTGGACCGGTTTGAGCGCCACCGCACAGAGGCAGCAACTGGCCATCGCCCGGGCCACTCGTCAGGCCCAGGAGGAGCGTCTGCAGGCCACCCGCCTGCTGGGCATCATCGCCGACAACTCGGCCGACGCCATCTTTGCCAAAGATCTGGAGGGTCGCTACCTTGTCTTCAACGCGGCCGCTCAGCGCCTGGCCGGCAAGTCTCAAGAGCAGGTGATCGGCCGCGATGATACGGTCGTCTTTCCAGACCATGCTGCTCATCTGCGGGCCAACGATCAGCGGGTTCTGGCCGGCAATGCCAGTATGACGTTTCAGGAGGAGTTCAGCTCTCTTGACGGACCCCGCACGTTTCAGGCCACCAAGGGTCCTATCTACGACGATTCGGGTAGGGCTATCGGTACCTACGGCGTCTCGCGTGACATTACCCGTCGCCTTCAGGTGGAACATGAAATGCAGGCCCAGTTGGACGAATTGCGGCGCTGGCAGAAAGTCACTTTGGGCCGGGAGAGCCGCCTGCGCCTACTCCAGCACGAGGTCAATCAGTTGCTGGCCGAGTCCGGCCGTCCGACAGCCTACCCGGAACTGGAGAAGGAGGATGGGTCACGCCTTCCATCGACCAGTCCAGATCAGGATCGACTGGTCCTGTTGAGCCTGCTGGAAGAGGAAAGGCAGGCTCAACAGGCGTTGCGCGAGAGCGAGGCGCGCTATCGTCGGTTGGCCGAGAACGTCATCGACGTCATCTGGATCTACGATCTGACCCGGGACCGCTATACTTACATCAACTCTGCCGTGGAGAGACTGACCGGTTTTACCGTCGGCGAAACACTGCAGCAGCGCATGCGGGATACCCTCACCCCCGAATGTCACCGGCAGGTTTTGGAGGTGTTGGGCCAGGCTTTGGCCGGCCTGGCGGCGGGCGACGAGTCCCAGCGCAGCCGCAGTCTGGAACTGCAACTCGTTGCCAAGGACGGGCGCCTCATCGACATCGAGGTGGTAGCCTGCATGGTTAGCGATGCCGAGGGCCGAGTGACCCATATTCAGGGGGTGAGCCGCGATATCAGCCGGCGCAAGCAGATGGAGTCTCAGCTACGGGAACGCGAGGAGAGTTTTCGCCTCATGGCCGAGCAAGTACCGGCCATTCTCTACCGAACCTCTCTGGAGGATTCCCTTCAATCGCTCTACATCAGTCCCCGTGTGGCCGATCTGGGCTATACCCCGGAAGAGTGGACCCAGGCCCCTTGGACCGGCTTGATCCACCCAGACGATCAGCCACAGGTGCTTGGTGACTTGAACGCTTTTCGCCGGACCGGTGGCTTGCTTTCGCTGGAGTACAGGCTGCGATCCAAGGACGGAAACTGGCGTCACTACAAGAATCTGGGCCAAATTTTGCGCGACCCCCGAGGGCAACCGCTCTACCTCCAGGGTGTCATGCTGGACATTACCGACAGCAAAGAGTCGCAGGCGGTGCTGTCCTTGCTGGCTCGTCGGGCAGAGGCCATGCTGGAGTTGCCCGGGGCGGCTGAGTGCATGTCCGAAGCCGACTTCTTGCAGCACGGTCTGGAGTTGGCTGAGAATTTGACCGAAAGCCAGATCTCCTTCAGTCATTTTATTCATGACGACGCCGAGTCGATCGAACTGACATGGGAGCAAGACTGGCATTACCCCATCAGCCAGGCGGGTATCTGGGCCGACGCATTTCGCCAGCAGAAGGCCCTGATGATCAACGACTTTGCGGCCTATCCCCATACGCGGGGGTTGCCCGCGGGCCACTCCCAACTTGTCCGTCTGATTGCCTTACCGGTGGTTGAGAATGGTCGGGTGGTGATGCTGCTGGGGGTGGGCAACAAGGCGGTCGATTATAGCCCGCGTGACGTGGAAACGTTGCAACTGGTGGCCAACGACCTGTGGCGCCTGGTGCAACGACGCCGAGCCCAGATCGAACTGAGCAAACTGTCACAGGCCGTGGAGCAAAGCCCGGACAGCATCGAGATCACCAATCTTGCGGCCGAAATCGAGTATGTCAACGAGGCTTTCGTTCAAACCACTGGATACACCCGGGCGGAACTACTGGGGCAAAATCCTCGCTTGCTGCATTCTGGGAATACCCCCCCAGAAACCTTTGTCGAAATGTGGGCCGCACTTGTCCGGGGAAACCCCTGGAAAGGTCAGTTGCACAATCGCCGCAAGGACGGCAGCGAATTTGTTGAGTTTGCCCACATCATTCCCTTGCGCCAGGCCAATGGGGCCATTACTCACTATCTGGGCATCAAGCAAGACATCACCGAAAAAAAGCGACTGGCCGAGGAGTTGGACGGGCACCGGCACCACCTGGAGGAACTGGTGGAGGTGCGTACGGCCCAGTTGGAGGAGGCGCGTGCTCGGGCCGAGGCGGCCAATCAGGCCAAAAGCGCCTTCCTGGCTAACATGAGTCACGAAATTCGCACCCCGATGAACGCCATTCTGGGCCTGACTCATCTGCTCCATCACGATGGGGTCAGCCCCCGCCAGTCGGAGCGGCTGACCAAGATTGACAGTGCTGCCCGCCACCTGCTGGCCATCATCAACGATGTCCTGGACCTGTCCAAGATCGAGGCCAACAAACTGGTGCTTGAGGAAACCGACTTTGCCCTGGGGGCAGTGATGGAGGCCGCCAGTTCTTTGATTCAGGAGACGGCCAGAGCCAAAGGCCTGACGGTGACCATCGACAGCGATGGTGTCCCCCAATGGCTGCGAGGAGATGCCACTCGGGTCCGCCAGGCCCTGCTCAACTATGTCAGTAATGCGGTGAAATTTACGGCTCAAGGCAGCATTACTTTGCGGGCCCGCCTGGTGGAAGAAGCGGGCGACCATCTGCTGGTTCGATTCGAGGTGGAAGATACCGGCATCGGCATCCCGCCGGATAAGTTGGAGAAACTCTTTCGAGCTTTCGAACAGGCCGACGCCTCGACCACGCGCAAGTATGGCGGTACAGGCCTGGGCCTGGCCATCACCTGGCATCTGGCCCAGGGCATGGGGGGCGAAGCCGGTGCTACCAGCCAGGTTGGCCAGGGCAGCCAGTTCTGGTTTACGGCCCGGTTGGCTCGTGGACAAGGAGTTCTGCCTGTGGCCAGTGGCTTCACCGCTCATAGCGAAGCCCGACTGAACGCCCACCACTCCGGCGCGAGACTCCTGTTGGTAGAGGACAACCCCATCAACCGCGAGGTGGCCTGTGAACTGCTCAAGGTGGTGGGCCTGGCCGTGGATACCGCCGAAGATGGTCGCGAAGCCATTGACAGGGCCACCGTACGGGTTTACGACCTGATCTTGATGGACGTGCAGATGCCGGTGTTGGACGGATTGGAGGCGGCCCGAGCCATTCGTGCCTTGCCGGGCTGGGAGAGCCGGCCCATTTTGGCCATGAGCGCCAATGCTTTCGAAGAGGACCGCCGCGCCTGTCTGGAGGCGGGCATGAACGATTTTGTGGCCAAGCCGGTGGACCCCGAGACCCTCTATGCCACCTTGCTCAGGTGGCTGCCTCTTTGTTCTGACCGAAAGGTTGACGCTCACTGCCAGGATTTTCCAGCCATTGCAGGTTTAGACAGCGAGCAAGGTCTGTTGCGCGTGGCCGGCAATCGGGACCTGTATCGCACCTTGCTGCTGAGGCTGGCCCGCCAACATACAGCCACCCTGGATGAGATGCAGCAATCGCTGGAGTCTGGGCTGGCCTCGGAGATCAAAGCTCAGGCGCACGCCCTCAAGGGGGTCGCCGGCAACCTGGGCCTGACCGTACTGCAAGGGCAGGCCCACCAGTTGGAGAGCCTGGCTCATTTGGAGAATCTACTCGCAGCCAGAGAGGCTATGGCTGGCCTGGCGTCTACCCTGACTCAACTCAGCGCCAGCATTTTGGACAGTCTGGGCCAGGAAGCGGGACCAAACCGAGAGGAAACCATCGATTCAGAAACGTTGTTTCACCGACTGGACAAGCTTCAATCCCTTTTAGAAGACCAGGAAGGGGAATCGCAGGAGTGCCTGGCCCAACTCTTGCCGGCCCTGCAAACGATGGCACCGGCCGCTCTACTGCAAGAAATGACTCAGGATATCCAGCAATTTGACTTTGACTCGGCACGGATGCGCCTGGAACTGCTCCGTCAGGCCCTTACACTGAGCTGACCAAAGGGTCTACCAGGCGGGTAATGCGCTCCGTGATTGTCGAGATAGGGCTGGAAGCGTCGATGCTGCTCAACACTCCTTTTTGGGCATAGTAGGCGGCCACGGGTTGAGTTTGCTGGTGGTAAGTATCGAGGCGATTGCGAATGACTTCTTCGTGGTCGTCGGGACGCCATACCAGGGTGCTACCGTCGCTATCACAGACTCCGGCCTGCTGCGGCGGGGAGGCTTGCAAATGATAGCTGCGACCGCATTTAGGGCAGGTGCGACGGTGAATGAGCCGGCCGACGATGACGTCATCGTCCAGTTGCAAAAGCAGCACTTTGTGGATGGACTGGGAGCGACCCTCCAAAAAGTCGGATAGGGCTCGGGCCTGACTCTCAGAACGCGGAAAGCCGTCCAGAACAAACCCCTGCTGCTCGCCCCCGGCTCGGTTGTAGAGATCTTCCAGCATGTCGAAAATCAACGGGTCGGGCACCAGGTCCCCGGCCTGAAGAAATTCTTCGGCGTGCTTGCCCAGACTGGTACCTTTTTGGGTGTTACGACGCAAAATGTCTCCCGTGGAAACATGGCCGATGTTGTAACGCCCGCACAATTGCAGAGCTTGAGTTCCTTTGCCCGATCCGGGCGGTCCGATGAGAATAAGGCGAAGAGCGTTCTCGGC
The DNA here is from genome assembly GCA_018780265.1 of bacterium. Lineage (GTDB taxonomy): Bacteria > Vulcanimicrobiota > Xenobia > Xenobiales > JADMJV01 > JADMJV01. Next base: position 4,843 of record JADMJV010000005.1, read on the forward strand.
CACAGGCACTTGGAAAACCTCCTGAGGTATTTAGGCTGGAGGCGTTCTCTACCTTACGGGGGGCTCCTGGTTGCCGATTCGTTTCCAGAGCGGGGCCTTTGACCCCCTCACCGAGGGAACCGGTTGAACAGGCACCCGTGAATGCAGGTCACTGTCCGAGGGATAGGCCTTGGTGACAGCTGGCTGGGGTCGCGCCAAATGCACGTCGGAGTCGGACGGATAGGCTTCGGTGCAGTCTATGGCCGGCGTCCGTGGCGTTGCTTTGGGGCCGGCAGTCGGCGGCGGCTCGACGGGCTGCGGCTCAGGCGGATGCTGATCCTCCAGAAAATGGCTAAAAAATGGCTGCACCTGGGAGGCTGCCCCCAGGGCACCCCCCAGGAACAGCACGTCGATCAGAAAGCGGCGGCGGGTTTTAGGTTCTGACATATCCGTCGGGTCGCTAAACTGTGACCAATGTTCCCTCGGCGGTGGCTACAGCAGGGCCGCTTCCTGCTGGGCCAGTTGTTGGGCTAGCAGAGTCTTCTTGGCCTCCAATTGCGGACCGGTCAATCCTGGTACACTCACCCCGGCACGGATCAGGCCGGTCCGGAAATCCACCAGATTGATGGCCTCGATGGGGTCGGAGGGCAGGTGGTAGAGTTCGAACTGGTCGGCGGCCACTCCGTTGGGGTCGTAGTAGCGTGAGTATTTCCAGACCCCGTCAAACAGGGAGCGCACCAGGTTGGGCTGGACAACCGGGCCGGGGGCAAGCGCGGGAGTGGTGAGGATGGTTTGGTCTACCAGTTGGAGATACTCGTTGTAGGCGTCGAAGCCCTGGTTGGCCGGGTTGATAGTGGTCATCTGAGTGATTTCGTCCTCGGTGATGAAGAGAACGCCCGGACGTGGCAGGGGCGGAGCGCCGGGATTGGTGAGGAAGGGGCTCAGGTCGGTGCCCACCAGGGGGGGGACCACGCCCTGTCCCGTGATGCGACTGCGCAAAACGGCTTGCTCCGCCGGTCCAAAGCCAGCCAGCCCTAAAAGAGTGGGCAGCAGGTCGATATGGCTGGTGGGCATTTCGATCTCGCGCATGCTATTGGTGGGATTGATGAGCGGCGAGGACACGACGACCGGAACGCGAGTGGCTTCTTCGTAAGCCGTGTGCCATTTTTGGACGCAACCGCCGTGGGCACCGCCGTAGTCGCCATGATCCGAGGTGAAAATTACGATGGTATTGTCGGCCAGGCCGTTGGCATCGAGGGCCTGAAAAACCCGATTGAGTTCATGGTCGAAGAGCATGTGCAGGTAGCAGCCCCACTCGCCATACTTGGTCGTCCAGGCTTCAAAGTCAGCCCCCTGCAATTGGAAGGGGTTGGGAGCCAGAGGCCGGAGCGGGGCCGGCAGGATCGACTTTTGGCAGAGACCAATCTTGTAGGACATGTCAAACTGGCAGTCGGGTTTGGTCCCATTGCGAAGGTTCTCGCCAAAGGTGGGCGCGGCGCTAAAGGTGCCCTGGGGATAAGCGAGCGGGTTGAGGTTGATGGGGGGAGAGTTGGGCGGCGGGCAACTCGAGGGCGATATCGAGTTCCCTGGATTGCTCATTACGCCAGGTCCAGGAATGTTGGGGATCACGCCCCGGCCGGGAAAATCCTGGACCCCCACGCCGCCAGGGAGGAACCATTGCAGGGGCCAGCCTGAAATGTCGTGGGGCGCCAGGTAGGAGGTGACGGCAAACCAGGGTGTGTCGCCCGAGCTTTTGGCCTTGGAGTTGAGAAAGTTGACGGTGTCGCTGGCAAATTCGGGGTCGCGGAAAACACCCAGATTGGCCGGGTCCGAACCGTGCGGCTCGGGGCCGTCCCAGTTGCCGAAGGGAAATCCCCATTCAGCCAGGCTGTTGCAGGCTTCCGAGATGTGCCACTTGCCAAAATAGTGGGTCTCATATCCGGCCGCCTGGAACCAGTCGCCGATGGTGGGGATGCCGTTGGGGTCCAGGAATACGAAGCCCGGATCGTCGGCATTCTTGAAAAATCCCGTGGTCTGGCTGACACCGTGAACGGTGGGATATTGGCCGGTGAGCATGGTGGCGCGACTGGGCACGCAAGCGGCCGAGGCCACGTAGTGGGTGCGCAGCACCACCGAGTTCTGGCGCAGTCGGGTCAGGGCCGGAAAAAGGTTCACAAAGGGGTTGCCCGGGGTCAGCGGATCAAAGCGTAAAATCTCGCGCAGGGCCGACACCTGGCCGGTGCCGTCGGGATAGTCGGGCGAACGCCGGTATTCGTCCACCAACACCAGCAGAATGTTGGGGCGCCGCTGGATGGGCCCGGTCGGGTTGGAGCCGGCGTTGGTGAGAGTGTTCTGCTGGCCGTTGGCGCAGCCAGAGGTCAAAATAGCCGGCCCCAAAGCGGCTGCTGCCAGGGTGGCCATGCCTGCCCCCATGAAATCCCTGCGGGTGATTCTACCGTCCATCGTTAACAAAACCTCCCTGTTCCTCTTAGGCGCGTGTGCGTCCGCAACATTTCTCATAGTTTTGGGGGATGCGGCAGGGACACGACTGTCCCGGCTGCGCCCGGGCAAACTCTTTTTCTAACTCTTTGGCGAAGCCCATTACAAAGGCGGGCGAGCGGCGTTGGTGCAACATGGCTGCCATAAAACGCATGTAGGGGTTTACGTGGCGGAAAAAGCGCAGGTAACCGGCGCACAGGTAATTGAGGCCCTCCTCCCCGTCAGGGGTCTGGAGGAAGCGGTGCTTGGGACATTCGCCGTTGCAGGCAAAGCGCACGTCGCAATTCTGGCAGTAGCGGGGTAGCGCGTCCTTTTTGTCGAGACCAAATTTCTGCTGCTGAGGTGAGTTCACCAGCGATTTGAGCGGTTGGTCCAGAATGTTCCCCAGCCGGTTTTCGGGGTAGACGTAGTGGTCACAAGAGTAGAGATCGCCGTTGTGCTCCAGTGCCATGGCGGCTCCGCAGGTCTCACGGAACCAGCAAAGGCTCTGGGGCATACCCATCCAGGACTCGAGCGAGATGTCGAAGATCTGCACAAAGTGCTTGCCCACGTCGTTTTGCACCCATTGGTCGAAGATCCGGGTAAGAAAGCGACCATAGGGCTCCGCCTGGACTGACCACTCGGCGAGTTGGCCCGCCTGGGTCGGCGAGGCCATGGCGTCGGCCGCGACCATGCGTTCCACCAGGGGGATAAACTGCATCACCAGGCTGCCGATCTCCTTGAGAAAGGCATAGACCTCCAGGGGGTGGCCCTGGTTGGCCCGGTTGACCACCGTCAGGGTGTTGAATTCCACCTGGTTTCGTTGGAGCGCCTCCAGTCCGCGCATCACCCTCTCGAAGCTGGGCTTACCGCCTCGATCGACGCGATAGAAGTCGTGCAGATGCTGCGGACCATCAATGGAGATGCCCACCAGAAAATCGTTGGCTTTAAAAAACTGACACCATTCGTCGTCGATCAAGACTCCGTTGGTTTGGAAAGCGTTTTGAATGCGTTTTCCTGCACGATATCGATTCTGCAGTGCCACCACCTGGCGGAAATAGTCTACCCCCAGCAGCGTCGGCTCGCCCCCCTGCCAGGCGAAAATTACGTCGGGAATGCTGTGCGCTTCGATATGTTGTTGAATGAAAGCTTCCAGGGTTTCGGGGGCCATCCGCCAGTCTGTCTTGGGCGGATAGAGTCGTTCTTTCTCCAGGTAGAAGCAATACTTGCAATCCAGGTTGCAGATGGGGCCCGTGGGCTTGGTCATAATATGGAAGCCGGGGAGCGATGGCACGGACTGGGTCACTGGGGCGCCTTCCTGCTGCCCACCAGGTAACCCTGTCTTGAAGGCTGACATCCCTGATTCGAAAGGGATCGGGTTGGACTTCGGCCAACTTCAGAACCTTGGACATCGACGAAATCACTTGCGCGGTGGCGCCCCATTTGACCGAAACAGACCTGGCCCCCTTCGAGTTGAAAGTTTGTGGACCGGACGGAATTACGGCGACTTATCCGGTGCGCCACACGGCTCAGACGATTGTGATTCAGTCCGACCAACGTTGGTCCATGGTGGCTCGCGGCCAATCGGTGCATTTCCAACGGCAAGAGGGTCAGGCGCTGCTGCGTTGGGGGACGGTAGAGGCCAGTCTGGCCGAACTGGAGCCGGGTCAACGAGCCGAACTGCTGGACCACGTGTTGTGGTTGGTTGACACGCGCTCCCCCTTTCTGGGCGTGCTCGAGTGTTATAGCGGAGAATTTCAGGGGCAGACTTGGAGTCTCGGCTACCAGCCTTATCGAGTCGGTCGGCGTGGTTCGGCCCGAAGCAACGAAATCGAATTGAATCATCCCACCATTTCACGAGCCCACGCCACCTTTTACCCGGCCGAGGGGGGCCGAGTGTTTGTGTTGGCCGAGAGTACCAGCAGTCCGGTGTTGATTAACGCTCAGCCGCTGCCGGCCCAACAAAGTATCGGCTTGAAGGGTGGGGACAGCTTGCAACTGGGCGAGCTGCTTTTCCGGTTTCGCCAGCTTCAAGCGTCTGCCCCGACCAGCTATTTTCCCAACGACGGAAGCCTGCCTCCCTATATCGGCCGCTACACGATTACGGGCAGGCTGGGCAATGGGGGCATGGGAGTGGTCTACGCGGGGGTGGACGCGCAGCGAGGCGAAGTAGCCATCAAGGTGCCCCTACCGCACCTTCTCAACGACCCGGAATTTATTCGTCGCTTCAATCGGGAGATGAAATTGGGCGCGGGTCTGCGTCATCCCCGCCTGACGCGCATCTGGCATTTTGAACCGGCCGGGGGTAGCCAGTATCCTTACCTGGTGATGGAAAAGCTGAGCGGTCAGCCTCTCGATCAGGTCTCGGCGCCCATACCTCGCGCTCAGGCTCTGCGGTGGACGGCTCAGTTGCTGGAGGGTCTGCAGTTTTTGCACCAGAACGGGGTCATTCACCGCGACCTCAAGCCGGCCAACCTTTTTGTGACCGACACGGGCCTCAAGATTGCCGATTTGGGCATCGCGCATTTCAGCGGAACGGTGGGCGAGAGGGCCACTCAGACCGGCACCATCCTGGGCACGGCCGTCTACCTGGATCCAGCCATGCTGCGCGGCGAATCGGCCGATCACCGCTCCGATTTATACGCCGCCGGTCTGTTGCTGTACGAGTGGACGGTGGGCCAACTTCCCTACCCAAGCGAACCCCTCCAGATTTTTCGAATGAAGCTTTCGGAAGATCTTCCGCCCATCAGCGATGTCCGCCCGGACCTGCCCCTGGAATTTTGCGCCTTCGTGGACCGTCTCACCCACCCCGATCCGAACGCCCGCTTTGCCGATGCTGGCGCTGCCCTGCAGGCCCTGGCTCCCTTGCTAGCGGCTGGGGGCTGATTCGACCCAGGTCAACAGGCGCACCCTCTCCACTCCCGGGATCAGGTTGTTGAGTTCCAGGCTAAACTGGTCAGGACCCTGCGCCTGGACCAGGTAGCAAAATTGTTGGCCCAGCTTGTCAAGCACATCCTCGGTCAGGTCTTTGTCTTTGCGGGGGGCCAAAAACTGTTCGGCCATCTGGCCGGCCCTGGTTTGTCGGGCTCTTGCGATGCGTACCGCTGACGAACCTTCCGGGTCGCCAGCGGTATAGGGCATGGTTTCGCTGCCATAGGGCTGCTGAGTGCTGGATACAATGGCCCCGGTTGGACCCATGGTGATGAAGGTCGCCGTGGGGGGCGCAAAAACGATCCGAAAGCCCTCTTTGTTAGGAGAGGGGAACACCCCTGTGGTGGTTTTTTGCTTGTTTTGTAAGATACTGCCCGAAATCATTCTCTTGGTCAGGTTGGCCGGATCGACCTGGGACTGCAAGCCCACCACCAACTGGCCACTGGTGTGATTGTGCGGCTTTGCCATGGCCACCGCCCCCGTGACCGAGACGTTGGTCTGCACCACCGCCACTCGCTCCAGTTTGACGATCTCTGAGCCGGTGGGTCCGTCGCTGATCAGGCTGCCCAGCACGGTGAGGTCGTGGGCCTGGATGGACCCGTGGGCGTAGAGCAGGCCATTGAAGGTGTAGGTGGCGCTGTTCTGTCCACTGAGGTCCAGATTGCCTCCGGCCAGCAGGGCCAACTTACGTTGGCCGACAAAGGCGGCACCGGTTCGTGCACTCACGTTGCCGGTGGCCAGAATAAGGCCCTGTCCTTTGACCTGACCGGCCACCGTCAGGTTTCCGCGCACGGCCAGCACCCCGCCCTCCAACTCCAGGTCGCCGGCCACCGTAAGGTCGCTGCCCAGCACGCAAAAGGTCTGCACCGGCTTGCCTGGCTGGTAGGGAACCTGGCCCACATACTGGGCAATGCTGCCGTACATGGCGGCGATGTCAAAATGGGGCACCTGGTTGGGCTGACTGCCGGGTCGCATTTCGCCGCGCACGTTGGCGCCGGGGTCCAGCTTGATGCCTCCCACGGCCGCCGCATCCCCGTAAATATCGCAGCCAGGGCCCAGGTCCAGGGCGTCGGGCAGGACCGAGTTGGTATACACGTGGGCGGGCACATTGGGGTCGGGCAGCAGGGGGGCGGCCGGCACCCGATCCGGTGGGAAGCCCCACAGGTTAACGGCTTTGAGTTTGACCGGCCCTCGACTGGCGCAGCCAGAGGGGAAGGGAGGGTTGATGAAGACGGTCTCGATCTGAATCTTCTCGGATCGGCAGCAGCCCAGCGCCACCAAATGGACCGCGTGGGCCGGAACACTGCGGCCATCTCCGGCCACGCTGGAGTCGGAGGCCAGATTGTTGGTGGAGTAGGGGATACGCTCGGAGCTGGCCACTCCCTGGTCAAAACTCACCACCGCCCGACACTCGTCGGCCAGATCGGGGGCCGCTACTCGCAGGCAGGCACCGGCGGCATAGTTTTGGCCAAAGGAGCCATTTTTGCAGACTTTGGCGATGCTCAAGTGAAGGATGGACTCGGCCGCGTCGCGGGCCCGCGAGCGAAGCACCATGTGATTGGCGATCTCCAGGTGGCGTAGTCCCGAAGAGATGGCCAGAAAGACCATCAAGACCAGCAGGGCCAGGGTGACCACCACCACTCCCAGGCTCGAGGCTCTTTGTCGGTTGCGTTTCACGGGCTCACTCCTCTTCATGAATTTTGCCGGGTAAAGAGACAGCTTCGAATGGCCCAAGGGCCGTGGGTGGTGGTCCAGGTGGCATCCAGCCAGATGCGCTGGGTAACCTGGCCGGCCCCCATTTCTCCCGAGAACCTGGCGCTTTGCAAGTAGCTCCACTCAAAGCTGCGCAATGGGCGGGGGCTGGTTAAATTGCTCCAGTCTGCCAGCGACAGGCGAACCGGAGGCGCGCTCAGGGCGAAGGGCAGTTTTCGCTGCCATTGCAGGCGCTGCAGCCGTTGATTGCTTTGCCATCGGTAGATCACCAGATCTTCGGTGCTGTAGCGAGCCACTCCCTGAAATGTCACGTCCACCAGTGGCTGCAAGGCCAGTCCCAGGCCGGTCGACTCGATGCTGATGCCGGCCCCAGAAGTGGAGAATACGTCTTTGCGCAGGTTTTCCTTGAGCCACAACTGCTCGTGTTGCAGGTTGAGGCGCAGGGCGGACTGTCGGCAGATACGAAATTGGGCCGATAGCAAGCTTGCCAAAATCAACGTGATGATGGAGGCTAAAGCGGCCGCGATGACCATCTCCACCAGGCTGTAACCTCGTTGCCTCAGCGTCCGGGTCGGCATAACAAACGAACCCGATTTTTCTGAAAATTGCGACCCTTCCATTGCCAGGAAACAGTCACTTCGAGGCGGCGGATGGGCACAGCCAGGTCGGTGGAGTAGGTGGACAGTCGGAACTGGCGTTGATAGGTCAGTTGGTCAGGAGCCTGCACTGGCTGCAAAGCGTAGATCGTGTCGCCATAGCCTTGCACGTAATCTTGGGCGTAGAACTCGCAGAGCTGCTCCAAAATCTGCTCGCTTTGAGCCATGTGCTGAGAGCGCGCACTGATCAGTAGCGCGCTGTTGAGTGTGGCCACCAGAGCTACCAGGGCCAGTGACACCAGGGTCAGGCCCAACACGCTCTCCATCAAGGTTAAGCCAGAGTGATTTCTCATCAGGAGGTTGCCACCGTTTCGGTGTCGCTAAAGCCCCCCAGAAATGCCTGTTCCAGAGCCGAGGTGGCCTCCTGGATGCTGGCGTAGCGCTGCTTGGGCTGCTTGGCCATCATTTTAAGAATCACTCGATCCACATCGACGGGTAGCTCGGGGTTGAGCTGGCGGGGGGAGGGCGGAGTGGCATGCACGTGCTGATAGGCGATGGCCATAGCGTCGGCCGCCTCAAAAGGTCGGCGACCGGTTAGGCACACGAAAGCAACCACTCCAGCCGCGTACTGATCAGTGGCTGGCTCGGGCTGGCCACTTACTTGTTCAGGAGCCATGTATGCGGGAGTTCCCAGGACCATGCCAGTCCCCGTGGCGCGGGTCAGGTCCTGGCCCAGGGAGATTCCAAAGTCCATCAGTACCAGCGTTCCCTGGCTACGCACGAAGAGATTTTCGGGCTTGATGTCGCGGTGGATCAGTCCCCGCTGGTGAAGGGCCTGCAGGGCTGAGCCCAGGCCTTTCCACAGAGGCAGAAATTCATCGGGAGTCAGCTTTTCACGGCGACGAAGCAAGTCTCCCAGTGTTTCTCCTTCGAGCAGTTCCATTGCCAGGTACAGGATCTCGCCCGACTGTCCCCAATCCAGCAGCCGCACCACGTTGGGGTGGTTGAGTTGGGAACATATCTGGATCTCCCGTTGAAAACGCTTGAACACGTCCTGCTCCGAGGGATCGGCGTGCATCAATTTGATGGCCACCGGCTGTCCCAAATCGTCCTTGGCCGCAAACACTTCGCCAGCGCCGCCCTTGCCCAGGCTGTGGCCCAGCCGGAACCGATCCACCTGAAAGCCGGCCACTACGGCTGGCGTTGCCTGGCCTCGGCGGCGCCGTCTTAGCCAGATCATCCCCAGCAAGCCCGTCCCTTCTGCGGCCACGGCCCAGGGGGGTTGAAGAAAGGCAAGCCATTCTCGGGGAGTCTCCAGCACAAGAATGGGCATCCCCATTTTCGGATATTGCGGTCCTTCCAGGTCGCGCCGCATAAGAGTGCGGCTGGGCAAGGCCTGCACCGCCGCCGGATTGTTTTTGAGCCATTCTACGTCCTTGTGATAGACGAAACGCAGGGTCACCGGTTTGTCCACGGTCACATTGCTCAGGGTCACCAAACGATTGGAATCGTCCACGAAGTTGCCCAGGATTCCGTTGGAATTCTCCGCCTGGTCGTTCGTAAATTCAGGGTCGCCTGGTTGCCACCAATAGATCTTGCAGGTGGGAAAGGTGCGAATGAGGGTGCGCACTTCACTCGGCTGGGCCGCGGGTGCGCCCACCAGCAATAAGGCCTGAGCCAGCGCCAGCCAGGCCCGCTTCACAGCGATTCTAGCACCTTGACGATAGGCAGGATGCTGGCCAGACAGGTGAATCCCACGATCATCCCCAGCGCGCCCATCATCAGCGGTTCGAGGGCTTGCGAGAGGGTATTGATGCGGTGATCCAGTTCCACGGAGTAAAGTTCGCCCAGGCTGGCTAACAGGTGGGTCAGTTTTCCACTCTCTTCTCCGGCCTTGAGTGAATGCACCAGGCCGGGCGGAAAGAAGGGCGCTCGTCCCAGTGATTCGTGAAGCGTTTCACCCTCTTCCAGAGCCTGGGTGGCTCGCCGTATCTGCATCATCAACAGGCTGCTGTTGGCTACCGAAGCCGACATTTCCAGCGACTTGATCAGCGGGACGCCCACTTCCAGCAGCCCTTGCAGAGTGCGCAGAAACTGCACACTGGCCAGATCTCGATAGGTGGCCCCCAGCCAGGGCAGCCGGAGCAGGGCTCGTTCGGCCGCACCCCGCCACTGTCGACCGCGGCTGAGACGCATCAGAGAAAGTCCCAGGCAGGCGGCCAGCAGGCTGCTTGCCAGCCAGGCCAGCGGGCTGGTGAGCAGCTGGCTAAATCCCATGAGAATTTGGGTGGGCAGGGGAAGGGGGGTGCCCGAATCGGCCAACATTTGATAGAGACCGCGAAATAGCAGGGGAGGTAAGACCACGACCAGCACCAGGCAGGCGCTACAGACGCACAGTGGCGTTACCAGAGAGCCCACAACTTTGCGGCGTAACCGAAGACGTCCCTCCAGTTCGGAGGCCAGCCTCAGGAGCACATCGGAGAGTCGGCCCGAGCCTTCTCCTGTTTGGACCAGCCGGCATTCCCACGGGCTAAACAGCCAGGGATGCATGCTCAGGGCCCTGGACAAAGGGTTGCCACCTTCCAGACACCGGGTCACCTGGAGGGTGGCCGCTTTGATTTGCGGTTTGGCCACCTGGGCGGCCACATTTTCCAGGGCCGGCAGCAGGGGGACTCCACTCTGAAACATGGTTCCAAGGCTGCGAAAAAAGATAGCTCGGTCTTCCAGGGAGGCCTGCATAGCCAATAGTATTACACTCCTTCGTGGTTGAACCTCTAGCTATGGTAATTGCCAGGTTTCCGTAGCAATTCCGCAAGGAATCTTAATTGTTACCGGCTTGTAAATGGCAACGGGGCCAGTCACAATTTGGGCCATCGAAGCAGAGGAAGAAATCACGGTTGGGACCTCGGTGGAGGTACCCGCCTCAGTGCATCCCTACCTGGAGGTGCACGCCCTTTTGGCCGCCGGTGGCGAGCGTTGGTTGACGCTTTCTTCGCATCCTCTGCAGTTGGACGGTCTGGGTCCGGGGGCCACCGGCTGGTCGGCCCGAGTGGAGGGGGAATCGGTCGAATTTTTGGCGCCGGCGCTATGGCAGGGTGGCCAGGTGGCTTCGGTTCGACTGGTCCCCGGCGACAGCCTTCAACTGGAAGGGTGTGTCCTGTGGCTGCTCGATGCGCGCCGCCCCGAGAGGGCCAGTTTAGAGGCCTATCAGGGGCTGGAAGGCCTGGCCAACTGGAACTTGCGCCCTCAAGCCTACCGCATTGGGAGACGTAGCAGTGGCCGCGACAACCATATCGAAATCAATCATCCCACCGTATCGCGGGCCCAGGCCTGCCTCTTGCCCCACCAGGTCGGTCGCTTTGCCTTGCTGGCGGAGTCGACGACCAGTCTTACCGCTGTCAATGGTCGGCTCCTCGGCCCCAACGAGCACATACTTTTACAGCACGGCGATCTGATCCATCTGGGCGAGGTCTGCTTGCGCTTTCGTCAAACCGGGCCTCAGGTGCTGGGGCCGCAACTCTTGAGCGTCTGGAGTTTGGGGCGATTTGAAGTGCAATGGGGGCAGTCCTGGCTGTCCGAAACTCAATGGAAGGTGGAGAAGGCGGGCTGGCTTTTGGCTCGTCTGGCCTGGTCGTGGGGCCAGCCCATTTCTACCCACCAACTGATGGAATCCTTTTGGCCTGGCCTGCCTGAGTTGCGAGGGCGCAAGAATCTCAGTCAGTGCCTGATTTCGCTCAAACGGATTTTGCAAGTGGGCGAATCAGGGTTGATCTTGCGCAGCGCCTCCAGTCTGCAACTCAATCCCTCCTTTCTGGCCGAGCACGATGCCGCGCTGTGCAGGGAGTTGGCGGCCGGAACTCAGCCAGCCGGTTGGGAGAAAGCGTTGGCTCTTTATCAAGGCCCCTACCTGCCCGCCTGCTTTGAGGATTGGGCGCTGGCTATCCGAGCAGAACTGCTTCAGGCGGTCCTGGGTGCCGCTCAAAAATTGGCCAACTTTCGCTATGACGGGGGGGATTGGGAGGGTTGTCTTCATGCCGCCAGCCGTGGACTGCAGTGGGACGGTTGCCAGCAGGAACTGGCTTTGCTGGTGATGGAGAGTTGTGGGAAGCTGGGTCGCAGCGAACAGGCCATACGCTGCTTTGAAGGCCTGCGCAAGCAGTTGCACAAAGAACTCGAGGTGGAGCCGTCCATCGAGCTTTTGCGAGCCTATCAAAAAGCCAGGGCCTAAGTGCGGCTGGATTCCAGGTGATCGCGACAAATGGCGCAGATGGTGCGCTGGGCTCGGCCGTCGGTCATGGAATGGAGCCGGTCTACCCAGCGCCCGCAGTGGGGGCAGCGCTTTTGAGTCTGTTTGCCGGCACCCCTGACCAGTTGGGCGATGGGTACCGGAAAGGTGATCGACTCCCAGAAGTAGACCGTGTAGGCGACGGCACCCAGAGGGCCCAGAAATCCCAGCACGAAAAACCACACCGGATCGCGCCGATTCTTGGCGCAGTCGATGACCAGCAGCAGAGTGGGCAGTAACCAGAGCAGCCAGTAGTAGTGCATGCTCCGGCCTTCGGGGAAGTGGCCGAAGCTCCCTGTTACCCGTTATGCCGCAAATTGGGCTGGCACATGCCAGCCACTGATGCCGCAGACGGGTGATGCCGCAAATTGGGCTGGCACATGCCAGCCATCCTGGAGGAGCTACATGGGCGTCAGGTACGCCAGAGCGCGGCGGGTACAAAGACTTCCTGCCAGTGGTCGCCGCCGTGGGCCGGGTGCGGGCCCGGGTCTCGAAAGCCGTGGTCTGACAACATCAGCACGGCCCGACCGGGGGGCAGGGCCTGCAAGAGAGGAATCAGACGCGCCTCGGCCTCGGCCAGCAGTTCTCGGTAAAGGGGCCACAATTCTAACTGGCTCTCGTGGACGCGCCGGTCGATAAACTGCACGTGCAGCATTAAGGCCGGCGGCCCCTGCAGCAGCAGTTCTTCAACCTGTTTGCGCTTGCGCTTATCCTCGGCGCTCTTGAGCAGCGTGAGGGGACGACCCAGCAGCAGGCCGTCGGCTCCGGCCGGGGTCAACTCCTCCCCGCCCAGCCAGGCGTGGCGGGCCGATCGAGTCGAACTGGGCAGCGGCGAGCGAGCCAGCAACTCGCGTAGGGGCGGGCCCAGACGCTCCTCCCACAGGGCCCGCAGCAGGTCCCACAGGTCCCAGCGCAATCCGTCCACCACCACGATCACCCAGGGCTGCGGGCAGTCCTGCAATAGTCGCTGGGGGACCTGGCCCAGGGGCACCGCTTCGGGTGGGTGGCGCTGCACCCGTTGGGCCAGAATTTCAGTCAGGTCGGGAAAACCGTCTTGCTCATAGGTCAGCTTTTGATAGTCACGCCACGCTCGGGCGGCGCTGAAGAAATCGCTCGATTGCAACCATCCGGCCAGTTGTCGATAGTGGGTCAGGTGGGGCCAGGCTAGAGTTGGCAGGCGTTGGCCCCAGTCGGCGGGCACTCCGGCCAGCACCGCGCGCTCGCAAAACTGGCAGGATAGACCTTCAAAAATGCGCTCCCGCACGGCCGCTCGGGCTGGATCGAGGCTGGCGGACAGTTCTTGCAATAGGGGCCACAGCTCTTCTTGGGGCGGCTCCCCGTCGGCTTCCCCTTTTAGCTGGTAGCGCCGGGCCAGGGCCGGGGTCACGTCCAGTTCGTGCTGGTCCAGCCAGCGGGCCAACCAGGGACCGGCTCCGGCCGGATCACGTGCGTCCCCGGCCTGCACGTGCACCCAGGCGTCGCTGTGCAGGTCGCTGCCCTGCAACCACTCTTCAAACAGCGCGCGCAACCGGGAGGCGGGCAATCGCTGGTCTTGCAATATGTCCATCAGCTCTTGCAAGGGTCTGACTACCAATAAAGTCTGCCCCGTCAGGGCCTTGCTCAAATGTTGCTGCGAATTGGGGTCGAGTAGTTCCAACAGCTGAATGCACTGCAGATGAGAGGGCTGACGGATCAAGTCTTCCAGGCATTGCAGCAGCATCTCCAGGTGATGGGCAACGCGCTCTTGACCGGTGGCGCGTAAAGCTCGTAAGTAGCTGCCGAGATCTCGCTTCAGCAAGTCCTGACAGCCCGTCACCAGGGCCTGGAGCACCTCTTTGCCCATGTCCTGCACCTCCGGTAGGGGCTGATCCATTTCGTAGCCACAACTGCAGGCCAGGGCCAGCAACAACTGGTCTTCCACGTTGCGGCGACAGGCTGTGGGCAGGCTTTCGGCGCGCTGGCGCAGGCTGGCAAAACTGGGCTGGCAGCTAAATCCCAGCACCCGGTTCAAGGCTTCCAGGGCCCGCCATTCGGGCAATTGGGTGAGGGTGCGCTTGTAGGCAAAGACTTCGGTTCGGTAATAGCTATCGTGTTTCTGGCGGTATAGGGCGGCCCGCTCGTTTTCGTAGCGTTGGGCTTTTTCGCGCACTTGGGAAAACTCTTGCCAGGGCTGCGGGGAGTCGAGCAGGCCGTCGAGTTCTCCCACCAGCGAAGCCTGTCCCAACAGATCCAGCCGCCTGCGCAGTTGCTGCAGAGGCTTGGCCTGGTGGCGCAAAAATTCCAGCCAGCCCTCCAGTTCTTGAGCTACTCCTTGAAAGCGTTGAAAGTCGGCCTCGATGAGGGCGTGCAAACCCTGCAGCGAGCTGTGCGGCTGGCCTACTTTCTGAAGCGCTCGAGTGAGATCTTCGGCTCGCTCGCGCAGCCTCTGGTGGGGCAGTCCGGGCAGGGCCGGCGAATGCGACAGTTCCAGTCGCAGCCCTTCGGCCACTGCCAGCAGGTGATCCAACTGGGGGCGCGCCTCGCGCCACAGGTCGCGAATCTTGTTGGGGTTAAGGGGAACGAGCGGCAGCCCCGCAAACAGCCAGTTGAGGCCTTGCAACTGCTCCAGGGCGGGCAACGCCCGGGCCGACAAAACTTCCAACTCCTCGGCTTTGCCTCCTAGCAGTTCCCCCATCGAACTCAGCGTAAAGGCGCGGCCGTGAGAGATCAGTTGAATTTTGCCCAACTGCACCAGGGCCGCCAGAATTAGATAAAATTGAGCGGGTACCAGACCCCAGGCAGACTTTTGCCACTGACGGCGCACGTTCTGCACATTGTAGCGCTGCTCTGGCTGCCAACTGGCCAGCATGGCCTGGGCGGGCCCCCCCGGAATCAGGGCCAGTCGCTCCCCCTCCAGCAGGCGCAGTGGCGCCAGCACCGCCTCGACCACCGGGTTGAGAGCGGCGCCACCGGGTTCGATCCAGTCTTTCCATAGCGATTCCAGATGCTTGGGAGTGAGACCGTCGGCGCGCGGGGCAATGCTGCCAAACTGAGGGAAGCGCAGTTCCAGCCCGGCCGCTACAGCGGCTGAATAGAGGCGATCGAAGCGCACTTCGTGACAAGGAGGATGGCCTTGTTGGCCGGCCCAGTGCAGTTTGCCCCGAGCGTACAGGCTGTAGATGCGCTGTTCCAGCCGTTGCTCCATCTGAGTCACCAGCGGCTGCAGACGGGACCGTAGCTCGGCGTCCTGCTCCAGCACCGTGCGGTGGGCCTGCCACTGGGCCAACAACTCTTCTAGCTCGGCTTCGGGCCGGGCCGGCTGCCACACCACCATGCTGGGCTGGGAGGCCAGCGAGGCGATCACCGATTCTGTCTCGCCCAGAGCTGGCGAGAGCAGCACCAGGCAACAATCGTATTTGTCGCTGTCCAACAAGGCTTGCCAGTTGAGCAATTGGGATTGAACCTCGCCGGCCGCCAGCCAGGCCCACAGGCCCTCGCGATTGGCGTGGCGCCAACGCACTCTGACCGCCTGGGGGGGGCGGCCCACCACGTCGGCCAGCGACAGTTCGGGGCGATTGACCAGCAGGGCTGCTGCTTCCCAGTCGGGCCTTTGCTGCTGGCGCACCTGGCGCACGCGCTGGCCCAGAATCTGGTTGAGGTTGGCCTGCAGGTCGAGCACGTATTGCTGACCCCGCCTTAGCACATAGGCACCGCGTTGCACCAGCACATCCAGCACCTTCTCCTGGAGAAAGGCCAGATTGGTTTTGGGATCGATGCGCGAGAGGCGGCGGGCCAGCATCAGGCTCAAGCGTTCGGCGCTGGTCTCCAGGGGCACGGGCGAAATGGCGGCCAAAATCAGCACCTTGACTACCGCCGCGGCCAACTGACGTTCTTTCTCTTGCTCAAAGAGCACGGGCAGTTCCTTTTCAAAATAGGCCCAGCAGGTGGTCTCGTAAGCCGCCAGTTCGGCCCGGTCAGAGAAGCGCTCGCGAAAATGGTCAAAAAGTCGCTCGGCGGTCAGCAACTGGTCGGCCGGGCCGGCCAGCATCCCTTCCCAACCTCGCAGCGGGTCGCCAGCCACCTGGGCGTGGACAAAGTCGACCATCCCGCGCTGGCGGGAAAACAGCGGAGTTAACTGCTCGAGCAGTTCCAACGTGGTGGGGTGGACCGGATAGGTGCGCAAAAAATCCGCCTGGCTGATTAAGCCGGGATAGATGCGCTCCAGATCGTGCCAAATTTTGTTTAGCGACTTGGCGGCGTCGGGCTTGTGCTGAATGAGTCGACCGCCGATCAGGTCGCCCACGTGGCGGCTGGAGAGGTGAAAGCGCAGGGGATAGCGCTCACGAATGCGCAGTGCGCTGGATTCCTCGCCGTAGCCCAGTTCTTCCAGCGAATGCTGCAGACTGGCCACGATCCAGAGAGGCAGTTTGTCGGACCATTCTCCCAGAAACTGCAAAAATCGAACGTCCTCCCGGTGAGCTGAGGAGTGGGGGTCTTTGGAACGCAGAAACTCGGACAGTTCGTCAAGCAGCAACACCACTCGAAAATCGCCCAAGGCATCGGCCAGCAGTGTCATGGCCTGGCGGCGGTCGTAGCTCAGGCGCAGCGGATTGTCGGGTAATTCTCGCAAAAACTGGCGTGCTCGCTGCAAGGCCTGGGAATCGGGCAGGTTTTCGAAGCCAAAGAGGCGGTCGGGATAGACGGGCAACACGTAAGTGCGAAAATGCTCCAGCAGACGTGTGGCCTCGGCCAACACCAGCGGCTGCTCCAGATGACGGGCCAGTTCGTCTTCCAGTGCCTGCAACACCACCTGCTCGAGAGTGTGTTCGGCCGAGTAGGCGAAGAGGGGGACCGAAACCATGATCCAGCGACATTCCTTGACGGGCGATGGCTGCAGTTGCGGGGGCAGGCGCTGCCAGGCGCGCGGATTGCCTGCCAAAAGCTGATGGAGAAAGGCCAGGCAATGGGACTTGCCGCTTCCGTAGTGGCCCTTGAGAAAAACCCCCAGCCCGCGCGGTTGGGCCAGCGCGTGCAGCAGGCGCTGAAACAGATGGGTGATGTCCTGGGTAAAGACAAAATGGTCCAGCAGTTCCTCGTGCAGTTCTGGGCGCTGGGTATCGGCCAACTGGATCACGGTGCGAATCGGGGGAACCTGAATCAGGTCACCCAGGATCATGTCTTAAACACCTTCTTGAAAGTGCCCCACCAACGCCGTTTGCGCGGATCCTGGCGGGCCTGCTCGGCCACAAAAGCCCCGGCCCGCTCCTTGGCATCATGTTCTCGGCAGGCCTTACAATAGGCCCCCAGCACGTGGATGTCGCCGGGATTTTCCAGCAACAGTTCTTCCATCAACTCCAACGCTTCCTCGAGGCGTCCCATATCGCGCAGCACATAGGCCAGATTGGCCCGCAAATAGTGCTGATTTCCTCCCCAGTGCAGGCACTCCAACAACTCTTCGCGGGCTCGCTCCCACTGTTGGGACTCGCGCAGCGCCTGCACCAGTCGTTCGCGCAAGGCCACGTTGCGGCGATGCTCCTGCATGGACAGCAGAGTGTCCAACTCTTCCACCACCACCTCGGCGCTTTCCCCTTCCAGGCGCAGCATCACCAGGTCGCGTCGCAAACCTTGATGGGCGGGATAAGTGTCTACGGCCTGCTGGAGCAGTTCAAGGGCCTCTTCGGGCTGCCTGGCTTTGATCAGCGCGTGAGCACGCAATTGTAGGGCATCGGCACCCTCGCCGGCGCTGCGTTCGGCCCAGCGGGCCGCGCGGGCCGGGTCTTGGTGCTCCAGATACTGCATCACCCGGCGTTTGGCCACGGCGCCCAGATGGGGACGCTGGGCCAGCTCTTCAAAGAGGGCCTGACTCTCGTCTTTGTGGCCACTGTGCTCAAGCAGGCCTGCTTTGAGGGCCAGCCCGTAGTCGCCCAGTTCGCTGTCGTTCAAGTGCTCCAGTTGTTGCAGGGCCTCGCCGGGTTGCCCCAGGCGAGCCAACAGATTGGCCCGCTCCAGGGTCAACCGCGGATGAGGCTCCATGGCCTGCAATCGCTCGATCTCCCTCAGCGCTTCCTGGAGCTTCCCCTGGCTGCGCAATTCGGCCACAAATTCCATGTCGAAACGACTTCGGCTTCACCCGCAGGCCAACCTTGCTGGCTACTTGGCCAGGTCCAGTGCGCATTCCAGAAGCGAAGCACGATGGTTCAGGCGGCTTGAGGCTGCTTCCTATGTCGTGGCCCCGACCGGTTAAAATAGGGGAGAATATTGCTTCTCTCCGCGTTCGTAGAGGATGTGGGCGCGCCCCACTATCAGGGGGTCGAGCGGACCGATGTGCTCGCAGTCTTTGTTCTTGTAAGACATTTTGTGAAGCACGTAACGCATGGCGTTGAGGCGGGCTCGTTTTTTGCAATCCGATTTGACCACGGTCCAGGGGGCGTCGGCGGTGTCGGTGTAAAAGAAGAGCGCCTCCTTGGCCTTGGTGTATTCCTCCCACTTGTCCAGCGAGGCCATGTCGATGGGCGACAGCTTCCATTGCTTCAAGGGGTGAGCTTTGCGTTCTTTAAATCGGCGTCTTTGTTCGTCGCGGCTTACCGAGAACCAGAATTTGATCAGGTGAATTCCGCTACGGGTCAAGTTGCGCTCAAACTCCGGGGCCTGCCGCATAAACTCCTGATACTCCGTGTCGCTACAAAAGCCCATCACAGATTCCACTCCCGCCCGGTTGCACCAGGAGCGGTCGCACAGCACCAGTTCGCCCCGGGAAGGCAGATGTTGCACGTAGCGTTGGAAATACCACTGCCCCCTTTCCGTCTCGGTGGGCTTTTCCAGGGCCATTACGCGCGCGCCACGCGGGTTTAGATGTTCCATGAAACGCTTGATGGCACCGCCCTTGCCGGCCGCGTCACGTCCCTCGAAGAGGATCAAGATGCGCTGTCCTGACTCTTTGACCCAGGCTTGCAGCTTGAGCAGTTCCACCTGCAGTTGGTACTTCTGCTTTTCGTAGTTCTTGCGGGACATCAGGTTCTTGTAAGGATATCCGCCTTTTCGCCAGTGGTCCGAAAGTTCGTCATCGGGGCTGACCGGCAGTTTGTCCGGGGAATGTCGGAAGAGCAACTCTTTTAGTGCCGACACATCGTCGGGTGAGGCCCCCTCGAGCATGGCCCGCAACTGCTGAGTTCGCTCGGGATTGGGCTGATCCGCGTTATTGCTTATCATCTCGTCCAAGGCTACCGCCTTGGACTCCTGGGCCGCAGAGATGCGATCTGTCACAGTGGCGCGGTGCAGCCCGGCCGAGGTGCTGCCCTGCAGAACGTCGCCGGCTTTCACCGGGCGGGGGCGCCGCCGACTCTTTCCGTTTTTGGCCGTTGCTATGGGCCTTTCTTCTGGCACGTGGGCATCCTCCGTTTCACTCAACTCAGTTTAGAGCACCTGGATCAGGGTGTCGAGTGGTTGACATTGGTCAACCTGTTTTGTAGACTGCATGAGCGCAGGTGGTGTGGGAGAAAAGGTCTTGTTGTGAACGAATTCACCTGTTTTCGTGTGCCCAATTTTTGGGTCTGGTCGCATCGTCGTCTCTATTCCCAGGGGGAACTATTGATCGTGCAGTCGCAGCGAGTGCTGGCCTGCGGTGATCGGTTGACTGAGCGGGGCGTGCAGGTGGGTATGACGGTGGCGGCCGCCGAAGCGCTGACTCAGTCGCTGCCGCTGCAAACGGTGCCCGTCGACTATCACTGCGCCGAACTGGCCTGGGAAGAGCTGCTCGAGGGGCTCTATGGCTACACGCCTTTTCTGCTGCCGCAGTGGCCCGAGACTTGCTGGGCCTGCCTGGATATAGAACAAACTCGGAGCTTAACCGAGCAATTTGGCCTGGCTGCGGGTCTGGCCTCTGATCGGGCTACGGCTCAACTGGCTTCGTTACTGGCTCAGCCGGGTCAGTGCCTGCAGGTTAAGCCCGGCCAGGAGCAAGAGTTTGCCAATCAGGTGCCATTGCCCACGCTACTTCATGGCGGAGTGGCCTGGGTCAGCCTGGAGCGCCTGCACTGGTTGGGTTTTGCTCGGGTGGGGGATTTGCGTCGCCTCAACGAGGCCCAGCTCAAGCTGCGTTTTCATGATGGTGCTCTGCTGCACCGATTGTCCCGCCCTGGCTCGCGTCAGTCGCTGGGCTGCTGGGCTCCCCCCGAGGAGAGGGTAGGGGAGGCCCTCTGTGAAGAGGGCTGCCAGCTCCAGGAAGGCTTCAAGCTGGCCTTGCAATGTGCTTATGAGAGCCTGGGAGATCGATTGACGTCAAGGATCACGGTAGAGTTGGAGTATGCCCATGGTGTGGAGCGAGCGGCACGCTGGCTCAAGCAGCCAACCGCCCAGGCGCGCAAAATCGCCCTGGCCGCCCAACCGTTGTGGGAAGGCCTGCAGCGCGAGCAAGAGCCAGAGCGCATCCGCCTGCGCCTGGCCGGTCTGCGCACGCCCCAGCGCCAGCAGGGCAGCCTGTGGCTGCTTCGGCCCAGCGTTCAGGGGGTTCTTCAGCAATTGCAGCAGCGTTTTCCCGGGGTGGTCAAAAAGGTGGCCTGGCATCCCGGGGCTGAGGGGGTCAGCGAAGATTCCTGGAGCTTTGCATGAAGCAGATCCTCGAACCCATCGAGGTGCGCGCCGAATTCACCCCCAACTGGCGCTTTCGCTGGCGGCAGCGCGTCTATTTGGTCACTCAGGTCAGCCAGCGCTGGTACTATCGCGGTAAATGGTGGCTCGACCCCCAGCTGCAGGGCGAATGTCGCAACTACTTTCGGGTCATCTGTCGCACCATACGGGGTGAGAGGGGGGGGGGACGCCCCATGGAATCCGGCCCTTACAGCCTGACTCGCTACAGAAATCCGGCCCCCCAACTGGGTGATGAGCGAGTTGTGGAGCTTTTTCAACGCTGCCGTCCCCAGGGCAACGACTGGGTGCTGAGCAAACTGGTGGATTGATCCCATTCGCCAGCTCGGCAGGCCCGCCTCTCCGGTCTGATAGTTGAACCAGAATTGAGCGATTTTTGGATCAGGCTCTCTGGATAAAGGCCCAGGAAAAGCCAGTGTTCCAGCCAAGGGAACTCGTATGCAAGCTACCCAACGGCCTGGCGCCCAACTGCTGACGGATTTTCAGCAGGTGCGCGCCCACAGTCACCGCCTGTGCGAGCCTCTAATGCCCGAGGACTATGTGGTGCAGTCCATGCCCGACGCCAGCCCGACCAAGTGGCATCTGGCTCACACCAGTTGGTTCTTCGAGCAGTTCTTGCTGGTCGGCGTCACCCCAAACTATGTCTCCCCCTTTCCGCACTACAACTTCCTGTTCAACTCCTACTACAACGCGGTGGGGGCCAGGACCAGTCGTCCCAAACGAGGGCTGCTTTCCCGGCCCAGTGTAGAAGAAGTCTTTGCCTATCGTAGCTACGTTGATGAGAAGGTCGAGCAGTGGCTCAACGCGGACCCGGACCTGGATGGCTGGCGGGACATTTTTGTCTTAGGATTGCACCATGAGCAGCAGCATCAGGAGTTGATCATCACCGACCTCAAGCATATGCTGGCCGAAAACCCCCTCGATCCGGTCTACCGAGCTCTGCCGGACACCCCGGCCGTGGATCCGGGTCCGGCTCGCCCGGTGGAGTTTACCGGCGGCCTGGTCTGGGTGGGCTGGGCCGGAAAAGGTTTCGCCTTCGACAACGAGGGCCCGCGCCATCGGCGGTTTTTGCAGCCCTTCGCCCTCAACGACCGCCTCGTGACCAATCAGGAATACCTGGCCTTTATTCAGGCGGGAGGCTATGAGCAGCCCAACTGGTGGCTCTCGGCCGGTTGGGCTACCTCCACTGCGCAAGGATGGCAGGCTCCTTTATACTGGCGCAAGCAGGGGGAGGAGTGGGGGGTGCGCACTCTGGCTGGCACTTTGACCCTGAACCCCCACCAACCGGTCTGTCATGTCAGCTACTACGAGGCCGATGCCTACGCCCGCTGGGCCGGGGCCCGCCTGCCCTGCGAAGGAGAGTGGGAGACGGCCGTTCAGTCGCTACCCCTGGGCGGACATTTCGCGGAAGAAGGTTTGTTTCAACCCCAACCTGCTCAGGCGGCCGGGGGGATGCGTCAGATGTTTGGCGACGTGTGGGAATGGACGCGCAGTTCTTACGAGCCTTATCCCGGCTTTCAGCCGGCTGCGGGCGCCTTGGGGGAGTACAACGGTAAGTTTATGTGTAACCAGTACGTGTTGCGGGGAGGCTCGTGTGCCACTCCGGCCAGCCACATCCGGGCTACCTATCGCAACTTCTTTCCCGCCGATGCCCGCTGGCAATACTCCGGGATCCGCCTGGCTTACGATAGGAATTAGTATGCAATTGGAATGCCCTTCCCGCTTTCGATGGCTGGAAAAACAATCGGTCCGTGAGTCCTTTGCCCAGGATGTGGCTCTGGGTTTGAGTCAGCATCCCAGGCGACTTCCTTGCCGCTACTTTTACGACGCTCAAGGGTCGCAGCTCTTTGAAGAGATATGCTCGCTGCCAGAATACTATTTGACCCGGGCTGAGCATCAGATTTTAGAGCGCTACGCCGCTCAGATTGTGGGTCAGGCACCGGCCGGTCTATCCATGGTTGAGCTGGGTAGCGGCAGCGCCAGCAAGACGCGCCTGCTCTTTTCGGCTTACCTGCAATTTCACTCCCGGCTTTGCTATGTGCCGATTGACATCTCTCCCAGCATGTTGGAGGAGAGTTCTCAGCAGTTGCTGGCCGACTATGCAGGCCTCGAGATTTTGGGCGTTGCTGCCGAATATGAGCCCGGCTTAACCGCCCTCCGGCGCCTGCCCAAAGGGCCTAAAATGATTCTCTGGCTGGGCTCCAATGTGGGCAATTTACATCGCACCGAGGCTTCTGGCTTCTTGACCAAGGTGGTCTCGGCCATGGAGGAAACCGACTTTCTTCTGCTGGGCGTCGACCTGCGCAAAGACTCCCAGGTTTTGTTGCGGGCCTACGACGACGCCCAAGGGGTGACCGCTCGCTTCAACCTCAACTTGCTGGCTCGTATCAATCGCGAGTTGGACGCCAACTTCCAACTGGACGCCTTCCGTCACCAGGTCAACTACGATGAAGAGGCGGGGCGAGTGGAGATGTATTTGTCCAGCCAGCGAGTCCAGAAGGTGCAGCTGCGACGCCTGGGCTTAGAAATTGACTGGCAGGCGGGCGAGCGCCTGCACACCGAGAACAGCTACAAATACAGCCCGGCCGAATTGGATCGACTGGTGCATAGTACCGGCCTGCGATTCTTGGGCCGTTGGTCCGATGATCAGGGGCGATTTGCGCTGACCTTGCTGACCCGTAGCTAAAGTTGGCCAGTTCGCGGAGCTCGCCGGGCAGAATCTTTGTCGGCCACTGCAGACACATAGGGGGCTAAACCGTGCTTGGGTCTGTTCCACCAAATCCTCGGTGGTGGCGAACCGTCCTTTTACAGTTCGACGTGGAGGCGTTCTGTGTGCTTTGGAGATAAGGTCGGTGAAGGGTCTCCGGGATCGCCCGAAATGATCCTAGGTGTTCGCAAAAGCTGAGATTGACTTGCCGATTGTCTTAGTGTTTGGAAGCTCCCGCTTGTATTCCACAAACCATCCTTCTTTGACTGTCCCTCTGTGCCAGGATGGACTGCGGTCGTCTTAGGGAAGTCCCCGTTAGGAAAGGGTGAGTAGTCTGTTTTCATTGTGAGGCCTCTCCTTCTCGTTGCGGTCAAGCGCTCTCGACTAACCATCTGAAACTAGTCACGGGCCCTGCAGTCACCTCTTTGAGGTGCCGGTTCTGGTGCCGGTTCGTTGGCGATTTCTTGCTAAGTTTGACTCCCTTTCGCTCAACTTGCGCTGTCCCCCGGAAATGAAAAAAACCCCGATTTCTCGGGGTTCTTGTTGGTGGGCAGGGTGTGATTCGAACACACGTAGGGCGAAGCCCGGCAAATTTACAGTCTGCTGCCATTGTCCACTCGGCCACCTACCCAGGCGCGCCTTATAGTAGCGACCCATGGAAAAGATGTCAAGTCAACCAGGCATCGAGTTGGGAAGCGATGCTGCGGGGGCTCCAATCGGGCAGAATGGCGTGCAGGCGGGTGTCGGCCAGGGTTAGATCGCGAGCGCGCGGCTCCGGGGCAGGATAGTCGGAGCGCCAGCCTGCTGTCACCAGGCTTGGGACGCCGAGTTTTGCGGCGATTTGCTGACCCAATTCCAGTCTGGAGAGGCGGGGGCCGGCCAGGTGAACAATTCCGGTGACCGGTTGCCGGCACAGTTGGAGAAGGGCCTGGGCGGCATCCTGGTAGGAGATCATGCCTCGCCATTCGTCCTGGAACAGGGAGAGGCTCTGGCCTGCTCTCAATTGTTCGACCAGCTGGTCGTAGTGGGCGCGCCCAGTGCCCAGGGCGGGGCCCACCATCAGGGCGATCCGGGCAACCAGCGTGGAATCGAAAGCCAGCGCAGCTTTCTCGCCACGCCACTTGGAGCGGCCATACTCGCTGAGCGGGCAGGGATTGGCATCCTCTCGATAGGGAGCGGACTCGCCATCAAAAACCATATCCGTCGATACATAGATGAAGCGGCGTCCGTTGGCGTGGCACCAGTGGGCCAGGCGGGCGGTAAGTAGATGATTGACCTGGTCTGCCAGGTCAGGGTTTTGGTGGCAGTCGGCTACCGCTGAGAGCGCCGCGGTATGAATGATGACCTGAGGGTTCAGTGGTTCGAGACGGTCCAGGTCGCTGGGGTCAAGGCGCTCGACGGAGCGGCCAAAGGACTGCAGGGGAGGGTTGCGACTGCACCCCACCAACTGGTCTGGGCCCTCTCTCAATAGATACATGCCGAGTTTGCCGGAGGCTCCAGTAATGAGAATTTCCATCCTTTGGGGTTCCACTCCGTAGATTTTTCCCCTAGGATGTAACATGGGTTTGCGTCGCCGGTCTAAGCATCCATCAAGGGTAGCAGGAGGGTAAAATGAGAGGACCTACTTTACGTCAGGCATCTCTGTGGTTAAGCGGAATGGGCTTGTTGGTATTGGCATCGTTGCCCGTGCAGGCCCGCCCAGGCGGCGGTCACTGCGGCACCATGCAGGGTGGACCTCGTGCCGGTGGAGGCTTTTCGGGAGGTCCTCAAGGCGGTCCAGGCCGGGGAGGTTTTCAAGGCGGACAGCAGGGCGGCCAGTCTGGTAACTGCCGAGGGGGCTTCCAGGGCGGTCGCCAGGGCGGCGGATTTGAAGGCGGCGGTCGCCGTCGTGGCGGATTCCAGGGTGGCGAGCAGGCCGGTCAGTTCCCGGGCGGCGGTAACTGTGAAGGCGGCCAGGGTGGTCGCCGCCGCGGCGGTTTCCAGGGCGGCGAGCAGGCGGGCCAGTTCCCTGGCGGCGGATTTGAAGGCGGCCAGGGCGGTCGGCGACGCGGTGGATTCCAGGGTGGCGAGCAGGCCGGTCAGTTCCCTGGCGGCGGTAATTGTGAAGGCGGCCAGGGCGGTCGGCGTCGGGGCGGATTCCAGGGTGGAGAGCAGGCCGGCCAGTTCCCTGGCGGCGGATTTGAAGGCGGCCAGGGCGGTCGGCGCCGCGGCGGTTTCCAGGGCGGCGAGCAGGCCGGCCAGTTCCCTGGCGGCGGATTTGAAGGCGGCCAGGGCGGTCGGCGTCGGGGCGGTTTCCAGGGTGGCGAGCAGGCCGGCCAGCCTGGCGGAGATTGTCGGGACGGTAATAGTGGCGGCGGCGCTAATTCCCAGGGGGAACCTCGACCCGGTGGGTCTCATTGGGGTCAAGGCGGTCAGGTAGGTCAAGCTGGTCCAGGCAGGCGCCCAGGCCGCCCGCAACATCGTCCCGAGAGTGGCGACCAGGGAGGGCACTCGGGTGCCGATGATTTCCAGGGCCCAACTGGAGGTGACCCCAGACCTTAGTGTGGTTGAGTGGCACTGGAGCCCCTGCATTGAAGCTCAATGCAGGGGCTTTTTCGATACCATGATAAGCAATTTTTTCAGGGGCAGGCGGGGGCCTGGAAAAATCAAACACATCCCCGATAATGAGCAGAAGTTATGCCGTTCGATGTAACAAGGGTGGCTATTGCCGGTCTAAAGGGATGTGGCAATCGGTGAGGGCACTTTATCTGGGTGGGTCTTGGTGGCGCGTCAACCCGTGAGCCAGGTCGAGGGGGGCTCGGGAGAACTGGAAGGGCAGTTTGCTCATCGCGCTCAGCAGGGCGACCAGCAGGCGTTTGATTGGCTCATGCAGCGCCATCTCAAGGGAATCTATAACCTGGTGTTGCGCATGTTGCCGGGCGATCAGGAGGCTGCTCAAGATCTGGTTCAGGATACGTTCTTGAGCGCTTTCCGTTCGCTGGGGTCCTTTCGGCGTGAGTGTCGAATCGCCACCTGGTTTCATCGGATAGCCGTCAATAAGGTCTTGAACTATCGATCCAAGCGACGTTTGAAAGTGGTCCAACTGGACGCGGGCGCTGAGCATCAGCCGCTACAACTGGTAGACTGTCAGCCCGGTCCGGTGCAGCGCCTGGAAGAGGCGGAGCTGCGACGAATGTTGGAGCAGTCGGTGGGTCAACTGCCTGAGGGGCTGCGACTGGTTTTTGTGATGCGTGAGTTGCAGCAGAAGAGTTATGAAGAGATCTCGGAGATTTTGGAAACTACACCCGAGGCTGTCCGAGTTCGCCTGCATAGGGCAAAAAAAGAATTATTGAAGAGCCTTCGTCCCTATCTGGACCAGGCAGGAAAGGAGAACCGATGAACTGGCACGGACCCGAAGATGTCACGGTTCTGCTCTATCTCGAAGAAGCTATGTCAGCGTCGGATCGTCGGCTCTTCGAGGCGCATCTGGAGGAGTGTCAGGAGTGTCGCCTGGAGCTAGACGCCACCCGCCGTTTGCAGGGCCTTACCAAGACTTGGGCCGAGGTGGAGCCTCCTGCCCACTTGGCAGAGGGGATCCGGTCCAGTCTGCGGCCAGCCTCCCCATCCCGCCGGTGGATGTTGGCGGCAGCCGCGCTATTGATGTTGCTGCTGGGCCTGCAGGCTCTGAAGCCGGTGCAGGGTCCGCAAACAGCCTCAACGGAAGCGCCTTCAACGCGGCTGGTTCAGGCCAGTCCGGCCGCCGGCGAGAAGCCCACGGCAATGGCCCTGGCTACTCAGCAACAGGTGTGGATCACGGGGAAGGAAAGTTCGGTGGTGGCTTTTGCCGGTCAGGTATTGACTCTGGGTCCCCACACGAAGTTGCAGGTGATGTCCCGGTCGGGAAATCACTATGTTTTGCGCTTGAGGTCTGGTGATGTTCGAGTCCAAGAGCACGGAGAGGCTATTGCGGTGGTCACTCAGCATTTGCGGGTGGACCCCTTGGGCACCGACTATCAAGTCTTTGTTGGCTCCCAGCGCAGCAAAGTTCAACTTTATACGGGGAAAGTCCGAGTCACTTCGCAGCCTTCCGGGGAGGTGGTCGATCTGGTGCCTGGCCGCCACGTAGAATTTCCGGCTCCGCCGGCGCTGGCTCGGAAACCTCAATCCCCGAAAACGACCGCCAGCCCGGGGCCTAAGTTGCCCGGCACCGACTACCCGGTGCGTATTCCCACCGCCTCGCCATCACCGCTTGTCGAGCCTCCTCTGGACCCGTGGGCGGGGAATTCTTCCGTTTGGGAGCCTGAATCGAATGTGGAACGGCCAGGTATTCACGAGCCGCAGCCTGGGATGGAGTTGCCTCAGGGGCGACCCGGAATGGGCGATCAAACCAATCCCAACTGGCGCCGCCAGGGCCTTCCGCCCTGGTCTCGCCGTCCCGTCAATGGTGGCCACACGTGGCCCGCTCAACGTCGTCCGATGAAAGGTCAACGCCGCTAGAGTTTGACAGCTTGCAACAAGAGTCGCTTGAATGCGTAGA
This sequence comes from bacterium, assembly GCA_018780265.1. GTDB lineage: Bacteria > Vulcanimicrobiota > Xenobia > Xenobiales > JADMJV01 > JADMJV01. The sequence continues at coordinate 32,670 of JADMJV010000005.1, forward strand.
AAACCGGTTTTTCGGGCATCTGTTCGCCGAGTCTGCGGCTGTAGATGGCTAAGAATTCGGATTGCTGGGTGGGACTCAGTTGGGGTAGGTAGGCGGTGAGCAGCGTCCCGCGGGTCCATTCTACGATGGCTTGGGCGTCTGTCATTACATGTGGGTAGACCTTGAGCACTACCTCAAATTCCTGGGCGCCCAGGTGGTAGAGCAGGTCTGCATAGTCTTCGGGAGCCAGTACTTCGGTAACCCGGCTACGTAAGTCAAAGTGGGTGTGGGCGATGTCGGCCGCCAATCGGTGGGAGAGGTGGTCAAAATTGTGGGGCATTTGCACCAGGAGTTGGCCGCCTGGCAGCAGTCGGTCCCACAGGCGTGCAAATAGCCAGGGATGATTTTCCACCCAGTGGAGAGCCGCGTGGGAGAAAATCAGGTCGAACTGGCCCTCCACATCGGCCAGGTTTTGCTGACGAAAGCTCAGGCCGGGTCGTTCGAAGGCCTGGCTTTGGCTCAACATCTCTGCGGACGTGTCGATTCCCAACACCTGACTGTCCGGCAGCAGGTCGGCGAGTTGGCGAGTCAGTTCGCCCGTGCCACAGCCCAGGTCGACCGCGTTCAGGCCGGGCCTGACCTTCAACCAGCGCTTGAGATCGCGGAATGGGGCCGCCCGCTGCTGTTTAAATCGATGGTATTGATCAGGGTCCCAGCTCACCGACACAGACTTTTCAGAAAAATTTCAGAGTCCTTTGCTACACTTGCCAAGATCTCGCCGTCTGACTTGGTGATTCGTTAACAATTTGGCAACATGTGCACCCGCCCTCTTCGTGTAATTTGGTCATGAAGCGGAGGGTAATACCAATGGCAAGTATCTCAGGATTTGGAAACGTAGGCGGACCAGAGGGCTATAAAAGACCTTCCGGCGCCTCCAAGCAAGAAGCAGACTCTAATCCCCAGGTTGGTAGTGATGGATTCGTCAGCACGGATTTTTCCAACTATGTGGACAACGCGGAAGCTCGCGTGTGTGAACCGCCTAAGGCCGAGCAGGCTGCCGTTCAATCGGCCCCGGCCAAGGCCGAAGGGCAAACGCGCAATAGCGTTCCGGTCACCCTGTCGATGGATGGAATGGTCGGTTTGAATGCGATTGGCGACGCTGGCAAGAGCGAGCGAGTAGGATTGGGCGCCTTTACCAATGGTTTGGGCAGCACTCATTTCACGGGCCTCAGCGGTCGGGTGTTAGCGGGCAGTAACCCGTTTGCCAGCCAAGAATAGTCTGCTCTTGCAGACTGTCGCCAAGACAACCCCTGGTGCAAACCGGGGTTTTTTTGCGTAGATCTGGCCGCCAAAGACCCGGCGGCTTCGTTGTGTTGGTGATCTGGGAAGGTCTCGTCCGCTACGAAAACCCTGGCCGTCCAAGATATCGCGACTTCCTCGAGTCGAGCCAAAGCCGTCCGACTGAACTCCCGCCATTCGGCTGTCCAGGTAGACTTCCAGTTCCGGTTTGGGACGGGCACTCACCAAGTCGCCAAAGTCGGGGAAGGCTCCGCTGAAGGTTTTAAGCGTCTTTTCGCCACAGCCACTGGTTCCCTCAGGCCCTTGGAGTAAATAGGGCCAGAATTAAGTAAGTGTAATGTTGACAATAAGTCCATGGATGAATTATGCTTTAAGTGAGCATAAGGAGGACGTCGACATGTATAGTTGGGATGATTCACTGGAAGACTGGGCTCTGCCCGGGGCTTATAAGTTTGATTCGGCCGGCAGCGAACGCCGCAAAAGCGAGGCTCGCAAGGCGGAGTCGGCCGGACCTCGCGCCTATCACAAGCGCAGCGGACCGCAGTGGAAGTTGGTTGACCCCAATCGGGTACGAACCACGGCTTCCAGGACTCCGGTGGTGGTGGCGGTGGATGTGACCGGCTCGATGCGCCGCTGGCCTTTCGAAATCTTCGACCGCCTGCCCCTTCTCTATAACACACTGTCGCAGTACCGTCAGGACCTGGAGGTGCTCTTTGTGGCCATCGGCGATGCGCGTTGTGACCAGTGGCCTTTGCAGGTGACCGAATTTGCCAAGGGCTATGCTCTCGAGCAGCAACTGAAGGCGCTCTATGGTGAGGGTGGGGGAGGGGACGAGCCGGAGAGCTATGGTCTATTCGCCTACTGGCTCAATCGCCAGCTCAAACTGGAGAACAAACCCGATGAAAAGCCTTTCCTGATTGTGTTCGGGGATGCCTCGATGCACAAGCAGGTGACCCGCGAGGAGATTGAGAGTGTGCTGCCTGAGCAGGGGGGTCAGGGCTGTTCGGCTCAAAACGAATGGCGTGAAGTCAGTAAAAACTGGAACACCTGGTTTTTGCGGCGTAAGGGCACGCCTGGGGATGCCATCGACAAGCAGTGGTCGTCGGCTCTGGGCCACCAACAGATCTTGCACATCGAGGACGAGCCGCGCGCGGTGGACATGGCTATGGGCCTGATCGCCCGCCATTGGGGTTGCATCAGCGACTTCAAGTCGAACATGGCCGCACGTCAGGCCAAGTCGGCGGTGCAAAAGCTACTGCAGTGTGTGGAGCGGGCCATGAGTTGGCGGGACTCGAGGGCGTCGTGAAGGTTGTAGTTACGCTTCCCCCCTACGCGGATTTCCTGGAGAGAGTGGTTATGCATCCGCTGGTGTGCGGCGTCAGGGTCAACACCGTGATGCCTTATCGACACTCTCCCCAGGAGATGCTGCGGCGCTATCAGGGGCTGGACGTGCCCGTGTGGGTGGACCTGAAGGGGCGGCAGTTGCGGGTGAAGGGGGCGGCCGTGCCTCCCTTCACCTGCGTCCAACTGAGCCACCCTATCTCGGTGCCCACACCTTGCCTGGCTTCTTTTGGCAGCGGTCGCGAGTGTCATCGGGTGATGGCCGTGGAAGGGGACCGGATTTTTTTGGAAGACGGACCTCGCCGGTTGGTGGGTCCCGGCGAGTCCGTCAATATTCTCCATCCTCAACTGCGGGTGCATGGCTACCTCACCGACCAGGATAAGCAATTTCTGGAGGCCATGAGCAATTTGGGGTGGCGTCGCGTCATGCTTAGCTTTGTGGAAAAACCCTCAGACCTGGCGGAAGTGAGAGAGCTTTTGCCTCAGGCGGAGATCGTGGCCAAGCTGGAGTCGGCGGCGGGGCTGGACGCGCTGAACTGGCTGTCGGAGGTTCCCATGGTGGCCCGGGGCGATCTTTTGGTGGAGTTGGGCTGCCCGGTGGCCACCCTGGACGCCTGTCAGCGAGTGATTCGCCGACGTCCCGAGGCCTGGGTGGGCAGTCGCATCTTGAATGGCCTGGTGGGGCGTGGAATCGAGCTTTCCGAGGTGATGGATGTGGCCCTGTTGGGTCAACTGGGCTACACTACCTTGTTGCTCGGGGATGAGCTTTGTTTGCGCGAAGACAGTATTTTAGAGGCTTTGGACTGGCTGGAGCAGTTGAGAGGTCTTCAAGTCCAACCTGACCGACCGTTAACAACCGTTTGATGTTTCGGTCTTTTTTAAGACGTATTATGAGTTCAACACAAACGCCCGGAGGAAACCCAGTGCCAGCTTTCTTAAAACCCTCGCTTCAACACAAAATGGCCGCCGCCGCCGCTCGCTTAGGCGACCTCAATGAATGGATGGCATCGCAGAGTTCTCCCCAATTGCTAAGGGGCCAGGGCCGGCGCTATTTCGGCACCGCTCAGGGCTCGATTTTTCGTCAGACTCAGACCTGGGTCCGCAAGCGCGGGTTGGGCGGGCTGTAGTAGCCGAACGTCCATCATCTCCTCGCACACGCTGGAGACAAAATCGGATCCCTTGGAGGTCAGGCGCAGGCGATTGCCGCGAATGAACCACCAGTTGGCCGGTAAACCCTGGAAGAATGCTTCCAGGGTTTTTTGCTGTAAATCGGGGAATCGGCGACCCAGACTGGACAGGCAAACGCCCCGGCGGGTGCGCAGTCCCATCATCAGGCAATCGCGCAAGGCCCCTTCGCTGTCGCGTCGTTCGGCGCTGGCCAGCGGCACGGCTCCATGGGCGATGGCCTGCTGGTAGGCGTGCGGATGGAGCAATCGGCGTACCCGCCAACCGTTGATAAAACCGGTGGCACCGCAGCCCAGTCCCAGATAGGGCAGGTCTTTCCAATACACCATGTTATGGCGCGCGTGGTAGCCCGGTAGCGACCAGTTGGAGACTTCGTAGCGGACCATGCCGGCGGTTCGCAGGCGACGGCGCACCCAGCGGTCCATTTTCCAGGTAGCGTCTTCGTGGGGCAGTTGTATCTCGCGATTTCGCAGTTGGGCTTCCAGGTGGGTGCCCGGCTCGACGGTCAGTTGATAGATGGAGAGATGCTGGGGGCTCAGCTGCAGGGCCCGGTTCAGCGTATCCCTCCAGTCGTCCTGGGTTTGCCCCGGCAGTCCGTAGATCAGGTCCAGGCTCAGGTTGTCAAAGCCGGCCTGGCGCGCCCAGTCTACCGCCTGCTCGACTTCGTGGGCGCTGTGGATACGGTTGAGTCGCTCCAAGAGGTGACTGCGAAAGGTTTGTACGCCCAGCGAAATGCGGTTAAAGCCGGCCTGGCGCAGGCCTCGGAGTTGTTCCAAAGAGACGGTGCCGGGGTTGGCTTCCAGGGTGACCTCGCCGGGGCGAAAATCAAAACTGGCCCGACAGGTATCCAGCACCCGGGCCAGTTCGGCGGCGCTGTGCAAACTGGGCGTGCCGCCGCCGCAGAAGACCGTTTGAATTTGGTAGCGACGCTCCTGGCCGGTGCGCTCGATATCCGTACACAGGGCTTCGATGTATTGGGACCTGGCCAGTTCTCCGCCATCTGTATAGGCGTTGAAGTCGCAGTAAGTGCAGCGGCTGCGACAGTAGGGGAAATGCAGGTAGAGGGCGGCTTTCACACTTTGGATCATGTCCGCTCTTGACCCCAAGCAAACGGGACCTCCCGAAGGAGGTCCCGTTCACTTGGGACAGGCTAGAAGTTACTTCTTGCTGCCTTGGACTTCGTCGGCAATCGCGTTGTACTGATTGGCCTTGTTCTCGAGAACGGCGCCGGCCTGGCCGGTTTGGTCGCCCTTCTTGATTTGCTGAGTGCCCTCGTGGACCTTGGTCTTGCCCAGAGCGATCTGGTTCTGACCATCGGTCACCTGGATGTGTCCTTCGCGCTCCTGGTCGGTGCCCGATTGGACGCTCTCGAGACCCTCGTGCTGAGTCTTGTAGGCTGCGGTCTGCTCTCTCTCGCCTTCGATGATGTCGCTGAGAGCCTGAGTGCGACCGTCGAAGTTGGCCTGTTTCTGGGCTGCCAGGTCGGCCTGAACTTCGGTGGTCTGAGTCAGGAAGTCCTGAGTCTCGGTGATGTTGTCGTAGGCTGCATCGGCCTTGGCCAGGGTCTCGGAGCGAGCGGCCTGACTTGCGGTCTGGCGCTCGGTGATGCCCGGGATGTTGGCGGAGGTTGCGTTCATTGCGTCGTGAGCCTGTTGCTCGGCTACCAGTCCACCCGTCATCGAGGCCAGGCCGCCAGCAGCAGCGATGGAGCCTTCGAGGCGGTCTTTCTTGCCCTGAGCAACTTGCTGGTCGCCCGTGGCTTGGAGTTCGGCAGCGTCGGCCTTGAGTTGGTCGGATTCGGCGCGCTTGGCGTTGGAGGTTTCCAGTTCTTGAGCGGCCTGATTGCTGAGGTCGACAGACTGTTGGGCCAGGTCGGCGGCTTCCTTGGCATACTCTACACCGTGACCGAAGCTGACTTCGGCTTCGGCGGAGAAGCTGGCGGCGGCGTTGAGGTGGGTCAGGCCATCCTGGCGGCGGTTCTCGGCGTCGGTCGCTTTGTTGTTGGCGTCAGCCAGCGTGGTGTTGCCCTCGGCCAGGTAGCCGGGGATTTGCTGAAGGGCGCTGCCCGCTTCCTGGTCGATGCCGGAAACGCGGGAGAGGAGGTCGGCTACGCTGAGGGCGTTGTTACCGGCTTCTTCTTGCTTGGCGGCCTTGTTCTCCAGCTTGGTGGCCTGAGAGAACTCCTGACCGGCCAACAGGGTGGTCTGGAAGGACTGCTCTTTGGCGCTGTCCGACAGAGCCTGGTGGGTTTCGCTGTGAATCTGATAGGTGTTGGCCTGATTTTCGGCCTGAGCGGCTTTTTCACCCTTACCGGCGGCGGTGGTCTGGTTGGCCACGCCAGCGATGAGGCTGGCAGTGCCTTCGCGGTTTTGAGCCAGGCCGGCGTCGAACTGGGCGTTGCCAGCGATCACCTGGTTGTTGGCTTCGGCTTCTTTGGCGCTCTGGGTCTGCAGGTCGCCCAGCTGGACGCCGAGTTCGGCGTTGATGCCGCGAGCTTCGGCCAGTTGCTCGGCGAAAGTCTTGTTGTGCTCGTTGACTTCGGCGGTGTAAACACCCTCGGTGATGACGCCCAGGGCGGCCATCGCCGTCACCGTTTTGGCCATCGTGTTCAATTCTTTGGCTTCAGCCAGACCGGCGCTGAAGGCGTCGATTCCGCCCTGCTCCTTGGCCAGACCGGCCTGCTCTTGCTCGAGACCGGCGCTGACTTGTGCCTGTCCGCTCTCTTGCAGTTTGCGGCCGTCGTGAATCTTGCTGTGTCCGCCGCCAACATTGGCGATTCCTTCGGCGACGGTGGCGGCGCCCTGGCCGGCCGTTGCGACGCCTTCGTTCTTCAGGCGTTCGGCCTCCGCTTTGAGGTCGTTGGCGCGCTGCATGTCGCTGTCAGCCTGAACTCGCAGGCCGTCGGCTACGTCTTCGGGCGTGGTGCACTTGGTGCCGTTGGGGCCTTCTTGGCGTTTAATCGGGGCGGGGCATACCGCCGGTCGGTTGGGTTGAATGGTGCTCATTAGGGATGCTCCTTGTGTTGTGTGTATAAAAACCTGTGTGTTTGGCATTCACAGTGTATCGATTCATGCAAGTTACATTGTGAACGATGTGTGAATTCCCCGAAGCCAGGGAAATTCATCCTAAAGGAGTCCACCATGCCTGTTTACCATCGTCTAGGTCAATTGCCGCCCAAGCGGCACACTCAGTTTCGCAATGCGGCCGGTACCCTCTATACGGAGGAGGTCATGGGCCTGGAAGGGTTCTCGGGAATTCAATCCATTCTCTATCATCACTATCCGCCCACGCGTATCCGCAAAGCCGGGAAAATTTGCGACATGAATCCAGTCTATGTGGATTTTGGGGCCTTGCGGGCTCGCCAGTTTCGTACTCAGCAACCGGTAAGCGGGGGAGATGCCTTGAATTCTCGCCAGGTTTTCTTGGGCAACGAAGACGTTTTGCTGGGTATGTCTCGCCCCGACCGCAGCATGGATTACTTCTATCGCAACGCTCAGGCCTATGAGGTCTGGTTTGTGCACGAAGGGGATATCGACTTTCGCAGCCAGTTTGGCAGGCTGTCACTGGGGCCGGGCGATTATCTGGTGATCCCCTTTGGCGTGACCTGGCAAATGGTACTGCGCTCGGCTACGGCCAAGTTCTTTACCATCGAGTGCCCCAGTCAGGTTGAGCCTCCCAAGCGCTACCGCAATCAGCATGGCCAGTTGCTTGAACACAGCCCGTTCTGCGAGCGAGACCTTCGTTTGCCCAGCGAACTGGAGAGTTTTGCCGAGGAGGGAGAGTTTGAGGTTCGCGTCAAGGCCCGCAACGAACTGCATCGCCACATCATGGCTCAGCATCCGCTGGGGGTAGTGGGTTGGGACGGCTATCTCTATCCTTGGGTTTTCAATATCAACGATTTCGAGCCAATCACCGGTCGCATCCATCAACCGCCGCCCGTACATCAGACCTTTGACGCTCATAATTTCGTAATCTGTTCCTTCTGCCCCAGGCTTTTTGACTACCATCCGTTGGCCATACCGGCTCCCTACAATCATAGCAACGTTAACTCGGACGAAGTTCTCTATTATGTGGATGGGGACTTTATGAGCCGACGTGGCGTGGAGCAAGGCGATTGGACTCTGCACCCCTGCGGGTTGCCCCATGGTCCCCAACCGGGCGCCACTGAGGCCTCCATTGGCAAGGCGGACACCCAGGAACTGGCCGTGATGGTGGATACCTTCCGGCCTCTCCAAGTGACCGAGGCGGCCCTGGGGTGCGAGGTCCCCGACTATGCTTATAGCTGGCTCTAGGCAGGAGCGGGCCCGCCATGGCGAATTAAAATTCAACATGGATAGGGGGACGCGCCCGTGAGTTTTGAATCGGAACCAAACGAAGAAACGACCGCCGCGGTGGAAGCCGTGGTCGGGCAGGACCAGTCGGTGGAAGGTGAGGAGCGACGCCAAAGCTACCGCCTCAACAAGGTCCTGGGTGCCGAGATTGAGTATGAGGAAATGAGTATCCAGGCTCGTCTCTTTGTCATCGACATCAGTGTGACGGGCTTTCGGGCCACCAACCAGTTTCCGCTGCCCACCAGTTGCGATCTGAAGGTGCGTATCATTCTGCAGGCCGGTTCCCCTCCGCTAGAGACTCAGGCCCGCATTGTTTGGAGCAAGGAACTGCCCATGTCTGGACTGTTTCAGTTTGGTTTTGAATTCCAGGCCCTGCCCGAGGCACAGCGCACTCAGTTAGAGGCTTTTATCGAGCACGAGCGAGTGCTGGCCCACAAGCCCGCTCAGACGGTAGATTTGGGGCGACCCTGGACGACCATTCGCAACTAGCCCGGCGCGTTTACCCGGTTGCCTCGGCGGGCAAGGTGGTGGCTATGAAAAAACTGCTACTTCCTCTTCTCTTGCTCTCTCCCGCTGTTTTTGCTCAAGGCACGCCCGACGTGGTGGGCCGCTTCTCCGGTCCGATGCCCACCGGCGTGGCCGTTTCTCAGAAGGGGCGGATCTTTGTCAATTTCCCCCGCTGGGGCGATGCGGTCACCCACGCCGTGGTCGAATTGCGCGACGGCAAAGAAGTGCCCTTTCCCAGTGCTGAGCTGGCCGGTTACGATGCCAAGCGGGCTCACGAGACACTGGTTTCGGTGCAGAGCGTAGTGGTTGATTCGGCCGACAGGCTGTGGATTTTGGACACGGGTAGCATCCAGTTTGGCCCTCCCGTGGCCGATGGCCCCAAGCTGGTGGGTGTGGACCTGAAGACCAATCAGGTCCTGAAGATGATCCACTTTCCCACCGACGTGGTGAAGTCGACGACCTATCTAAATGATGTGCGCGTGGATGTGGCCCGCAACCTGGCCTATATCACCGACAGCGCTGTCAAAGGGCCCAGCGCCATCATTGTGGTGGACCTGCGCAGCGGTCGCTCGTGGCGCAAGCTGGATGGTCATCGCTCGGTCGAGGAGGAGGCTTCGTTTGTGCCGGTGGTGGAGGGAAAGCCCCTCTATATGCAGGGGAAGAATATGTCGGTGGGGGCGGACGGCATCGCCCTGTCGCCCGATGGGCAGAGGCTCTACTATTGCGCTCTGTCCGGACGCCGGCTTTACAGCGTGAGCACGGATGTGCTGGCTGACCCGGAGGCCGATGCAGCCTCCAGCGTGAAAGACGAAGGGGACAAGGGCGGGGCCTCGGACGGTCTGGAAATGGACGCCCAGGGCCAGCTCTATGCCACCAACTATGAGCAGGCTTCCATTTTGCGCCGCAATCAGGAGGGGCAGTATGCAACCCTCACTCAGCTGGACCGCAAATGGTGGCCGGACACTCTTTGTTTGAGCGACGGGTTTTTATACTTCACGCTCAATCAACTGCAACGACAGGCCGATTTTCAAGGCGGCAAAGATCGACGGGAGAAGCCCTACCTGGTTTGCCGCATGGCCGTGGGCCAGCGCTCGGGTGGGGCCAGCACGCCGGCGATCGTGACCACGGCCAGCGGTCTCAAGTATGAGATCCTCAAGGCAGGGGACGGGGCGGCGGCCCAGCCCGGGCGCACGGTCTCGGTGCACTACACGGGCTGGCTGGAAAACGGCAAGAAGTTCGATAGTAGCGTGGATCGAGGCCAACCGTTCGAATTTCCCCTGGGCGCGGGCCGAGTCATCCCGGGTTGGGACGAGGGTGTGGCCGGCATGAAGGTGGGGGAGAAGCGCAAACTGACCATTCCCTCCAACCTGGGTTACGGGTCGCGCGGAGCCGGTGGTGGGGCTATTCCCCCCAATGCCACCCTGATTTTCGAAGTCGAATTGCTGCAGCTCAAGTAGATGGTGACACTGGGGATCCTTTCCAGTACCCATTCGCTGAGAATGGCCCGGGTCTCCGGGACGCGCTTTGCGCCTCTTTGGCACCCGGGCCTGGACACGCTCAAGTTTCCCGACCTGGAGGACGAGGGAGCCCTGCTCCACGCTTTGGGCAAGTCGGTGCTGGCCATGCTGGCCGAAAAGCCCCCCGCAGCCATTCGACTGCTCAAGGTGGTGGGCAGCCAGCATAACCATCCGCTGGAGATTCGCGTCAAGGTGGAAGGGTTGCTGCAGATGCTGGGGGCCCGGCTCAGCATTCCCACCTCGCTGGTGGTGCCGGTGGCTTTGCGTAACCTGGAGAAGAAATTCGATATTCTGACCGGCTCCTCACCCGAAGACTGCCTCAACGGGGGCAAGAAGTTTAAGTCCGTTGATTTGCGCACGGCCGTTTTGACGGGCTGGTTTGGATTGCCCGAGTCTTAGGCTTGTAGCCGCCGATCGCGGCGCGGGGCACCACATCCAGCCCGTGAACCCGCCAGATCTCCAGCAAATTCGCCGTGGTCCCGCCACCCACATAGACCACCTCCTGATTCGCGATAAAACTCGCCAAATCGGTTGTGTTGGCGGGGTGCTGGGCCAGAGACGACGAGTCAAAAAGTGTCAGGTCGGTGGCCGTTGCCTTTCCGCTAAAGGCACGATACAACTTCACACTATAGCGGGCCGAACCGGCGCTGGCCGTCGGAACAAAACACACTCGTGCCGGTCGTCGGCGCGTCAGGGAGAGCACAAAATCATCCAGCAGCGGATTCTCTGGCTCTATCAAGAAACTACCGCCATCCATCGCCACGATATGCCCACCCGGCAAACTCTCAGCCATCGTTCAGCTAGCTCATTACATCTACCTTGCAGGGGCTCACTTCAAGCCTGCAAGGCATATCTCGAACTACCAGCCCGAGACGATATTCAAAAGGGTGCGGACTCGGGAGACCGAATCTTTCAAATTATGAAACGCAACCTGGAAGTGTTCCTCATCGTGGTAGGTTGCGCACTGGTCTTCTCTCAAGCGGCGCGAAACCACAAACCGTCCCCGACCCCAATGCCTGCGCTCGCGACCCCAGCCGGCCAAGTCAAACTCTACGAGTGTCCCCACCTTTTTGACGACCCCAAGACCCAGAATCTATTTAAAAAGGCCGAGTCTCATCGCAAGGACCCTTCCTGCCTGGCCGAGTATGACCGGCTCATCGCCTTGCAGCCCAACAACCCGGTGGGCCACTACCATAAAGCCTACGCGCTAGACGATCAGAATCGCCCTGACGCGGCCATTCTGGTCGTGAACCGGGCCATCGAGATCGAGCCCGGTTTTGCCAATGCATGGTGGTTGCGGGCCTACTGCCGAGACCAGTCCGATCAGCACAAAGACTGGCAATTGGGCGTGGACGATGTCAGTCGGGCGATCGATTTGGATCCGGACGCGAGTAACTACGATATGCGAGCCGGATTGTTGCTGAAGCTGGGGCGATTGGAAGAAGCACTGGCCGATTCGGATCGAGCTGTACGTGCCGAACCAGCTCGGGACTACCTGATTCAGAGGGCCGAAATCTGCGAGGCGTTGGGCAAACTCACGGAAGCGGCGCGTGATCGGAAGGCGGCGTCGACAGCCCCAGAGGCCAACTAGCTTACGGGATAGTTGTCCATCACCCGGCCGAGGCCATGAGGCGCGAAAGCGTAGCAGTAGACAGCATTCAGCAGAGGTCTTGCCTCGTCGCTATCCGGGGGCGGGCGTTGTGCAGCAACCCTGACCCGACCTGTACACGGGGATCCCGAGTTCTGCGGCCATGGGAAAGAAGCGCAGCGGATCCGCCACCAAGTAACGCCCCCAAAACGACTCCTCATCCGTGCGTCCGCCGCCCAATCGCAAGACCCGCTCGCTGCGACCCAGGCTCTCCAGCAAACGGTCGAACTCACGCGACAAATCCCTCTCGTTCACCCAGGTCAGATCCCCCTTGACATAGATGCTGCGAGATTGACCGTCCAGCCGAAAGCCGATTTCCCAAACCACCTCCTCCTCGCGGAAAACCGGCACCCCCCTCAACTCCTCCGGCAGATCCTCCCCGGCAACTTCAACCAGTCCCTCTGTTAAGGCCGTCTGGACCACCTCGCACAAAGCCAACCCGGCCAGCCGGCCCATTCCTTGCCACCATGAGCGGTAGTCGGGCTCCCCTCCGTTGTTGTAGAGCGAGGCGGAAAACACCCTGCCTTTGAGTAGGGTCGCGGCCAGATTTCCCACTCCGTAATAGGCCAGCACCGCAGCCGGATCAGCCAACCACCCGTCCAGCTTCTCCAGATCACCGGCCTCCGGCTCGCCCGCCACCCCCGCCGCTTGCAACCGCGCCAGCAGATCCTGACTGGAAAACCCGAGCTCGCGCCAGCGAAACAACTGCCGATCCCACTCGCACAAACCGGCAAGGGTTGCCGCCTGGCGGCAGCCACAACGGACCAAACGGTAGGCGATATGATGGCCCACCACATCACCGCAGCGATCCACCAGTGCGGCCCGGAGCGCATCCAACAACTCCGGCGTCGCCGGCCAGCGCCCCCGGTCAAAATCCGCCTCAGGAAGAGCCGCCCCCAGACGATTCTCCCGATCGACCAGAGCCGCGGAAACGGGAGTCGAATCCAGCGTCTCCTGCTCACTTCTTGGCTCCGGCCACTCAAAATTCAATGATTCCAGCAAAACCTGCGCGCTGGGCAGTTAGTTCAACATCCCTGCCAGCTTAGCATGGGCCGCGAAATCAGGGATCCCACCCTGGCGGTAGGGCTGGATGGATTTCTGAGAATGGAGATGGCTTTGCCCAATCGTAGGCCACGAGGAGGGTCACGCCGGTGTCTTTTGTTTCTGGGCTGTGCAGGCCTGGCAGGTCCCAGGTTAATCCTTAAGAGAACGTGCATAGAGGTAAAATACCGCGGTTCCCTGCAGACCCTCAGGCATAGATGTTCTCACAAGTGGGCCTTCAATCCGCTACTTAGCCCGTTTGGAAGTGCTTATCGACCGGGCGTTCTGGTAGCGACCCCGGTTTGGCACGGTCTGCCCCCGCCGCGGAGTGGGGCTGGTTAGAGACTCCGCAAGAGGCCGACGGCCATTTTCGCAGAAATATCTCCAATGCGCTACTGGCGAGACTTGGCCTGTCTGATTGTGGTCCTGGCTGCAGCCTCCTGGATGTTACGTCCGCCTGACAATCCAGTGTCGGTTGGGGAGAGGCAGTATCGAGCCAACGAGTCCTTTCAGCGCCGACTGGAGCAAGAACTGAGAACTCGCGCTCAAGACAATGTCGATCGTGTTATGGGACCGGGATCTAGCATCACGGTCAATGTGGATTCCAGCTGGTGGGACCGGGAGGATAAAGTCATCGTTGCAGGCGAGGAACGAGTTGCCAGGCGCTCGGGGCCTGAGATTCACAGGATTTCGGTGGCCGTTGTGCTGCGCCGCAAGAGTTCCCCCCAACGCGAGGCAAACATCGGAAAACTGTTGAGCACGGCCTTAGGTCTGGATAAAGGGCGAGGGGATGAGATATTCGTAACCACTGTCCAATAACCGAACTTACTGGACTGCACCGGCGCTCACAGGTGTCGCTCCAGCCTCTTCCGCCGCTGGATCCTTCATGGGCCCAGAAACAACAACAACAACAACCTGATTGCTTGACGCCTTCGGACTAAATCCACTAGACTAAGTTCATTCGAGTCATCAATATTCATGAGGCGAAGACCCATTTGTCCAGGCCTCGATGAGGTAAAGGCCGGTGAAGATTTTATCCTGGCCAAAATGGGCAAGCCGTTTGCGCGCTTGAGCCCCTTGGAAACTCCCAAGAGGGTCCCAATGGGCTTTTTGAAAGGCGAGGCTGGAGAGGAGATTTTTGACCCACTCCCAGACGAGGAATTGGCGGAATGGGAGCACCCGGTCGTTTGATCAGGGCTCGGCTGGATACTCACGTCTTACAGTGGGCTCTTTTCTCTCCAGAGAAACTCCCGTAATTCAGAGGCAGCCGCGAGCACGGTGTTCTGGAGTGCAAATTGCGCCGATTCTCCCCACAGGGTGGCCTGATCCGAGTGGAAGTGCTCAAAGCCCAATCACGGCTGACCATGTCGATCTGTTGAGAAGGGTCTGGAAGCTGGAAGCCGGCGACCGCATTCCCTATTTTCCTATCGACCGCCATCAACTCGATCGGTCCTACTCGCAGAGCCTGCCGGGATAACTTCGTGAACTTGCAGACCGTTGAGGAAAAGGCCGTCACGGCCCTGTCCGGCCTATCGGTGTTGGCCAACGAACGAAATCCCGCTACCTACAGGCACAAAAGCGGTGGTTATCGGCCGCGTGATTTTCACCCATGAATAGAAGCAGCACCCCTTTCCCACCCAGACCTTGACTTGTCCCGCCTTCTATGCGACTCTTTTCGGAGTCATCCCAGGATGGACTTCTCCGTTATATCGAGAGTGATAATCGTCCTCGAATGAGATCGACTATTTCCGGAAGTCTCCCCGGCAAAGGCGGGGGGTGCAGGTTAGATTCAGGAGGCCTCATGCAGATTAACCCAAATAACGCCGGAGCTATGCGAATCGCCCAGAAAGTAATCGATCAGGTTGATCGTGAGAAGGCCAAAGTGGCAGAAATGGATGGGACGCGTTATGATGCGGCCCCCAAATCAGATTCCGTCGAACTGAAGAATGTGGTTCGCAATCCGGTCAAGCGTATGGTAGGAACGGCTCTTAGCGGGGACTATAGCGAAGGGGGCTGGAACGCCAAGGCTCAGTTTAAAGAGCCCTTTAGCAAAGAGGTCGTTGATATGACGTCCAGCGTGAAAGACGATCCTTATAGCCCAAGCAAGGAGCAAAAACTGGAATATCACGAGACTCCCGAGCAGAAGACCTACAGCGTATTCAATCGAGAAGTCACATTTGGCGACGGCGCCGGCTATGTCGGTCGCAAGGAACATTGCATTACGGTCACCGTCAACAGAGCTACCGGCGCTCTCTTTATGGAAGAGAGCTAGTCTGACACTCCGCGGATCGTATAATGCATAGGTTTACGCGGCAAAGATC